>NZ_KB897787.1:0-218523 GCF_000377145.1 Streptomyces sp. CNT372 | reverse complement strand
CGGTGGCGGGTTCGGCGGGCAGGCCGGCAACGGCCCCGTCGCGGGCGACTTCGTGAACATCCAGGACGTCCAGCCCAACGTCTCCCAGCCCCGCCAGAAGCGCGGCGCCTCCCGCGGCACCTTCACCACCGACTGCGGCGTGAACGCAGGCGGCCTCTTCAACCCCGACAACGTCATCGTCGCCCCCGGCGTCGCCAACGGCGCCCACCACATGCACGACTACATCGGCAACCAGGCCAACGACGCCTTCGCCAGCGACGACGACCTCGCCAACGGCGCCACCACCTGCCGCAACCAGGGCGACCGCTCCACCTACTACTGGCCCGTCCTGCGCCTCCAGAACGGACAGCAGGAGAACGACGCCCAGGCCGACGGCGGCGGCAACGACCAGAACGTCGGCGAAATCCAGACCCCCACCCAGGTCACCCTCAACTTCGTCGGCAACCCGCGCAGCAAAGTCACCGCCATGCCCCGCTTCCTGCGCATCATCACCGGCGACGCCAAAGCCTTCGTCAACGGCAACGCCAACGCCAACGCCTCCTGGAGCTGCACCGGCTTCGAGGACCGACAACTCAAGGACAAGTACCCCATCTGCCCCGAAGGCAGCCAGGTCGTCCGCACCTTCACGTTCCAGAGCTGCTGGGACGGCCAGAACACCGACAGCGCCAACCACCGCACCCACGTCGCCTTCGCCGACGCCAACGGCCGGTGCCCCAGCGGCTTCCGCGCCATCCCCCAACTCGTCCAGCGCATCGTCTACGACGTGCCCCCGCCCGTCCTCGACGGCGACAACCCCGTCGTCTTCGCCGTCGACTCCTTCCCCGAACAACTCCACAAGCCCGTCACCGACCACGGCGACTTCATCAACGTCTTCGACGAGGCGCTGATGGCGGAGCTGGTGGCCTGCGTCAACGAGGGCCGTCAGTGCGGCCCGGACGACGCGGGCGGCACTTTGCCGGACGCGGGCGAGCAGCCCCCGGGCGACGGCGACGGCCAGGACACCGGCGGTCAGGACGGCGACGGGGGCGACGGCGGACAGAACGGAGGCGGACAGAACGGCATCGCGCCCGAGCAGCCGGGCGACTCCGGTGGTCAGCCCGGGCAGAACGCCGGCGCGACCGGTGGCAACGGCGGCCAGGACGGCGGCGACCCGGGCCAGGGCGGCAACGGTGGCAGTGGCGCCGACGTGCCCGGCGCACCCGGGCAGCCCGGCGCCCCGGACCAGCCGGGCGAGGGCCAGGGCCAGGGCCAGAACCAGGCCGGGCAGGACGGATCCGGTGCGGGCGGCGGCCAGGACGTACCCCCCGGCGCCGCTGAGGACAAGGGCGTCCCGGCGGACCGCCCGGCGGCCGGGCGTCCGGCAGCGGAGGACGGCGGGGCCACCGCGCCGGACGTCCGGCGCGCGCCCGATGTCCTGGGCGACGGCGGCGAGAAGCCGGCGGCCGGCAAGGGCGACGCGCCCGCCGTCCGCGAGGACGCCCCGGAAGGCGGGGAGGCTTCGGCGGCGCCCGCCCCGGCGCCGTCGGCGGCGGACCGTACGGACACCCCGCAAGGGTCCGGTGCCGGTGACGGCACGGCGCCCTCCCCCGCGGGCGGTACGGCGCCCCAGCAGTCGGCGGGCGGTTCACTCGCCTCCACCGGCGCCCAGTTGTGGCCCTCGGCCGTGGGCGCCGCGCTCCTCGCCGCGGGCGTGGTGCTGCTGAGGATGCGCAACCGGCGTGAGCCGGTCAGGGGCCGCTGACCGCATCTCCGGGACCCGGCCGCAGGGCATCAGGTGCCGCGGCCGGGCCCCGTCGTGCCGTCCCCGGTCAGGGCGCGAGGTACGGCAGGTCGTCGTAGCGTTCCCCGGCGCAGAAGCGGGCCATCAACTCCGCGAATTCGGGGACGCGTTCGATGGGGGCGAGGTGGTCGGTCTCCTGGATCGTCAGGAACCGTGCGCCGGGCAGGTGCGCAGCGAGGTCCCGGCCCATCGCGGGGGTGGTGAGGGTGTCGTGCTCACCGGTCACCACCAGGGTCGGCACGGCCGGCAAGGGGTCCGCCCGGTACCAGTCGTGGCGCATCAGCCGGAGGTTGTGCTCGGCCGACTTGGCCATCTCCTCGGGGCTCTGCCCGGCGATCTGCTGGTGGACGAGGCGGGAGACGGCCGCGTGGCGGCGGACGGCGCCCGCCCCGGCCGGCGACATGAAGCGGTCGGCGAGTTCGCGGGCGACCGTGGCGGTGTCACCTGCCCGGATCAGCCCGTCCCAGCGGACCATCGCGGCCGCGTAGTCGGCCGGGATGGCCCGGGTCATGCCGACGAGCATCAGCCGGGCGACCCGCCGCGGATGGCGCTGGGCGACGCGCAGGCCCACGGCTCCGCCGAAGCAGGCGCCGACGAGGTTGACCCGGGGCAGGTCCAGTTCGTCCAGCAGATGGGCGACGGCCTCGGCGAGGAAGTCCGTACCCCGGTCGGCGGGCAGGAAGTCGGCCGAGCCGTACCCGGGCAGGTCGGCGGTGACGACGTCGCACACCTCGGCGAGCCGCCCCTCGTGCCGGGTCCAGGAGTACCGGTCCTGGGAGGACCCGCCGAGGACGAGCGCCGGTTCGGCCACCGGCGCGGTGCTGCGCACGACCCGCGCGGCGTAGCGATAGCCCTGGACACGGAGCCGGTGCTCCGTGACACCGGACCGGCGTACGTCGTCCGGACGGGCTGTCTGGCCGGGGAAGGGGTGCTGGACCGTGGTGACGGTAGGGGGCGACGTGCGCGGCACCTGGGCTCCTGTGCTTGCGGGCGGGTCGGGGTGTCCAACGACGCCGGAGCGGGAGAGGTGTGCCGGGGATGGTTCGCGAACAGATGTGCCCGGATCGGGCTTTGCGGGGCGGGGGGGGCGGCGCCGGGGCCGTCTTGCGGCCGCGCCCGGCCACGGGGCCGTCATGTGCCGGGGCGGCGTGGGCGCGGGGCCGCCGCCCGGTCGGGGGCGGGGGGCGGGGTGGCGAGGGCGGCGGCGAGCGGCGCGGCCCGGATGATCGCGGCGACCCGGTCGTGCGGGGCCGCGCCCGCGCGGTGGCCGGGCCGCGCCGCCGGGGTGCCGCCGTCAGCCGCGGGGCGGTGCGGATCGCGGGCGGGCGGCGACCCGCCGGCGGGGACGTGGCGCACGGTGCGGCCCGCCCCCGCCCGGGGCCCGGTCACGACGTGCCACTGCGGCGCTTGCGGCAGCGGGCCGCCGCGCGGCGCAGGAGCCGTTCCATTTGCGGGCCGACGCCGTCGGCATCGTGCACGGGGGCGGCGAAGGAGATCCGGACGTCGGCGTGGCTGCGCGGGTACTCGCAGCGCAGCGTGATGCCGTGGCGGTCCAGGGCGAGGGGGCGCACCCGCACGGCGCCCTGGAGCACCTCCGGGTCGAGGAGGCGGCTGAGCTGCTCCACGACCTCGTGGTGGTCGTCGTCGAGGTGGGTGAGCATCGCCGCCTCCTGACAGGCGAGCACATCCGGTTCGGCGAGGGCCAGTTCGTCCAGTCCGACGTACTCGACGAGGCCGCGCCGTTCGATGCCGGCCCGGGCGGCGTCGAGGCGGAGGACCAGGGCGCCGGCCGTGGGCTGCTCCTCGCAGGGGGTGAGCCAGCCCGAGAGGGTGACCCGGGAGCGGACCCGGTCCCGGACGCCGGTGGGGGCGACGTCGGTGAACTCCAGGAGTCCGGCCAGGACACCCCGGGGAGCGAAGGCGATCTGCACGGCGAGCGGGCTGTCGGCGGGCGGATGGAGCCTCAGCCGGCCCCGCCGGTCGGTGGTGTGCATCGCGATCAGGTCGTAGCTGCTGCCGTCGGTCGTCAGGCTGAGCGACGTGGCTGCGGCGACGACGGAGCGAATGCGCTCCGCGTTGCTCGGCCCGGCGGTGCGGACCTTGGCAAGGACCATCGGTAACTCCTAACTAAGGTAAGCCTAACCTAACAGACCTTGAGAGCCGCCTGAAGCCCTCCGGACGCACGAGCACCGGGCGACCGGCGCCCCGCCGGCACCTCGGCGCCCGGCTCGGACCTGGTCGCGCGGCCGCCTTCTGCGGCCGCTGCGCGCCGCCGGGCAGGCGGGCGGCCCGGACGGGCGGAGCGTCCACCGCTGCATG
Organism: Streptomyces sp. CNT372; assembly: GCF_000377145.1. NCBI lineage: Bacteria > Bacillati > Actinomycetota > Actinomycetes > Kitasatosporales > Streptomycetaceae > Streptomyces > Streptomyces sp. CNT372. The sequence goes on along the minus strand of NZ_KB897787.1, from coordinate 214,424 downwards.
CCGGACCGGGACCCGACCCGCCGCCGGCCATCCGGTGGTCCAGGGGGACGCGGGCCGCGCCGGGGCCCGAGGCGCGGGCCGGTGCCCGGCTCCGCGGGCCGGGCCGGGTCCCGAGCCGGGGGATGCGAACGCCCGGAAGCAGGGAGGAGCGGGCCGGGGACCGGCCCGGCGAGCGCCGGGCGCGCCCGCTCAGGCGAACGGCCCGCCGGACACGACCGCGCCGTCGGTCCACGTGCCCAGGACCTCGATGTCCCCGATCCGGGAGGGATCCACGGCGCGCGGGTCGTCGCCGAGGACGACCAGGTCGGCGCGCTTGCCCGGGGTGAGGCTGCCCAGGGTGTCCTCCCAGTGGCAGGCCCGCGCGGCGGCGACCGTGCAGGCATGCAGGGCCTCGTCGACGGTGACGCCCTCGTCCGGGCCGATCACCCGCCCGGAGGCGGAGGCCCGCTCCACCATGAACTGGACGGCGAGCAGCGGGGATCCGTCGGCGACGGGTCGGTCGGAGCTGCTGACCAGGGGGATGCCGTGATCCAGGAAGGACCGGCCGCGGTAGAGCCATGGGGCCCGCCCCTCCCCCATGACGGCCGCGTAGTCGTCGCCGAAGTACCGCAGGAAGCTCGGCTGGACGACCGCGCTGAGGCCGAGGCGGGCGAAGCGCGGGAGCTGGTCGGGGCGGACCAGCCCGGCGTGCTCGATGCGGTGACGGGCGCCGGGGCGCGGCCGGTGGCGCTGGGCGCGCTCCACGGCGTCCAGGGCGAGGTCGGCGGCGCGGTCGCCGATGGCGTGGACGGCGAGCTGCCAGCCGGCCCGGTGGCCGTCCACGATCAGGGCGGTGAGGGCCTCGGGGTCGTCCTGCAACTGGCCGGTGTGGTCCAGCCCTTCGTACGGCTCGGTGAGGGCGGCGGTGCGGGCCATCATGCCGCCGTCGGCCCAGATCTTCAGTGCGCCCAGGGAGAGGCGGTCGCCGCCGAAGCCGGTGCGCAGTCCGAGGTCGAGGGCCCGGGGGATGCCGTCGCCCCGGTGCGCGGCGACCGGGCGAAGCCGGTCGGCGGAGACCATCAGCTGCACCCGCAGGGGCAGCAGGCCCTCGTCGTGGGCGAGTTGGTAGGCGCCGAGTTCGACCGGGCTGTGGCCGAAGAGGGCGCCGCCGACACCGGCCTCGGCGCAGGCGGTGACGCCCTCGGCGAGACAGGTCCGGGCGGCGCGGCCGATCGCCTCGGCCAGCTCCCGCTGGGAGTGGGGCAGGCGCAGCGCGCGGGCGGCCCCCATGGCGGCCTCGACGAGGAGGCCGTCGGTGTGCGGGACGCCGGCCGGGAGGAGGTCGAGGACGGCGGTGCTGACCACGCAGCCGTGCCCGGAGTCGTGCAGCAGGAAGACCTTGCGCCCGTGGGCCGCCCTGTCGAGTTCGGCGGCGGTCAGATGGCGGCCGAGGGCCCGCTGGTCGTATCCGGCCAGGGTGACCCAGTCCCCGGGTTCGCCGGTGCGTGCGGCGGTGTCCGCCACGACGGCGAGGACCTCGTCGGCCCCCCGCAGGCCCGCGATGCTGACGGTGTTCTCCTTGAACCCCGTCCAGGCCAGGTGCACATGGGCGTCGACGAAGCCGGGCAGCACGGTGGCGCCCCGGAGGTCGATCACCTCGCGTGCGGGCAGGGCCGTGACGGCCTCGTCGAGGCCCACGATCCGGCCCCGCCAGATGCCCAGTTCACGGGCGAGGGGGCGGGCGGGGTCCATGGTCACGAAGCGCGCGTTGGTCAGCCTGGTGCAGAGCACGTCGGGGGTCCCGCTTCGCCGTGGGGTCAGTCGGTGGAGGCCGCGAGGGAGCGCGGGCGCAGGTCCTTCCAGTGCTCCTCGACGTACTCCAGGCACGCCTCGCGGGTGGTCTCCGGGAGGGCGACCGTCCAGCCGCCGGGGACCTCGGCGAAGGAGGGCCAGAGGGAGTGCTGCCCCTCGTCGTTCACCAGGACCAGGAAGCGGCCCTCGGGGTCGTCGAACGGGTTGGTGCTCATGTGCCGGTGCCTCCTCGGCCGTCTGCTGACTTCACGTCACATACCGTGCGGAAAGGAGTGGTTGAGCCCTCGGGGCAGTGGGTTTTAGGTTAGGCTCACCTAATGCAGGCCGAGCCTAACGTCTCTGCGCACCCCTCACAAGAAGACCCCGCCCCGGGCCCCGGCGAGGGGTTCGCCCTGCCCGGCGCACCGGGCTCCGAGGAGTTCTGGGCGGCGGTGCGCACCCCCGTGATGGTGCCCGGCCCCGGCGGCGGCTGGCGGGCCCTGTTCCTGTGGCGCGGCTCGTCGCCCGCCGGGATCGACTTCGAGAGCTGGTCGCCACCGGTCTCGCTGCGCCGCTGGGCGGGCACGGACTGCTGGTACGCGGAGGTGCGGATGCCCGCGCGGCTGCGGGTGACCTACCGGTTCCTCGCGGACGGCACCCCGGCCGCCGACCCGTTCAACCCGGTCGGCGCGGGCCCCGGCCGGTCCATCGCCTCGACGCCGGACGCCCCGGAACAGCCGCACTGGCCCGCCCTCGGCTCCGACGAGGCACTGCCCCTCCCCCGCACCAGGCTCCGCTGGGCCGGCGGACGCCTCGGCGGACGGCGCACCGTGCGGGTGCACCCGGTGGGCGGCGGGGGGCCGGTGGTGCTGCTCCTCGACGGCGACGACTGGCTCTATCTGCACCCGGCGGCGCAGGCTTTCGACGCGGCCTTCGAGGCCGGTGAGCTGCCGCCCGTCACCCTGGTCTTCCTGCCGGCGAAGGACCGGGAGGCCGAGTTCGGGTGCGCGCCCGCGCTGTGGGAGGCGGTCCGGGACGAACTCCTGCCGCTGGTCGCGGAGTCCGGGGTGCCGGCCGGTCCGGACCGGCTGGTGGTCGCCGGGCAGAGCCTCGGCGGGCTGAGCGCACTGTACGCGGCGCTGGAGTTCCCGGAGCTGGTCCGGCGGATCGCCGTCCAGTCCCCCTCGTTCTGGTGGACGCCGGGTGCCGCGGGCCTGGCGGACCCGCTCGGCGGTCCGGCCGGGGGACTGATCGCGGAGCGGCTGCGCCGGGGCCCCGATCTGTCCGGGCTGCGGTGCGCGTTCGACGTGGGCGAGCACGAGAGCCGGATGCTGCCGCACTGCGAGCCGGTGGAGGCCCTGACCGAGCGGGCGGGTGCGGTGGTCAGGGTCTCGCGGTCGGCGGCGGACCACGACCGGGCAGGCTGGCGGCACGCGCTGCTGCGGGACGTCGCCTGGGCACTGGGCTGAGCCGGACGGCCGGACGACCGGACGGCACCGGACCGCCGGGCTACCGCGCGACCGCCCGGCAGTAGTTTTGGTCGGTGGCGAGCAGGTTGCGGTGGGTGTCCTCCGCGGTGACCACGCCGTCGTCCAGGACGAGGACCCGGTCGGCGGCGTCCAGCAGGGCGGGGCTGCTGGTGATCACCAGGGTGGTGCGGCCCCGGCGCAGGGCGGCGACCCGGCGGGCGATCAGTTGCTCGGTGACCGCGTCGACGGCGGTCGTCGGGTCGTGCAGCACCAGGATCCCGGTGTCGGCGGCCAGGGCGCGGGCCAGGGAGAGGCGCTGCCGCTGGCCCCCGGAGAGATTGGCGCCCCGGTCGCGGACCGGGTAGTCCAGCCCCTCGGGGTGGAGGGCGACGACGTCGGTGAGCAGGGACGCCTCGACGGCCTCGGCGACGGTCCGGCTGGTGCCCGAGGGGTCGATGTTGCTGCGCAGGGTGCCCGCGAAGATCTCCCCGTCGTACGGGTTGACCAGCAGGTGTTCACGGACCGCCTCGACCGACAGGTCCGCGAGCGGCTGCCCGCCGAGACGCACCGCCCCCTCGTACGCGCCGGGCGGGACGTTCAGCGCGAGGACCGCCGCGAGGTCGGCCGCCGCGCGCGGCTGGTAGGCGGCGACGGCGACGAACTCGCCCGGGGCCACGTCGAACTTCAGGGTGCGCAGGGCGCCGTGGCGGACGCCGTCCACCTGGAGTCCCCCGCCCGGGGCCGGGCGTCCGCCACCGGGGACGGCGACGGGCGGGGCGGACAGGACCAGGGCCATCCGGTCGGCCGAGGCGCGGGCCGTCATCACGTACTTGGGCATCTCGGAGAACATCTTGAGCGGTTCCATGATGAACTGCGCCAGGCCCACGGCCATCACCAGTTCCCCGATGGTGATCTGCCGCTGGAAGGCCAGCCAGCCGGCCGTCAGGGAGACGGCGGCGGCGAGGACGGCGTTGAGGGCGAGCGCGGTGCCCGCGTAGACGCCGTTCACCCGGGCGACGGTGATCGCCTGGCGCTTGGCGTCCGTGCTGAGCCTGCGGTAGGAGCCGAAGGCCGCGTGGTTGCCGCCGAAGCCGTGCAGCGGGCGCAGGCCGATGATCAGATCGGCCACCTTGGCTCCGGCGCGCGCGACCCGGGCCTGCTGTTCCCGGGTCCCGGCGCCGATCCGCCGGGACATCACACTCAGCACGGCGAGGATGGCGACGGTTCCGGCGACGACCAGCAGCCCGAGCCGGAGGTCGGCCAGGCTCAGCGCGACGGCGGTGACCACCACGGCGGCGAGGGAGCTGACGAGCAGCGGCACCACCTCGATGATGTCGGCGGTCTGGTCGGCGTCCTCGGTGGCGACGGTCAGCACCTCGCCCGATTTGAGGCCGCCGCCCCGGGCCACCGGCTGGAGGGCGCAGGAGGCCACCCGTACCCGCCAGCGGTGGGCCTCGGTGGTGTTGGCCTTCTGCAGGATGCGCATGCCGAAGCGCCACGACAGGGACACCGTCGTGATGATCACGGCGAGGGCACCGATGGACAGGGCGAGGGCGCCGGGGCTGCGGTCCTTGAGGGCGTGCTCGACGATCAGGCCGAGCGCGATGGGGAAGGCGGTCTCCCCGGCCTGGTACAGGCCCATCAGGACGGTGCCCCAGACCATCGCCCCGACGTTGCGGCGCAGCGCGGTCCGCAGGATGGCCGATCCCGGGCGGGGCCGCTGGGTGTCAGGAGTGTTCATCAAGGTGACGGGCAATCGCTTCCGGGGTTCGCAGGGTGAACAGATCGCGGATGGTGACCACAGGACCGTACTCCCGGCGGAGCAGGCCGATCAGCCGGACCGCCGTCATGGAGTGCCCGCCGAGGGAGACGAAGTCGCCGACCGCGCTCACCTCGTCGTCGTCCAGGTCCAGGGACTCGGCGAAGAACTCGCAGACCGCGGTCTCGGTCGCGGTGCGCGGGCCGCGCTCGCCCGCCGTCCTCAGCGCGCCGAGGGGCCGGGCCTCGGGCAGCGCCCCGGTGTCGGCCTTGCCGTTGACGGTGAGCGGGACGGCGTCGAGGCGGGCGTAGTGGGTCGGGCGCAGGAAGTCGGGCAGGGCGGCACCCACTTCGGCGGCGACGTCGGCGAGGTGGGCGCCGTCGAGGACGAGGTAGGCGGCCAGCCGGTACGCGCCGTCGGCACGGGGGTCGGGCTGGGCGACGACGGCGGCGGAGCGGACCGCCGGGTGGGCTGCGAACGCGGCCTCGACCTCGCCGGGTTCGACGCGGTGGCCGCGGATCTTGACCTGCTGGTCGGTGCGGCCCAGGTACGCCAGGTTGCCGTCGGGCCGCCGGGCGACCAGGTCCCCGGTGCGGTACATGCGTGCGCCGGGCGCGCCGAAGGGGCAGGCGACGAAGCGGTGCGCGGTCTGGGCGGGCTGGCCGAGGTAGCCGCGGGCGATGCCGGCGCCCGCCACGTACAGTTCGCCGGGGACGCCGTCGGGCAGGGGCCGGAGCCAGGGGTCGAGGACGTACACATCGGTGTTGTCGATCGGCACGCCCACCACGGGGTCCTGGCATTCGAAGGTGCCCACGCCGAGGGTGTTGATGGTGTACTCGGTGGGCCCGTACAGGTTGTAGCCGACCGTGCCCTCGGTCTCGGCGAGCCGCTGCCACAGGGCGGGGGTGACGGCCTCGCCGCCCAGCAGAACCAGCGCGGGCCGCCGGCCGGGGGTGTCGAGCAGGCCCTCGGCCACCAGCTGCTGGGCGTAGGTGGGCGTCACATTGATGACGTCGATGCCGTGTTCGAGGCAGTAGGCGGTGAGCCGGGGCGCGTCACGGCGCAGTTCCTCGTCGCAGATGTGCACCTCGTGGCCGTCGGCGAGCCACAGCAGCTCCTCCCACGACATGTCGAAGGCGAAGGAGACGGTGTGGGCGATCCGGAAGACCCGGTGGCCGTGCCCGGCGAGGACCGGTTCGAAGATCCTGCGCCGGTGGTTGATCAGCATGTTGGTGAGACCGGCGTACTCGGTGACCACGCCCTTGGGCTTCCCGGTCGATCCGGAGGTGTAGATGGTGTAGGCGGGGTGCCGCAGGCGGTCCGGGTCGCCGGGGGTGAAGGTGGTGAACGGGTCCGCGGTGGGCAGCGGGCGGTCCAGTTCGATCAGCTCGCCGCCGAGCGGGGCCAGCCGGGGGGAGACGGCGCTCACGGTGAGGATCACCTGGGGGCGGGCGTCCGCGACGATCGCGGCGATCCGCTCGTCGGGGTGGTCCAGCTCCAGGGGGACATAGGCGGCGCCGGTGCGCAGCACCGCGAAGAGGGCGGTGATCGAGTCCAGGGAGCGGGGGATCGCGAGGCCCACGGTCGTCTCGGGGCCGATACCGCGTGCGGCGAGGACACCGGCCACGGCGCGGCTGCGGTCGCGGAGTCCGGCGAAGGTCATGGTCGAGCCGCCGGCGACCAGGGCGGTCCGCTCGGGGGCGCGGCCGGCGGCCCGGTCGAAGCGGTCGACGACGGTGTCCGTGCCGATCCCGGTGCGCGGGGCGGGTACGGGAGGGGGTGCGAGTCCGGGCAGGGCGCCGAGCGGGCCGCTCGCGCGGGCCAGGTCCAGCAGGACACGCAGATAGGCGCCGAGGAGTTCACGGGCGGCGGCCGGGTCGCCGTCGCGCTGCTCCAGTTTGACGGTGAGCCGGTCGCCGGGGGTGACGACCCAGGTGTACGGGTAGTGCGTGGAGTCGTCGGCCTGTACGGAGGTGATGCCGTGCCGGGCGTTCATCGCGGCGAAGGCGTCCAGGTCCAGGAAGTTCTGGAGCACGAACAGGTTGTCGAACAGGGTGTCGTGGCCGCAGGCCCGCTGGATCTCGCCGAGTCCCAGGTGCTCGTGGTCCATCGCCGCGGCCCGGGCCGCCTGGACGGCCGTCAGATACTCCCGGGCGGTGTGGTCGGGGCGGGCCCGGGTGTGCATGGGCACGGTGTTGAGGAGGACGCCGACGATTCCGGCCGCCCCCTCGCTCTCCCGGCCGGAGACGGTCACGCCGAACACCGCGTCGCTCCGGCCGGTGTACGCGCCGAGGAGGAGGCCGAAGGCCCCGGTGAGGAGGGAGTTCAGGGTGACGCCGTGGGTTCTGGACGCCTCGCGCAGCAGTCCGGACTCCTCGGCGGAGAGGGTGTGGACGAGGGTGTGCGGCAGCGCGTCGGAGAGGGCGGGCGAGGGGCCGGCGAGCAGGGTGGGGCCGGTGAGGCCGGCCAGGTGGCCGGCCCAGAAGCGTTCCGCGGGGGCGGGGTCCCTGGCGGCGAGGGCGCGGGCGTGGTCCTCGAAGGAGGGCGCGGCCGGGGTGTGCGGCAGGGGGGTGCCGTCGGTGGCGGCCCGGTAGGCGTCGAAGAGGTCCCGGAGGACGATCTCGCGGGACCAGCCGTCCCACAGCAGCAGGTGGTAGCTGAGCAGCAGGCCGTCCCGGCCTCCGGGCAGGCGCACCACGGTCAGCCGGATCAGCGGGGGCGCGGCCGGGTCGAAGCCGGTCTCCCGGTCCCGGGCGCGCAGGGCCGCCACGGCGGCGTCCGCTCCCGCCCCGGCCCGGGCTTCGGCGCCGGTGCCGGCGCCGGTGCTGGTGCCGGCGCCGGTGCCTTCGGTGAGGTCGACGGTGCGGACGGGGACCCGGCGGCCCGCGCCGAGGACCTGGACCGGGTTGCCGTCGTCGCCGGTGCCGAAGCCGGCGCCCGCGACCGGGTGCCGGGCGGTCACATACGCCATCGCCTCGGCCATCGCCTCGGGGTCCAGTCGCCGGTCGAAGGTGAACCAGCTCTGGGCGACGTACTGTCCGGCGGTGCCCCCCAGCTGGGCCTGGAAGTAGAGGCCGCGCTGGAGCGGGGTGACGGGCGCGGTGCGTTCGGCCGTCGCCGAGACCGCCGCGATCTCCTCCAGGGCCGCCAGCCAGTGGCCGGTGAGCTCGTCGGGGACGCCCGCGGCGAGGGTGAAGCGGGCGTGCAGGCGGCCGGTGGCGTCGTCGGTCCACGCGTCGACCTCGACGGCGTACGGGCTGTGCCGCTCGCCGCCGGTGATGCGCGGCACCTCGGACTCGCCGCCGCGGCCCAGGTAGTTGAAGAGCACCTGCGGCCGGGCGGTGAGCAGGGGCGCGGTCTGCGGGTTCAGGTAGCGGAGCTGCCCGTAGGCGAGGTGTCCGTGCTCGTCGGGCCGGCGGCCTGCCAGTTCGCGGGCGGCGGCGACGGGGTCGGTGTGCGCGGTGAGCCGTACGGGGGCGACGGCGGTGAACCAGCCGACCGTGCGGGTGTAGTCGTGGTGCGGGAGGACGGGGACCCGGCCGTGGCGCTCCAGGTCGACGGCGAGGTCGGTGGGCTCGGGCTGGATCCGGGTGAGCGCGGCGCGCAGCGCGCCGCACAGCAGTTCGGTGAGTCCGGTGCCGAGGGCGCCGGGCGCGGTGCGGGTGAGCCGGTCGCTCGCCTCGGCCGCCAGGACGGCCGTGGTCTCGCGCGTCGCGCCGGTGGCGGGCAGCAGCGGCGGCGCCTGGAGGGTGGTGATCCAGTGGCCGAGGCCGCCGGCGGCCCCGGCGGCCCGCGCGGTCAGCGCTTCGGCGTACTCGGCGTAGGAGGTGGTCGGCGGGGGCAGGGGCGCGCCGCGCAGGGCGGTGGCCAGGTCGTCGAGGAGGATCAGCCAGGAGACCGCGTCCACGGCGAGGTGGTGGGCGGTGACCACCAGGGTGCGGGTGGCCTCCAGCCAGGTGAAGGCGACCGTCTCCCCCGCTTCGGGGTCGAGCCGTCCGGCCGCCTCGTTCGCGGCGGCGGTCGCCGTCGGCGCGTCGGCGCGGGCGAGGGTGACCGGGCGGACGGGTTCGGTGCGCAGGGACCACACGCCGTGGTGGACGTCCAGCCGCAGCCGGAGGGCCGGATGGGCGGCCACGACCGCGTTCACGGCGCCTTCGAGGCCGGCGAAGGTGATGTCCGCGTCCACGGTCAGGGTCCTGGCCTGGGCGAACCGGACGAGGGAGCCGCCCAGTTCGCGTTGGCGCAGGACGATCGGCGTCGGGGTCACCGGGCCGTCCTCGGCGAGCGGTACCGCGGGTGCGGCGGGCCGGGGGGCGGCCGTCGCAGCCAGGTGCCGGGCGATGGCGCGCGGGGTCTTGTGCAGGAACACGTCCCGGGGCGCGATCGGCAGGCCGAGGGCGCGGGCCCGGTTGACGACGGCGATGGCGACGATGCTGTCGCCGCCGGCCCGGAAGAAGTCGGTGTCCTCGTCCACGGCGGAGCCGGGCAAGGCCTCGGCGAACACGGCGACCAGGGCGGCGAGAGCGGAGCCGGCCGCGGGCTCGTGTGCGCCGGCCGCCGCGTCGGTCGCCGCCGGACCGGTAGCCGCGTCGGTCACCGCCGGACCGGCCTCCGCCGGAGCGTCCTCGGGGGCGGCGGCCCGCTCAGCGAGGGCCTGCCGGTCCAGCTTCCCGTTGACGGTGAGCGGCAGGGCCTCGGCCGGCAGGACCCGGCCGGGCACCAGGTGCGCGGGCAGCTTCCCGGCGAGCAGGGCGGCCAGATCGGCGGGGACCCGGCCCACGACGTGCGCCACCAGGTGGTCCCCGCCGGACGCGACAGTGACGGCCGCGTCGACCACACCGTCCACGTCCCTGATGGCGGACTCGACCTCACCCGCCTCGATCCGGAAGCCCTTGACCTGGACCTGGTCGTCGGCCCGGCCGGTGAACTCCAGCTCGCCGTCGAGGGTGCGGCGGGCCAGATCACCGGTGTGGTACATCCGGGAGCCGTCCCGCGCGAACGGGTCGGCGACGAACCGGGACGCGGTGAGGCCCGGGCGGCCGAGGTAGCCGAGGGACACCTGGTCGCCCGCGACGTAGATGGCGCCCACCCGGCCCGGCGGCACCGGCCGGAGCCGGTCGTCGAGGAGATGAGTGACCAGGCCGGGGATCGGGCCGCCGATCGGGCTGGCCCCGCCCCCCGCGCCGAAGTCCTCGTCGGTGAGCACCCGGTGGGTGACGTGGACGGTGGTCTCGGTGATGCCGTACATGTTGACCAGCTCGGGCGTCCGGGTGCCGTGCCGCGCGACCCAGCTCCGCAGCCGCCCGAGGTCCAGGGCCTCACCGCCGAAGACGATCCGCCGCAGCGCGGGCAGCGGCGCGCCGCAGTGCCGGTCGGCCTCGGCGAACTGGTGGAAGGCGGACGGGGTCTGGTTGAGCACGGTCACCCCGCGCTCGCGGACCAGCCGGTGGAAGTCGACCGGGGAGCGGGTCAGTGCGTGGTCCGGGACCAGCAGCTCGGCGCCGTGCGCCAGCGCGCCCCACAGCTCCCAGACCGCGAAGTCGAAGGAGAAGGAGTGGAACTGGACCCAGACGTCGCCGGGGCCCCAGTCCATGGCGGGGCCGGTCCGGGCGAGCAGGGCGACCACGGCGGAGTGCGGGACCACGACGCCCTTGGGGCGGCCGGTCGACCCGGAGGTGTAGATCACATAGGCGGGGTCGTGCGGGCGGGGTCCCGGACCCGGCACGGCGTCCCCCGGCTCCCTCTCCCCCGGCACCATCACCCGGGCCCGTATCCCCGCGCGGTCGAGCAGCGCCGAGAACCGGTCCCGCTGCTCCTCGTCGACGAGGACGACGTCGGGGGCGGAGTCGGCGAGGAGGAACGCGAGCCGTTCGTCCGGATACGCCGCGTCCAGCGGGACGTACGCGCCGCCCGCCGTGACGGTCGCGACCAGGGCGACGACCTGGTCCGGGGAGCGGGGCACGGCGACGGCGACCCGGGTACCGGGTCCGGTCCCGGCCACGCGCAGGGCGGCGGCCAGCGAGTCCTTGGCGCGGGCGAGTTCGCCGTAGGTGAGGGAGCGGGTGGTGCCGTCGAGGCCGCAGTGGGTGACGGCGGTGGCGTCCGGGTCGCGCCGCGCGGCGGTGTCGAAGAGGGCGTCGAGGGTGGTGGGGGCGACCGGTTCCGGACGGGCGGCCGCGGGTGACGCGAGGTCAAAGACCGGGGCGTCCGGGCGGGTGAGCAGGGTGGTCAGGGTCCGGGCGAAGGTGTCCAGGATGGCGTGGGCGCCGGCCCGGCGCAGCAGCGCTGCGTCGTGGATCAGGTTGAAGCGCGGGTGGCCGTCGGGGGTGCGCTCGACGACCAGCGTCAGCGGGTAGTGCGGGGCGCCCTCGTTGACGACGGCGCTGACGGCCAGGGTGTCGCCGGGCCGCCGCAGCTCGCGGACGTCGGTGGCCACGTCGAAGACCACCAGGGTGTCGAAGAGGGCGCCGGCCGTGCCGGCCCGGCGGGCGGTCCGCGCCAGGGAGACGTGCTGGTGCGGCAGGACCGCGTTCCGGTGCTCCCGCACCGAGGTGAGGAGTGCGGCGGCCGTGGTGTCCGGCGTCCAGCGGGCGCGGACCGGGACGGTGTTGATGAAGAGCCCGACCATGTCCTCGATACCGGGCACGTCCGCGTCACGGCCGGAGACCGTGGAGCCGAAGACCACGTCGCTGCGGTGCAGGAGTCCGCCGAGGGTGAGGGCCCACGCGCTGTGCACGGCGACGCTCAGGGGCACTCCGGCCGCACGGGCGGCCGCGTCCAGGTCGTGCGCGAGCCCGCCGCCCGGGCCCTCGGCGTGTGCGCGTTCGCCGCCCGGGCTCTCGGCGTGCGCGGGCCCGCCGCCCGGCTCCTCGTCCCGGACGGCGAACGGATCGTCGTCCCGGACGGCGCCCGGCTCCAGGACGGCGTCGGCGAAGCGGTCGGACGGGGTGTGGCCCTCGGCGACCAGGGAGCCGCCGGGGAGCCCGGCGAGCTGCTCGCCCCAGACGCGGTCGCTCTCCTCCTCGTCGCGCCCGGCGAGCCACCGGACGTAGTCGGCGAAGCCGCCGAGGGGGTGCACACTGCCCGGCGCGTGGTACTCGGCGAGCAGGGCGCGGAGCATCGTCGGCACCGACCAGCCGTCGGCGACGATGTGGTGCACGGTCTGCACCAGGACGTTCCGGCCCCCGCCCGCGCGGACCAGGGTGTAGCGCATCAGCGGCCCGGCCGCGAGGTCGAATCCGGTGCGGCGGTCCCGTTCGGCGAGGTCGCGCAGTTCCTCGCCGGTGATGCCGGGCCGGTCCAGGACGGTGAACGGGGCCTCGGCGCCGCTCTCCAGGACGGAGACCACGCGCCCGTCGGCGAGGGCGACGAACCGGGCGGCCAGGTTGGGGTAGAGGGCGAGCAGCCGGGTGGCGGCGGCCGCGAGCCGGCCGGGGTCCGCCTCGCCGTCCAGGGTGAGGAGTTGCTGTTCGACGTAGGCGCCGGCCGAGTCGTCGTCGAAGACCGAGTGGAAGTACAGGCCCTCCTGCAAGGGGGTCAGGGGCAGGATGTCGCGCAGGTCCGGGCCGTCGAGGGCGTCGACGTCGGCCTGGGTGAGGGGCAGCGGGGCGAAGTCGCCCGGGGTGTGGCCGCCGCCCGTCTCCAGGGTGGCGAGGGCGGCGAGGCCGGTGAGGGTGTCGCCGAAGTAGCCGGCGAGGGTGGTGATGTCCTCCTCGGTGAAGACGCCCTCGGGCCAGGAGAGGGTGGTGACCAGGCGGTAGCCGCCGTCCGGGGCGGGTTCGGCGACGGCGTTGAACTCCAGGGCGCGCGGCAGCCGCATCCGCGGGTCGCGCCGCTCCCCCAGCTGCCCCGCCGGAGTGGCGAGTTGCCAGTCCCCGGGGGTGCCCGCGTCGAAGCGGCCCAGGTAGTTGAAGAGGACCTGGGGCGCGGGGGTCTCGCAGCCGGTGGCGTCGAGATGGCGCAGGGCGCCGTAGGAGAGACCCGCGGCCGGCACGCGGGCGAGGTCCTCCTTGACGGCCTTCAGCGCGGCGGCCAGCGGGGCGGGGTCGGCGGGGTCCCCGGGCGGGCCGGGGTCCACGGTCACCGGGAACAGGGTGGTGAACCAGCCCACGGTCCGGGAGAGGTCGGGCTCGAAGCCCGCCGTGTCCGCCACATGGCGGCTCTCGCGGCCGTGGCCCTCCAGTTCGATGTGGGCGAAGGTCTGGTCCTGGCCGAGGTCGCGGCGCCGGCGGGCGAGGGTGACGGCGAGCGCGGTCAGCAGCACGTCGTTGACACCGGCGTGGAACCGGGCGGGGACGGGCCCCAGCAGCGCGGCGGTGACCTCGGGGCCGACGGCGACGGTGCGCAGCCGTTCCCGGGCGACGGTGTCGGCGGCGGTCAGGGCGCGCCGGCCGAGCGGTGCGTCGGGTCCCGGCAGGGGGCGCAGGTAGTGGGGGCGGTCCGCGTCGAAGGGGGTTTGTGCGAGGAGCTGGGTCCAGCGCCGGAAGGAGGTGCCCACCGGGGGCGGTGCGACGGGCTCGCCCGCCTGGACCTGCCGCCAGGCGGTGGCGAGGTCGTCCATGAGGATCCGCCAGGAGACGCCGTCGACGACGACATGGTGGGCGACGAGGACGAGTTGGCGTGCCGCGCGGCGCCAGACGGCGCGCAGCATCACGCCGTGGTCGGGGTCGAGCCCTTCGGTGGCGAGTGCGGTGCAGGCGTCGAGGGGGAGGTCGCTCTCCTGCCAGTGGGCGGTGGCCCGGTCCGCCGGGGGGATGTCGAAGCTCCAGCGATCCCCGCGCACCAGCCGTGCGCGCAGCATGTCGTGGCGCCGGACGAGGGCGGTGAGGATCCGGTCGAGGGCGTCGGCGGTGAGACCGCGCGGGGTGGTGAGGACCACGGACTGCACGAAGCCGTCGATGGCGTCCGTGGTCTCGCCGAGCCACTGGACGATGGGCGGGCCGGCGAGCGGGCCCGTGGGGACGTCGTCGTGGTCCGCGGCGCCCTCGCCCTCGCGGCTCGCCGCGGCGGCGAGGGCGCCGACGGTGCTGTGGGCGAAGATCTGGCCTGCCGTGACGTTCAGTCCCGCCTCGCGCAGGGCGCTGAGGAGGGATATCGCGAGGATGCTGTCGCCGCCGAGTGCGAAGAAGTCCTGGTCGGTGCCGACGGCGTCGAGTCGCAGGACCGAGGCGACGGCGGCGCAGACGAGGCGCTCGTTCTCGGTGGCCGGGGGGACGACCGCTCCGGTGCCGAGGACGGGTTCGGGCAGGGCGGCCCGGTCGAGCTTGCCGTTCGCGGTGAGCGGGAACTCCGGCAGCACGACGATGTGGGCGGGCACCATGTACTCCACCATGTGCCGGCCGGCCCACTCCTTGACCTGCTCGGCGCGCAGGTCCTCGCTCCCGGCGGCGGGGATCACATAGCCGGTCAGATAGGTGGCGCCGGCCGCGTTCTTCCGGGCGACGACGCAGGTGTGGCGGGAGCCGGGGTGTTCGGCGAGGCCGGCCTCGACGTCCTCGATCTCCAGACGCATCCCGCGGATCTTGATCTGGTTGTCGGCGCGGCCGAGGAAGTCGAGGGAGCCGTCGGGGGCCCGGCGGGCGAGGTCGCCGGTGCGGTAGAGCCGGGAGCCGTCGTTGGCGAAGGGGTCGGCCACGAAGCGGGAGGCGGTGAGTCCGGGCGCGTTCACATAGCCGCGGCCCAGGAGGAAGCCGCCGACGTACAGTTCGCCGCCGACGCCGACCGGGACCGGGCGCAGTTCGTCGTCGAGGACGTAGAGCCGGGTGTTGGGGTTGGCCCAGCCGATGGAGGTCGACAGGCGTTCCGCCTCGCCCCGGTAGATCACGTGGGAGACGCCGATGGTGGTCTCGGCGGGGCCGTAGCCGTGGTACAGCGGGATGTCGAGCCGGGTGCGGAAGCGCTCGTACAGCTCGGGGGTGAGCACCTCGCCGCCGCACCAGACGTGCCGCAGGCTGCCGAGGCGGCCGGAGTCGCCGGCGATCTCCAGCAGGACGTCGAGCATGGAGGAGACCAGGTAGGTGAAGGTGACGCGCTGCTCGGCGATCACCTGGAGCAGGTGGTGCGGGTCGCGTTCGCCGCCGGGACGCAGGACGACCAGCCGGCCGCCGGAGACCAGCGGCAGGAATATCTCGTTGAGGGAGATGTCGAAGGAGAGCGGCGCCTTGAAGAGGGAGGCGTCGTCGGGGCCGAAGCCGAGGATCTCGTGGACCTGCCAGAGCAGGCGTTCGCTGATCGCCTCGTGGCGGATCATGGCGCCCTTGGGCCGGCCGGTCGAGCCGGAGGTGAAGATCACATAGGCGAGGGCCGCGCCGGGGACGGTGGCGTCGGGGCCCTCGGCGGGGAGGTCGCCGTACGCCCAGCCGTCGAGGTCGACGGCGACGGCCTCCGGCTCGCCCGGCTCCCCCGGGCCCGTGCCGCCGCTCCCGCCCGGGGCGTTGAGCTGGAGGACCACCCGGGCGTCCTGGACGACGACGGCCCGGCGGGCGGCGGGCCACTGCGGGTCGAGGGGGACGAAGGCGCCCTTGGCCCGCAGGACGGCGAGGAGGGCGACGACCATCTCGGCGGAACGGGGCAGACTGATGCCGGCGACCTGCTCGGCGGTGAGGCCGCGCGCGATCAGATGGTGAGCCAACTGGGCTGAATACACGCCTAATTGACGATACGTCAGAGTGCGGTGTTCGTCGGTGACGGCGACCGCGTCCGGCCGCAGGCGGGCCTGTTCGAGGAAGAGTTCGACGACGGTGGGGCGGACCCGGTCGGCGTCGGTGTCGTTCCACTCGGCCAGCAGGGCGGTGCGGGCCGCCGCGTCGCAGGGGCCGATGGTGCCGACGGGCCGGTCCGGGAAGTCGGCCAGGTCGTCCAGGGCCCGCTGGGCGTCGGCGAGCGGGACGCCGTCGGGGACGGTGATGCTCCGGCCGTCGGGGGCGGCCCGCCAGTCCCGGCTTCCGCCGCCGCCGTTGTCGGCCCAGCCGAGGACGTCGGTGAAGGAGGTGGCGGGGGTGAGGCCGATGCCGTCCGGGCTTCGGCCCGTCGCCCAGTAGGAGAGTCCGATGGCGCATGCTTCGGCGATGGTCCGGTCGCTGTAGTCGCCGGTCCGGCGGCGTACCGCGGCGAGGCGGGAGAGGGAGAGTGTGACGTGAGGAGCACGCGGATCCGTCATCGAAGACTCAGCATCCTTCCAAGGCATGCAGGTTGGCCTAACCTGACTGAACGTCCGTCTCACTGCCCTCGCGCCAGGCGCGCCACAGCCGCGCGTACCTGCCTCCCAGGGCCACCAGCTCCGCGTGCGTCCCCTCCTCCACCACGCGTCCCGCGTCCAGCACCGCGATCCGGTCCGCCGCCATCGCCTGGGTCAGCCGGTGGGCGACGAACAGGGTGGTGCGGCCCGCGCACGCGGCGAGCACGGCGCGCTCCAGTTCGGCGGCGCCCTCGCTGCCCGCCTCCGCGGTCGACTCGTCGAGCACCACGACCGGTGAGCGGCTGAGGACG
Organism: Streptomyces sp. CNT372; assembly: GCF_000377145.1. Taxonomy (NCBI): domain Bacteria; kingdom Bacillati; phylum Actinomycetota; class Actinomycetes; order Kitasatosporales; family Streptomycetaceae; genus Streptomyces; species Streptomyces sp. CNT372. Next base: position 197,939 of record NZ_KB897787.1, on the reverse strand, counting down.
AGCCGGGCCAGGGCGATTTGGGCGGCCCTGGTGCCGTCGAGGCGTTCGCCGCCCTCGCCGACCGGGGTGTGCAGCCCCTCGGGCAGCAGGCCGGCCCAGTCGCCGGCGCCGACCGTCTCCAGGGCGCCGAGCAGCACGGCGTCGTCCGCGTCGGGGGCGGCGAGGCGCAGGTCGTCGGCGAGGGTGCCGGAGAAGACGTGCGTCTCCTGCGTCAGGATGGTCACCAGGGTCCGCGCACCGGCCTCGTCCAGGCCGGCGAGGTCGTGCGGGCCGATGCGCACGGAGCCGGCGCCCGGGGTGCCGATACCGGCGACCAGCGCGGCCAGGGTGGACTTGCCGGCGCCGGTCGCCCCCACCAGGGCGAGCGAACCGCCCGCGGGGATGGTCAGGTTCACGTCCCGAAGTACCGGCCGGCCGGTGCCGGGATAGCCGAAGGTCAGTCCCTCCACCCGCACCGGGTGGGGCACGGCCGCGGCCTCCGCCACGGTGGTGTCGCCCACCAGGCGCTCCTCGGCGGGCTCTCCCAGGACCCCGACCAGGCGGGTGAGGCTGGCGCCGGACTTCTGGGCCTCGTCGAAGGTGAACATGATGGCGCCGAGCGGGGTGAACAGCCGGTGGAACATCAGCGGGGCGGCCGACACCTCGCCGAGGGTGGCGGCGTCGGCCTCCAGGAGGGCGTAGCCGACCAGGAGGATCAGGACCAGGCCGATGAACTCGGCGCGGTTCTCCCGGCCGACGAAGCGGCCGAAGAAGCGGAACACCTCGACGCCGAGGTCGCGCACCCGCCAGGACTCGCTGGTGACCTTCTCGCGGACGGCGTCCTCCAGGCGGTAGGCCCGGACGGTGTCGATGCCGTTCAGCCCGCTGATCAGGGCCTGGGCGCGGTCGGCCTGGGCGATGCGCTGCCTGCGGTACAGCGGGGCGGAGCGGGGCAGGTACCAGCGCAGGGCCAGGGCGTAGGCGGGCAGCGCGCCGGCGCCGGCGAGGCCGAGCCGCCAGTCGAGGCCGAACATGCCGGCCGTCGCGATGAGGACCAGGACCCCGGCCGAGAACACGGTGGGGACGGCGGTCCGGATGCCCTTGGAGAGGACGGCGACGTCGTCGCCGACCCGGGAGAGGACATCGCCCCGGCCGACCTGTTCGACCCGGGCGCTCGGCATCCCCAGCACCGCGCGGACGGCTCGTTCGCGCAGCGCGGCGAGAAGTTCCGCACCGAGCCGCCCGATCAGATACGTGGAGACGGCGGTGGCCGCCGCGCCGAGGAGCGCGGCGGACACCATCAGGATCCCGACCGTGACGAGCACCGAGGACGCTTCGTCCCCGACCACCCCGTCGACCACCCGGCCGAGCAGGAGCACCGGGAGGACCTGGAGGGCTGCCCCGGCCACCGTGGTCAGCACGGTGGACGCGGCGAGCCAGGGGGTCTCGCGGCAGTGCGCGGCGACCCACCGGGCGGCCTCTCCTCCCGTCGCCGTGCGCAGGTTGACGGGGGTGGCGGGGGTGTCGGTGACAGTCACTCGGGGACCACATCATGCCGGGGACGGGACGGGTGGACGAACACGCTACCGGGCCGATGCGACGAGCTCGTCGATGGCGTAGGGCAGGGACAGCAGGGTGCTCTGGGAGATGGCGGCGCCGACCGCGGGGCCTTCGCTGTCCAGCAGGTAGGAGACCTTGCCGTTCGTGACGGCGGGGAGGTTGGCGAAGAGTTCGAACTTCTTCAGGGCGTCGGTGTCCGCCTTGTCGTTGATGACGAAGATGCGGTCCACGTCGACCAGGTCGATGCGCTCCGGGGAGAGCTGCACGGAGAAGCTGCCGCCGGCGGCCTTGTCGATCTCCGCCTGGTAGCCGTACCCGATGCCGGTGACGAGCCGTCCGCGGACGTCGGTTGAGGTGAACGGGGTGACCGTGTCCTTGTACCAGGACAGGGCGACGGCCTTCTCGCCGGCGAAGGCGGGGTTCGCCTTCTTGGCCGCGTCGAGCTTCTCCTGGATGCCCTCGACCATCGCGGCGCCCTCGGTCTCCTTGCCGAGCGCCTTGGCGATATGGAGCGCGTTGTCCTGCCAGGGGGCGCTGAAGGGTTCCTTCTCGGCCTTGGTGCGGCCCACGGTGGGGGCGATCTTCGACAGCTTGTCGTAGGCGGCCCGGTCGATCTCGGAGTAGACGGCGACGATCAGGTCCGGTCGCAGGGAGGCGATCTTCTCGTAGTTGGGGCCGGCGTCGCCGTTGTTCATGACGACCTCGGGGCGGGCCTCGCCCCACTTGTCCTTCACCCACGGCCACTGGGTGTTGATGTCGGGGGTCTGTCCCGCCGGGTTGGGGTACTGGTCGACCATGCCGACCGGTTTGATGCCGAAGGCCAGGATCGCCTGGTCGTCCGTGTAGCCGACGGACACGACCCGCTGGGGGGCCTTCGCGACCTTCGTCGATCCGAAGGCGTGCTCGACGGTGACCGGGAACGCTCCGGCGGCCGGGGTGTTCTCGCTCTTGCCTTCCGTGTTCTCGTCCGCCGCCTTCGTGTCCGGCGCGTCGGATCCGCAGCCCGCGAGAAGGCCGGCGCCGAGGGTCGCGGCGGAGAGGACCACCGCAAGTCGCCGCCATGGATTCACCGGCGTCGTTCGATGGAGAAGCATCCGGACTCCCTTGCTTTCGTGCCGTCCACGGCACCCTGCGTCGAGGGCAGCCAGACACTATCCCGTGCAAGTGAGGTAAGCCTAGCCTAACCGTCCAACTTTCCAACCCTGTAAGGAAGTTGACGGATTCACCCCTGGTCAGCGCCGTGCGGGAGCCCTTCGGCGCCCTCTCGGACATGCGTACGACCGATAGGTACGACGAGTGGTCCCCCGCCTGTCGGGTCCTCGATCACCACGGCCTGCAGCCCGAACGCCTCGTGCAGCAGCCCGGCGGTGATCACGTCCCGCGGATGCCCCTGTGCCAGGATCGAACCCGCCCGCATCACCACGAGGTTGTCGCTGTAGCGGGTGGCGAGGTTGAGGTCGTGCAGGACCATCACCACGGTGCGGCCCGACTCGTGCAGATCGTCGACCAGGTCCAGCACGTCGATCGCGTGCGCCAGGTCCAGATAGGTGGTCGGCTCGTCCAGCAGCAGCAGATCGGTGCCCTGGGCCAGGGCCATCGAGATCCAGACGCGCTGCCGCTGGCCGCCGGAGAGGGAGTCGACCGGGCGGGCGGCGAGTTCCAGGACCCCGGTCATGGCCAGGGCGCGTTCCACCACCCCGGCGTCGTCCGAGGACCACTGGCGCAGCCAGCTCTGGTGCGGATGGCGGCCCCGGGCGACCAGGTCCGCCACGGTCAGCCCCTCGGGCGCCACCGGCGCCTGGGGCAGCAGACCGAGCTTTTTCGCCACGTCCCTGGTCCGCAGGCGGCCGATGTCCTCGCCGTCCAGCACCACGGCTCCGCTAATGGGCCTGAGCAGCCGGCTGAGGGTGCGCAGCAGGGTGGACTTGCCGCAGCCGTTGGGGCCGATGATCGTGGTGATCACGCCCGGCGGGATCGTGACGTCGAGACCGTCGATGACGGCGCGGCCGCCGTATCCGACCGTGACGCCCCGGGCGGCCAGCCGCGGGGCTCCCCCGGCACCCGTCCCGTTTCCCGTCCCGGACTCGCTCCCGGTGGTGGACTGAGCGGTCACACGCCCCCCTTGGTCGGTTCCTCTTGGTTCATGACCGCTGCCCCAGGTTCGCCCGCACCAGCAGATAGACGAGGAACGGCCCGCCGATCGCGGCCGTGACCACCCCGACCGGAAGGGTGACCGGCACCACGGAGCGCGCGACCAGGTCCGAGCCGGTCAGCAGCAGCGCCCCCAGGAGACCGGAGGCGACGAACGGCGGTGTGGGGACGCGGGCCAGACGCATCGCCACCTGCGGGGCCACCAGGGCGACGAACGGCACCGGGCCCGCCGCGCTCACGGCCGCGGCGGCCAGCAGCACGGCGCACAGCAGCAGGACGGCCCGCACCCGGGTGTACCGGACGCCCAGCCCGGCGGCCACGTCGTCCCCCAGGTGCATCGCCTTGAACGGGAACGCGACGGCCGCGACGACGCACCCGAGGAGGAGGGTGCCCCACAGCACGATCCGCACCTCGTCCCAGGAGCGGCCGTCCAGCGAGCCGATCAGCCACGCCTGGGCGCGGGCCACGTCCCTGATGTCGGCCGAGACCAGCAGCCAGGTGGTGAGCGCCTGCATCACGGCGGTCACCGAGATGCCGATCAGGATCAGCCGGAAGCCGTCGATCCCGCGCCGCCACGCCAGGAAGTACACCAGCAGCCCGGTGCCGAGCCCGCCGAGCAGCGCGGCGGCGGACAGCCCCACCGCGCCGGCGACGGCGGCCGCCGCCCCTCCCGAGACGGTCACCGCGAAGACCGCGACCGCGCCGGCCCCCGAGGTGATCCCCAGGATGTCAGGGCTGGCGAGCGGATTGCGCGCCACGGACTGGGTGATCGCGCCGGAGACCCCGAGGGCGGTCCCCACCACCAGGCCGGCCAGCGCCCTCGGCATCCGCAGGTCCATCACCACGAACTCGTCGACCGGTTCGCCCCCGCCGAGGATCGTGGCGACCACCCGGGACAGGGCGAGGGGGAAGTCGCCGACGGCGATGGAGAGGCAGAACGCCAGGAAGGCCGCGGCCGCCAGCAGCAGCGCGACCAGGACCGGCCAGGGCCGCCACACGAACGACACGGGGCCGAGCCGTACGCCCGGCGCGACCGCCGCCTTGACGCCCGCCCCGTCCGCGTCCGTCTTCGTCACGCCGGACCCGCTCACGCCCGACCCGCTCACGCCCGCCCCGTTCATGCGCTCCTGAACTTTCCCCGCCAGACCAGGACCGCGAAGAAGGGGGCGCCCAGCAGGGCGACCACCACCCCCGCGTCCAGTTCGCCCGGCCGTACCACGAGGCGTCCCACGATGTCGCAGACGAGCAGGACGACACCGCCGAGCAGACCCGCGTACGGCACCAGCCAGCGGTAGTCCGGTCCGGTCGAATAGCGGGCCACATGGGCCACCATCAGCCCGAGGAAGGCGATGGGGCCGCAGGCCGCGGTCGCCGCCCCCGCGAGCAGCGTGACGGCGGCGATACCGGTGGTCCGGCTCAGCGCGATGTTGACGCCCAGCGCCCGGGCCACGTCCTCGCCCAGGCTGAGGAGGTTGAGGGCGGGCAGCACGAGGAGCGCCATCCCCAGTCCGGTGGCGATGAACGCGCTCACCGGCCAGATGACGTCGAAGCCGACGCCGGTCAGCGAGCCCGCGTTCCAGAACCGCAGCGCGTTCAGGGACTTCTGGTCGGTCAGCGCGACCGCCGTGGTCATCGCCAGGAGGAACACCGCCACGCCCTGTCCGGCCAGGGCGAGCGTCAGCGGGTTGCCCGCGCCCCGGCCGATGCCGGCGAGCCCGAAGACGACGACTCCGGCGACCGCCGCGCCGGCGAAGGCGAACCAGACGTACTGGAAGGGGTCGGTGAACCCGAGGACGGCGATCACCGAGACCACGGCGAAGGAGGCTCCCGCGTTGATCCCCAGCAGGCCGGTGTCGGCGATGGGGTTGCGGGTGTAGCCCTGGATCAGGGCGCCGCCGACGCCGAGGGCGGTGCCCGCCACGACCGCGAGGACCGTCCGGGGCAACCGGACGGTCTGCACGATGAGCCTGACCTCGGTGAGCCGGCGGTCGGGGTCCGGGTCCGCGAACAGCCCGTGCCAGACCTCGGCGGGGCTCAGCGCGCGGGCGCCGACCGCCAGGGACACCGCCGCGGCGACGACGAGGACCCCCAGCAGGGCGCCCGCACCCGCGACCCGCCGACGGCGGGCCTCCGTTGCGCCCCCGGGCACGGGGCGTTCCACTGCGATCGCGCACATGTCGACGTACGTCATTCCTCTGCTCGGCCGGGGCGGCGGAAAGCCGGTAAGCCGGTGCGGCGGTCCGGGCGGCGGGGCGGACCCCCGTCAGCGGGCCGCGTTGCCGATGCCGCCGGCGGCGGGACGGGACTCGTCGGAGTGGGCCTTGACGCTGCGGTCGAGGAGCGAGTCCAGGATCTCGCCGACCCGTATCGCGGTGTTGGACAGCAGGGACGTGGTGATGCCGTGCGTGTGCTCCGTGCCGCCCTGGAGGTAGATCCCGCAGCGCAGGTCCGGGTCGGTGACGACGCGGTAGTCGCGCTCGACGCGCACCCGCCCGGCGTCGTCGCGGAGGCAGCGCCCGGCGATCTCGCCGAGGAGCCCGAGGGGGTCGGCGGGGCTGTAGCCGGTGGCGAACACCACGGCGTCGGCGTCCAGGGGCGTCTCCTCACCGGTGACGAGGGAGGTCACGGTCGCGCGCACGCCGTCCGGGGTCTCCCGCACGCCGGTGACCCGGGAGACGTTGAGGAAGCGCAGGCGTTCGGTTCCCAGCACCTTCTCCCGGTACATCTGCCGGTACAGATCGTCGATCAGGTCGATGTCCACCACGGAGTAGTTGGTGTTGCCGTGATAGGCCATCAGCCGGCTCTTGACGTTCTCCGGGGCGGCGAAGTAGTCGTCGACCGCGCCGGGGTCGAAGATCCGGTTGGCGAAGCTGCTGTCGTCGGCGGGGCTGTAGCCGTAGCGGGTGAAGACGGCGCAGACCTCGGCCCCGGGGAAGCGGCGGTGCAGATAGGCGACGTTCTCGGCGGCGCTCTGCCCGGCGCCCACGACGACGAACCGGGAGGGCGAGGCGTCCGTGAGCGCGTCGACCTTGCGCAGCAGGTCCGAGTTGTGCCAGACGCGTTCACCGCGCGGGACGCCCTCCGGCATCAGGGGGCGCAGCCCGGTGCCGACGACGAGGTTGCGGGCCCGGTGGACGGAGAGCCCCGCCGCCGAGCGGACGGTCACGTCCAGGTGCTCCACGGTGCCGTCGCGGTCGACGGGCGTGACGGAGACGACCTCGTGGCCGTAGGAGACCAGGTCACCGACCTGGGCCGCGGCCCACTCGAAGTAGTCGTGGAACTCGACCCGCAGGGGGAAGAGGCTCTTGTGGTTGATGAAGTCGACGAGCCGGTTCCTGCTCTTCAGGTAGCACAGGAAACTGAACTCGCTGGCCGGGTTCCGCAGCGTCACCAGGTCCTTGAGGAAGGACACCTGCATGGTCGCGTCGTCGATCAGCATGCCGCGGTGCCAGCCGAAGCCCGCCTGCTGCTCGAAGAAGTGGACGGTGACCTGCTCCTGCCTGCCGACGTGGGCGTTGTGCTCGCCGACCGCGATCGCCATGGCCACGTTGGAGGGGCCGAAGCCGATGCCGATGAGGTCGTGGACCAGTGGTGCGTCGCCAGGAAGAACCTGAGACATGTCACTCCCAATGCATGCGGGTCATACGGGAAGCCGCCGGACGGGGGTGTGGGACGGACGAGGGGACGGGCCCCCGGAGGGCAGCCCGGAGCGGAACTTAGGTGAGCCTAAGCTCATCGTACGCCGGTGTCGACAGGGCGAGAAAGGTGCTCTCGCTACGTGACGGATCGTCAACAGTGTCCGCAACACGCCCCGTTGCCACCTTAGGCAAGCCTTGCTTTACTTGCCGTCGGTCCCCCACCTGCCCCGAGGAGGAACCCGATGCGGGTCGTCATGTTCGGCTACCAGACCTGGGGGCACCGCACCCTGCAAGCCCTCCTGGACTCCGGACACGACGTGGCGCTGGTGGTGACGCACCCCAGAAGCGAGCACGCCTACGAGAAGATCTGGAGCGACTCCGTCGCCGGCCTCGCCGAGGCGCACGGAGTCCCCGTGGCGATCCGCAACCGGCCGGACGACGACGAGCTGTTCGAGCTCCTCACGGAGGCCGCCCCGGACATCATCGTGGCCAACAACTGGCGCACCTGGATCCCGCCGCGAATCTTCCGCCTCCCGCGCCACGGCACCCTGAACATCCATGACTCGCTGCTGCCCGCGTACGCCGGCTTCTCCCCCCTGATCTGGGCCCTCATCAACGGGGAGTCCGAGGTGGGCGTCACCGCGCACATCATGAACGACGAACTGGACGCCGGTGACATCGTGAGGCAGGAGGCGGTCAAGGTCGGCCCCACGGACACCGCCACCGACCTCTTCCACCGGACCGTGGACCTGATCGCCCCGGTCACCACCGGCGCCCTCGCCCGGATCGCCGCAGGCGAGACGGAGTTCACCCCGCAGGACCGCTCCCGGGCGACCTTCTTCCACAAGCGCTCGGAGGAGGACATCCGCATGGACTGGTCCTGGCCGGCCGAGGACCTCGAACGCCTGGTCCGGGCCCAGTCCGACCCGTATCCGAGCGCCTTCACCTTCCACCGGGGCAGGCGGCTGGAGATCCTCGCCGCCGTGGTCTCGAAGGGCCGCTACGGCGGCACCCCGGGCCGTGTCTTCTACCGCGAGGGCGACGGGGTGGTGATCGTCGCCGGGGCCGACGCCCGGACCGGCCGAAACCGCGGACTGGCCGTCACCCGGGTACGGACCGAGGACGGGCGGGAGTTGCCCGCGACGGAGTACTTCACCGCGATGGGCGGCTATCTGACCGGCCGGCCCTGAGACCCGGCCGGCGCGGGCGCACCCCGGGGACAGGGCCGCCCCGGGTGCGCAAGCGTGCGGCCCGTGGTGATCTGGGGTGGCCTGGGGTGCCCTAGGAGTGGCCGGTCCAGATCTCGTCGTCCTCGGCGGCGTGCTCGCGGCAGTCGGGGTTGTGGCAGGGGCCGGGCTTGTAGACGGGGACGAACATCCCCATCGTCTTGTGCCGGGTGACCTCGGCCTCCACCGGCTGACCGCAGGCGGGGCAGACGTGTCCGGCCTGCCGTGCCTGCGTGTCCTCGTCCTTGCGCATATTCACCAGAATAGGCGAGTTTGCCAAATAATGAGACAAAGTTTGCCGCGGTTCACTCCTCGGCGGCCCGCTCCGTCTCCTTCGCCCCCTCCGGGGGCCTGCGGATGCTGAGGAAGACGGAGACGGCGAGCACCACCGTGATGACCACCAGGCTCACCGGCGAGGGGATCTCCGGGATGTCCGGGCTGACCATCTTGTGCAGCGCCTGAAGGATCAGCTTCACACCGATGAAGGACAGGATGAGCGCGAGGCCCTTGCTGAGGTAGTGGAAGCGGTCGAGCAGTCCGGCCAGGAGGAAGTACAGGGCGCGCAGGCCCAGGATGGCGAAGGCGTTGCTGGTGTAGACGATGAAGGTGTCGTCGCTGACCGCCAGGACGGCGGGGACGCTGTCCACCGCGAACACCAGGTCGGCCGCCTCGATCGCCGCCACCACCGCGAGGAGGGGTGTGGCGACCCGCCGGCCGTCCTCCTTCACGAAGAAGTGCGGCCCGGCGTACGCGTCCCGAACGGGCACGATCCGGCGCAGCATGCGGACCGCGAAGCTCTGCCCGGGATCGAAGCTCTCGTCCTGGCCCGTGAGGATCTTGTATGTGCTGTAGAAGAGGATCGCCGCGAAGAGGAAGAGGACCGCGGTGAAGCGGCTGACCACGGCGACACCCGCGGCGAGGAAGATGCCGCGGAAGACCAGCGCGCCGATGACGCCGAAGAACAGGACCCGGTGCTGGTACTCCCGGGGCACCTTGAAGTAGGCGAAGATCAGCGCGAAGACGAAGAGGTTGTCGACGGACAGGCTCTTCTCCAGGAGCCACGCCGTCGTGTACTCGACACCGGGTGTGGGGCCGAGGACCAGGAAGACGACTCCGCCGAAGACGACGGCCAGGCCGATCCACACGGCGCTCCAGGCGGCGGCCTCCTTGAACCCGATGACATGGGTGTCGCGGTGCACGAGGAGGTCGACGGCGAGCGACACCACGACGGTCACGGCGAACGCGATCCACAGCCAGGCCGGCACATCCAGCACGCGACAACCCCCTCACCGGGCGGGTGTGGTCAGTGACCCCTCCGGAAAGTCTCACCCACGGCGCGGCCCTTGTCTCCCCCACGCGCGCACGCGCCCCCGGAACGAGGGGTCCCCGTTCCGGGGGCGCGGTTCCGGGGGTGCGGCGGCGGGCGGCTCAGTGCGCGGGCGGGCCGTCGGCGGCGCGGAGGTCCTTCTTGGAGACCTTGCCGACGCCCGTGCGCGGGAAGGCGTCCACGAACACGACCCGGTCCGGCACCTTGTAGGCGGCGAGCCCCCGCTCGCGGACGAAGCGGCGTACCGCCGAGCCCTTCAGCGGCTCGGCGCCGTCCCGGAGGATCACATAGGCGCAGGTCCGCTCACCGAGGTAGGGGTCGGGTTCGCCGACCACACTGGCGTCGTGCACCGAGGGGTGGGCCAGGAGGTGGTTCTCGACCTCCTCGGCGGCGATCTTCTCCCCGCCGCGGTTGATCTGGTCTTTGGCCCTGCCCTCGACGACCAGGTGCCCGGTCGGGGTCAGCCGGACGACGTCGCCGGTCCGGTAGAAGCCGTCCGCGGTGAAGGAGCGCGCGTTGTGGTCGGGGGCCCGCCAGTAGCCGCGGATCGTGTAGGGGCCGCGGGTGAGCAGATGACCGGTCTCCCCCACGGGCAGGTCGCGGTCCTCGTCGTCGACGACACGGATCTCGTCGTCCGGCGAGATGGGCCGGCCCTGGGTGGTGACGATGGTCTCCTCGGGGTCGTCGAGGCGGGTGTAGTTGACCAGCCCCTCCGCCATGCCGAACACCTGCTGGAGGGTGCAGCCGAGCGCGGGCCGGACCCGGCGGGCGGCCTGCTCGCTGAACTTGGCGCCGCCCACCAGCAGCACCTGGAGGCTGCCGAGGTCGTACGGGGTCGACGCGGCGGCCTCGGTCCACACCAGGGCGAGCGGCGGCACCAGGCCGGTGATGGTGACCCTCTCCCGTTCGATGAGGGGGAAGGCGGTCTCGGGGGCGGGCCGCGGGCACAGGACGACGGTGCCGCCGGCGTACAGGGCCCCGAGGGTGCCCGGGGAGGAGAGCGGGAAGTTGTGGGCGGCGGGCAGCACGCACAGGTAGACGCTGTTCTCGTCGACGCCGCAGAGTTCGTTGGAGCCGCGGACCGAGTACAGGTAGTCGTCGTGGGTGCGCGGGATCAGCTTGGGGACCCCCGTGCTGCCACCGGACAGCTGGAGGAAGGCAAGGCCGCCGGGGGCCGGGCCGGGGACCCGGTCCAGGGCGGCCGGGTCGGTGGGCACCCCGGCGAGGGCCTCGTGCTCTCCGGGGTCGCCGCCGGCGACCAGGACGTGCCGCAGCGCGGGCGCCCCGGCCCGGACGGCGGTCGCCAGGGTGCGGTAGTCGTAGCCCTCGTGCTCGGCCGCGACGACATAGGCGACGGCCTCGGTGAAGCGGCAGAAGTAGCCGATCTCGGACTCGCGGTGGGCCGGGAGGGCGAACACCGGGAGGGCGCCGATCCGGAACAGCGCGAAGATCACTTCGAAGAACTCGGCCGTGTTGGGCAGCTGGACGACCACCCGGTCGCCCGCGCCGACGCCCCGGGCGAGCAGACCCGCAGCCAAGCGGTCGGCGCGCAGGTCGAGTTCGGCGTACGTCCAGCGTCTCTCCGTAGCCGGGTCGACGACCGCGACGCGGTCCGGGTGGGCCTTGGCGCGTTCGCGGAGCATCCCGCCGAAGGTCTCGCCGCGCCACCAGCCTGCGGCGCGGTACCGCTCGGCGAACTCCTCGGGCCAGAGCGGGGCGTCGGCCCGGGCCGGGGCGAGCGCTTCCGGGGCGGCGGGGGCGGCCGCCGTCGCGGGGGCCTCGGGCGGCCGTCCGGTGGCGGGGTGGTGCGTGGCGGCTTCGGGTGCCGTCGGCACGGGGACTCCGTTTCTCCCGGGTGCCGTACCGGGGCACGGCGGGGGTGGGGGTGGCGTGCGAGTGAGGGTGGCGTGCGGCGGTGTCACCGGAGGGTGGCGCCGCCGTCGACGTAGAGCTCCTGCATGGTGATGTGGCGCGCGCGGTCGGAGGCGAGGAAGAGGACCGCCTCGGCGATGTCCTCGGGCGCGGCGATCCGGCCGAGCGGGATGCCCGTGCGGTAGGTGGCGGGGTCGCCGTCGACGACGCGGCGGGGCGCCTCCTCGTCGGTCCACAGGGCGCGCTGCATGGCGGTGTCGGTGGATCCGGGCGCGACGATGTTGCATCGCACGCCACTGCGGGCGAGTTCGAGGCCGAGGCACTTGGTGTACATGGCGGCGGCGGCCTTGGAGGCGGCGTAGGCGGCCATGCCGGTACGCGGGACACCGGCGGCGTTGGAGCCGACGGTGACGATGCTGCCGCGTCCGCGGGCGCTCATCCGGGGCGCGGCGGCGCGGCAGGTGTGGAGGACGCCGGTGGTGTTCACGGCGAAGGTGGCGGCCCAGTCCTCGTCGGTGAGTCCGGCCGCCGGCCCGGGGCGGAGGATGCCGGCGACGTTGACGAGGATGTCCAGCGGTCCGTGGTCCCGTTCGGCGGCGGCGACGGCCTCTTCGACGGCTGCGCGGTCGCTGACGTCCACCGCCCGGGCACTCACCGCTCCCCCGGCGGCGCGCGCCGCGGCGCCGGCGGGCCCGATGCCGTCCGTGGTGCGGTCAGTGGCGACGACGTGGGCGCCCTCGGCGGCGAGGGCGCGGACGACGGCCGCGCCGATCCCCCGGGCGGCGCCGGTGACCAGGGCGGTACGGCCCGCGAGTTCGGATCGGGCACCGGATGTGCGGTCGGGCATGAGCCACTCCCCCCATGACTTAGGTAAGCCTAACCTAATGCATGGTTCTCGTACATCCGCACCGCCCCCACCCCGGGACGGCACCGGGGCCGCCCGCCGTCGGGGCAGGGTCAGCGGCGGGCGGCCGGGCGCCTTCAGCCGCAGGGGCGTCCGGGGCGCCAGGTGCCCGGGCTTCCCGGCCGCGCCGTCGCCCCCGTCTTACGTCGTGCTCCCGCAGCCCCCAGGCGGGCGTCAGCCGTCGAGGCTCACCAGCACCGCGCAGGCGCACAGGGCCCCCGAGGTGAGGAGGGCGGCCACCGCCGCGCACAGAAGGCGGCGGCGCAGGCTCTCGTAGCGGGCGGTGTACTCCGCGCGGAGTTCGCCCGCGCGGGAGACCAGGGCCTCCAGGACGCGGCGGGTGAGGGCGACGCGGTCCTGGACGTAGAGGCGGACGACCTCCTCGCGCTGGGCCGTGGTCAGCCACGGCATGCGGTCCGCGAAGGCGCTGGCCTCCCGGCGGGCCTCCAGGACGCGGCCCTGGGCCAGCAGAAAGCCCTCCAGGCGGGCGATGCCGGACGCGGCCTCCTCGCGCACCTCGTGCGGGGCGGATCGGTTCATGACCGCGCTCCCCTACCTGTTGTCGCCTTGGCCGAGCGGGGGTGCGGCCCCCTTGCCCGGCTCGACGACATCGCGCCGCCCGGTGTCGCTCGCATGGTCCAGGGTCGCGACCTCGGGATGGTGCAGGTCGAACGCCGGGGACTCGCTGCGGATCCGGGGCAGGGTGACGAAGTTGTGCCGGGGCGGCGGGCAGGACGTCGCCCACTCCAGAGAACGGCCGTAGCCCCACGGGTCGTCGACGCCGACCATCTTCCCGTACTTCTCGGTCCTCCAGACGTTGTACAGGAACGGGAACATGGAGAGGCCGAGCAGGAACGAGCTGATCGTGGAGATGGTGTTCAGCGCGGTGAAGCCGTCGGCCGCCAGGTAGTCCGCGTACCGGCGGGGCATGCCCTCGGCGCCCAGCCAGTGCTGGACGAGGAAGGTGCCGTGGAAGCCGATGAACAGGGTCCAGAAGGTGATCTTCCCGAGCCGTTCGTCGAGCATCTTGCCGGTGAACTTGGGCCACCAGAAGTGGAATCCGGCGAACATCGCGAACACGACCGTGCCGAAGACGACGTAGTGGAAGTGGGCCACCACGAAGTACGAGTCCGAGACGTGGAAGTCCAGCGGCGGGGAGGCGAGCAGAATTCCGGTGAGACCACCGAAGAGGAAGGTGACCAGGAAGCCGATCGTCCAGAGCATCGGCGTCTCGAAGGAGAGCGAGCCCTTCCACATCGTGCCGATCCAGTTGAAGAACTTCACCCCGGTCGGTACCGCGATCAGGAACGTCATGAACGAGAAGAACGGCAGCAGCACACCGCCGGTGACGAACATATGGTGCGCCCACACCGTCACCGACAGCCCCGCGATGGCGATGGTCGCACCGATCAGGCCGATGTAGCCGAAGAGGGGCTTGCGGGAGAAGACCGGGATGACCTCGGAGACGATGCCGAAGAACGGCAGCGCGATGATGTACACCTCGGGATGCCCGAAGAACCAGAACAGGTGCTGCCACAGCAGCGCCCCGCCGTTGGCCGCGTCGAAGACATGGGCACCGAACTTCCGGTCCACTTCGAGGGCGAACAGGGCCGCGGCCAGCACCGGGAAGGCGAGCAGGACCAGGACACCGGTCAGCAGCACGGTCCAGGTGAACATCGGCATCCGGAACATCGTCATGCCCGGGGCGCGCATGCAGATGATCGTGGTGATGAAGTTGACCGAACCGAGGATCGTGCCGAAGCCGGAGAAGGCCAGACCCATGATCCACAAGTCGGCGCCCACACCCGGCGAGCGGACCGCGTCGTTCAGCGGCGCGTACGCGAACCAGCCGAAGTCCGCCGCACCCTGCGGGGTGAGGAAGCCTGCCAGTGCGATCAGCGAACCGAAGAGGTACAGCCAGTACGCGAACATGTTCAGCCGCGGGAACGCCACGTCCGGCGCGCCGATCTGCAACGGCATGATCCAGTTCGCGAAACCGGCGAACAGCGGCGTCGCGAACATCAGCAGCATCACCGTGCCGTGCATCGTGAACGCCTGGTTGAACTGCTCGTTCGACACGATCTGCAGGCCCGGCCGCCCGAGTTCGGCCCGCATGACGAGCGCCATCAGGCCACCCACCAGGAAGAAGCCGAAGGCGGTCGTCATGTACAGGGTGCCGATGGTCTTGTGGTCCGTGGTGGTCAGCCACCGGATCACCACGTTTCCGGGTTCCTTCGCCCGGACGGGCAGTTCGTTCTGGTACGCGTCCTCGTCCTCGGCCGAGCCGAGTCGAGGAGAGGAACCCGTGGACACTGTGAACTCCCCGCACAAGTGGGCGCCGTCGGCGCGTGAACCGGACCGGGCGTCCCGCTTCCGGGCGCCCGCCGCAAGGCATACGCCGGAAATGTATCGGTACGCCAGGTCCGATCCGTGTCACGACATAGGCCGTTCGGGAAATTCCCGCCGGTGGGGGCGCCGGGGGCGCGGCCCGGGGTCACCCGGACGGGGGGAGGGGCGGCGCTGTCAGGGGGAACCGGAGCGGATCGCCGCGGCGGCCATGGCGGTGACCGCGTCGCCGGCCCGCGCGTAGACCCCGAGCGGGACGTCGCTGGTGTCGACGTTGGCGCGCAGCAGCCGCCGGCCGGCCGCGCCGGAGGTCGCGGCGCACATCGGCACGCCGCGGCGGGCGCACTCGCGGTGCGCCCGGACCACCGCGCTCACCGCGGCCGGGCCGACGACGGGCATGGCCAGGTCGACGACCACCGGGAGCGGGGCGTACGCGCCGACGAGCCGGGCGATGCCGGCGCAGACACCGGAGCGTTCGCTGATGTCGACGTCGGTGGTGAGCGTGATCACGAGGACACCGCGTTCCAGCGCGTGAGCCAGCACGGCAGCCTCCGATCACCGGGCTCCTGGCGAGGTTCCGCGTATTCAAGCCGCCCCGCCCGGGGCCCGCAACGCGCCACGCCACCGGGGAACGGCGGGAGTCGGGCGGGAGCCGCGTCCGGCGGAGTCGGCGAGGAGTGGCGGCCTGCTTCGAGGTCAAGGTCCTGACGGCGGTGCGGATGATCCGCGCGTATCTGCCGGGTATGAAGAGCCGGGGCTTCGGCCGGGTGCTCAATGTGGCCAGCGACTCGGCCCTGGTCACTCCGGCCGAGATGATCCACTACGGGATGGACAGGACCGCCCTGCTCGCCGTGGCCCGGGGGTTCGCCAAGGACGCCGCGGGCACGGGGGTCACGGTGGGACTCCCTGATCGCCGGCCGACGCACACCGGTGGGGTGGAGGACTTCGTTCGCGAGCCGGTGGGCGACGACCTGCCGTGGGACGAGGCGAAGTGGGAGTTCATCGTCCGCCACCGGCCGCAGTCGCTGATCCAGCGTCTGATCGAGCCGGAGGAGATCGCCCATATGGCCGTCTGCCTGGTCTCTCCGCTCGCCTCGGCGACCACGGGCGGCGCGGTCCGGGTGGACGGCGGCTGTGCGGTCCGGGTGGACGGCGGCTAAGTGGACTCCACCCTTCCGTAGCGGCGCCCGGACCGGGGCCCGGCGGAGCCACGCCCGTGGGCCCGGCGGGCCCGGTCCGGTCTGCGGGGTGGGAATCCAAGGTCGCATGATGGAGGGAACACCAGACACAGGCTCTGTCGCTCGCCACAGGACCGCGGCGGACCCGCCTCCGGACCGGGGCGGGCCCGGGGGCCGGGTCCGGGAGTGAGGCTCGTTGACCGGGAAGACGTCCCCGCGCCCTCGGCGCACCCCGTCCGCGGGGCAGTCGCTGCTGGGCGTGCGCACGGTCGCGGGCCAGGTGCTGCTGCTCCAGGTCGTGGTCGCCGTCGTGCTGATCGCCGCGGCCGTGGTGGCCCTGCTGCTCCAGGCGTCCCACGACAGCGAGCAGGAGGCCCGGAACCGCTCCCTCGCCGCCGCCGCGGCCCTCGCCCGCTCGCCGGGCATGGCGGACGCCCTGACGGGCCGGGACACGGCGGGAATGCAGGCTGCGGTCGCCTCGGCGGCCCGCGAGGCGGGCGTCGACTTCGTCACCATCACGGCCCCGGACGGCACCCGGTACGCGGACACCGACCCGGAGCTGGTCGGGTCCAGGGCGGACGGAGTGGAGCGGGCCGCCGGCGGGGAGGCGTTCACGGAGATCTTCGAGGGCGCGCCCAGTGACGCGGCACGCGCGTTCGTGCCGGTCACGGACCCGGCAGGCCGGGTCGTCGGGCTGGTCGGCGCGGGGGTGCAGATCGAGACCGTGGGCAACGCGGTCGAACGCCAGCTCCCGGTCCTGCTGGGATCCGGCCTCGCGGCGCTGGCCCTCGCCACGGTGAGCGCCGTCCTGGTGAGCCGCCGCCTCGCCCGGCAGACCCGGGGCATCGGGCCGGCCGAGATGACCCGGATGTACGAACACCACCACGCGGTCCTGCACGCCGTCCGGGAGGGCGTGGTCATCGTGGACGCGGACGGCCGTCTGGTGCTCGCCAACGACGAGGCGCAGCGGCTGCTCCGGCTGCCCCCGGACGCGGTGGAGCAGCGGGTCTCCGAGCTGGGCCTGCCGCCCGCCGTCACCCGGCTGCTGGTCTCCGACCGGGAGGTCAGCGACGAGGTGCACCTGGTCGGCGACCGCCTGGTCTCCGTGAACACCCGTCCCACCGCCCCCTACGGCGGCAACGCGGGCAAGGTTGCCACCCTGCGGGACACCACCGAGCTGCGGCGGCTGTCCGGGACCGCCGAGACGGCCCGGGAGCGGCTGACGATCCTGTACGACGCGGGCGCCCGGATCGGCGCCACCCTGGATGTGCGGGAGACGGCCGAGGAGCTGTCGCGGGCGGTGGTACCCCGGTTCGCGGACTTCGTGACGGTGGAGCTGCTGGACTCGGTGCTGCGCGGCGACGAGCCGTCCGGCGCGGTCGCCGAGATGCGGCGGGCGGCGGTCAGCGGGGTGCGGGAGGACCACCCGTTCCAGCCGGTCGGGGACGTGATCCGGTTCGCCGTGCCGGGGACGCCGATGCAGGAGGCGCTCGCCGATCCGCACGCGGTGGTCGTCCCCGATCTGCCGGCCGCCTCCGGCTGGCGGGCCCAGGACCCGCGGGGCGCGGCGGCGGCCCTGGCGTACGGCATCCACTCGCTGGTCGTGGCCCCGCTGCGGTCCGGGGACGCGGTGCTGGGGCTGGTGTCCTTCTGGCGGGGGAAGGGGACCCGGCCGTTCGAGGACGACGAGCTGTCGTTCGCCGAGGAGCTGGCCGCGCGGGCGGCGGTGGCGATCGACAACGCGCGCCGGTTCGGCCGCGAGCACGCGATGGCGGAGACCCTCCAGCGGAGCCTGCTGCCGCATGTGATGCCCCGGCAGCTGGCGCTGGACGTGGCGTACCGGTACCTGCCGTCCCACGCGCGGGTCGGCGGCGACTGGTTCGACGTCATCCCGCTGCCCGGGGCGCGGGTGGCGCTGGTGGTCGGGGACGTGGTGGGGCACGGGCTCCAGGCGGCGGCGACCATGGGCCGGCTGCGTACGGCGGTGCACAACTTCTCCACGCTGGACCTGCCGCCGGACGAGCTGCTGGCCCATCTGGACGAGCTGGTCAGCCGGATCGACCAGGACGAGCCGGGCGGCGGCGCGGGTGACGGCATCACCGGGGCGACCTGCCTGTACGCGGTGTACGACCCCTCCTCGGGGGCGTGCAGCATGGCCCGGGCGGGCCACCCCTCCCCCGCGCTGGTGCTGCCGGACGGCACGGTGGAGTACCTGGACGTGCCGGTGGCCCCGCCGCTGGGTCTCGGCGGGCTGCCGGTGGACACGGCGGAGTGGGTGCTTCCGGAGGGCAGCCGGCTGGTCCTGTTCACCGACGGGCTGGTGGAGCAGCGGGGCCATGACATCGACGAGGGTCTGCGGACCCTGCGCCGCACGCTCGCCTCGCTGGCGGACCGCACCCCGGAGGAGATGTGCGAGGCGGTGGTGCGCGCGATGCCCGACGCGGACCGCCGGGACGACGTGGCCCTCCTGGTGGCGCGGACCGCGCGGCTGGACCCCTCCCGGGTCGCCGAGTGGGACGTGCCCCGGGAGGCGGCGTCGGTGGGCCCGGTGCGCGGCGCGTGTCTGCGGCAGCTCCAGGCGTGGGGGCTGGACGAGGTCGCGTTCACCACCGAACTGGTGCTGAGCGAGCTGATCACCAACGCGGTCCGCTACGGCAGCGACCCGGTCCGGGTCCGCCTGCTGTACGAGCGCAATCTCGTCTGCGAGGTCTCCGACGGAAGCAGCACCTCCCCGCATCTGCGCCGGGCGGCGGCGACCGACGAGGGCGGGCGGGGGCTCTTCCTCGTCGCCCAGCTCTCGGACCGCTGGGGGACGCGCTACACGCCGACCGGCAAGGTCATCTGGGCGGAGCAGGGCCTCGGCGGCCAGGGGCCGGGCGGCGGGCCGGGGGCGGCCCCGTGACCGGCGGCCCGTGACCGGCGGCCCCGGCCGCCCGGCCCGCGCGAGGCCCGTCGCCGTGCGGGGCGGGCACGCGGGGGCCAGGCTGTAACGGGGGCGCGGCCCCCGCACCGGACCGGACGGAAGGACCAGTCATGCGCATCCTGCTGATCGGGGCGGGCGGTGTCGGTACGGCCGTGACGCGGATCGCCGCGCGCCGCGACTTCTTCGAGCGGATGGTCGTCGCCGACTACAACCCGGCGCGGGCGGGAGCGGCCGTCGCCGCGCTGTCCGGCACAGCCGGGGAGTCCCGCTTCACCGCCGCCCGCGTCGACGCCTCCGACGAGACGGCGGTCGCGGAACTGCTGGCGCGCGAGGGCTGCGACGTCCTGCTGAACGCGACCGACCCCCGGTTCGTGATGCCTCTGTTCCGGGCGGCGCTCGCGGCGGGCGCCCACTACCTCGACATGGCGATGTCGCTGTCCCTCCCCCACCCCGAACGCCCGCACAGCGAGACCGGGGTGAAGCTCGGCGACGAGCAGTTCGCCCTCGCGGAGCGCTGGGAGGAGGCGGGCCGGCTCGCCCTGGTCGGCATCGGCGTGGAGCCCGGCCTGTCGGACGTGTTCGCCCGGTACGCGGCGGAGGAGCTGTTCGACGAGATCGAGGAGATCGGCGTCCGCGACGGCGCGAACCTCACCGTCGACGGCTATGAGTTCGCTCCCTCGTTCAGCATCTGGACCACGATCGAGGAGTGCCTCAACCCGCCCGTGGTCTGGGAGGCCGACCGGGGCTGGTTCACCACGCCGCCGTTCAGTGAGCCGGAGGTGTTCGACTTTCCCGAGGGGATCGGCCCGGTGGAGTGCGTGAACGTCGAGCACGAGGAGGTGCTGCTGATCCCGCGCTGGGTCGGGGCGCGACGGGTGACGTTCAAGTACGGGCTGGGCAGCGAGTTCATCAACGTCCTGCAAGTGCTGCACCAGATCGGCCTGGACCGCACCGAGCCGGTGACGGTCACCGCGCGGGACGGCCGCCGGGCGGAGGTGTCGCCCCGGGACGTGGTGGCGGCGTGCCTGCCCGACCCGGCGACCCTGGGCGACCGGATGCACGGCAAGACCTGTGCGGGCACCTGGGTGACGGGCACCCGCGAGGGCCGGCGGCGCGAGGTGTACCTGTACCACGTGGTGGACAACGCCTGGTCGATGCGGGAGTACGGCTCACAGGCGGTGGTCTGGCAGACCGCGATCAACCCGGTCGTCGCCCTCGAACTCGTGGCGGGCGGCGAGTGGTCCGGGCCCGGGGTGCTCGGCCCGGAGGCGTTCCCGCCCCGGCCGTTCCTGGACCTGCTCACCGCGTACGGGTCGCCCTGGGGGATGCGCGAGCAGTGACGCCCGACCGGCGGCACCGCCCGCCCCGCCACGGCCCGCCGGGCCGCCGCCCGTCGTGCGTGCGGCCCGGCTCACTCGAAGCGGGAGGCGTCCCCCGCTCCCCGGCGGACGATCTCCGGCTCGCCGCTGGAGAAGTCGATGACGGTGGTCGGCTCGGTGCCGCAGTCGCCGGAGTCGACGACCGCGTCCACGACGTGGTCCAGCCGCTCCTTGATCTCCCAGCCCACGGTCAGCGGTTCGGCCTCGTCGGGCAGGAGCAGGGTGCTGGAGAGCAGCGGTTCACCGAGTTCGGCGAGGAGGGCCTGGGTCACCGTGTGGTCGGGGATCCGGACGCCGACGGTCTTCTTCTTGGGGTGCTGCAGCTGGCGCGGCACCTCCCTGGTCGCGGGCAGGATGAACGTGTAGCTGCCGGGCGTCGCGGCCTTGACGGCCCGGAACACGTCGTTGTCGATGTGCACCAGCTGCCCCAGCTGCGCGAAGTTCTCGCAGACCAGGGTGAAGTGGTGCCGGTCGTCGAGGTTCCTGATGGTCCGGATCCGCGCGATGCCGTCCCGGCTGCCGAGCCGGCAGCCCAGCGCGTAGCAGGAGTCCGTCGGGTACGCGACGAGGGCGCCGCCGCGGATGCTGTCGGCCACCGCGCTGATGGTGCGCCGCTGGGGGTTGTCGGGGTGCACGTCGAAGTACTTGGCCATCTGCTGAGTCTAGGACACCCCCTAGGGGTGGAACGGGGGCCTTGAGTGCGTCCCGGCGGGGCACTCGTCCGGCGGAGGAGGAGAAGCATGACCACCAAGCGACACGACAGGACGGACGAGGCGGCGCGGCTGCTGGGCGTCTATCTCAACGACCATCTGACCGGGGCGACGGCCGGAGTCGAGATGCTGCGCCGGGCCGCGGCGGGTTCGGCCGACGACGACCCGGCGGGACGGATGCTGGCGGAGCTGGCCGAGGAGGTGGCCGAGGACCGGGCGGCGCTGCTGGATGTCATGGCGCGGCTCGGTCTCCCGGTGCACGGGTACAAGATCGCGCTGGGGCGGCTGGGAGAGCTGGCGGGGCGGCTGAAGCCGAACCGCCGGGCGGTCTCCCGTTCCCCGCTCAGCGGGGTGCTGGAGGTCGAGACGATGCTTGTCGGCGTGGAGGGCAAGGCGTCCTGCTGGCGCCGCCTGCGGTCGCTCGCCCCCGCGGACCCCCGGCTGGACGCGGCCGGGCTCGACGAGCTCCTCGCCCGCGCCGCCCGCCAGTCGGAGCGGCTGGAACGCCTGCTGGACGAACGGGCGGACCGCGTGTTCACCGCCGCCTGACACAGCGCCGGGCGGGCGGTCCGGTGGCGCCCGCGTGAGCCCGGCGGCGCCTGCGGCTGCCGGGCGCGGACCGCGGACCGCCCGCGCCGCCTCCCGGACGGGCCGGGCGGGCGTCACAGGCCCGGGGCGGGGCACCCCCGGCAGTGGCGGACGGCCTCCAGCAGGCGCTGCACCGCCCGCGACGGCGCGGCGAGGCGCAGCCGGCGGCCGTCACGGCACCAGAGGCCGAGGGCGCCGAGGAGGGCGGAGTCCGCGAAGACCACCCGGGAGGTGTCCAGGATCAGCCGGGTGAAGCCGGCCGCCGCCGCGGAGGCCATGATCGCCCGCAGCGGGGAGACGGTGACGTAGTCGATCTCGCCGCGCAGGGCGACGCACAGCAGCGTCCCGGCGCTGGTGCAGGAGTGGACGACCGTGTCCACGGGCGCGGGGGCCGTGCCGGGGGCGGACGGGGAGTCGTCGGGGGCCTGCGGGGAGGTGGTGCGCGGGCTGCTCATGCCGTGATCAACTGGCCTGCGCAGTACGGGGAACGATCTTCCGGTGTCCGTTCACCCCTCGGTGGGAACGCGATCCCCGGTGCGGGGGACACGGGCCACCCTCACGCACCAACCGGGCGCGGCCGGACGGACGGGCCGCCCGGTTCCCGGCGCCGCCCCCGCCACACCCCGCGAGGGCGGACACTTGAGCCATGGATGCGACAGCACCGGGCACGGGCGGGCTGCGGCGGCAGCTCGGCTCGCGGCTCTTCCTCCGTGTCGCGGGCCCGGCCGGCCCCGAGACCAGGGCCCGGATCCACGGGGCTCCGGGGCCGCGCTGGTTCGCCCCCGACCGGCCCATCCGCGTCGTGCACGGTGACGCGTCGATGTTCATCGGAGGGCTCAGCGCGCTGCTGCTCCAGTCCCTGCACCCGCGCGCGATGGCCGCGGTGGCCGCGCACTCGGGGTACCGGGGCGACCCGTGGGGGCGGCTCCAGCGCACCAGCACCTTTCTCGCCGTGACGACGTACGGGCCGGCCGAGGAGGCCCGGCAGGCCGTGGACCGGGTCCGGGCGGTGCACCGGTCCGTCCGCGGCCTCACTCCTGCGGGTGAGGAGTACTGGGCGGCGGACCCGCATCTGCTGGGCTGGGTGCACGCGGCCGAGGCGGACAGCTTCCTCCGGGCCCATCAGCTCTTCGCCCGCCGGCCCCTGGACCCGGCGGGCTGCGACGGCTATCTGGCGGACACGGCGCGGGTCGCGGCCGCCCTGGGCGTCGAGGACCCGCCGCGCAGCCGCGCCGAGCTGGCCGCCGTCCTGCACGCGTACCGGCCGGAGCTGGAAGCGGGCGCGCAGGCCAGGGAGGCGGCCCGGTTTCTGCTGCTGCACCCTCCGCTGCCGTGGGCCGCACGGGGTCCGTACGCGCTGCTGGCGGCCAACGCCCTGGCCGTGCTCCCGCCGTGGGCACGCGCCCTGCTGGGGCTGCCGCGGGTGCCGGGGCTGGTGCCGGGCGTCCGGCTGACGGGCCACGCGGTGACCCGGGCGATCCGCTGGGTGCTGACCCCGCCGCCGTACACCGTGGACCGCGCGGGCGGCGGCGCCGGGGCGGGTCCCGTCCCCGGCGGGAAGCCCGGCGCGGGGCCCGGCGGCGCCCCGGAGGTCCGGTGAGCCGGGTACCCGCCGGGCAGGAGGGGCTGTCCGGCGGGCGACGGGATCGCCCCGCCGCCACCCGTCGCGGAACGCGCGGCCGGGCCGCTGTTCCCCGGGCTCCCCGGCGGCCCGGAGGCTGTTGACCGTCCGGGAGAGCCTCGCGGAGCCGGCCGCCGCCTCGCCGCGCGGCCGGGTGGTCATCGCCCGCTTCCCCGGACGCCCGGGGGGGGTGGAGACCGCGTCCCACTGGCGCATCCCCGGGCTGCACGGCAACGAGGGCGGCGCCGGGCGGTGGGTGCGGGTGAAGCTGGAGGTCCCGGTGCTCGGGGAGCGCAGGACCTTCACCGTCCGGCCCGACGGCCGCTCCGCGGACCGGATCGCCCCCGGCGCGGCGCACGGCCGCGCATCCGCTGCGCGTTCCGAGCCGCCGCCCGGGTTCGGCACGGCGGGCGGGTGCATCCGTCCGGGACGACCATGGGGAAGGGGGACGTGTGAGGGAGGTGCGCACCGGGCGGCCGTGCGGTTGGCCGGTGCGCACCGGACGGCCGTGCCGGGCACGGCCGCCGACAGGATCGAGCGCCGCGCGGCGGACGGACGGAGGCCGGGATGACGGCGGAGGCCACGGACACCCGGGAGACCGGCGGCGGGCTGCGCTGCCTGGTGACGGGAGCGACCGGTTACATCGGCGGGCGGCTGGTGCCGGAACTGCTGGCCGCGGGCCACACCGTCCGCTGCCTGGCCCGTTCGCCGGAACGGCTGCGCGACCATCACTGGGCCGGTCGGGCGGAGGTCGTGAAGGGCGATGTGCTGGACGCGGGCTCGGTCGCGGACGCCATGCGGGAGGTGGACGTCGCCTACTACCTGGTGCACGCGCTCGGCACCGGCGGCGGGTTCGAGGCGACCGACCGGCGGGCGGCGCGGATCTTCGCCGAGCAGGCGCGGGACGCCGGGGTGAAGCGGGTGGTCTACCTCGGCGGGCTGACACCGCGCGGGGTGCCGGCCGGGGAGCTGTCGGCGCATCTGCGGTCCCGGGACGAGGTGGGCCGGATCCTGCTCGACGGGGAGGTCCCGGCGACGGTGCTGCGCGCGGCAGTGATCATCGGCTCGGGTTCGGCCTCCTTCGAGATGCTGCGCTATCTGACCGAGCGGCTGCCCGTGATGGTGACGCCGAGCTGGGTCCGGACCCGGATCCAGCCGATCGGGGTCCGGGACGTGCTGCGGTATCTGACCGGCTCGGCCCGGATGCCGGCGGAGGTGAACCGGGCCTTCGACATCGGCGGACCGGACGTGATCACCTATCTGGACATGATGCGCCGCTACGCGGAGGTGGCCCGGCTGCCGAAGCGGCTGATCGTGCCGGTGCCGGTCCTGACCCCGCGCCTGTCCAGCCACTGGGTGGGGCTGGTGACGCCGGTGCCGCACTCCATCGCCCGGCCGCTGACCGAGTCCCTGCGGCAC
This sequence comes from Streptomyces sp. CNT372, assembly GCF_000377145.1. Classification (NCBI taxonomy): domain Bacteria; kingdom Bacillati; phylum Actinomycetota; class Actinomycetes; order Kitasatosporales; family Streptomycetaceae; genus Streptomyces; species Streptomyces sp. CNT372. The sequence goes on along the minus strand of NZ_KB897787.1, from coordinate 173,118 downwards.
GAGGTGGTGTGCGGGGAGCACGACATCGCGCAGTACATGCCCGACACGGCGCAGCAGCCGATGGCCTTCGAAACAGCGCTGCGCCTCGCGCTCCAGCGGGTGCGGGACGCGCAGGTGACGACCCGCTGGTCGTCCGCCTCGCTGCCGGGCGCGCCGAGCGACCCGCTGCCGACCGACCCGGACTGGACGGGCGGCAGCCTGTACACGGACGAGCGGGAGCGGGTGGCGGACTGCCCGCGTGAGTCGCTGTGGCGGGTCGTGGAGGGCATCGGCGGGGAGAACGGCTGGTACTCCTTCCCGCCGGCCTGGGCGGTGCGCGGCTGGCTGGACCGGTTCGTGGGCGGGGTGGGGCTGCGGCGGGGCCGGCGGGACGCGCAGCGGCTGCGGGTCGGGGACTCCCTGGACTTCTGGCGGGTGGAGGAGATCGAACCGGGCCGGCTGCTGCGGCTGCGGGCGGAGATGCGGCTGCCGGGTCTGGCCTGGCTGGAGATGCGGGCCGACGACGAGGGCGCCGGGCGGTCCCGCTACCGGCAGCGGGCGGTGTTCGCGCCCCGCGGGCTGCTGGGCCACGCGTACTGGTGGTGCGTCTCGCCGTTCCACGCGGTGGTGTTCGGCGGGATGGCGCGCAACATCACCACCAAGGCGGAGCAGGACGCGGACCCGGCGGAGGGGGAGGCGGGCCGTCCGGCCGGGCCGGCTGAGCAGGCGGCGGGGGCGGCGGGCCCCGCCGCGCCGCAGGAAGCCGGCTCGTGACGGCCCCCGTCCACTGGCTGTTCGGGGACCAGCTGGGTCCGGCGTTCCTCGCACCCGGCGAGGGCGGCCCGCACCGGGACGCGCCCGTGGTGATGATCGAGTCCCGCGCGGTGTTCCGGCGCCGCCGCTTCCACCGGGCCAAGGCGCATCTGGTGGTGTCCGGGATGCGGCACCGGGCGGCGGAGCTCGGCGAGCGGGTGACCTATGTGCGTGCGGACACCTACCGGGAGGGGCTGGCGAAGGCCGTAGGCGAGGGGGCCGAGGTGACGGTCCGTCACCCGACCTCGCGGGCGGCCCTCGGACTGGTGAGTTCGCTGGAGGGGGTCACGGTCCTGCCGCCGGCCGGATTCCTGGTCCCCACCGCCGACTTCGCGGCCTGGGCGGACAACCGGGGCGGCGAGCGGCTGCGCCAGGAGTCGTTCTACCGCTGGGTGCGGCGCACCCACGATCTGCTGATGGACGGGGACGAGCCGGCGGGCGGGCGGTGGAACCTGGACCGGGACAACCGGGAGCCCCCGCCGCGCGGTGAGACGCGCCTGGGCGAGCCCGCCCCCTACCGGCCCCGGGAGAGCGCGATCGACGAGGAGGTGCGCCGGGACCTGGACCGCTGGGAACGCGACGGGGAGGCGTCCTTCGTGGGCCGGGACGGCCCCCGGCTCTTCCCGGCCACCCGGCGCGAGGCGCTTGCCGCGCTGCGCCGGTTCGTCGCGCACCGGCTCGCGGACTTCGGCCCGTACGAGGACGCGATGCTCCACGACGACCCGGTGATGAGCCACAGTCTGCTCTCCTCCTCGCTCAATCTGGGGCTGCTGGACCCTGCCGAGTGCGTGGAGGCGGCGGAGTCCGCCTGGCGGGCCGGTGCGGCGCCGCTGAACAGCGTCGAGGGGTTCGTGCGCCAGATCGCGGGCTGGCGGGAGTACGTGTGGCAGCTCTACTGGTACTTCGGCGAGGAGTACCGGCACGCCAACCGTCTGCGGCACACCGGGGAGCTGCCCGGCTGGTGGAACGAGCTGGACGCGGACGCGGTGACCGCGCGCTGCCTGTCCACGGTGCTGGCCCAGGTGCGGGACACCGGCTGGACGCACCACATCCCCCGGCTGATGGTCCTCGGCAGCCACGCCCTCCAGCGGGGCTGGGACCCGGCGGCGGTCACCGACTGGTTCCACCGCTGCTTCGTGGACGGCTACGACTGGGTGATGCTTCCGAACGTGGTGGGGATGTCGCAGTACGCGGACGGCGGACGGATGACGACCAAGCCGTACACCTCGGGCGGCGCGTACATCCACCGGATGAGCGATCTGTGCGGCCCGTGCGCGTACCGGCCGGACCGCCGGACGGGTGAGCAGGCGTGCCCGGTCACCGCCGGGTACTGGTCCTTCGTCCACCGCCACCGGGCGCTCCTCGCGCGCAATCCGCGTACCTCGCAGGCGGCGCGGGGGCTGGAACGGCTTGGGGATCTGGACGAGTTGCTGCGGGCGGAGCGGGCGCGGGGCGCGGGGCCTCCGTAGCGCCCGTTCGCGGCGGGCGGGGGCGGGTCGGCGGGCACGGCGCGGGCGGGACAGCGGGTGCGTCAGCCGGCGGGGCGCGGCGCGGGCGGGGCGCGTCAGCGGGCACGGCGGTCGAGGACGAGGGCGGTCCCGCCGTCGTCCGGACGGATCAGCTCCGCCTGGCCGGACAGGGCGTCGGCGACGGCCCGGACCGCCGCGCCGAGGTCGCCGCCGGGCGGCAGGGGCGGCGGGCTGCCGATGACGGCGCGGTCCACCAGGCCGGTGTCCAGATGTCCGAGCCGCGCCTCCACCACCCGGACGCGGCGCTTGCGCTGCTCCTTGCGGACGGCGGTCAGCCAGGCCGTCAGCCCGGCCTTGGCGGCGCTGTAGTCGGCCATGCCCGCCTGGGGCGCGGTGGCGACGACACCGGTCAGGGCGAGGACGGCGCCGTCCTCGGGCAGCAGCGGCAGCGCGGCGCGCAGCAGGGCGGCGGGGGCGAGCAGGTCGACGGCCGCCAGGTGTTCGGCGTACAGGTCCGGCACCGTGTCGGCCGGCCCGAAGGCGACCGCGCCGATCGCGCAGACGACGGCGTCCAGTCCGCCGAGTTCCGCGGCCGCCCAGGCGGGCAGCCCGGCGCAGGCGTCCAGGTCGTAGGCGTCGAAGGTGCGCCGGGGCGCGGGAGCGTGGCGTTCCGCGACGTGGTCCAGCCGTGCGCCGTCCCGGCCGGAGAGCGCGAGGACGGCGCCCCGGCGGTGGAGTTCGGCGGTGACTGCCTGTCCGATGGCGCCCGTGGCGCCCGCCACGAGGACGCGTGCTCCCGCGAGGTCCACGGCGTCTCCTGTCCGGTCGTGAGCCGCCGGGCGGCTCGGTGTGCGTGCTCCCGGACCGGATTCGGCCCGCGGGTCCCGCACGGATGCGGCGCGGCCGGGCGGGCGGCCGTGTGCCGGGCGGTCGGCCGGTCGCGGCGCCGGTCGGGTCGGGTCGGGTCGGGTCAAAGTGCAGGTCAGGTCAGGTCAGGTCGGCCAGGATCTCGCGTGCCGCGCGGGCTCCGGAGGCGAGGGCGCCCTGGACCGAGCCCGTGGCGCGGTGGTCGCCGCAGACATAGCGGCCCGGGGTGTGGCGGGTGGTGCGGCTGAGGGGCCACGGCGGGGGCATGGCGGGGAGGGCGTCGTGGACGGTGTACGCCGCGATCCGCTGCCAGGGTGCGGTGTCCGTCCCGTACGCCTCCGCGAGCACACCGAGGAGTTCGTCCTCCCGGCCGGGGCGGTCGGGGCCGAGGACGGAGGTCGACACCAGGGAGCGGCCCTCGGGGGCGTATCCGGGAGCGACGCGGCTGAGGACGCAGGTGTTGAGGAAGCGGTGCCCGGCGTCGACGAGCAGGGTCGGTTCGGCGAGCGGCGGGGTGGCGGTCGCGTGGTAGTAGGTGGTGACCGTGCGCGTCGCGGGGACGGTGAGCCCGGGGAGCAGCTCGGCGGCGGCCCGGGGTCCGGTGGCGACGACGACCGCGCGGGCGGCGCGTTCGGTGCCGTCCGCCAGGAGCGCGCCGGTGTCCGTGAGTTCGCGTACCGGGCTCTCCAGGGCGACCGTGCCGGGCGGCAGCGCCCCGGCGAGCTGCCGGGGGACGGCGCCGATGCCGTCGTCGGGCAGGCAGAGGCTGCCGCGGACGAAGCTGCGCCACACCAGGTGGAAGAAGCGGGCGGAGGTGGCGAGTTCGTCCTCCAGGAAGACGCCGGAGAGGAAGGGCCGCAGCAGGGTGTCGACCGTGCGCTCGGAGACGCCGGCCTCGGCGAGGGCGGTGCGGGTGGTGCGGTCGGGGCGGTGCCGCAGGGCCTTGACGGGCAGCAGGGTGTCGGCCGTGGTCAGGGCGCCGAGGGCGAGCAGGTCGCGGGCGGGGGCGAGGTGTCCGGGGCGCAGCGCGCCGGCGGCCCGGGGCCGGCGGGTGGGGTCGGCGACCTCGGTCAGGCGGCCGTCCCGCAGCAGGAGGAAGCCGGGGGTGAAGGGGCGCAGGCGCAGGGCGCGCAGGTTCAGGCGCCTGCGGACCTGCGGGTAGGAGGTGTTGAACACCTGGAAGCCGCGGTCGAGTCGGAAGCCGTCGCGGTGGTCGGTGCGCATCCGGCCGCCGACCGCGTCGGAGGCCTCGGCCACGCCGACGGTGAGTCCGGCCGCGGTGAGGTCCTGGGCGCAGGCGAGCCCGGCGAGGCCCGCGCCGATCACCAGGACGTCGTGGCGGTCCCGGGCGGGGCCGTGGTGTCCCGTGGTCTCGCTCATGTCCGCTCCGCCCCGTCGTGGTCGAGTCCCCCGGCGCCTGCCGCCTCGGGGCATGCTGTCACGGCGCGGCCGCCGGCGGTCCGTCACCGGTGGTGCGGTGCCTGGAAGTTGGCCCGCACGGATGAAAGTTGTCCGGTCGCCGGGGGTGTCCGCGCAGCTCCGGGGATTCGCCAGAGGTGTGGACCGCAGGGACTTGCGCGGCCCTCTTCACGTCCCACGCGCACCATGTCTTACTCATGACGTGTCCATGACCTGCCTGTTGGGGGCGGGTCGTACACGCGCGCCCCACCGCCCTTCCCCACCGATCCCCCACTGCCCCATGGAGGCCGTCATGCCCGCTGTCCCCGCCCGCGTCCGCCGCGTCACCAGACCCGCGCTCACGACCGCCGGCGCGCTGGCCGGCACCGCCGCCCTGCTGCTGGCCACCGCACCCGGTGCGGCCGCCGCGCCGCCCGCCCCGGACCGGCCCGTGCCCCCGGGGCAGGCGTGGATGGGCTCCGGGACCCGGATCGAGCAGCCCGGCGCCGCACCGGGCGGCGTCTGGGCGTACGACACGAGCGGCGTCCAGGGGATCGACGTCTCGCACTGGCAGGGCGCGATCAACTGGACGTCCGTGAAGAACGCGGGGATCTCCTTCGCCTACATCAAGGCGACCGAGGGCACCACCTTCAAGGACTCCCACTTCGGCGCGAACTACACCCGCTCCTACCAGGCCGGCCTGATCCGCGGCGCGTACCACTTCGCCCGGCCCAACGCCTCGAACGGGGCGACGCAGGCGAACTTCTTCGCGAGCAACGGCGGCGCCTGGTCGCGCGACAACCAGACCCTGCCCGGCGTCCTCGACATCGAGCACAACCCGTCCGGGGCGATGTGCTACGGCCTGACGACCGCCCAGATGCGCACCTGGATCAACGACTTCCACGCCACCTACAAGGCGCGCACCTCGCGCGACGTGGTCGTCTACACGACGGCGAGCTGGTGGAACACCTGCACCGGCAGCTGGAGCGGTATGGCCGCGAAGGCGCCGCTGTGGATCGCCCACTGGGGCGTGGGCAGCCCCAGCGTCCCGAGCGGCTTCCCGACCTGGACGATGTGGCAGTACTCGGCCACCGGCCGGGTGGCCGGGGTCTCCGGGGACGTGGACCGGAACAAGTTCAACGGCTCGGCCGCGCGGCTGCTGGCCCTCGCCAACAACACCCCCTGACGGCCGGCCGCGCGCGGGTCGCGCCGGGGCCCGCACCTCCGGGGCACCTCCGGGGAGGCGGCCGCCCGGGCGGGCCCCTGGCCTCGCGGTCCCTAGACTGCGGGGGTGGCAGAGACGAGGAAGCAGCAGCCCAAGGACGGACGCGAGACGGTCCGGGGCTTCGAGCTGCCGGCCTTCGCCGTCCAGTTGCGGCGGCTGACCGGGGAGATCAACAGGTTCGCACACGAGTTCGCCGCCGAGCAGGGCCTGCACGCCACGGACATCCAGGCCCTCTCCGCGATCATGGACTCGGAGACGCCCCTCACCCCCGGCCGGCTCCGCGAGCACCTGGGGCTCACCTCCGGCGCGGTGACCGCGTGCCTCGACCGGCTGGAACGGGCCGGCCACATCCGGCGGGCCCGTGAGAGCACGGACCGCCGCGTGGTCCATCTGCACTACCTGCCCGAGGCGCGGGCGACGGCCCGCGCCCACTTCCTGCCACTGGCGGCGGCGACCGCGCGGGCGCAGCAGGACTTCGAGCCCGGGGAACTGCGCATCGCGCTGCGGTTCCTGGCGGCGGTGGGCGACGAGCTGGAGCGCCTCAACCGGGACGGGCGGGACGGGTCGCCGCGGCCCTCCTGAGACGCCCCGGGGCGTCCGCGCGACGGCGCGCCCACGCCGCGGTGCCGCGCCGCGGTGCTGTGTCGAGGGACCGCGCCGAGGCACCGCGTCGAGGCGTCCGGCCGGTGCCGGGCGGGAGGGTTCGGGCGCACCGGCCGCAACCCGGCCGCGGCCGGCCGCATCCGCCGCGGCTCCGGGGGCAGAAGGGATCGACGAGCGGGGCACCTCACCCAGGGACCCCTGCCGCAAACTCTCTTCATCATTGAGATACATTGCCGTCGAAATATTCTGGGCGCCGCACGGCGCCCGCCTCGCCCGTCCCCGGGAGTGCCATGTTCAGCTCCACACGGCTCGCACGCTTCCTCGTGCCGGCCGTCCTCCTCGTCGCCTGGCTCGGCATCGGCGGCGTCCTCGGCCCCTACGCGGGCAAGCTCGGAGAGGTGGCCACCAACGACCAGGCCGCCTTCCTCCCGCAGAACGCCGAGTCCACGCAGGTCATCGACGCCCAGAAGGCGTTCCGCCAGGACGAGTCCGTGCCCGCGATCGTGGTGTGGACCGCGCCCGACGGCGGACGGGTGGGCGCGGAGCAGCGCGCGGCGGCGACCGAGGCCCTCGCCTCCCTCGACGGCGCGCCGGGCGTCGCCGGCCCGCCCTCCCCCGCCCTCCCCTCCGAGGACGGCGAGGCCCTCCAGGGCATCGTCCAGCTCCGGCCCGGCCTCGGCGAGGAGCTGCCGGCCGTCCTGGACGAGGTGCGCGAGGCCGCGTCCACCGTGCCGGACACCACGGCGCAGCTCGCCGGACCGGCCGCGACCCAGGCCGATCTCTCGGACGCGTTCGCCGGGATCGACGGCCTGCTGCTGGCCGTCGCCCTGGTCACGGTGCTGGTGATCCTGCTGCTGGTGTACCGGAGCGTGCTGCTCCCCCTGGTGATCATCACCGGTGCCGTGTTCGCCCTGGGCCTGGCCTGTGCGGTGGTGTACGCCCTCGCCGACCGGGACGTGGTCCGGGTGGACGGCCAGGTGCAGGGCATCCTCTCCATCCTCGTGATCGGCGCGGCCACCGACTACGCCCTGCTGCTCACCGCGCGCTTCCGCGAGGAACTGGCCCGGCACGGCGACCGGTTCACCGCGATGCGCGCGGCGCTGCGCGAGTCGGTCGGACCCATCGTCGCCAGCGCGGCCACGGTCGCCCTCGGCCTGATCGCCCTCCTCCTCTCCGACCTCACCAACAACCGCGCGCTCGGCCCGGTCGGGGCCATCGGCATCGTCTGCTCGGTGCTCAGCGCGCTGACCTTCCTGCCCGCCGTGCTGGTCCTGCTGGGCCGCAGCGCCTACTGGCCGGCCCGCCCCAAGCCCGCGGACGCCGTCGGCGGCGGGGGCGTCTGGGCGAAGGTCGCCGCCCTGGTGGACCGGGCGCCGCGCAAGGTCTGGGCCGGGACCCTCGCGGCGCTGATCGCCGGCGCCGCGTTCGCCCCCACCCTCAGCTCCAAGGGCGTCCCGCTGGACGAGATCTTCGTCAACGACGCGCCGTCGGTGGCGGCGCAGCGGACCCTCGGTGAGCACTTCCCCGGCGGCTCGGGCAACCCCGCCGTCGTGATCACGGCCGCGGACACCGCCGGGGAGGTCGTGCGGGTGGCCGAGGACACCGAGGGGGTCGCCTCGGCCGCGCCCGTCACCCCCTCCGGCCGCCCGGGCCAGGGCGCGCCGCTGGTGGTGGACGGCCGGGTGCGGATCGACGTGACGCTGAGGGACGCGGCCGACAGCGACGCGGCGAAGGAGACCGTGGCGGATCTTAGGGAGGCCGTGCACGCCGTGCCGGGCGCGGACGCGCTGGTGGGCGGCTACACGGCGCAGCAGTACGACACCCAGCGGACCTCCGAGCGGGACCGGTCGGTGATCGTCCCGGTGGTGCTGGTGATCATTCTGCTGATCCTCGTCGGCCTGCTGCGGTCCGTGGTGATGCCGCTGCTGCTGGTCGCCACCGTGGCGCTCAACTTCCTTGCCACGCTGGGCGTGGCGGCGCTGGTGTTCCAGGGCGTCTTCGGGTTCTCCGGCACGGACGCGTCGGTTCCGCTGTACGGGTTCGTGTTCCTGGTGGCCCTGGGCGTCGACTACAACATCTTCCTGATGTCCCGGGTCCGCGAGGAGTCCCTGCGGCACGGCACCCGGGAGGGCGTGCTCCGGGGGCTGACGGCGACCGGCGGCCTCATCACCTCGGCGGGTGTGGTGCTGGCGGCGACCTTCGCGGCGCTGGGGGTCATCCCGCTGGCGTTCCTGGTGCAGATCGCGTTCATCGTGGCCTTCGGCGTCCTGCTGGACACCCTGGTGGTGCGGTCGCTGCTGGTGCCCGCGCTGGTGCGGGACATCGGGCCGAAGGCGTGGTGGCCGGGCGTGCTGAGCCGGCGCGGGGACGGGCCGCCGCCGGCGGAGCCGGCGGGCGCGGCGGACGCGGTCACCCGGTGACCGGTCCGCGTACCACGCTGCGGCCCGAGTGCGCGGGATCGCCGTCGTACGCCTGGGCGCTGACGTCGACCAGCGGGTACGCGGCGAGGTCGACCCCGTCCGGCAGGGGGAGGACGGCGGTGCCGTCCGGGCCGAGGACGCCGATGGCGATGAGGCGCCGGTGGGTGAGGTCCATCAGCCACACCTCGTAGTAGCCCTCGGTGGGCGGCAGCCCCTCCACACTGATCCGCATCCGGCGGTCCGCCCCCGGCCCCTCCTCCATCCGCGCCGTGCCGGAGGCGGGGCCGGCGACGAGCGGGGCGAGGCGGTGCGCTTCGCCGGTGGCGGCGACGGTGCCGCCGCCGCCTTCGTCCAGCACCCACCAGGCCGTGGCGCCGCCGACCGCGCCGCCGGCGACCAGGCTCGCGGCGGCGAGCGCGAGCGCGGGCCGCCGCAGCCAGGCGGGGCGGCGGGCCGGTTGCGGGCCGGTCCGGCCCGCAACCCCGTCCCCGTCCGGGAGCCGGGCAGGGCCGGGCTCCGCGTCCGGGGCGGAGGCCGGGGACGGGGGCGGGGGCGGGGGCGGTCCGGAACCGTCGAGGGACATGTCGGGGTGCGCGCCGGGGGCGGGGCCCGGGGCGCCGGGCGCGCCGGTGCCGGACACCGGGCCCCTGCCGGGAGCCCCGTACGGGTCGGGAACCTGGCCCGGTTCGCGGTCCGGCCGATGGCCGGCGGGGCGGGGCCCCGGGTCCGGGCCGAAGGCCGGGTACGGGGCGGGGCCCGGGCCCGCCGCCGTGTCCGGGGTGTCGCCCCCAGGACGGGCTCCCGGAGCACGGTCCGGGGTGGTCGCGGTTCCCGGCGCGCCGGGGACCGGGGGCGGGCCCGCGTCCGCGGTGGGGTCGGGCGGTGTGGCCGACTCGCGGGCTATGGCCCGGGACAGCGCCTCCCACACACGCGGTGGCGGGGCGACCGGAAGGTCCTCCAGGGTCGCCGCGCGGGCCGAGGTGACCACTTGCCGCAGGCTCGCCAGCCGGTGGCGGCAGGCCGCGCAGGCGTCGAGGTGCGCGCGTTCCCACGGAGTGGGGCCGTCGGCCGTGTCGGGGTCGGCGAGCGCCAGGTCCGCCAGGACTCCCGGGTCCAGGTGCTCAGCCATGGCGCGCCTCCGCCCCCGGCCGGGACCGAAGCCCACTCGCCCGGCAGAAGCCCGGCGCCGCGGGCCGCTCAGTGCGCGGCACGGCGGTGGCGTGCGGTGCGCCGGACGGGCGTCGGCCTCGCAGTGGCGCGCGGCGGTGCGGGGCGTACGGTGGGACCGGCGGACACCGCCGGGATGCGGGAGTTCATGAGGTGACGGTCCCTTCGTGGCGGGGCCCGTCCGTAACGGGTCCTGCCACCTCTTCCGCCGCCCGGCGGCGGAAGGATGCGCCCCGGCCCGGATCGTCCGCACAGGCCCCGGCCGGGCGTGCGGATCGCCCCGGCAAGCCCGGGCAAGGCATGCCGATCGTCCCCGCAAGCCCGGGCAGGGCGTGCGGATCGTCCCGGCAGGCCCTGGGCCGGGCGTCAGACGAGGTCGACCATGCGGAAGACGAAGAACAGCGCGACGAGGAGCGCGCCCAGCGCGATCACCGATAGCAGCAGCCTGGGGTGCTCCCACAGGCCGCCGTCGGCGCGCTCCTCGTGGGCCTCCGCGGTCGAGCCCTCCGCGGGCGGGGTCTCCTCGGGCGGCACAAGCGGTTCGGTCATGGCTCCAGCATTCGCCGCCCGCGCGCCCGGCGCACCTCGGCACCGGGCGCGCGGGGCTACACCGCCGCGTACGAGCCCGGGAGAAAACGACGCACTAACGGTGCAAGTTGTGCGGGGTCTCGCCCGGGAGAGACGTTGGAACGGCACGCGCGGAGACCGACCCGCGGTCCCGCCCCTGCGGCAAGGAGCCCGTCATGGCCCAGCACCGAACCGGACCGGCCGCCCCCTCGACGACGCGCCCCGGCTCACGGCTGGGCCGCCCGGCCGGCCGGGAGCGCGACGCGGAGCGCGACCACGACCTCGCCCTGGCCGCCGGGTTCGTCTCCGGCGACGAGGCCAGCATCGAGGACGTGTACCGCCGGTGGAGCCCCATGGTCCACACGATCGCCCGCCGCACCCTGGGCGACGACCGGGAGGCGGAGGACGTCACCCAGCAGGTGTTCCTCGCCGCGTGGAAGGGCCGCCACGGCTACCGGCCGGGGCGGGGCGGCCTGCCCGGCTGGCTCGTCGGCATCACCCGGCACAAGATCGCGGACGCCCTCTCGGCCCGGACCCGGCGCACGGAACTGGCGGCCGTCACCGCCCGGCAGGAGCAGGAGCCGCCCGTCACGGCCGCCAGCGCGGACGAGGCCGTCAACCGGGTGCTGGTGATGCAGGCGCTCGAACGTCTCCCCGCCGCCCAGCGCAGGGTCGTCGGGCTCGCGTTCTACGGGGATCTGACGCAGACGCAGATCGCGGCGCGGACGGGGCTGCCGCTGGGGACGGTCAAGAGCCATCTGCGGCGGGCGCTGCACGTCCTGCGGCGCGCTCTGGAGCAGGGCGGTACGACGGAGGACCGCGCCACCGCCCCGCCCCGCGTCCCGCACGGCGCCGCCCGCGCCTGACCCCGGCGGGTCGCCGCCACGCGCCGGGCCGGGGCCGCACGCCGCACCGAACCACGCCAAGCCGAGCCGGGCCGCGACAAGCCGGGCCACGCGCCGAGCCGAGTAGGGCCGGGCCCCGAGCAGGCCCTACGCCGAGCCGCGCCGCGCCGAGCCGGGGCCACGCGCGCGCCGAGCCGGGCCAAGCCGGGGCGCGACACACGGCCCCGCGTGCATCCGCCCGGGCCCGTCCTGCGGAAGCATCGGCATGCGGTGCAGACGCGCGTTCCGGGGCCGGTGGCCGTCCGGGGAGGGGAGCAGTCCGTGTGGGACGCCGATGTGGCGGTGGTGGGCGGCGGTGCCGCGGGGCTGTCCCTCGCCGCGCGCCTGACCGACCTCCGTGACGGCCCGTCCGTCGTCCTCGTGGACGCCCCGGCCGGGCCCCTCACCCCGCCGGAGCGGACCTGGTGCTACTGGGAGGAGCCCGGCGGCCGGTGGGACGACCTCCTGACCGCGCGCTGGGACAGGCTGCGGATCACCGGCGCGGACGGCGGCCGCACGACCGTCGCCGCCGCCCCCTTCCAGTACAAGATGCTCCGCTCCGACCGCCTGCGGGACGCCGTGCACGCGCGGCTGCGGGACGCGGGCCACGCCCGCGTCGAGGCGGCCGTCGGCGCCGTGCGCGATCTGCCGGACGGCGGTGCCGAGGTGACGGGCGCGGACGCGGCCGGCCGGCCGGTGCGGCTGCGGGCCCGCTGGGCGTTCGACTCCCGGCCCCCGCCCCGGCCCCGGCCCGCGCGGACCGCGCTGCTCCAGCACTTCCGCGGCTGGTTCGTGCGGACAGCCGCCCCCGCCTTCGACCCGGCGGCGGCGGATCTGATGGACTTCCGCACCCCGCAGCCGGCCCACGGCCTCTCCTTCGGCTACGTCCTGCCCCTCGGCCCGTGCGAAGCGCTCGTGGAGTACACGGAGTTCGGCCGCGCGCCCCTCACCACCGCCGCCTACGACGCGGCCCTGCACCGCTACACGGAGGAGGTCCTCGGCCTCGGGCCGCCGGGGCTCGTCCCCGGCCCCGGGTCGCCGGGGTTCACGGTCACGGCCACCGAGCAGGGCGTGATCCCCATGACGGACGCCCTCCTCCCCCGGCGCACCGGCCGCGCCGTGTTCCCGGTGGGTGCCGCGGGCGGTGCGACCCGACCGTCCACGGGCTACACCTTCGCCGCGACGCAGCGTCAGACCCGGGCCGTGGCGAGGGCCCTGGGCCGGGGGCGCGTGCCGCTCCCGCCGCCGCCGTACCCGGCGCGCTCGATCGCCATGGACGCGGTGATGCTGCGGGCGCTGGACACCGGCCGGGTGGCGGGCGACGCGTTCTTCACGGGCCTGTTCCGCGGTGTGCGCACCGAGCGGCTGCTGCGCTTCCTGGACGGGCGGACCCGCTGGTGGGAGGACGTCCTCATCGGCTTCAGCACCCCCGTCGGCCCGATGCTGCGGACCGCGGCCGAACTCCCCCGCCTGCGAAGGGTGCTGCCCGCCGGACCCCCGCCGCCACCGGGCGACCCGCGGCCCGCCGCGACGACCCCGTGACCGACCCGCGGCCCGCCGCGACGACCCCGTGAACGAACCGCGGCCCGCCGCGACGACCCGTGAAGACGACAGGACGAACCCCGTGAGCGAGAGGAAGCAGATGCCCAGGACGAACCGGAGGACGAGCCTCGTATGAGCCTGCTGCGCGACGCCGAACTCAGCGCCGCCTTCGACCGCGCGTCCCGGACCTACGACACCATGGTCGCGGCCAGCCCCGGCTACCACGGCCATCTGCGCCGTTCCGCGCGGCGGCTGCGGCTCCCGGAGGGCGGGCGCGGGCTGCGCGTCCTCGACCTCGGCTGCGGGACGGGCGCGTCCACCGCCGCCCTGCTGCGGGCCGCGCCCTTCGCCCGGGTCACGGGCGTGGACGCGTCGGCGGGAATGCTGGAACGGGCGCGGGCCAAACCCTGGCCGCCGGAGGTCTCGTTCGTCCACGCCCCGGCCGAAGCGGTCGCCACCTCGCCCGGTGACGCCCCGTACCACGCCGTCTTCGCGGCCTATCTCTTCCGCAACGTCGCCGATCCGGACGCCGTACTGCGGTCCGTCCGCGCGGTGATGGCACCGGGGGCGCGACTCGCCGTGCACGAGTACGCGCTCGCCGGGCGGCCGGTGGACCGCGCGGTGTGGACGGCGGTGTGCCGGGGGTTCGTGGTGCCGTGGGGGCGCCGGCACGGCAACGAGGGGCTGTACCGCCATCTCTGGCGCAGTGTGCTCGCCTTCGACACGGCCGGGGAGTTCGCCGACCGGCTGCGGCGGGCGGGGTTCGCGGACGTACGGGTGCTGCCGCTTCCCGGCTGGGGCACGGGGATCACCCATACGTTCACCGCCCGTGCGCCGGGAGGCCGGCCGTGAACCGGGCGCCGCTCTTTCTCCCCCACGGTGCCCGGGACCGACGGGCCCGCTGTCTGCCGGCACGGCCGGGCCGTCCCCGGGTCGCCGACCCCGCGCCGCGTGTCGCCGTCGTGGGCGGCGGGATCGCCGGACTCGCCGCGGCGACGGCCCTGGCCGAACGGGGCGTGGCCGTCACCCTGTTCGAACGCGAGCCGGGCCTCGGCGGCCGGCTCGCGGGCGGGCCCACCGTCCTGGCGGACGGCTCGACCGCGACGATGAGCCGGGGCTTCCACGCCTTCTTCCGCCAGTACTACAACCTGCGGTCGCTGCTGCGGCGGACGGACCCGGCGCTCGGCATGCTGACCCCGCTGCCGGACTATCCGCTGCGGCACAGCGGCGGCCTGTCCGACAGTTTCGCCCGGGTGCCGCGCACGCCCCCGCTGAGCGCCCTCGGATTCGTCGCGCAGAGCCCGTCGTTCGGCTGGCGGGACCTCGCCGGTATGGACGCACGGGCCGCGCTGCCGCTGCTGGACGTGCGGGTGCCGGAGGTGTACGAGCGGCTGGACGGGGTGAGCGCGGCGGACTTCCTGACCCGGATCCGCTTCCCCGAGGCCGCGCAACACCTGGCGTTCGAGGTGTTCTCACGCAGCTTCTTCGCCGATCCGCGGGAGTTGTCGGCGGCGGAGCTGGCGCTGATGTTCCACATCTACTTCCTGGGTTCGGCGGAGGGGCTGCTGTTCGACGTGCCGGACGCGCCGTTCCCGGCGGCGCTGTGGGAGCCGCTGGCGCGCAGGCTGGAGAAGCTGGGGGCCGTGCTGCGTTGCGGCACCCCGGTGGAGGCGGTCGGCCCGGCGCGGGGCGGGGGCGGCGTCGAGGTCGCCGTCCGTGGGCGCGGCGAGCGGTACGACGCGGTGGTCCTGGCCTTGGACACGGGCGGGCTGCGGGCGGTGGCCGGGGCGTCCCCCGGGCTCTGCGACGAGGACTGGCGGGCGCGGGTGGCGGCTCTGCGCACGGCTCCGGCGTTCCTGGTCTCCCGTCTCTGGCTGGACCGCCCGGTGCGCGCCGACCGCCCGGGGTTCCTGGGCACCAGCGGGTACGGGCCGCTGGACAACGTCAGCGTCCTGGACCGCTGGGAGGACGAGGCGCGCGCCTGGGCGGCGCGCACCGGCGGCTCGGTGGTGGAGCTGCACGCGTACGCCGTACCGGAGGGCGCGGACCGCCTGCGGGTGCGGGACGAGGCGCTGGCGCAGCTGCACCGGGTGTACCCGGAGACGGGGGCGGCCCGGGTGGTGGACGCGCGGCACGAATGGCACGCCGACTGCCCGCTGTTCGCGGTCGGCGGCCACGCGGACCGCCCGGGCGTACGTACCCCCGACGCCCGGGTGGTCCTGGCGGGCGATTCGGTGCGCACGGACCTCCCGGTCGCCCTGATGGAACGCGCGGCCACCACCGGCTTCCTCGCGGCGAACGCGCTGCTGGCCGGGTGGGGCGTACTGGGCCACACGCTCTGGACCGTCCCGAACGGCGGCCGCGTGGCCGCCCTCCGGGCGGCGGCTTCCCGCTTCGGCAGGGGGTGACGACCGCACGGCAGCGCCACCGGGCGCGGGGCGGGCCGGGGTGCGCCCCGGCCCGCCTCCCGGGCCGGCGCGGGCAGCGGTACCCCGGAACGGGACGAACCCCCGGGCTCCCGTCCGGGCTCCCCGGCAGGCGTCCGGAGCCGCGGGACGGACCGGCGCGGGCCACCGACGGAGGGGCATCGAGCGCCGCCCCCGCGCCGATGCGGGCAGCCGTGACCCGGAGACGGATGAATCCCGGGCTCCCGTCCGGGCTCCCCGGCAGGCGTCCGGAGCCGCGGGACGGGCAGGGCTGCCGGGTCACGGAACGGGGGGCGCGCGGCGGGCCGGGGTGCGCCGAGGCCCGTGCTGCGGAGGAGCCAGCGGCGTTCCGCGTACGCGAGGTCGTCACGCCAGAGGCGAGCCGCGCCCGCGCGCATCAGGAGGCGCAGGAGGGGCGAGTCGGCACGGGCGGCGGCGAAGCCCGGGCGGTCCGAGGCGGCGACGACCGCCTCGACCACCGCGGTCCGGGGCCGGCCCCGGTCGTCCGGCCGCGGGGCGGGCAAGGCTGCCGGGTCGAACGGGGGGCGCGCGGCGGGCCGGGCGCCCGCCCGGCCGGGGCAACGCGGCCCGCTGGCCCGTCAGCCCGGGAAGCGGCCCGTGCTGCGGAGGAGCCAGCGGCGTTCCGCGTACGCGAGGTCGTCACGCCAGAGGCGAGCCGCGCCCGCGCGCATCAGAGGGCGCAGGAGGGGCGAGACGGCACGGGCGGCAGCGAAGCCCGGGCGGTCCGAGGCGGCGACGACCGCCTCGACCACCGCGGTCCGGGGCCGGCCCCGGTCGTCGGGCCCGAGCGGGGTCGCGTGGGTCTCGACGACCGAGCCGCG
The DNA here is from genome assembly GCF_000377145.1 of Streptomyces sp. CNT372. NCBI lineage: Bacteria > Bacillati > Actinomycetota > Actinomycetes > Kitasatosporales > Streptomycetaceae > Streptomyces > Streptomyces sp. CNT372. Next base: position 156,916 of record NZ_KB897787.1, on the reverse strand, counting down.
CCCCTCCCCCTCCGTGATGTGCATGACGACGGTACGGGGCCCGGGCGCCGTGAACACGGCCGTGACCGGGACGACGACCCGCCCCGCGAGCCTGAACGACACCCGCACCGCGAACGCGTCCCCGTCCCCGTCGTCGTCCTCGGCCGCCGGCCCGGGGCTGCCCACCACGGCGAGGTCGACGAAGGAGTAGGGGTGGAACCAGGCACCGTGCCAGGGGTCCAGGCGGTTGGCGACGACGTCCTCCGGTTCGCAGACGCCCCGGCCGGTGTAGACGGCGGTCACCGCCGCCCGCGCGTCGGGCCGGGCCGGGACGACCGGGGCGGGCAGCGGCTCCTCGCCGCCGACCGCGTCCAGCCGGACCCAGACCAGGGCGCCGTCGTCGTACGCGGGGTAGGGCTCCCAGCCCGCGAACGGCCCTCCGTCCAGGGCGAGTCCGTGCCAGTGGCAGATCAGCGTCCCGCACCGCACGGGCGAGTCGGCCAGCGGGGCGCCGAGGTGCGGGCAGGCGCCGGGTCCGGCGACCACCCGTCCGTCAGCGTCGCGCCAGGCGACGACCTCGGTGCCCGCGACGGTCCCGGCGAGGCTGCGTTCGCGGGTGACGGCCCGTGCGTCGCCGAGGACGAACCAGTTGCCGGAGGGCCGGGCGAGGGCGCGCTTGAGGGCCGCGTCGATCACCGCGGGGCGGGCCGCGCGCCAGGTCGGTTCCTGGTCCGCCCACGGGACCGGGCGGCGTCGCAGGGTGAGCGGGTAGCGGCGGCGCGGCGGCCGGCCGGAGCCGGGGGCGGGTCGGGCGGTCATGCGCAGCCCTCCTCGGGCAGCGGGGGCACGGGGCGGGCGGGCGCGGCGGGGGCCTGCCGGGCCCGGGCCGTCGCGCGCAGGCGGGCGGCGGCGATGCGGCACAGCCCGTCCCCGGCCGCCGCCGCCCGGCGGCGCAGGGGGACGACGGAGCGCCGGTGGACGGAGGCGTACCCGTCCTCGGCGACGGCGCGCAGGATGCCGCCGTAGAGGACGAACGCGGTCCGGATGCACGGCCGGGCGAGCGGGTCGAGCATCGCCAGCCCGGGGGCGGCCCGGCGGTAGACGCCCCGCGTGACGTCGGCGGCGGCGCGCAGCGCCTCGGTGATGCGCGGGTCGCGCCGCCCGGTGCGGCGGCTCCACAGCAGCAGCTCGCGGTCGGCGCCGTGTGCGGCGAGCAGGTCGGCGGGGAGGTAGACCCGGCCCCGGTCCAGGTCCTCGCCCACGTCACGCAGGAAGTTGGTCAGCTGGAACGCCACACCGAGGGCGGCGGCGTGCGGGGCGGCCTCGGCGCGCGGCACCACGGTGCCGAGGACGGGCAGCATCTGGAGGCCGATGACCGCGGCGGAGCCGTGCATATAGCGCTCCAGGTCGGCCATGGTGGGGTAGTCGGTGACCGCCAGGTCGGCACGCATGGAGCCGAGGAAGTCGTCGAAGTGCCGGTGGTCGATGGCGTAGCGGGCGGCGGTGTCGGCGAGGGCGTGCACCACGGGTTCGGGGCTGCGGCCGGTCCGGAGGCCGTCCGCGAGGTGGGCGCCCAGGCCGGTCAGGAGGGCGGCGCGCTCGGCGGGGGTCGCGTCGCTGCCGAGGTCGTCCACGATGTCGTCGGCGTGGCGGGCGAAGCCGTAGAGGGCGTGGACGGCGGGCCGGCGTTCCACGGGCAGGAGGCGGGTGGCGAGGAAGTACGTCTTTCCGTGGCGTGAGTTGAGGGCGCGGCAGCGGGCGTAGGCGGCCCGCAGCCGGGGGTCGTGGATACCTGCGGCGTCCAGTTCGCGTCGCGTCATCGGGCGGGGTCCTTAGGGGGGCGTCGGGTGCGGGCCGGCGGTCGGCGCGGGGTTCCGGTGATCCGGGCGGCGGCGAGCTTCCCGGAGACGAGGACCGTGGGCACGCCGACGCCGGGGGTGGTGCCGCAGCCGGCGAGTACGGCGTTCTCGGTCCCGCGCACCAGGTTGCGCGGCCGGAACGGCCCGGTCTGCGCGAGGGTGTGCGCGGTGGCGAAGGGGGTGCCGGCGGCGTGCCCCTGGGCGGTCCAGTCGGCGGGGGTGACCATCGCCTCCTCCTCGATCGAGCCGCTGAGCCCGGTGAGGCCGCGCCGTTCCAGTTCCTCCAGGAGGCGCAGCCGGTAGTGGGGCGCGATCTCCTCCCAGCGGTCGGCGCCGGGCCCGGTGTCGGTGTTGGGGCAGGGGGCGAGGACGTAGTGGACGTGGCGGCCGTCCGGTGCGAGGCCGGGGTCGCTCGCGGTGGGCCGGGTGATCAGCAGGGAGGGGTCGCTCATCAGCCGCCCGGTGCGGGTGAGTTCGCGGAAGGTCTCCTTCCAGGCGCCGCCGAAGGAGATGGTGTGGTGGGCGAGTTGGGGCCAGGTGCGGTCCGTGCCGAGGTGCAGGATCACGGCGGACGGGGAGTGCCGCAGGGCGAGCGGGCGCCGGGGCCGACGGCCCAGCAGGGAGTAGGTGACGGGCAGGTCGGGGGTGAGGACGACCGCGTCGCAGGCGATGCGGTCCCGGTCGGTGACGACGGCGGTGATCCGCGCACCGCGGCGCTCCAGCTCCACCACCCGCTCGCCGTACCGTAGTTCGGCGCCCGCCTGGCCGGCCGCGGCGGCCATGCCGCGGGGCAGGGCGTGCATCCCGCCGGCGGGGAAGTACACCCCGGCGACGGTGTCCATGTAGGCGATGACGGCGTAGGCGGCGAGCGCCCGGGCCGGAGCCACGCCCGCGTAGAGGGACTGGAAGGTGAAGACGCGGCGCAGGCGCTCGTCGTGCAGGAAGCGGCCGACGCGCGCGTCCAGCCGGCCGAAGCCGCCGAGCGCGGCGAGCCGGGCGAGGTCGGGGCCGAGGAGGTGGAGCGGCGAGTCGAAGTTGGCGTCGATGAAGCTGCGCATCTGGACCCGGTACAGCTTCTCCAGCCAGGCGCGCATCCGCCGGTAGCCCACGGCTTCACGGGCGCCGGCGAAGCGCTCGATCTCGGCCTCCATGGCGGCGGCCCCGGTGTGCACGTCGAGGCTGGTGCCGTCGGCGAACCGGGCGCGGTAGGCGGGGTGGAGGGGCAGGAGTTCCAGGTGCTCGGCCGTCTTGGCGTCCACGGCGGCGAAGGCCTCGTCGACCAGGTCGGGCATGGTCAGGACGGTCGGTCCGGTGTCGAAGCGGTAGCCGCCCCGGTCCAGCCGTCCGGCGCGGCCGCCGGGCCCGGGGTCGCGCTCGACGACGGTGACACGGCGCCCCGCGCCGAGCAGGTGCAGGGCCGTGGCGAGTCCGGCGAGTCCGGCGCCGACGACGACCACATGGTCGGTGGGTCCCTGGAGCGTCCTCATCGCACCGCCCCGTCCCCGGCCGCCACCAGGGCCGGCGGGCCGTCCGGTGGGAGCAGGGCCGCCGGTGCGCCGCTCGCGCGGGGGGCGCTCGCGGCGTGCAGGAGTGCGGCGAGCCGGCCGGCCGCGTCCGGGTCCAGTCCGGCGGTGGCGAGCCGGCGCTCGGCGACGGCGAGGAGACGGGTGATCCGGGCCTCGACCAGGTCCCGGGCGCCGGTGCGCACCAGCGCCCGCCGCACCTCGTCCAGTTCCTCGTCTGCCCGGCCGGGGTCGTACGGCGTGTCCGGGCCGTGCGCCCCGCCCCTGCCGTAGGCCGGGTCCGGGCCGCCGTGCCCCTCGCCCGAGCCGCGCGCCGGACCCTCCGGGTGGGGGCCGCGCGGGGCGTGCGCCGGGGACGGGGCGTCGGCCGGCGGACGGTCGAGGACGGCGAGGGCGCGGGTGTCGCCCCGTGCCGCGGCGGCCGACCGCGCGAGCGCGGCGAGATAGGTGTGCTTGCCGGCCCGCACGTCCTCCCCGGCCGGTTTCCCCGTGTCGGCCGGGTCGCCGAAGAGTCCGTCGAGGTCGTCCCGGAGCTGGAAGGCGATCCCCGCGCTGCGGCCCGCCGAGCGCAGTGCGTCCGCCGTCGCCGGGTCCGCGCCCGCGACGGCCGCGCCGAGGGCGAGGGGCCTGCCGACCGTGTAGAGCGCGGACTTGAGGCAGGCGGTGCGCAGGGCGCGGCCCGGGGAGCGGGCGTGCGAGACCTGGGACTGGAGGTCCAGGTACTGCCCGGCGACCATCTCGGTGCGCATCGCCCGCCAGTCGGCCAGCACCCGGGGCCGGACGCCCGGCGCGAAGGCGGTGTCGGCCACGATGTCGTCGGCCCAGGCGAGCGCCAGGTCACCGGCGAGGACGGCACCGCAGGCGCCGAACGACGGTACGCCGCCGGGCGCGCCCGGCCCCGGCCGCGTCGCCGGCCGGTCGCCGTAGCGCTGGTCCAGCCGTACGTGGAAGGCGGGCCGGCCCCGGCGGCGGGGTGAACCGTCCATCACGTCGTCCTGCACCAGGGCGCAGGTCTGGATCAGTTCCAGGGCGGCCGCCACGCGCAGTCCCGCGTGCCGTTCCTCCTCGCCGCCGCCGCAGGCCCGCAGGGCCCACCACAGGAGCTGGGAGCGGGTGCGGCGGCCGCCGTCGAGGGTGAAGCGGGCCGTGCTGTCGGCGAGGTCCCTCGCGAACACGGCGTCCAGCGCGGCGGCTTCGGCGGTCCGCTCTTCCAGCAGCTCGCCCAGTACGGCGCCGACGGCCCCGGGGACGTCCCGGTCCACGGCGGGACAGGACGCCGCTGGGCGGACGGCGGTACGACGGGCCGGTACGGGCTCGGCCGGGCAGCTGCGCTGCATCGAGGACCTCCGCGGTTCGACGGTTTGCCCGTCTCTTCCGAGGCGGCGCCCCGTTCGGATGCGCCCGGCGGAACCCGGGCGGGTGCGCGGGCAGCGGGCCGCCGCCCACTCGACCACATCCGGGACGCCCGGCCGGGGTGACACACCGTGACCCCGCGGCGGGTACGGCCGTTCCGGTGCCTGCCCGGGGAGGGCGGGCACCGGCCCGCGGCGCCCGGGAACACCGCGGGGCCCGCGCCCCGCCGCGCCGGGAAGCGCCCACCCGGGGAGGGCGCACCGGACCCGCCCGCCCAGACCCGTCAGGCGTCGCCGCGCCGCAGCGCCCGGCCGTCCTGCGCGCCGCCCGGCAGGGCGGGGGCGGGGCCGGCGAGGGGGGCCCGGGCGGCCGCACGGGCCCGTTCCTCGGCGGCCTCCCTCGGGTGGCGGCGCTGCCAGTAGGGGTTGTCGTGCGAGAGCTTGCTCGACACCCGCCCGTACATGCCGAAGGTCGCGATCACCAGCCCCATCACAAAGCTGAAGATCACGTTGGTCATGCCGAAGTCCAGGAAGTTGGCGGACCGGTCGAGGGCGAAGACGTGGTAGAAGCCGCTCAGCAGGAACAGGCCGCCCACGGTCATGTTGAGCGTGGAGGCGAAGTTCCCGCCCACCACGGCGCCCGCGATCAGGGCGAGGCCGACGATGGTGGAGATGACGCTCAGGGCCACGTTCGTGGTCATCCCGGCGATGGTGTCGCCGGAGGTGCTGAACGGGCTGAGGGCGTCCGCGAAGCCGAGGCAGCCGAAGACCAGCAGGACGACGCCGCAGAACGCGGCCCCGTACCGGTAGACGGTCGCGAGGTGGTGGTCCAGGGGGAGTTCGTCGCGCAGTTTCATGCTTCCGGTTCGCCGCGGGAGGCTGTCCCGGATGCACGGGCCGGTCCGCGAACGGTCGATACGCCCGCATTGCGCGCCCGGGCACGGCCGTACGGCGTACGGGAGCGGGTCCCGTACGCCGTACGGCGCCGCAGGAGGCGGCTCGCGGCCCGTTGGGCCGGGTCAGGACGTGACGGCTACTACGCCGGCGGCATCAGCACGTTGTCGATGAGATGCACGGTGGCGTTCTCGGTCATCACATCGCCGCAGACGACCTTCGCGGAGTCGTTCACGACGTACGTGCCGTCCGTCTCGTCGGTGGTCAGGTCGGCGCCCTCCAGGGTCTCGAAGGTGCCGTCGGCGAGCTGGTCCGGGGCGACCTTCTCGCCCACGACGTGGTAGGTCAGCACCTGGGTGAGCTGCTCCTTGTCGGCCAGCAGGGCGTCCAGGTCGGCCTGCGGGATCTTCTCGAAGGCGTCGTTGGTCGGCGCGAACACCGTGATGTTCTCGGCGTTGTTCAAGGTGTCGGCCAGGTCCGCCTCCTGGATCGCTGCGACCAGGGTCGACAGCTCGGGGTTGTTGGACGCGGCGGTGGCGACCGGGTCGTCGGCCATGCCCTCGGCGCTGCCCTCGCCCTCCTGGGGCAGCGACGCGCAGGCGGGTCCGACCGGCTCGGCGCGTACGTCGGCCTGTGCGGGTGCGGCGACCGCCAGGGTGACCGGCAGGATCAGCGCGCCGATACCCGCGGCCACGGCGGCGCGGCGGGGGTGGTTGATGTTCATGGATCCGCCCTTCCGGGATGGAGGTGGCGGGCCCGCGGAAGTGGCCCGTCGATGAGTGTTCGGCGGCTGCCCGCCCCACGGATCCCCTCGACGGACATTTCCTGACGATTCATACCGAATAAGACGGAAAGTGGCCGCGCGGCATCCCACCGTGCGCGCCGGGCGCGGCTCAGGAGCGCATCAGTTCCTCGATCACGTCCAGCGCCGAGCGCAGCCCCTGGAGCCGCCCGGTCCCGGGGACCGCGCCCATACCGGCCCAGCCGGGCCCGGCGAGCAGCAGGGCGGGCCTCTCCCGGGCGCCGCGCACCCCCCACTCCATACCGGCGATCCACTGGACGAGGGCCCGGTCCGCGGTGGCACGGGACTGCGCCCAGAGCACCACCGCTGACGGGCCCGACCTGCGCACGGCCTCGAACAGCGCCTCCGCCGGCAGCGCGGCGCCGAACATCCGGGCGGGCAGGCCGCGTTCACCGAGGGCGGCGGCGAGGGCCTCCATGGGCAGGCTGTGCTCCTCCCCCGGGACGCAGGCGAGCAGCGCGGGCGCCAGGGGCTCGGCGCCGCGCACGGTGTGGGCCCGGCGAATGGCGCTGGAGACGTGCCAGGACAGCAGGTGCTCGACCTCCACGTACCGCTCCCCCGCGGTGGCCCACTTGCGGCCGACGGCGTGGAGGGTGGGAGCGAGGACCTCCTCCCAGGCGGTGACCACGCCGTGCTCGGCGATGACGGCCTCCAGCAGTTCCTCCATGGCGGGCGCGTCGAGGCGCACGGCCGCCCGGGCGAGGCCCCGGCACTCCTGGCGGACGTCCCCGAGGGGCAGCGCGGTCCGCCCGCCCGGCCCGCCGCGTGGGCGGGCCCCCGGGACGCCGGCGACGCGGCCGTCCGGGGAGCCGGGGCCGGGCGCGGCGCGCTGGGCGGCGCGCGCGGCCTCGGCGGGCGGTACGCCCTGGCCGGTCAGCCTGCACATCTCCTCGACGAGGGCGATGTCGCCGGGTGTCCAGCGCCGGTGCCGGCCGTCCTGGCGGTCGGCGGGCCCGATGCCGTAGCGCCGCTCCCAGGACCGCAGGGTGGTCGCGGCGACACCGAGACGCCGCGCCACGGCGCCCGTGCTGAGCGGCAGCGCGTCGTCCGTGTCCGTGTCGGAGGCCATGCCTCCAGCGTACGACGCATGATCGACGCAAGTTCCGCGCACGCAGGCCCGGTGCACGGGCCCCGGGCCGCACGCGTCAGCAGATGCGCGGCAGCTGCTCGCCCAGCGGCAGATCGACCACGCGCGTACCGCCGAGGCCGGTGCGGGCCACCACCATGCCCGGGTGGCCGGTGACGGTCTCGCCGATGACGGCCGCCTCCGCGCCCAGCGGATGGGCCCGCATCGCCGCCAGCACCGCGTCGGCGTGCTCGCGCGGCACGAAGGCGACGAGCTTGCCCTCGTTGGCCACCTGCAGCGGGTCCAGCCCCAGGAAACCGCAGGCGTTGGCCACTGCTTCGGGGACGGGGACGGCCCGCTCCTCGATGACGACCCCGGTCCCGGAGGCGGCCGCGATCTCGTTCAGGGCCGCCGCCAGCCCGCCCCGGGTGGGGTCGCGCAGGACGTGCAGGTCCGGGGTGACGGCCAGCATCGCCTCCACCAGCCCGCCGAGGGCCGCGCAGTCGCTCTCGATGCCCACGCCGAACTCCAGCCCCTCCCGGACGCTGAGGATGGCGACGCCGTGCGCACCGACCGGCCCGCTGACGATGACCACGTCGCCGGGCACCACGCGCTGCGGCCGCAGGTCGACCCCGTCCGGGACCAGGCCGATGCCCGAGGTGTTGATGTAGACGCCGTCGCCGTGCCCCGACTCGACCACCTTGGTGTCCCCGGTGACCACCTCGACGCCCGCCGCCCGGGCCGCCGCGCCCAGCGACTCGGCGACCCGGGCGACGACGGACATCTCGACGCCCTCCTCCAGGATGAAGCCGCAGGACAGGAACGCGGGTCGCGCGCCGCTCATCGCCAGGTCGTTGACCGTGCCGTTGACGGCCAGGTCGCCGATGCTGCCGCCGGGGAAGAACAGCGGCCGGACCACGAAGGAGTCGGTGGAGAACGCCAGGCGCGCGCCGCCGAGTTCGACCGTGGTGCTGTCCCCGAGCCCGGCGAGGTGCGGCCCGCCGAACGCGGGCGCGAAGACGTGCTCCACCAGTTCGGCGGACATCGCGCCACCGCCGCCGTGCCCCATGACCACGCGGGGCTGGTCCCGCAGCGGGGCCGGGCAGGTCCAGGCGAGCATGTCCGGGGCGCCTGCGGTCGTGGTCTCAGACAACGGGGGCCTCCTGGCGGGGTGCGGTGCGCGGCGTGAGGTCGAGCCGCCGGTAGAGGTAGTAGGCCGCGCAGGCGCCCTCGCTGGAGACCATGGTGGCGCCGAGCGGGGTGCGCGGGGTGCAGGCGGTGCCGAAGGCCTCGCACTCGTTCGGCTTGAGATGCCCCTGGAGGACCTCGCCGCTGCGGCAGGCGGCGGGCTCCCGGGTGTCGATGCCGGTGACGGAGAAGCGGTGCTCGGCGTCGTACTCCCGGTAGCGTTCGGAGAGCCGCCAGCCGCTCGCCGGGATGGTGCCGATACCGCGCCAGGCGCGGTCGGTCACCTCGAAGACGTCCGCCAGCATCGTGCGGGCGGCCGGGTTGCCCTCGGCGCGCACGGCACGCGGGTAGGCGTTCTCCACGGTGTGCTCGCCGCGCTCCAGCTGGCGGACGGTCCGGCGGACGCCCTCCAGGATGTCCAGCGGTTCGAAGCCGGTGACCACGATGGGGACGCGGAACCGGTCGGCGAGCTCCGGGTACTCGTCGGTGCCCATGACGCTGCACACATGCCCGGCGGCGAGGAAGGCCTGCACCCGGCAGGACGGGGACTGCATGATCGCCTCGATGGCCGGGGGGACCCGGACGTGCGAGACCAGCAGGCTGAAGTTGCGGATGCCGAGCTTCTTCGCCTGGTACACCGTCATGGCGTTCGGCGGCGCGGTGGTCTCGAAGCCGATGCCGAAGAACACGACCTCCCGCTCCGGGTTCTGGCGGGCGATCCGCAGGGCGTCCAGGGGCGAGTAGACGACGCGTACGTCACCGCCCGCGCCGCGCACCTGGAAGAGGTCGCGGCCGGTGCCGGGGACGCGGAGCATGTCGCCGAAGGAGCAGAAGATCACATCGGGGCGGGAGGCGATCTCCAGCGCCTTGTCGATGACCTCCAGCGGTGTGACGCAGACCGGGCAGCCGGGTCCGTGGATCAACTCGACGCCGTCGGGCAGGAGTTGGTCGATCCCGTGCCGGATGATCGTGTGGGTCTGCCCGCCGCAGACCTCCATCAGGGCCCAGGGGCGGGTGACGGTGGCCGCGATGTCGTCGAGCAGCCGCCGGGCGAGTGCGGGGTCCTGGAACTCGTCGATGTACTTCACCGGTCCGCCCTCCTCTCGCCGCCTGCGGGCGTGCCCGCGGCCTGGTCGCCGTCGCCGTCGCCGTCCCGCAGGGCCGCCTCGGCCTCGGCCGCCTCCCACGGGTCGCCGAACTCCTCCTGGAGCAGTCCGAGGTTCTCGAAGAGGGCGAGGGTCTGGCGTGCGGACTCCTCGTCCAGACGCTGGAGGGCGAAGCCCACGTGGACGATGGCGTACTCGCCGACCCGGAGGTCCGGCAGGTACTCCAGGCACACCTCCTTGACCACTCCGCCGAAGTCGACGGTGGCCATCCTGGTGCCGTCCCGTTCCTCGATGCCCAGCACTCTGCCGGGTACCGCCAGGCACATGTGCGTCTCCTCGCTCTCGCGCTGTGTCGTGTCCCGTCCTGCGTGAAGCCCCGTTCCCGGCCGTGCGGGGGTGCCGCGTCCGGCGCGGTGGCCGTCAGCCGGCGGCGGGGCCCCGGCAGGCGGCCACGACGAGCTGGCCGAGTGCCAGCCCGCCGTCGTTCGGGGGGATGCGGCGGTGCCGGAGCACCGTGAAGCCGTCGTCCGCGAGGCGTGCGGCGCAGGCGGACGACAGCAGGCTGTTGGCGAAGACACCGCCGCTCAGGGCGACGTCGGTGAGGCCGTGTTCCGTCCGGGCCGCCGCGCACACCCGGTGCACCAGGCCGGCGACGGCAGCGTGGAAGCGCGCGGCGACCGGCCCCGGCCCGGTCCCCGCGCGCAGGTCGCGCACCACGGCGGCGAGCAGCGGAGCGGGGTCGGCGGCGTATGCGGCCCCGGCCGCCGCTCCCTCCGGTGCGAGCCGGAAGGCGTAGCCGTCCGGCTGCGGGGTACGGCCGTCACGCAGTTCGCGCACGGCCGCCGCCTCCAGTTCGACCGCCGCCTGGGCCTCGTACCCGGAGCGGTGGCACACCCCGGCGAGGGAGGAGACGGCGTCGAAGAGGCGGCCCATGCTGGAGGTGGGGACGCAGTGCACGCCACGCGCCAGCTGCCGCTCCAGCACGGCGAGTTCATCGGGCGGGCAGGCCCGCGTGCACGGCAGCCAGGCTTCCCGGGCGAGCCCGGCGGTGCGCAGATGGGACAGGGCCATCCGGTACGGCAGCCGTACGGCGGCGTCGCCGCCGGGGAGCGGGGTGTAGGCGAGGTGGGCGAAGCGGGTGAAGCCGCGGTAGCCGGCGAGAAGGAACTCACCGCCCCACACGGCTCCGTCGGGTCCGTGACCGGTGCCGTCGAAGGCGACCCCGATGACCCGGGCGGCCGGGCCGAGCCCGTGTTCCGCCATGGCGGAGGCGATGTGCGCGTGGTGGTGCTGGACGCCGGTGACGGGCCGGCCGGCGGCGCGGCGGGCGGCCCAGCGGGTGGAGCGGTAGCCGGGGTGGAGGTCGGCCGCGAGGTGTTCGGGCCGGGTACCGGTGACCGACTCCAGCTGCTCCTCGGCCCGTTCGAAGGCGCGCTGGGTCGCGAGGTCGTCCATGTCGCCGATATGGGCCGAGAGCCACGCCTTGTCCCCGGAGCCGAGGCAGAAGGCGTTCTTCAGGTCGCCGCCGACGGCGAGGGTGGGCGGGACGCGCACGGGCAGGGTGAGCGGCAGGGGCGCGTGGCCCCGGGAACGCCGCAGGACCAGCGGTTCGCCGTCGAGGACCCGGACCACGGAGTCGTCGCACGGGACGTGGATCGGCCGGTCGTGCAGCAGCCAGGCGTCGGCCAGGCCGTCGAGGCGGGCGAGGGCCTCCTCGTCGCCGGTGACGATCGGCTCCCCGGCCAGGTTGCCGCTGGTCATGACCAGCAGCCGGGGGCCGGGCGCGTCGCCGGGCAGGCCGAGGAGGAGGTGGTGCACCGGGGTGTAGGGCAGCATCACGCCGAGGTCGGGGCTGCCGGGGGCGACGCCGTCCGCCGGGCGCGGCCCGGTGCCGGCGGGCACGGGCAGGCGGCGCAGCAGGACGATCGGCCGGTCGGGGCCGGTGAGCGCGGCCCGTTCCGCCTCGTCGGCGCGGACCAGGCCCGCGAGGTCGCCGAGGTCGCGGGCCATCAGGGCGAAGGGCTTGTCGCCGCGGTTCTTGCGGCGGCGCAGGGTCCCGACGGCGGCGGGGTCGGTCGCGTCGCAGGCCAGGTGGTAGCCCCCGAGGCCCTTCACCGCGAGGACGGCCCCGGCGGCGAGCAGCCTCCGGGCGGCTGCGACCGGGTCCTTGGCGGGCGCCTGCCCGCCGGATCGTGTGACCAGGCGCAGCCGGGGCCCGCAGGTGTGGCAGGAGACCGGCTGTGCGTGGAAGCGGCGGTCGGCGGGGTCGGTGTACTCCCGGGCGCAGTCGGCGCACATCGGGAACCGGGCCATGGTGGTGTGCTCGCGGTCGTACGGGAGGCCGGTGACGATGGTGAACCGGGGGCCGCAGTGCGTGCAGGTGATGAACGGGTGCCGGTACCGCCGGTCGGCGGGGTCGGCCAGCTCGGCGAGGCAGTCCGCGCAGGTGGCGGTGTCCGGGGGCACGAGGGTGCGGACGGGGCCGCCGGCGCGGGAGGCGACGATCGCGAACCCCGCGGCGCCGGTGGCCGCGAGGGGCTCGTGCCGCACCGACTCCACCACGGCGAGCGGGGGCGCGTCGGCGGCGAGGCGTTCGCAGAAGCGGGCCACGGCGTCCGGGGCGCCCTCGACCTCGGCGAGGACGCCGTCCCCGGTGTTGGTGACATGCCCGGCCAGTCCCAGCCCGGTCGCGAGCCCGTGCACGAACGGCCGGAAGCCGACGCCCTGGACGACGCCGCGTACGACGACCCGGCGGCGCTCGGCGGCACCGGGAACGGAGGCGGCGGCGGGGGCGGAGTGGGCGGTCACGCGTGCAGCTGGGAGTGCGCGGGAGCGTCGGTGTGGACGTGCGGATGCGGGTGCGGGTGCGGGTGGTCGTGACCGTGGTCATGGCCGTCGTGCTGCCGGGCCATCACCGGCACATGGACCGGCTCCCCCGCCGCGACGGCGAGCGCGCGGTCCAGGAGGACGCCCGCGCCGAGCCCGGTGCGGGCCGAGGTGAGGACGATCTCCACGCCCGGGTTGACCCGCCGCACATGCGCCCGGAAGGCGTCCTCGTCGAAGTCGACCGCCTCCGCGATGTCGGTCTTGGTCACCAGCACCAGGTTCGCCAGCCCGAACGCGGTGGGGTACTTCAGCGGCTTGTCCTCCCCCTCCGTGACCGAGGCGAGGACGACCCGCAGCGACTCGCCGAGGTCGTAGGAGGCCGGGCAGACCAGGTTGCCGACGTTCTCGACGAACAGCAGCCGGGTGTCCTCCGGCAGCCAGCCGACCAGATGGCCGCCGAGCATCCCGGCCTCCAGGTGGCACAGCCCGTCGGTGAAGATCTGCTTGACCGGCACCCCGGAGCGGGCGAGCCGCTCGGCGTCGTTCTCGGTGGCCAGATCGGCGGTCAGGGCGGCGACGGGCACGCCCCGTTCGCGGGCCGTGCGCAGTTCCGTCTCCAGCAGGGCGGTCTTCCCGCTCCCCGGGCTGGACAGCAGGTTGACGACCGTGGTGCCGCGGACGGCGAGGCCCGCGCGCAGGGTCCGCGCGGTCGCGTCGTTCTTCGCGAGCACCGAGGTCCGCAGGTCGAGCGCACGGCACATGGGTCAGCTCTCCTCATGGACGGGGTGACGGGGGCCGGCGGCGGAACCCGGGGCACCGGGCGGGACGGCCGGGTCGCCCCAGTGGACCTCGGCGATCCGCAGGTCCCGGCCGGACAGCAGCTCCTGAGCCGGTGCCCGGCACCCGGGGCAGCACAGGTCCGGGGGCATCCCGACGGCCCACTCCCGGTCGCAGGGGGCGCAGTGCGCCCGGGCCGGGACCGTCGCGGCGGTCAGCTCCGCGCCCTCCAGCAGGGTTCCGGCGCAGGCGAGTTCGAAGCAGAAGGCGAGCGCCTCGGGGACGACGCCGGCGAGTTCGCCGACGCTCAGCCGGACGGAGACGACGGACCCGGCCCCGTGCTCGCGCGCGGCCTCCTCCACCTGGTCGACGACCGCGAGCGCAAGGGACATCTCGTGCATCGTGCTCAGTCCTGTCGGTGGCGGATCCGGCCGCCGGCCGGCGCCCGGCGGGCGCGCCCCATTCAAGGGGCGCGGCCCCCTCCGTGCCGTCCGGCGCACCGGCACCGGACGGCGGTTGGACCCGATCGGAGCAGCGGGCGGGTGGCCCGCGGTCACATGCTCCTGATGCGCAGATAGCGCCGGATGTCGGGCAGGTTGACGGCGATCAGGGCGGCGACGACGACGGCGACGGCCGTCCCCGCGCTGGCACTTCGGTTCACGGTGTCCTCCTTCAGGGGGCGGCCGGGCCGGCCGCGGGCTGCGGGGCGGGGGCGGCGACGAGGTCGCGCAGGGTCCGTACGGCCTGTGGCACGGCGTCCCGGACGGGGTCCGAGAGGCCGATCCCCTCTTCCAGGCAGGCGGGTTCGCAGCCGACGACGAGGACCCGGCGCGGCGGGGTGCCGCCGGTTCCGGCGCACAGGGCGCCGAGCAGGGCGAGGACCGCGTCGGGCGACATGCGGTGGCCGTCGACGACGGCCTCCCCGGCCGCCGCGTCCACGGCGGCGTCCTCGATCAGATAGAGCGTGCCCGGTGCGCCGCCACGTGCGGTGGCGTCCACCAGGACGACCGTGTCGTACCCGTCGAGGACCTGATAGGCGAGGTGCACGCCGCGGACGCCGGTGTCGACGGCCTCGACGTGGGCCGGCAGCGGCCCGGCGGCGAGCTGCCGCACGGTCTCGACGCCGAAGCCGTCGTCGCCGAGGAAGATGTTCCCGATCCCGGCGACGAGGGTCCTGGGCGCGGGGGCACCGGGGGTGGGGGCCCCGGGGGCGGGGGTGCTCACGTCGTCTCCTGCGGGTGGGTGACCTCGTCGGGCTGGAAGTAGAGGTAGCGCCCCTGCTCGCGGCGGATGTCGGCGCCCGGGTCGCCGTCCACCGTGACGGCGAGGTGCACTCCCCCGTCGACGTCGTGGAGGACGGCCTCCACCTGGGCGGTGCGCCCGTGCAGGAACAGGTCCTGGGCGTCGGTGCGGCGTTTGCCGGGCCGCAGGACCACCCGGGCTCCCGCCCGCACGGGGCGGCCGTCGACGAGGACCTCGTCCCGCTCCGGGTCCACGCCGGTGTCCCCGCCCGGGTCCCACCACGGAGTGTCGGGCCGGGCGGTGCCGTGGTCGTCGAAGGGGTCCCGGTCCGCGGCGGCGGTGAACGGGTCGGGGCCGGGGCCCGGAGCCCCCGTGGTGACCGCGTCCAGGGAGCGGATGGCGCCGTGCAGCCGGTCCAGGACCTCCGGCGGCATGGAGTCGGCGAGGTCGATGACGGCCGCGGCGCGGGCGTCGGTGCCCCGGGCCTCGCGCTTCTCCTGGTCGGTGAGGGCGGCGGTGCGCAGGGCGAGGATCTCGTCGATCTCGGTGGCGTCGTAGAGGGCGCCGAGGCTCTCGGGGGCGATGGCCGGGTGGTCGTCCAGGATGATCGGCGAGGAGAGGACCAGGTCGGAGCGGCCCGGTTCGCCGGCGAGGACCGGCCAGGTGTGCAGGTTGCGGCAGTCGGCGACGGCCCCCGCCGCCCACTGCGGCGGATCGGTCAGGGAGAGGAAGGCTCCGCCGCTGAGCTGGAGGAGCACGTGGGCGGCGATCAGGGAGTGCGGCAGCGCGGCGTCCCGGGCGGCGCCGGGTTCCGGCTGCCACGCGCTGGTGTTCTCGACAAGGGCGGTGAGCCTGAACGCCCGGTAGGGGCCCGGGAGTTCCTCGGCGCTCAGGCGCAGCCGTCCGCTGATCGCCTCCCGCCGGCGGACGAGCCGGCCGACCACGGTCCCGTCGGCGTCCCGGACGGTCTCGGTCTCCTCGTGCACGGGCCGGGTGAAGGGGACCTCGGTGCCGTCGGGGGTGAGGTCCGCGGTGGGGACGGTGAGGTCGGTGTGCTCCTCGACGCCCTCGTCCCAGGCGGTGAGCACCCGGTCGTCCAGGTGGAGTTCGGCGACGGGCTCGAAGGTGCCGTCCGGGCGGGCGCGTTCCACCGTTCGGCGCTGGGCGTGCAGAAAGCGCACCTGGACGGCGAGTTCGGCGCCGGTGCGGGGTTCCATCAGGATGTCGGTGTGCTGGAAGTCGTGCTCGTCGCCCGCGGCGGCCCAGGCGGGCGGCACGAGGACGCCGAACTGCCAGCGGAGGCGGTTCTTGGCGGCGGAGGCCCGGTAGGGGTAGAGGACGTAGCCCTCGAAGAGGACGGCGTCGGCGACCTGGCGGGCGAAGGCGAGCCGGGCCTCGGTGGACGCGGGGAAGGTGGCGGTGGTCATCGGGCCGTGGTCCTCTCCGGGCGTCCGGCTCCTGCTCCGGCCCCGGAGGCCGCCGCCCGCAGCGCCTCGGCCGGCCCGCCGCGCGTACCGGCGCCCGGCCCGGACCCGGCCGAGATGGCGAGGAGTTCGCGCACGGTCGCCTCCCAGGAGGGCAGGGCACGGCGGGAGCGGTGGGCGCGCAGGGCGTCCATGACGTCGGAGGGCAGCCGGATCCAGCCGCAGCCGGGGAAGTGCTGGGCGATCATCTCCCGCCAGGTGGCCACGGGAAGCCGGAACTCCGCCTCGCGGTCCCAGGGCACCGGTTCCACCCGGAAGCCGGCGTCGCCGGTGAACGCCGTGCCGGAGAACAGCATCAGCAGCGGCACCTCGCCGTCCTCCAGGGCGTCCAGGTAGCGGGTGGCGGCGATGTCCATGTCGTAGGTGCAGGGGACGACGAGGTCGGTCTCGGTCTCCCCGGTGAACCCGGGCACCATCAGCGGGACCTGGGCGAACTGGACGGGGTGCAGGGTGCTGCCCCAGCGCGAGCGTTCCCCGAACAGGTCGGTGAGGGGCTCGGTCTCGCCGGGCGCGTAGGAGCGCCGGGCGGGCTCGATCCGGATCTGGCAGCGCAGCGCCAGCGCGTGGACGGGGGTGGGGTCGGGGGTGGTGACGCGCAGCCGGAAGACGAGCGTGGGCCCGGCGGCGTAGCGGTCGGCGCGGACGCCGGCGCAGTGGAAGGTCAGTTCGGTCATGAGGGGTCCGCCCCGGTGGTACGGGCCTTGCGGCGTACGTCGTCGAAGAAGGCGTCGAGGTCGGCGCGGGCCTCGGCCCCGCCGTCGAAGCCGTGCCACAGCAGCCGCATCCGGCCCACGAGGGCGTAGCAGCGGTCCACGGGCACGAGGTGGCACTCGGTCTCCTCGCCGGTGCGGCGCACCAGGAGGGCCTCGGTGTCGGGGGCGAGTTCACCGGCGAGGGCGGTGGCGTCCAGGACGGTCTGCCGTTCCCGGGGCTCCAGTTCGCGTTCGGTGGCACCGGCGGGGCTGGGGTAGAGGGCCACCAGCCGGTCGAGCGCCGTGTTGTGGAAGAAGAAGGCGACGCTGACGGGGATGGCGAGGAGGTTCCACAGGCCGTCGTCGAAGCGGTGGTCCGGGTCGGTCAGGACGCGGTCGGGCACGGCCCGGAACCGGCCGCCGCCGGTGGCGCCGGGCCGGGCCATCACCTGGGCGCAGGCCGGGCAGGCGCAGGCGAGGGCGCGCCGCTCGGTGTCGACGAGGTGGCGGTGCTCCGGGGCGACGGGGACCCCGCACAGTTCGCAGACCTCGGCGCGGGGCGGGCGGGGGGTGGTGAACCGCCGGAGCCCGCGCGGCTGCAGGGCAGCCGCGCCGGACACCGCGGCGGTGTGGGGCGCGCTCACCGTGCCGGGCCCGGGGCCCCGCCGGGGCGGGTCCCGATCTGGAGCAGGGCGGGTTCGCGGGGCGCCTCGGGGAGGAGGTCGACGTCGGTCACCTCGGGGGCGAAGCAGCAGAGCGCCTCGATCGCTGCCTGACGGGCGGCGTCGGCCGTGGAGCCGCAGCCGCAGCCCGACGCGGCGGCCGGGCGCAGCCGCAGCACACCGGTGCGCTCGTCGTAGCCGGCGTGCTCCAGGCCGCCGCCGGCGACGGTGGCCAGGGCGCGGGCGATGCGGGCCTCGGTGTCCTCGGGGTGGAGGCCGTGCAGGACGAGGAGGCTCGCGACCAGTTCGTCGCCGAGCAGGGGCTCCAGCGGGTCCGTGCCGCTGCGCGGGACGGCCCGGCCGAGGAGGTCGACGGCGCGGGCGAGGCCGGCGCCGTAGAAGTCCATCAGGACGCGGACCAGTTCTTCGGCGGCCTCCCGGGCGCGCTCGTCCCCGGAGTCGGCGAGGTGCTGGAGGATCTCCTCGACGCGGCGGCCGGCCTCCTCGGCGGTGGGTGCGGGGGCCGGCCGGGTGCCGGTGGCGGCGCTCATCCGCCCAGCCCGCTCAGGCCGGTGGGGACGTGCATGGTCTTGACCGTCTTCCCGCCGCCGACGTACATGTGCACACCGCACGGCAGGCAGGGGTCGAAGCTGCGCACGGCCCGCATGATGTCGATGCCCTTGAAGTTCTCCGGGGTGTTCTCCTCGAAGATGGGCGTGTTCTGCACGGCGTCCTCGTACGGGCCGGGGGTGCCGTAGGTGTCGCGGGTGCTGGCGTTCCACGGGGTCGGCGGGTACGGGTGGTAGTTGGCGATCTTCCCGTCGCGGATGACCATGTGGTGGGAGAGGACGCCGCGGACGGCCTCGGTGAAGCCGCAGCCGATGGACTCGTCCGGGACCTCGAACTTCTCCCAGGTCTGGGTGCGTCCGGCGCGGACCTCCTCCAGGCCCTTCTCGGCGCAGTGCAGCGCGATGGCGGCCGCGTACGCCTGGAAGTAGGTCCGGGCGCGGTTGCGTTCGAGGGCGTTGGACCACCGCGGGATCTTCCACTCGAAGGTGGTCTCCGGCTTGGTCATGGTCCGGGGCAGGTTGATGACGACGCTGTGGCCGGTGGCCTTGACGTAGCCGACGTCGACGAGGCCGGACAGGGCGGTGGACCAGAGGCGGGCGATGGGGCCGCCGCCGGTGTCGAGGGGCAGGTAGTCCTTGCCGTCGAACCAGCGCGGGGACATCACCCAGCTGTACTTGTCCTGGAAGTCACGCTTCTGCGGGGCCGGGATGGTGTGCTGGTTCCACGGGTGGCGCGGGTCGACGGGGTTGCCGAGCGGGTCGTGGGTGACGAACTGCTCCTGGCCCGCCCAGTCCTCGTAGTAGGAGGAGCCGAGCAGGATGCGGATGCCGAGGTTGATCTCGGTGAGGTCGTTGGTGACCAGCTTGCCGTCCACGACGACGCCCGGGGTGACGAACATCCGCCGGCCCCAGTCGGTCATGTTGGCGTAGGTGAAGTCGCAGTACTCGGGGTCGTTGAGGGCGCCCCAGCAGCCGAGGAGCACCCGCCGGCGGCCGACCTCCTCGTAGCCGGGCAGGGCCTCGTAGAAGAAGTCGAACAGGTCGTCGTGGAGGGGGACGACGCGCTTCATGAACTCGACGTACCGCATCAGCCGGCTCATGTAGTCGGTGAAGAGCTGCACGGAGGCGACCGTGCCGACGCCGCCCGGGTAGAGCGTGGAGGGGTGCACATGGCGGCCCTCCATCAGGCAGAACATCTCCCGGGTGTAGCGGCTGACCTGGAGGGCCTCCCGGTAGAACTCGCCCTCCAGGGGGTTGAGGGAGCGCATGATGTCGGCGATGGTGCGGTAGCCGTGCTCGGCGGCGTGCGGGGCCTCGGTGCGCTCGGCGAGTTCGAGGACGCCGGGGTTGGTCTCGCGGACCATCCGCTCGCAGTAGTCGACCCCCACCAGGTTCTCCTGGAAGATGTTGTGGTCGAACATGTACTCGGCGGACTCACCGAGGTTGATGACCCACTCGCCCAGGTGCGGGGGCTTCACGCCGTACGCCATGTTCTGCGCGTACACCGAGCAGGTGGCGTGGTTGTCGCCGCAGATGCCGCAGATGCGGCTGGTGATGAAGTGGGCGTCGCGCGGGTCCTTGCCGCGCATGAACACGCTGTAGCCGCGGAAGACCGACGACGTGCTGTAGCACTCGGCGACCCGCTTCTGCTTGAAGTCGATCTTCGTGTGGATGCCGAGACTTCCCACGATCCGGGTGATCGGATCCCAGGACATCTCCACGAGGCCGCTCTTGTCGCCGGCAGCCTTGGTCGTCGGTCCCATGGTGCGCTGTGCCCTTCGTCGTGTGTGACGGGTCGTCAGGTGTGACGGATGTGCGGGGATGTGCGGCTCGCCGGCCGGCGGACGGTCACCACGGCGGCCGGTAGCCGGTGGTCAGCCGCTCGCCGGTGTGGCGCCACTTGGGCTCCTGGTCCACGGTCTTCCCGGTGAGGGACCGCAGCCGCCGGATGACCGCGCCGTAGGCGCCGCTGGCGGTGCTGGAGACCTTGCCTCCGGGGGGTTCGTCCATGAACGGCATGAACTTGTCCGGGAAGCCCGGCATGGTGCAGGCGATGCAGATGCCGCCGACGTTGGGGCAGCCGCCGATGCCGTTCATCCAGCCGCGCTTGGGGACGTTGCACTTCACGACCGGGCCCCAGCAGCCGAGCTTGACCAGGCAGAGCGGGGAGTCGTAGCTGTGCGCGAACTGGCCCTGCTCGTAGTAGCCGCCGCGGTCGCAGCCCTCGTGGACGGTGGCGCCGAACAGCCAGGTGGGCCGCAGCTTGTCGTCCAGCGGGATCATCGGCGCGGCGCCGGTCGCCTGGTAGAGCAGGTAGGTCAGGGTCTCGGAGAAGTTGTC
Organism: Streptomyces sp. CNT372; assembly: GCF_000377145.1. Classification (NCBI taxonomy): domain Bacteria; kingdom Bacillati; phylum Actinomycetota; class Actinomycetes; order Kitasatosporales; family Streptomycetaceae; genus Streptomyces; species Streptomyces sp. CNT372. The sequence goes on along the minus strand of NZ_KB897787.1, from coordinate 136,555 downwards.
GGGCTGGATGGGGCAGCCGGGCACGCACACGATGGGGATGCCGGCCTTGGACTTCCAGTCCCAGCCGAGGTAGTCGGGCACGCCCATGGCGCCGGTCGGGTTGCCCGACATGGCGTGGATGCCGCCGTAGGTGGCGCAGGTGCCGATGGCGACCACGGCGAGGGCCTTGGGCGCGAGCCGGTCGATCCACTCGCTGGTGGTGATGGGCTGGCCGGTCTCCGGGTCGTCACCGAAGCCGCACCAGTAGCCCTCGGGCTTGATGGACTCGTTGGGGATGGAGCCCTCGACGACGAGGACGAAGGGGTCGATCTCGCCCCGCTCCCCCTTGAAGAACCACTCGATGAACGTGTCCGCGCCCTGCACGGGGCCGCACTCGTAGTCGATGAGGGGCCAGTGGACCTGGATCTTCGGCAGGCCGGGCAGTGCCCCGAGGACGATCTCCTCGATGCTGGGCTGCATCGCGGCCGTCAGGGCGACGGAGTCACCGTCGCAGCTCAGCCCCGCGTTGATCCAGAGGATGTGGATCGGGGCCTCTTCCTCGGCGGACGCACCCGGGGACTGGCCCTCGGCGGTGGTCTGGCTTGCAGCGTTCATGGGACGCCTCCTGGCGCGTCTGTTGACGGCACCCCCCTCCTGCGACTGCTCATCTCTCTTGCTAACAGCGGGGCACCCCCGCCGCCACCAGACCGGCCGGGGGCCGCTCCTTGCGGACGAAGGCGGCCCGCAGCCGGTGGTAGGGCGCCTCCGGGTCGGCGAAGATCCGCTCCATCCGGGCCGTCTCCTGCGCCCGGTACACGGAGAGCGGCCTGACCTCTCGCTGCGCGTCCAGGGCCGCCTTCTTGCCGGCGATGCGCCGCTGGGTCGCCGGGAACGCGGCGAGACGCCCGGCCGAACGGGTGACGCTGCCGGTGAACTCGGCCGGGGCGCAGTCGGCGATCCGGTCCGCCAGTCCGAGCCGCAGGGCGGTGCGGGCGGTCACCGGCAGTGCCTCCTCGGTGAGCCGGCGGGCCCGCTCGGCGCCGGTCCGGCGGGGCAGCGAGTACGTCCAGTACTCGGAGCCGTACAGGCCCATCCGCCGGTAGTGGGGGTTGAGCACGGAGCCGGAGCGGCACCAGACCTCGTCGGCGGCCAGGGCGAGCATCACGCCCCCGGCGGCCGCGTTGCCGCCGACGGCGGCGACCGTCAGCCGGTCGGTGGTGGTCAGCACGGCTTCCACCAGGTCGTTCATGGCCTCCAGGTTGGCCATCGACTCCGCGCCCGGGTCGGCGGCGGCCTCGATCACGCCCAGGTGGATGCCGTTGGAGAAGAAGTCCCGCCCGCCGCCGAGGACCAGGACGGAGGTGGGACGCTCGCAGGCGGCGCGGTAGGCGTCCAGCAGGCGGCGGCACTGCCCGGTGCTCATCGCACCGCCCGGGAAGGAGAACGACAGCCGGCCGACCGCCCCCTCCTCGTGGTAGGCGATGTCCCGCCAGGTGCGCCCCGGCCCGGGCAGGCCCGGGTCCAGGGGCGGTGCGGGGACCTCGGGCAGATCCGGGAGGACCCCGGCGCGGGACAGGGCGAGGGCGGCGGGGAGCTTGTACGCGGCCGGGCCGCCCGGGGTGCGCCGGGGGCGCAGCTCGGGGATCCACACGGCGCCGTCGGCGGTGGCCCGGCAGACCGCGCCGTCGCGGGTGGCGACCAGTGCGCCGGGGGTACCGCGCAGAGTGTCCTCCGGGTGCCCGCCGTGCAGGTACCAGTCCCCGCCGAGGAGGCGGTCCAGCACGCCGGGCTGCGAGTCCGCGGCCCGCAGAGCGCGCAGGACGGTCTCGGTGGTGTCCTTCGTCCAGTCGAGGGCGCGCTCCCGCTGGGTGAGGTAGGGACGGGTCCCGGTGCCCGGCGCCCGGCCGCCGGGCGCGTCCTGCGGGAGCGGCCGGTGGGTGCCGGAGGTGGCGCGCTCCACGGCGAGGAGGACGGCCTCCACGGCCGCGTCGGAGACCTCGCCCCGGTAGAGGTCGCTCTTGGCCAGCGGCGGCAGGGGGCAGGCGGCGGACGCCCAGACGTCGCCCGCGTCCATCTCCGCCACCGCCTGGAGGACGGTGACGCCCCACTCCGCCGCCCCGTCGAGAATCGCCCGGTCCAGGCTGGAGGGGCCCCGGTCGCCGGGCGGGCCGGGGTGCACCACGAGGCACAGGTGGCGGGACCAGACCTCGCGCGGGATCACGGTCCGCAGCATGGGCGCGAGCACGAGTCCGGGCCGGTGCTCCTCGACCGCCCGGACGATGTCGTCGCCGTCCGCGACCTCGGCGAGGGCGGTCTCGTGGCCGCGGTCGCGCAGTTCGGCGCCGACGCGCTGGGTGAGGCTGTTGTTGGCACTGGCGACGAGCAGGATCCGCATGGGCCCTCCGAAGGTCCGGCCGCTCACGGGCCGGATCGTGCGCCGGCCGACCCCCGCGATGGTGGCGGGGCGCCACCGCGGGACCGTGACCCTCGCCGGGGGCGTCACCCGAACGGGACCGGCTTGGGCCGGATGCCGAGGTCCACCGGCCGTGCAGGCGCCGGGGCACCGGCCACGCGCCGGGCAGAGGGCGGGGTCATCAACCGGCGCGGGCCGGGTAGGCGGGCGTCGAGCCCGCGCGGTGGGCGGTCCGCCGCGCCGGGGCCTCGGAGAGGAGACTGTGATGAGCACGGTGAAGGAGTCGGTGGAGGTCGCCGTCCCGCTGCGCACCGCCTACAACCAGTGGACGCAGTTCGAGGAGTTCCCGCGCTTCATGGAGGGCGTGGAGGAGGTCCGTCAGCTCGACGACGTGCACAGCCGCTGGGTCGCCCGCGTCGGCGGCGTGCGGCGGGAGTTCGAGACCGAGATCGTCGACCAGCTCCCGGACGAGCGGATCGCCTGGCGCACCACGGGCGGGGACGTCTCGCAGATGGGCATGGTGCGCTTCCAGGCCCTGGACGCGGAGCACACCCGGGTGGACCTGGTCATGGACGTGGAGCCCACCGGGGTCGCCGAGACGGCGGCGACGGTGGCCGGGGTCGTGGACCGGCGGGTCAAGGGCGACATGCGGCGCTTCAAGGAGTACATCGAGGGCCGCGGCGGCGAGACGGGCGCCTGGCGGGGGCGCGTCCGCCCGGACTGAGACCAGCCTGTTCGGGTGGCAGCGGCCGTGCGAGGTGAACGCGGGTCGTCGCCGTGGCAGGCATGGACCAGGCGTTTTCCTGCGCCCGGTCCGGCCTGTGCGCGGCGGACGGGCGGTCGTGACACACAGAAGGAGCATCTCCATGGGCCACGGTGGCAACGTCATCGACGAGCTGTCGGCCGACCTCAGAGAGATCGACGACCTCTTCGCCCGGGTCGCGGGCCTCGGCCCCGACGATCCGGAGCTGCGCCCCCTCGCCGACCGGCTCACGGGCAAGCTGGTCCGGCACGCGGTGACGGAGGAGGAGTACCTCTTCCCCGCCGTCCGGCGCTTCGTGGACGACGGCGACGACATGGCCGACCAGGAGATCGCCGACCGGGCGGAGGCAGAGCGCCTGCTGCGGGAGCTGGAGGCCTGCCCGCCCGGGGACGGCCGCTTCCCCGCCCTGCTCGCCACCCTGCGGGCGTCCACGGACCGGCTGGTGTCGGCCCGCGAGCAGCATCTCTTCCCGCTGCTGGCCGAGTCCTGCCCGCCGCGGATCCTCGTCGAGCTGGGCGACCGGGTGCGCGCCTCGCGCGAGCGGACCCCCGCGCACCCCTGAATCCCGAAAGCCCCGCGCACCCCTGATTCCCCGGTCCCCCGAGCGGGCCCGCGACACGGAGACGGACCGGGCCCCGGGCCCGCCAGCACACCGGAGGCCGCCTTGCCGGCGAAACGACCTGGACAGCCGGTGCGGCCCGGCGGGGCGCACGGAAACGGACCGGACCCCGGCCCCGCGCCCGCCGGCGGGCGCGGGGCCGTGCTGTGGGGGATGCCGCGGAAGCTGCTTCCGGGCTATCTCGGTGTACTGCTGTTCATGATCGGCGACGGGGTGGAGATCGGTTTCCTCGCCCCCTACATGGCCGACCACGGCGCCGGGACCGATGTGCGGGCGGGCTATGTGATCACCGCCTACGGCGTCGCCGTGATGCTCGGCTCCTGGCTGTCCGGGGCGCTGGCCGAGATCTGGGGGCCGCGCCGGGTGATGTGGGCGGGCGGCGCGGTCTGGGCCGTGTTCCACGCGCTGTTCCTGCTGGCCGCCCTGGGGACCGAGAACTACCCGCTGATGGTGGTGCTCTACGGTCTGCGCGGCTTCGGCTATCCGCTGTTCGCCTTCGGCTTCCTGGTCTGGATCACCGCCGCGGCGCCCCGGCGGCACCTCGGCGCGGCGGTCGGCTGGTTCTACTTCGCGTTCACCGGCGGTCTGCCGACGCTCGGCTCGCTGTGGGCCAGTGTGGGCATCCCGGCCGCCGGTGAGCGGGCCACCCTCTGGTCGGCGCTGGTGCTGGTCGTCGCGGGCACCCTGCTCGCCCTGGTGGGTGCGCGGGGGCGGGCCGGCGGCGACCGGCTGGCACCGCCCGGGGTGAGTGCGCGGGAGAGCCTGCGCACCAGTGTCTCGGTGGCGTGGACCCACCCGCGCGTGCTGGTCGGCTGTCTGGTGCGGGTGATCAACACCGCGCCGATGTTCGGGATGCTGGTCTATCTGCCCCGGGTGTTCGCCGACGACATCGGCTTCGGCGACGGCCGCTGGCTGCGCCTCCTCGCGATCGTGTTCGGCACCAACATCGCGTTCAACCTCCTCTTCGGGGCGCTCTCCGACCGGATCGGCTGGCGCACGACGATCGCCTGGTTCGGGGCCTTCGGCTGCTCGGTGACCTTCTGCCTGCTGTACTTCGTGCCCGCCTGGCTCGGCCCGGACCACTACTGGGCGGCGGTCGTCGCGGGGATGCTCTACGGGGCGGCCCTCGCGGGGTTCGTGCCGATCTCGGCGCTGGTGCCGTCGATGGCGCCGGAGAACAAGGGCGGAGCGGTGGCCCTGCTCAATCTGGGGGCGGGCGGGGCCGCGTTCGTCGGCCCGGCGCTGGCCAGTGTGCTGCTGCCGCTGACGGGGGTGGCGGGCATGACCCTGGCGTTCGCCGCGCTGTATCTGGTCGCCCTGGTGCTCACCTTCACCCTGCGGCTGCCCGAGGAGAGCGCGCCCGGGGCGCGGCCGGTGGCCGTCGGCGGCGGGGAGGCCGGGCAGGCGGCCCGGGTGCCCTGAGACCCGGCGCGCCGGTCGTGGTGGGCCCGGTCAGAGCGGGCCGCGGCCCGACGGGAACGCCTGCTCGGTCCAGATGGTCTTGCCGGACGGGGTGTAGCGGGTGCCCCAGCGCTGCACCAGCTGGGCGACGATGAACAGCCCCCGGCCGCCCTCGTCGTCGACCGAGCTGTGCCGCAGATGCGGGGAGGTGTGCCCGGTGTCGGCGACCTCGCAGAGCAGCGCCTGGTCGCGGATGAGGCGCAGCTGGAGCGGGCCCTCGGCGTAGCGGACCGCGTTGGTGACCAGTTCGCTGACGACGAGCTGGGAGGTGAAGGCGAGGTCGTCGAGGTCCCAGCGGCCGAGCTGGCCGGCGACGAGTTCCCGGGCACGGCCCGCGGCCTCCGGTTCGGCCGGCAGGTCCCAGGCGACGACGCGGCGGGCCTCCAGCTCCCGGGTGCGCACCAGGAGCAGCGCGGTGTCGTCGGCGCCGGTGCCGCCGGGACGGAGTTCGGCGAGGACCCGGTCGCACAGGGTCTCCAGGGGCGCGGGTCCGGCGCCGAGGACCCGGCAGAGGGTGTCGAGCCCGACCTCGATGTCGCGGTCCCGGGCCTCGACCAGACCGTCGGTGAACAGGGCGAGGATGCTGCCGACGGGCACGTCGAAGGAGGCCGACTCGAAGGGCAGTCCGCCGAGCCCGAGCGGCGGGCCCGCGGGCAGGTCGGGGAAGAGGCAGGAGCCGTCCGGGTGCACGATCACCGGTGGCAGATGGCCCGCGCGGGCCATGGTGCAGCGCCGGGTGACAGGGTCGTAGACGGCGTAGAGGCAGGTCGCGCCCGTGGTGACGTCCGTCTGGGCGTATGCGCGCTGCACTGTGCCGCCGGGGTCCTCGGCCGGGACGCGGTTGAGCAGGTCGTCGAGCCGGGTCAGCAGTTCGTCGGGGGCCATGTCGAGGGTGGCGAGCGCCTCCACGGTGGTGCGCAGGCGGCCCATGGTGGCGGCGGCCTGGAGCCCGTGGCCGACGACGTCGCCGACGACCAGGCCGACCCGGGCGCCGGAGAGCGGGATGACGTCGAACCAGTCTCCGCCGACGCCGGTGACGTCGTCGGCGGGGAGGTAGCGGTGCGCGATGTCGACGGCGGACTGCGGGGGCACGTGCTGGGGCAGCAGCTGGCGCTGGAGGGCGAGGGCGGCGGCGCTCTCGGCGGTGAAGCGGCGGGCGTTGTCGATGCCGAGGGCCGCGCGGGCCGCGAGTTCGTCGGCGAGCGCGACGGCGTCACTGTCGAAGAAGCGCCTGCTGCCGGTGCGGACGAAGGTGACCAGACCGAGGACGGCTCCGCCGGTGCGCAGGGGGACGACGAGGGTGTCCTCGGCGTTCACCCGGCCGCCGGAGGCGAGGCTGCGCAGCTGCGGGGAGCCGGGCCGGTGGACGACCGGGGCGTCCTCCGGGACCGGGTCCGGCAGGCCGGGCGCGTGGGAGAGGGAGGCGACGCGCACCCAGGAGGTGGCGGGGCCGAGGTCGGGGACGCCGCCCTCCAGCACCACCCGGGGCACGTCGACGGTCACCCGGGAGGCGAAGCGGGGCACGGCCACGTCCGCGACGGCCCGGGCGGTGGCGGCGACGTCCAGGGTGGCGCCGAGGCGGCGCCCCGCCTCGGCGAGGAGTGCGAGGCCCTGCTGGGCCTCGTGGCGGTCGGTGATGTCGAAGGCGTCCTCGCAGACGCCCAGGACCCGGCCCTCGGCGTCCTGGAGGCGGTAGTAGGAACAGGACCACAGGTGGAAGGTGTCCGGGTCGCTGGGCTGGCGGGCGAGGAAGTGCAGGTCGAGGAAGACCTCGCCGGTGTCGACGACCCGGCGCATGACCTCGCCGAGGGTCCGCGGGCCGGTGCCGAGGAAGACGCCGTCCGGGTACAGCTCCTCGGCGGGCCGGCCGCGGTACTCGGCGAGGGGGCGGCCGACCTCGTGGTCGTGGGCCTTGTTCGCCCAGACGAGGCGCAGGTCGGTGTCGTAGACGGCGAGGCCCAGCGGGGAGCGGGTGGCGAGGCCCTGGAGCATGGCCAGCCGGGCGTCCGCCTCCCGGCTGCGGCCGAGTTCCTCGACGACGAGGACGCGGGCCGCCGTGCCGCCGCCGGGGAGCGGGCAGACGGTGACGACCACCTCCACCGGCCGGCCGTCCCGGTGGCGGGCGGTCCCGGTGCGGCGGCCGGCCGCGGCGTCCGGGGGCAGGTCGAGGACGGCGGAGAGCGGGTGTCCCAGGGCCTCGGCGGCGGGCAGGCCGAAAAGTTCCCCGGCGGCGGGGCTCCATCCGATCACGGTGTCCCGGGCGTCGAGGACGACGGTGGCCGCGCCCGCGATGCCGGCGGACCCGCGCGGGTCCGCCGGCATCGCGGGCGCGGACCAGGCGGTTCGCGTGGCCGCGGTGCCTGCCGGGGACTCCGGTGCAGGCCAGGGACGTTCCATCCCTTCAGAATCAGCCCGGTGGGGGCGCCGCACAAGCGAGGCCCCCGCGCGGCGGGGGGTCCGGCGGACGGAGCGGGGCCTCAGGACGCGGGGAGCGGCTGCTCGGCCCAGATGGTCTTGCCCATGGACCCGTACCGGGTGCCCCAGCACTCGGTGAGGCTGGCGACGAGGAGCAGGCCCCGGCCGCCCTCGTCATAGATCCGGGCGCGGCGCAGATGAGGGGCGGTGCTGCTGCCGTCGGACACCTCGCAGACGAGGGCGGTGTCGCGGATCAGGCGCAGCCGGATCGGGGAGCCGCCGTAGCGGATCGCGTTGGTGACGAGTTCGCTGACGACGAGTTCCGTGGTGAAGACGGCGTCGCTCAGGCCCCAGGCCTCCAGCTGGGCGGCGGCGTACTTGCGGGCCCGGGCCACCACGGAGGGATCGCAGGGCAGTTCCCAGGAGGCGTGGTGGTCCGCGTCCAGCCGGCCGACACGGGCGAGGAGCAGGGCCACGTCGTCGTCGGGCCGGGCGGGCAGCAGGGCCTCCATCACGGCGTCGCAGGTGTCGTCGAGGGACCCGGTGGGCCGGGCGAGGGTGTCCCGCAGCACGGTGAGGGCGGCGTCGGTGTCCCGCCCGGGGGCCTCGACCAGGCCGTCGGTGTAGAGGGCGAGCATGCTCCGCTCGGGCAGCTCGAACCCGGCCGCCTCGAAGGGCAGCCCGCCCACGCCGAGCGGCGGGCCGCTGGGGAGTTCCATGAGCGAGGCGGTGCCGTCGGGGCGGACGAGGACGGGCTCGGGGTGGCCGGCCCGGGCCATGGAGCAGTGGCCGGTGACGGGGTCGTAGACGGCGAAGAGGCAGGTGGCGCCGGTGACGGAGGAACCGCCCGCCACGTCGACGGCCTCCTCCCGGTCGAGTTTCAGGACCAGGTCGTCCAGCTGGGTGAGGAGTTCGTCGGGTGCGAGGTCCACATCGGCGAGGGTCCGCACGGCGGTGCGCAGCCGGCCCATCGTCGCCGATGCCTGCACGCCGTGGCCGACGACGTCGCCGACGACCAGGGCGACGCGGGCGCCGGAGAGCGGGATCACGTCGAACCAGTCCCCGCCGATCCCGGCGCCGGTGGTGTTCGGCAGATAGCGGGAGGCGACCTCGACGGCCTGCCGGCGCACGGTCCGGCGGGGCAGCAGGCTGCGCTGGAGGGCGAGGGCGGTCGCGTGCTCGCGGGTGTACCGGCGGGCGTTGTCCACGGCCACGGCGGCGCGGGAGGCCAGCTCTCCGGCGAGCACGAGGTCGTCCTCGTCGAAGGGGTCGGGGTTGCGGTGCCGGCCGAAGGTGGCGATGCCCAGGCTGACCCCACGGGCCAGCAGCGGGGCGGTCAGGGTGGAGTGGACGCGGTGGGCGCGCATGCTGCGGACGCGTTCGGGGTCGACGGGCTCCCAGAGCACCAGCGCGGCCTCGTCGACGTCCTGGCGGACCGCCTCGCCGCGCACGAGGACCCGTCCCATCGCCGAGTCCCGGGCCAGGGCGTAGGACTCGCCGACGGGGACGACCGACTCGGGGCAGCCGTCGAGGACGGAGGCCTGGGCGGTGCGGCGGAAGACGATGTCGGTGCCGGGCGGCGGGGGGCGCGGCTCGTCCCCGGCGAGGACCGGCTCCAGCAGGTCCACGGCGACGAAGTCGGCGAAGCTCTCGGTGGCCAGCTCGGCCAGTTCCCCGGCCGTGCGGACGACGTCCAGGGTGCTGCCGATCCGCATGCCGGCCTCGTCCAGGACGGCCATCCGCTCGCGGGCGCGGTACTGCTCGGTGATGTCCAGAATGACGACGGAGCAGCCGTGGACGCGGCCGTCGCCGTCGGTGACGGGTGAGAGGACGGCCGTCCAGACGTGCTCGCCGCCGGGGCGCAGCCAGGTCTCGTAGGTGCGGGACTCGCCGGAGGCCATCACCTCGCGCATGACCTGCTCCAGCTCCTGCCCGCCCCCGATGACGACGCCGGGGGCCAGTTCACCCGGGCGCAGACCGCTGACCTGCCAGAGTTCGCGGTCGACCACGCGCAGGGCGGCGGTGTTCGCCCAGACGCGGCGGCAGTTGCGGTCGTAGTACGCCATGGGGACCGGCATCTGCTCCATGATCAGGGGCGCCAGGCCGGTCAGGTCCACGGCGGCGGTGCCGTCCGGCGCGGGCGGGCCGCCGGGGGTGTCCGCCCCGTCGGGTCCGTCCGGCCCCGGTTCCGCGGCGGCGTCCCGGCCGGTGCCGTGTCCGTCCATGGGGAGATCACTCGCCCTTCCCGGCGCCTGTCCGCCGTCGCGGGGGCCGGTGGCGGCCCTCGTCCCAGCATGCTCCCGACCTGGGAGCCTCTCAACCAGCACACGTCCGCGCCCGTGACGCGGGGCCGGGCGGACGTGTTGTGCGGCCCGGCCCACGGCCGGGCCGGCCGTGTACGCGGCTCCGCGGCCGGGCCCGGGCGGGAGCTTCATGTGCGCAGCTCGGCGGCCGGGCCCATGACGATCACCGGGCCCCGGTCGGGGTCCAGGGTGCGCAGGAGCTGCCGCATGCGGCCGGCCGGGAGGGAGATGCACGCCTGGGTCGGTCCCTCGTGGTCGACGTGGACCCAGACACCGCCGCCGCGCTCCTCCCCGAGCGGGCGTTCCTTGTCCAGGGGGGTGCGGCCGGGGACGCGGTTGTAGTCGATGGCGATCACATGGTCGAAGGAGCCCTCCAGGGGTTCGCCGAGGAAGCCGGTGCCCGAGACGGCGAACTCCGGGTCCTGGTCGTAGGGCAGCCGGGCGCCCGGGGCGGGCAGTCTGCCGCCCGCGTCGCCCAGGCCGAACACCCCGATCGGGCTGCGCAGATCGCCCGCCCGGTGCTCATGGGTCCAGCCGCGCAGGCCGTTGTGCGCGGGCCAGGGCCCGAGGACCCGGGTCCACGGGGAGGCGGCGTCCTCGCGCTGCCAGAGGACGGCGGTGGCGGTGCTGCTGTCGGCCGTCTCACCGGTGACGACCAGGACCTGGTGGGTCCCGTCGGTCAGGGAGGCGGCGGTCCCCGGTCCCAGACCGGGGATCGCTCGCGGGGCGGGGGCCGGGGCGGGGCGCTGCTCGGTGCCGGCATGCTTGTCGGAGCCGCTGCCGGCCGGGCCTGCGGCGGGGGCCGGCGGGGTGGACGCGTCGGACGGGGCGGACGGGGCGGACGGGGACGCGGCGGGTCCGGTGGAGCATCCGGTGAGCAGCAGGGCCGCCGCGCACAGCGGGGGGAGCAGCAGCCGTGCGGCTCGCTGACGGACAGGCATGGGTGCGTCCTCCGCGCTCGTGGAACAGTGCGGGCCATGCGTACCCGCGACGCGCCCGGGACGGGTCCCCGTCGCCGCGGGCTCACTCCTCCGGGGCATCGGCCGCTCGGGCCCTGCCGTAGAATCGGCCCTATGCGCCGACGACATTGATCCACCGCCCCTGGTCCCAGGACGGACTGCCGCGGACCGCCGCTCGGGTGAGCACCCGGCGTCCGCTGTCCGTCCCGTCGAAGGACCTTTCCCCATGCTCACCTTGTCGTCATGCCCGCCCGACGCCCGTGTCCGGCGTCTGGAGCGGCGGCTCTGCCTCTACTCGGGTCTGGAGGACTTCGTCCTCCTGTACCCCCTCTACGCACTCCTCTTCGCCGACCACGGCCTCACCACGGCCGAGATCTCGTCCCTGTTCGCCCTGTGGTCCCTCGCCGGACTGGTCCTGGAGGTGCCGTCCGGTGTGCTGGCGGACGTACTGTCGCGACGGCTGCTGCTGATCGCGGGTCCGCTGCTGACCGCGACCGGTTTCACCCTGTGGTTCACCGTCCCGTCGTACGGCGCCTTCGCCGCGGGCTTCGTGCTCTGGGGTGCCGGCGGGGCGCTGCGGTCCGGCGCGTACGAGGCGCTGGCGCACGACGAACTGGAACGGCTGGGCGCCGCCTCGCGGTACGCGCGGGTGATGGGCCGGGCCACGGCCTGGGCGATGGTCGCGGTGGCCCTCTCCACGGCGGCCGCGGCACCGGCCCTCGCGGTCGGCGGCCTGCCCGCGATCGCGGTGGCGAGCGTCGGGTCCTGTCTGCTCTGCGCGGCGGCGGGCGCGGCGCTGCCGGAGCACCGGGGCGGCGGGCGCCGGGCGGCGGGGACAGGCCCGGGCCACGGCTCGGGCGGGGCGGTGGACGCGGAGGCTCCCGGGCCGGTGGCGACGCTGCGCGCCGGTCTGGGCGAGGTGCGGCGCAGCCGGCCGGTCCGGCGGGCGCTGCTGCTGGGCGTCGCTGTCACCTCGGTGTGGGGCGCGCTGGACGAGTACGTGCCCCTGCTGGCCGCGTCGACCGGCGTGGCCGCCACGACGGTGCCGCTGCTGGCGCTGGTGGTGTGGTCGGGGCTGACCGCCGGTTCGCTGCTGGTGGGCCGGGCGGAGGGGATCCGTTCGCGGGACCTGGGCCTGCTGCTCGCCGGGGGCGCGGCGGCCACGGCGCTGGGCGCGCTCTCGGGTCATCCGGCCGGGTTCGCCGCGGTGGCGGCGGGTTTCCTGGTCTTCCAGCTCGCCGACGTCCTCGCCGACGCGCGGCTCCAGGCGGCGATCACCGGGCCGAGCCGTGCGACGGTCACCTCGCTCGCCGGTCTCGGCACCAGCGTGGCGACGCTGGGTACGTACGGCGCGTACGCGGGCCTGTCCGCGCACTTCGCGCACGGCGGGGTGTTCGCCCTGCTGGCCCTCCCCTATCTGGGGGTGGCCCTCGCCCTGTTCCTGCGCGGACGGGTGCGGGCGGTCGCGCCGCAGGACCAGGTGCCGGACGCCCGCCCCGAGCCCGGCCGGGAAGGCGGCGCGGCGGCCGCTCCCGGGCCGGGTCCCGGGGCCGGTCCGCAGGACGGTCCCGAGCCGGGACCCGCGGCCCGTCCGCAGGACGGTCCCGAGCCGGGCCCGGTGGTCGTCGTGCCGGAGCCGGGCCGCTGACGAGAGGGGTCCGCGGCGGTCGCGTACGGCGGCCGTCCGGGCCCGCTCAGCGGTGGTGGGCCGCGTTGAGTTCGATGATCAGCACACCCGCGACGACGAGACCGATGCCGAGGAGCATGACCGCCGTGAGCGGTTCCCCGAACAGCACCCGTGAGGCCAGGGCCGTGAGCGCGACCCCGCAGGCGGCCCAGATCCCGTACGCGACCCCGAGGGCGACCCCGAGGCTCAGGGTGAGGCTCAGCAGGGCGAAGGCGGCGAGGTAGCCGGCCCCCACCGCGAGGAACCACCGCCGGTCGGCGCCGGGTTGGGAGGCCATCCGCAGGGAGAGGGTGCCGCCGACCTCGGACAGGATCGCGCCCATCAGGATCACCCAGCTCACGCCGTCTCCCCCTGCCGCCCGTCCGCGTCCCGGCGTTCGCGGTGGGCGGCCTGGGCGCCGAGTTCGACGCACAGGACACCGCCGATGACCAGGACGATGCCCGCACCCATCCCGGCGGAGAGCGGATCACCGAAGACCAGTGCGGCGAGGACGGCCGTGAGGGCGACCCCGCAGGCGGCCCAGACACCGTACGCGACCCCGATGCCCATGCCCTGACGCAGCGTCAGACCGAGGGCGGTGAAGGCGCCGGCGTAGCCGGCCACGACCACCGCGTACCAGGCGGGGTGGTCCAGCGCCGCGCGCAGGGAGAGCGTCGCGGCGACTTCGAGAAGGATCGCCGCCCCGAGGAGCAGCCACTTGTTCGTCATGGGGTGTGTCCGGTCCTTCACGGGGGTCGACGGCCACGCGGGACTCTACCCACCCGGGTGTGCGGGCGCGCCCGGCTCGCCCAGCCGGTCGGCCCGGGGCGGGTTGGGGCCGGCGACCGAGCAGGTGAGGGCCGCCACCCGGGCGGCGAAGGCGCAGGCACCGGCCACCTCACCGATCGTCAGCCCGGCCGGCCGCCCGCCGCCCAGGGCACCCCGGGTGCCGAGGTGGTGGAGGAGGCCCGCGGTGAACGAGTCCCCGGCGCCGACGGTGTCCACGACGCGCACCGGCGGGGCCGGGACCGTGACGCGCTCCCCGTCCAGGGAGGCGAGCGCGCCCCGCTCCCCCAGGGTGATCACCACGAGGGGGACGCCGGCCGCGTGCCACTCGTCGCAGGCCGCTTCGGGGGTGCGGCCGGGGAGCAGCAGGGCGAGGTCGTCCTCGCTGAGGCGCAGCACGTCCGCGAGGGCGCACCACACGGGCAGCCGCTCGCGGTAGACGGCGGGCGGGACGAGCAGCGGGCGGACGTTGGGGTCGACGGACACGGTCGCCCCGGCGCGTGCCGCGCGGGCGAGGAACTCCTCGACGACCGCGCCGCCGGGCTCCCGGACCAGGGCGAGCGAGCCGGTGTGCACACAGGTGACGCCGTCCAGCGGGACGGCGTCCAGTTCCGCTCGGGTCCACTGCCAGTCGGCTGTTCCCTCGGCGTGGAAGGAGTACGCGGCCTGCCCGGCCGCGTCCAGTTCCGCGACGGCGAGGGTGCTCGGTTCGGCGGCGCGGACGGCGGCCGACAGGTCCACGCCCGAGTCCTCCAGCCGCCGGCGGAACAGCCGCCCGAACACGTCGTCGCCGAGGCGGGCCAGGAACCGGGCGGGCGTGCCGAGCCGGGCCAGGGCGACGGCGGTGTTGGCGGGTCCGCCGCCGGGCAGTACGCGCAGGGTCAGCGCGTCCGGGGTCCTGTCCGCCGGTCCGGTGAAGGCGTCCGCGACGCACTCGCCGAGGACGGTGACGGGCGAGGGGCGCACGGGAGGCTCTCGGCGCATGGCGGTCTCCTCGGGCGGTGAGCCGGTCGCGGGGCGGCGCGTGGGCGCCGGGGGCGGGCCGCGCAGGTGGCGGTGCGGAGCGGGGCCGCGTGGGCGGCGGTGGCGGGCCGCGTGGGCCGGTGCGGGAACGCCGGGAAGTCCACCATCCGCCCGCACCGGTGTCAACGAGGACAACTGTCAGCGTGGACACCGGGCTCCGCCGGGCCCGGCACCGGCAGCGACGGCGCCGGGCCGGGGCGCCGTCGCGGCGGCGCGGGCGCTGCCGGCCCTGCCCGATCCGCCGGCGGCGCTGTTCGCGGCGGCAACGTGACGGCGACGGGCACGGTGACCGGACTGGGTCGGTCCGGCCGCCGGGACGTGGCGCCGGTCGCCTTCGACGACCTGCCGCCGCCCGCCGCAGGAACTCCCGGACCGCCCGGACCGGGGCACCTGCTCGCCGCGTACGCGGAGGGCCTGCCGGGTGTCCCGGAGGACCACGCACAGGAGTTGCCGGGGCTCGAGCTGTTCCACGACGGGGACCTGGAGGTGCCGGTCGCGACGCTTCCGGCCGGCCGGCAGCGGCGGCTCGCACTGGCCCGGCTGCTGTCGCGGCCGGCCTCCTGGTGCTCGGCGAACCGACGACCCATGTCGCGCCGGCTCCGGTGGAGGAGTGGAGGAGTGGGAGGCGGCACTCGCACAGTTCGCCGGGGCGGTGGTCGCCGTCCCGCACGACCGGCGCTTCCCCGCCGGCTTCACCGGCGGCCGGCCCGGACTCCGCTCGGGCCGGGTGGTACGGCACCCGGACCCTGCCCCGGACCCGCCGAGGGACCGGGGCTTCTCCGGGGTGCGGTACCCCGCCGGGGAGCGGGACCCGCCGCCCCGCCTGGGGCCTGATGTGCGCCGGTAGCGGCCGGGATGCCAGGATGGCCGCATGAGCAATGTGTACTTCGACATCACGATCGACGACCGTCCCGCCGGCCGGATCGTCTTCCAGCTCTTCGACGAGGTCGTCCCGAAGACCGCGAAGAACTTCCGCGAGCTGGCGACCGGTGAGCACGGCTACGGCTACGAGGGTTCGTCGTTCCACCGGGTCATCCCGGACTTCATGCTGCAGGGCGGCGACTTCACCGCCGGCAACGGCACCGGCGGCCGCAGCATCTACGGCGAGAAGTTCGCCGACGAGAACTTCGAGCTCAAGCACACCAAGCCGGGCCAGCTCTCGATGGCCAACGCGGGCCCGAACACCAACGGTTCGCAGTTCTTCATCACGACCATCGTGACGGACTGGCTGGACAACAAGCACGTCGTCTTCGGCGAGGTCGTCGAGGGCATGGAGCTCGTCAAGGAGATCGAGGCCCTCGGTTCGCGCACCGGTGCGCTGAGCTCGAAGGTCACGATCGCCAAGTCGGGTGTCGTCGGCGCCTGATCCTTTCGCCGTACGGCGCGGGCCGTGGCGCGCAGCGTTTCCGCTGCGCGCCACGGCCCGTTTATTTTCCCTTTTCTCCTCCGTTTGACAACGTGCGGAGCGGTAACCCTCACTCGCGGGGACAGTCGACCGGAGGAACAGATAATGATCATTCTGGGGCTCATACTTCTCATCGTCGGCGCTGTGGCCGGCATCGGAATTCTGTGGACCATCGGAATCGTGCTGATCGCCATCGGGGCCGCACTCTGGCTTCTCGGCGCCCTGGGGCGTTCGGTCGGCGGGCGCCGTCACTACTGGTGACCGCGGAACCAGCTGCCATCAGGCACGATCAGCGCCGTCGCCGTAGTCTCGGCACGACGTGGATTCTTCCGACGGCTTCACTTCAGAAGACTTCAGGCGCCTCGCAGGCTTCAGAGGAAAGGTGACATCGTGAGCGCGAACGAAAAGGCCAAGGCGAAGTACGAGCAGGGCAAGGGAAAGCTCAAGGAAGGCGCCGGCCGGACCACGGACGACGAGAGCATGGCCGCGGAAGGCCGCGCCGAGAAGTCCCAGGGGTCGCTGCGTGACGCGAAGGAAAAAGCGAAGGACAGCGCCGGAAAGGTACGGGACGCCCTCAAGGGCGACCGCTGAGATACCGAGCTGCTGAGCGTGCGTGGCCGCCTGCGGCCACAGCGGGCGTACGGAAGGGCCGGCTCATGAGCCGGCCCTTCCGTACGCCCGTCCCGCGCTGCCCGAGTCCGCGTCGGCAGTCGGTGCCGGCCCGGGTCCGCGTCAGCCCGGGGACTCCCCCGGCTCCGGCGACTCCTCGGCGTCCGGGGGTTCGGGCGACGCCTCGCCGTCGTCGTCCTCGTCGGCCTCCTGCCGGCCCGCCTGCTGGTCGGGCATGTCTCGGGGCAGCGGATCGCCGGGGCCCTCGAAGCCCTCGGGGCGGTAGTCCTCGGAATCCACGGTCACTGTGTCGCGCTCCTGTCCTGTGTCTGGTCGTTCCGTCCGGGTACTCCCGGCCGGAGTCGACGGGTACCCGCCGCGGGGCGTCCCACTCCCCGGGCCGCCGCGGGGTGGCCGGGGGCGTGCGCCGGTGGCGCGGGGGCGGCCCCTTTGCGCCCCGGTGCTCCCCGATCACCTCGGGGAGGGCGGCCGGGCATGTCGCACGGGCCCCTTCTGGTCCATAATTCTCCGGTGAAAGACGATCAGGTCGTGCGGCTGCCCGGCCGGGGTTCCGGCGCCGCCGCGCCGCGTCCGGGGGCGACGCAGGCCGGGCCCGTGTGGCCCCAGTGGCGGGAGGACCACCCCGTGGTCTCGGGCCAGGGCCATCCGTTTGTCCTCGCGGCGCTGCGCATGACCGTGCCCGCGGGCCGGAGTTGGCAGCAGCACCGGCTGGTGGAGAACGACCGGCTGCGCACCCGGCTGGTACCGCTGTTCGGCGCCCTGCCGATGAGCCACTCCCTGTTGCAGGAGCCGCACGGGGGCCAGCACTGCCGGTACAGCGACCGGGAGTTGCGCCTCTGGCAGGACGCCGACCCGGACCGCTGGCCGAACACCCTGTACCGGGATTTCGCGCAGGCGGACGGGCCACGCACCGGTCTGGGCGAGTTGAAGGTCACGCTGCGGCTGGAGACCCGGGACGGGCAGGTGAGCCTGACCGAGCGGACGATAGCGGAGTGCAATGTGCGCGCCGACGGCCGGCTGCTGCTCACCCAGGTCCCGGACCGGCTGACGGCCGGGGGGTGAACCGCCCGCCGGCCGCGTGCCGTTTCCTCCGGCAGCTGCCGGAGGAAACGGCACGCGGCCGGACGCGGCAGGCGAAGACCGTCAGACGGCGCGCAGTTCGGGCAGGAGCTTGTCCCCGGCCCATTCGAGGAAGTCGTGCTGGGTGTCGCCGCCGATCTGGACGAGCGCCACATCGGTGAAGCCCGCGTCGGCGAACTCCTGCACGGCCCGGGCGACCGCTTCGGGGTCGTCCCCGCAGGGGATGGACGCGGCCACGTCCTCCGGCCCGACGAACTGCGTCGCGGCCTCGAAGGCGTCGGGGTGCGGGAGTTCGGAGTTGACCTTCCAGCCGCCCGCGAACCAGCGGAACTGGTCGTGCGCGCGTTCCACCGCGCGTTCGCGGTCGGTGTCGTAGCAGATCGGCAGCTGCCCGATGCGGGGCTTGCCCGTGCCGCCCGCGCGGTCGAAGGCGTCGACGAGGCCGCGTTTCGGCTCCACCGCGATCAGCAGGTCCGCCAGTTCCCCGGCCAGCTCGCAGGACCGGGGTCCGGAGACGGCGACGCCGATCGGGGGCGGCTCCTCGGGGAGGTCCCACAGGCGGGCGGACTCCACGGTGAAGTAGCCGCCGCGACGGCTGACGTGCTCGCCGCGGAACAGCTCGCGGATGATCTCCACCGCCTCGCGGAGCATCCCGAGCCGGACGTCCGCGCCGGGCCAGGGGCCGACGATGTGCTCGTTCAGGTTCTCCCCGGAGCCGAGGCCGAGACGGAAGCGGCCCTCGGACAGGAGTTGCAGCGTCGCCGCCTTCTGTGCCACGACGGCCGGGTGGTAGCGCATCGTCGGGCAGGTCACATACGTCATGAGGGGGATCTCGGAGGTCGCCTGGGCGGCGGCTCCGAGAACGCTCCACGCGTACGGGGAGTGCCCCTGGGAGCGCAGCCACGGGAAGGCGTGGTCGGAGGTGACCGAGAAGCCGAAGCCGACGTCCTCGGCGTGGACCACATGGTCCACCAGCTGCCGGGGGCCGGCCTGCTCGGTCATCATCGTGTAGCCGATGTTCACCATGCGCGCCGGGTGCCCAGCTCCGGGGAGGGGAAACACGGCCGGTCGGCGAGGCGGGATGGGCGCGGCCCGGCCGGACGCTCAGGCCGCCAGCGGGGCGGTGTCCTCGCCCACGGGTTCGCGCAGCCCGGCGAGGAACTCCTCCATCGCGGCCCGGGCGGTGTGCCGCGGCCGCCAGTCCAGCTCGTCCCGGGCCCGGCCGGCGTCCATCAGCGGCAGCCGCAGAACGGCGTCGAACAGGCCGGGTGAGGCGCCGACCAGGCGGGCCCGCCAGGCCGCCGCCAGGACCGCGCGGACCGGCGCGGCGGGCAGGCGCACGACGCGGGCCCCGAGCAGGCCGGCCAGCACGGCCGAGTCCAGTGGCGGGTCGGCCGCCAGGTTGAACGCGCCACGGACGGGCCGCAGGACCGTTTCCCGGTAGGCGGCGGCCGCGTCGTCGGTGTGCAGGGCCTGGAAGGTGAGGCCGGGCAGGTCGGGGACGGCGGGCAGCCACTCGCGGCGCACCAGCCCCGGCGGCACCAGCCGGTTGCCGAAGATCCGGAGCTGTTCCGGGGCGGCCTCCCGCTTGAAGAGGAACGCCGGGCGCATGCGGACCACCCGGATCCCGGGGTGGTCCCGCTCGAAGGTGTCCAGGACGCGCTCCAGGTAGGCCTTCTCCCGGCAGTACGCCGCCTGTGGCCAGCCGTCGGTGGGCCAGCTCTCGTCGACCGGCCGGTCCTTGGGGCCGGGGCTGTAGGCGCCGACGGAGGAGGCGTGCACCAGGGCCCCGGCGCCCGAGGCAGCGGCGGCGCGGAACACCCGCAGGCTGCCGAGGACGTTGGTGCGCCACGTGGTGACGGGGTCGCGCGTGGGCCGGAACCTCCAGGCCAGGTGGACGACGGCGTCGGCACCGGCGAAGAGCGGGGCGAGGTCGTCACCGCCCGGGGCGACGTCCGCCGCGGCCCACTCCACCCCGGGGAGGTCGAGCCCCGGTGTGCGCCGGGCCAGGCCGAGGACCGTGCCGACGCGGGGGGCGGCGGCGAGAGCCCGCACCACGCTGGTGCCGGCGTTGCCGGTGGCGCCCGTGACGACGACCCTGAGGCCGCCCGCGCGCCCGCCGTCGTCGTGCCCGCCGCCGCCGTCGTCGTGGCGTGTGCCGGCCGCTTCGTCGCTCATGGCGTCACCCTCCGTCCGGGCCCCGGGCGCTCCGGGGCCGGCGGCCGGGTACCCGCGCGAGCCCTCCGCATGCGGGGCGGGTCCCCCGGCGGGCCGGGGCCACCCGTCCGCCGCGCCCCCTCCGTTTCGTTTCGTGGCGCGCGCCCATGAAGTCCGGCGCCCTGGGTACCCCGACTCGCAGGGCGGCCCCGTACCGCCCTGCGGAGAGGACACCATGAAGGCTCTGACCTGGCAGGGAAAGCGCGATGTGCGGGTCGGGACCGTGCCGGACCCGGTGATCAGGGATCCGGACGACGTGATCGTCCGGATCACCACGACCGGACTGTGCGGTTCCGACCTCCACCTGTACGAACTGCTCGGGGCGTACCTCGATCCGGGTGACATCCTCGGACACGAACCGATGGGCGTGGTCGCGGAGACCGGACCGGAGGTGCGCACCCTGCGGCCCGGGGACCGGGTGGTGGTGCCGTTCAACGTCTCGTGCGGCAGCTGCTGGATGTGCGGCCAGGGGCTGCACTCGCAGTGCGAGACCACCCAGGTCCGCGCGTACGGCAAGGGCGCCGCGCTGTTCGGCTACACCAAGCTGTACGGGCAGGTGCCGGGCGGGCAGGCGGAGTACCTGCGGGTGCCGTTCGGCGACCGGCTGCCCGTCAAGGTCCCCGAGGGGCCTCCGGACGAGCGGTTCGTCTATCTGTCCGACGTGCTGCCGACGGCGTGGCAGGCCGTGGAGTACGCGGCGGTGCCCCCTGAGGGCAGTGTGGCGGTCATCGGACTGGGCCCGATCGGCGACATGTGCGCCAGGATCGCCGCGCACCGCGGGGCGGGCCAGGTCATCGGCGTCGACCTCGTCCCGGAACGGCTGGCCCGGGCGCGCGCCCGCGGGGTGCGCACCTTCGGTCTCGACGACTACGGCGACGCGCTGGCGGACGCCGTGCGGGACGCCACCGGCGGGCGCGGCCCGGACGCGGTGATCGACGCCGTCGGCATGGAGGCCCACGGGTCGCCGGCCGCCAAGGGCGCGCAGCAGATCACCTCGCTCCTGCCGGACGCGCTCGCCGCCCGCCTGATGGAGCGTGCCGCGGTGGACCCGCTGCCCGCCCTGCACCTGGCGCTGGACATGGTCCGCCGGGGCGGGACGGTGTCGGTCTCCGGTGTGTACGGCGGGATGGCGGACCCCATGCCGATGCTCGCGATGTTCGACAAGCAGATCCAGTTGCGGATGGGCCAGGCGAACGTGCGGCGCTGGATGGACGACCTGCTGCCCCTCGTGACCGACGGCGATCCGCTGGGCACCGAGGGGTTCGCCACGCACCGGATGCCGCTGGCGCAGGCGCCCGACGCGTACGAGATGTTCCAGAAGAAGCGGGACGGCGCCGTGAAGGTGCTGTTCACCCCGTGACACGGCGGCCGCGCGGGACACCCGCGCCCGGGCCGGAGCCCGAGCCCGCCGGAGAGGCAGGACCGATGACGAGGACCCGCACGCTCCCGGAGCGCCCCGGCACGCCGGAGGCGGAGGACGACGCCGGGGTGTACGCCCCGCAGGCCGACAGTCTGCTGCTGGCCGACACCCTCCGGGCGGCGCCACCGCCCCCGGGCGCGGAGGTGCTCGACCTGGGCACCGGGACGGGAGTGCTGGCCCTCACCGCGGCCGGGTACGGGGCACGGGTCACCGCGGTGGACGTGTCCGGCCCGGCGGTGGCGCGGGCACGGCGGAACGCGGCGCTCGCCGGTCTGCCGGTGCGGGTCCTGCGGGGCGATCTGTTCGGGCCGGTGGCGGGCCGCCGGTTCGATCTGATCCTGTGCAATCCGCCCTATGTGCCCGCTCCCGGCCACGCCCTCCCGGAGAACGGCCCGGCGCTCGCCTGGGACGCCGGCCCGGACGGGCGCGCCGTTCTGGACCGGGTCTGCGCGCAGGCGGGGGCGCACCTGCGCCCGGGCGGCACGCTGTTGCTGGTGCACTCGGCGCTGAGCGGGCCGGCGACCACGCTGGACCGGCTGCGCCGTGGCGGGCTGGCGGCCGAGGTGGTCCGCCGGGTCCGCGTCCCCCTCGGGCCGGTGCTCCGCTCCCGCGCCGCGTGGCTGCGGACGCAGGGACTGCTGCCGCCCGGTGACACGACGGAAGGACTGGTGATCGTCCGTGCCGAACGCGCCCGATGAGCTCCGCGCGCCCGCGTCCGGTGAGCCCTGCCCGGCGGTGTCCGGTCCCGGAGAGCGGGAGCCGCGCCGGATGACCCTCACCAGGGAGGGGCCGCTGCTGGTCGAGGGGCCGGTGGAGATCACCCTCGACGACGGCACCACGGCGGCCTCCGACCGGTTCACCGTCGCGGTGTGCCTGTGCCGCCGCAGCCGTGCCTATCCCTGGTGCGACACCAGCCACCGGCGCAGGAGCCGGTCGTGACGGCCGCCGTGACGCACCGGGCCGGCCCGGCCGACGGCTCCGCGCCCCTTCCCGGGCCGCGCGGCGAACTGTCCCACGCGCTGCTGCGGGCGCTGCGCGGCCCGGCGGGCGGACCGGTCCCGGACCCGGGCGCGGCGGCCGCGCGGCAGGCGGACGGCTGGGACGAGGACCTGCACCTGGCACTGCACCTCTGCTACGAGCAGCACTACCGGGGTTTCACCGGCACCGACCCGGAGT
Source organism: Streptomyces sp. CNT372 (assembly GCF_000377145.1). NCBI lineage: Bacteria > Bacillati > Actinomycetota > Actinomycetes > Kitasatosporales > Streptomycetaceae > Streptomyces > Streptomyces sp. CNT372. The sequence goes on along the minus strand of NZ_KB897787.1, from coordinate 114,240 downwards.
GGGAGTGGGACCCGGGTCTGCTGGGCCTGCGGCGCGCGCTGGAGGCCCGCTTCCTGGACGTGCTGCGCGTCTCGGCGACCGGTCCGGCCGATCCCTGGGAGGCCCTGGACGCGCTGCTGGTGGAGCCGGTGGACGGTTCGGGGGTCTCCCACCGCCTGCGCGACGACGGCACCCGCGAGCAGGTGCGGGAGTACGCGGCGCAGCGTTCGCTGTACCACCTGAAGGAGGCCGACCCGCACGCCTGGGTGATCCCCCGGCTGCGCGGACGGGCGAAGGCGGCGTTCACGGCGGTCGAGTTCGACGAGTTCGGCGGCGGCCGGGCGGAGCGCGTGCACGCGGAGCTGTTCGCCGGCCTGATGCGCGATCTGGGCCTGGACGCCTCCTACGGCCGCTATACGGACGCGGCCGGGCCCGAGATGCTCGCCGTGGTCAACATGATGTCCCTGTTCGGGCTGCACCGGTCGCTGCGTGGCGCGCTGGTCGGGCACTTCGCGCATGTCGAGACGACCTCCTCGCCCGCGTCCCGGCGGCTGGCCGCGGCGATGCGCCGCACGGGGGCGGGCCCGGCGGCCGAGCACTTCTACGACGAGCACGTCACGGCCGACGCGGTCCATGAACAGGTGGTCCGCCGCGATGTGGTGGGCGGCCTGCTGGCGGACGAACCGTCCCTGGGCCGGGACGTGGCCTTCGGCGTGGCCGCGACCGATGCCGTGGAAGCCCGCTTCGGCGCGGCCGTCCTCGCCGCGTGGGACGCGGGCCGCAGCAGCCTCCGCGTCCCCCTCACGCCGGACGCCGCGCCGGGCGCCTGAGACCCACCCCCACCCGCACCCGCACGCACTTGGAGGCACAGTGGATTCCCGACCCGACGAGGACCCGGTCACCCGCCACCCCCGGCCGGACTTCCCCGCACAGGAGCAGTCCCCGCCCGGCCGGACCGAGGCGATGGACCCCCGGCCGGACCACGGCGAGGACAGCTACACCGGCCACGGTCTGCTGGCCGACCGGGTGGCGGTGATCACCGGTGGCGATTCCGGCATCGGCCGCGCGGTCGCGCTCGCCTACGCCCGCGAGGGCGCCGACGTCGTCTTCACCCATCTGCCCGAGGAGGCTCAGGACGCGGCCGGGACCGCCCTCCTGGTGAAGGAGGCGGGGCGGCAGGCGGTGCCCGTGGAGTGCGACGTGCGCACGGAGGACGCCTGCCGGGCCCTCGTCCGTATCGCCGTGGACCGGTTCGGCCGGATCGACGTCCTGGTCAACAACGCCGCTTACCAGATGTCCCAGCCGGACGGTATCGAGGCGATCAGCACGGAGCAGTTCGACCGGGTGGTGCGCACCAATCTGTACGGCATGTTCTGGCTGTGCAAGGAGGCGCTGCCCCACATCCCGCGGGGCGGCAGCATCATCAACACGACCTCGGTGCAGGCGTACAAGCCCAGTCCGCACCTGCTGGACTACGCGATGACCAAGGGTGGGATCGTCACCTTCACCCAGGGACTGGCGCAGATGGTGGCCGAGCGGGGCGTCCGTGTGAACGCCGTCGCGCCGGGGCCGGTGTGGACGCCGCTGATCCCGGCGACGATGCCGGACACCACGGAGTTCGGCAAGCAGTCGCCGCTGGGGCGGGCCGCACAGCCGGCCGAACTGGCGCCCGCGTACGTGTTCCTGGCATCGGAGCAGGCGAGTTACGTCACCGCCGAGGTCGTCAACGTCACCGGCGGCACCCCCCTGCCCTGAGCCCGGGGCGAGGTGCCTCAGGCCGGACCGTCGCCGCCCGCCGGGGGGCGGATGGTGACGGAGGCAGGGGTCTCGGTGCCGTTGTGGTAGACCGCCCAGTTCTCCAGGGAGACGCGGCAGGCGTGGTCGAGGTGGCGCAGGCCGGTGAGGTCGAGTTCGACGGGGTGGTCCTGGGAGAGGCCCTCCAGGCGCTCCATGATGGAGGGGATGCGCAGGAAGGTCGCGTTGCCGCTGATGGTCACCACCAGTCTGCCGCCGGTGAGTTCGCGGACGTCGATGGAGATGTGGGAGGTCTCCCAGGCGGTCTTCACCACCGCCAGCAGGATGCCGATGATCACTCCCTCGAAGAGGTTGGTGACGACGACGGCGACGGCGGTGACGACGAGGATCGCGGCCTCGCCGCGCTGCTGGCGCCAGAGCGGGAGCAGTTCCCGCACCGGGACGAGCTTGCCGCCGGCGTGGACCAGGACGGCGGCGAGGGCGGCCAGCGGGACGATGCCGATGACCTGGGGCAGCAGCGCGGCGAAGAGCAGCAGCCACACGCCGTGGAGGACCCGGGAGAGCGAAGTGCGGGCGCCCGCCTGGACGTTGGCGGCGCTGCGGACGATGACGGCGGTCATGGGCAGCGCGCCGAGCGCCCCGCAGACCACGTTGCCGGTGCCCTGGGCGACCAGTTCCTTGTTGTAGTCGGTACGCGGCCCGTCGTGCATACGGTCCACCGCGGCGGCGCTGAACAGGCTCTCGGCGGAGGCGATCAGGGTGAAGGCGAGGATCGTGCCGATGAGGGCGACGTCGGCGAGGCGCGCCGCGTCCGGCAGTCCGGGCGGGTCGATCGCGTCCAGCAGGCCCTGCACCTCGACCCGGGCCAGGGGGAGGTCGAGCGCGACGGTGACGAGGGTGGCGGCGGCGACGGCCGCGAGCGGGCCGGGGACCACGCGCACCCGGGCGGGGAGCCGGGGCCAGAGGACGAGCAGGGCGATGGTGCCCGCGCCCACCAGGAAAGCGGTCGCGTTGGCCGGTTCCGTGAGGATCGTGTGGGCCAGTTCCGGCAGGCCGGTGAGCTTCGCGATGCCGCCGGAGGGCTGGCCGGTGTCGGCGAGGGCGTACAACTGGCCGAGGACCAGGACGAGTCCGATGCCCGCGAGCATGCCCTGGACCACGGCGACCGAGATGGCCCGGAACCAGCGCCCCAGTCCGAAGCCGCCGAGCAGGATCTGGAGGGCGCCGGAGACGAGGACGATCACACCGAGCGCGCCCAGGCCGAAATCGGTGACCGCGTCGTAGACGAGGACGGTGAGCCCGGCCGCCGGACCGCTGACCTGGAAGGTGCTGCCGGGCATCAGGCCGACGACGATACCGCCCACGATCCCGGTGACGAGGCCGAGTTCGGCGGGGACGCCGGAGGCGACGGCGATGCCGACGCACAGCGGGACGGCGACGAGGAAGACGACGAGGGAGGCCAGGAAGTCTCGTCCGAGATCCTGGCGGTTCTTCAGGAAAGCTGGCATCGGGCGGTGTTCTCCTCACCCTGCATTACCAGGCCGAACTGCCGGGAAAAAACGGGGAATCGGGGTGAACGCATGAATAGCGAACCCTGCGCATTTGACCCTAGCATTACCGTCTCTTTGGCGAATCGAAATACGCCCCCGATTCAGTGAACGGGCGCCGGGAATTGGGTTCCCGGGCCGAATGCGAACGCGGGCGTTCACCCGTTTCGCCCAGCGGTCCTCAGTCCACGGTGACGACCACCGAATGCCGGCCGCCGGCCCCGTCCGGGACCGTGCGGGTGCGCGTCGCGGTCTGGGTCTCCCCCGTGCCGTCGGTCGCCCGGACGGTGAGGGTATGGGTGCCGGGCACGGCCCGCCACGGGTAGGACCACTGCCGCCAGGTGTCGGCGGTGTGCTCGGCGGCCAGGTCGGCGGGCTGCCAGGGCCCGTCGTCGACGCGGACCTCCACCTTCCGGATGCCCCGGTGCTGGGCCCAGGCCACCCCGGCGACCATGACCGTGCCCGCGGCGGGCCGGGCGAAGGGCTTGGGCGTGTCGATCCGGGACTGCGTCTTGACGGGCGCGCGCCGGGCCCACTTGCGCTTCACCCAGTAGGGGTCGTAGGCGTCGAAGGTGGTGAGTTCGAGGTCCTCGATCCACTTGCAGGCGGAGACGTAGCCGTAGAGGCCGGGCACGACCATGCGGACGGGGAAGCCGTGGTCGAACGGCAGCGGTTCGCCGTTCATGCCGACGGCGAGCAGCGCGTCGCGTCCGTCCATGACGTCCTCGACGGGGGTGCCCAGGGTCATCCCGTCCACGGACCGGGCCACGAGCTGGTCCGCCGGGCCGCCCCGGGACGGCGGGCGCACCCCGGCCCGCTCCAGCAGCTCCGCCAGCCGGACGCCGATCCAGCGGGCGTTGCCGGCGTAGGGGCCGCCGACCTCGTTGGAGACGCAGGTGAGGGTGATGTCCCGTTCGATCAGCTCGCTGTCGAGGAGGTCCCGGTAGGTGAGGGTGAGCGGGGCGCGCACGCCCCGGCCGTGGATGCGCAGCCGCCAGCGGGTGGCGTCCACCTTGGGCACCACGAGGGCGGTGTCGACGCGGTAGAAGTCCTTGTTCGGGGTGACGAACGGGGTGAGGTCCCGGATCCGCAGGGCCGCTCCGGCGGGCACGGGGGCGGCGGGTGACGCGGGCCGGGGCAGGACGACGGCGGAACGGGAGGCGACGGCGTCCTGTCCCCGGGCGGAGGACACCACCCGGCCGAGGGCGCCCGCCCCGGCGGACGCGGCGGCGACGGCCCCCGCGGCGACGAGGAAGCCGCGGCGGTCCCAGCCGATCGGGCCGGGCGCGGGGGCGGGGTCCGCAGCGGGAACGGCGGGATCGGGGGCGGGGTCCGCGGCGGGAACGGCGGGGGCGGGGGCGGCGGCGTCCGCAGCGGGAACGGCGGGGGCGGCACCCGTGCCGGGAACGTCGTGGGTGGCGCCGGTGCGGGGTGCGTCGCCGCCGGGCACGTCCCCGTCGGCCGGCCCGGCCGGAGCGGCGGTCCGGTGCGCGGTGAGCCGGCCCGCGAGGACGTACAGCACGCCCGCCCCGGCCAGGGCCCCGGCGAGGGACGGCAGGGCGTCCGCCGCCCCCGTCGCGTCCGGCCGGCTCACCGCCGCGGCGGCTCCCACGATCCCGAACACCAGCACCCCGGCGACGGCGGTGCGGGGACGGCGGAGCGCCAGGACGCCCAGCGCCACGGCGAACAGGGCGAGCACGGCCACGATCCCCAGCCGGAGGACGAGCTTGTCGTCCTCGCCGAAGGTGCGGATCGCCCAGTCCTTCACCGGGGCCGGTGTCCGGTCGATCGCGCTCCCGCCGACGGCGGTCAGGGGCCCGGCCCCGGGCCGCAGGGCGGCCGCGGCCAGTTCGGCGAAGGCCAGCGCCGCGAACGCGGCGAGAAGCCCGCCGAGGGCGGCGAGGGCGGTACGGGCTGCGGTGGCTCGGTCGGTCGTCACACCCGGCATTCGGATCCGCCGCGCGTCCGGATTGGTTCCCTCCGGTCCCGGACCGGATCGCCCGCACCGCCCCGGGGGACAAGGCCCCCGACCCCGTCGCCCGCCCTCCGGGGGACAAGGCCCCGGACCCCGTCGCCCGCCCCCGGACGGCCGCCCGGCGCGCGCGGTCGGGGCGGGGCTCGGGGAGGATCGGCGGGTGACCGCCGTGTACCGGCGGTCGGGCCCGACACGGCGAGGGGACCGCATGACGCTTCCGCAGCCGGCCGACATCGCCTCCGTGAAGGCGCTCATCCAGCGCGAGACGCGGGCTCTGCGCGCGGAGGTGACGGCGCGGGGTGCCCCGTCCGCCCCGCCCGCCCCCGCCGTACGGGCACCCGAGGACACCGCCGTCTGCGGCTGCGGGCTGGGCCTCGGCCCGGCGCACGACTGTGCCGGGGCGGGCGGGGACCACGACCCGTGGGCCTGCCTGTGCGCGACCCTGCCCGCGGTGCCGGTGTCCGCGGCCCTGCTCGCCCCGGTCCGCGACGCGGAGGGCCGCGTCACCGACTTCGTGATCCGGGCCGGCAACCATGTGCGCTGCGCCGACTGGCTCCCCTCACCCGACGAACAGGTCGGGCAGCGGCTCGGCGAGGCGCGCCCGGGGCTGGCGGCGGGCGGCCTGCTCGACGCGCTGCGCGGGGTGCTGGAGACCGGACGGGTGGTGAAGGGCCTGGTGGTGGACTGCACGGAGACCTGGGACGGCCGGCTGCGGCGCGTCCAGCTCGTCCACTACGCGGCGTCCTGCGGCGATCAGGTCCTGACGACCTGGCACACCGCGCGCGGCCAGACGGAACTGCTGACCATCGACGCCCAGCACCTGGCCTCGATGGGGTGGGCCCGCTGGGACCTGCTGTCGGGCGGGGTCGCCTGGTCGGAGGGCATGCACCGGATCTTCCGGGCCGAGCCGGAGCTGCCGTGGACGCTGCCGGAGCTGTGCGACGCGCTGGTGCCCGCGGACGCCGGGCCGTTCGGCGAGTTCCTGGTCTCGGTCCTCGCCGGTGAGGAGCCGGCCTGGACCCGGGTGCGGTTCACCGTCCACGGGGAGGTGCGCACGGTGGACCTGCTGGGGCGGCCGGTCACCGGTACGGACGGCCGCTCGTGGGCGGTGCAGATGGTGGCCCACGACCTCACGCCGCAGATCCGCGGCCGGCGGCGTCTCGCCGACAAGCAGAGCGAGGCGGACCGGCTGCGCCGGCAGGCGGCGGCCGAGCAGCGCGTGGCCTCGGTGCTGCGGGAGGCCCTGCTGCCGACGTACTCGGAGGGGCTGGCCGGTCTCGGGATCACGGCGGCGGCCGCGTACCTGCCGGCCGAGCCGGAGGCGGCCGTGGGCGGCGACTGGTTCAAGTGCCGTCCCCTGGCGGACGACCGGGCGCTGATCGCGATGGGCGACGCGACCGGGCACGGCCTGGACGCGGTGGCGCGGATGGCGCAGCAGCGGTACGCGGTCGCGGGCCTGGCGCAGACCGGGGCGGACGCGGGCGCGGTCACGACCTGGCTGAACGAGCTGGTCGGCGGCGAGGCAGGCGCGCCGTCGAGCGGCACGGTGGCGATCGCGTTCGTCGGGCGGGACCGGGTCCTGCACTGGGCGAGCGCGGGGCATCCGGCGCCGCTGGTGCTGCGGGACGGCACCCCGTTCCCGCTGCCGACGGACCACCGCGGGCCGATGCTGGGGGCGCTGCCGGGGCACCCGTACGCGACCGCCGAGTTCCCGATGCTGCCCGGCGACGTGCTGCTGCTCTACACGGACGGTGTGGTGGAGCGGCGCGGGCAGGACATCGAGGACGGGATCGCCACGCTGGCGCGGTCGCTCGCCGCGTGCCGGGAGCTCACGCCCCGGGGCATCGTCGACCGGCTGGCGGAGGAGTACGTGCGGGGGACGCACGACGACGACGCGTGCCTGCTGGCCGTGCGGTTCGACTGAGCCGCACGCGCGGCCGGGGCCGTTTCCGGTCCGCCGCGGCGTGCGTGCGGGCGTGCGGGCGGATCAGACGGGACGGGCGGGGCGGCGTCAGACGGGACGGGGCGGCGGGGTCTCGCCCGGCCCGTCCGAGCGCGCGGGACCGGGGCCGGGCGAGTCGTCCGCCGACGGTCCGTCCCGGCGGATCGGCCACAGGTGCGCCGTCTCCCCCGGGGCCAGCTGGTCGACGACGTCGGCGAGCGCGGCGCAGGCGTCCTCGATACGCCGGCGCACCTCGATCTGCTCGGTGACCAGGGCGGCGAGCAGCAGCGCGGTGAGGGCCGCCGCCCCGTTGAGCGCTTGGAGGACGACCATGACCTCCAGCAGGGAGCGCCCGGCGAACGGTCCCGCTCCCGAGGTCGCGGCGGTGATCGCGAGCACCGAGACGACCAGGGTGCACGGCGCCGCCCCGCGCAGCTGGAACCGCAGGGCGGACCAGACCAGCACCGGGAAGACCAGGAACAGCAGGGACGACTCGGTGCGGGTCACCACCCAGCCGACGGCGACGGTGGTGACCGCGAGCAGGCCCGCCTCCGTCCACCAGAACCGCCGCATGTCGACGGGCGGCCGCACCCGGCGCAGCGCCAGCAGCAGGAGCGGCGTCACCACGACCACGCCCATCGCGTCGCCCGCCCACCAGGCAGACCACACGGGCCAGAACTCCCCCGCCGGCAGCGATCCGGCGAGCACGAGGGTGACGGCCCCGACCGTGGCGCTGATCAGCATGCCCCCCAGGGCGCCGAGGAAGACGAGCGCGACACCGTCCCGGAGGCGGTCGAGTTCCGGCCGGAACCCGGCCCGCCGGAGCATCAGGCAGGCAGCCAGCGGGGCGAGGGTGTTTCCGGCGAGGATGCCGATGCCGGGAAGGCTGAACGAGGTGATCGTCACGAGGGTGACGAGGGCCCCCAGCACGATCCCCGGCCAGATCCGCAGGCCCATCCAGAGCAGGCAGCTCAGCGCCACACCGGTCGGTGGCCACAGGGGGGTGACCCTCGCGCCCTCCACGACCACCTGCTGGAGGAGGCCGATCCGGGCGCCGAGCCAGTAGGCGGCGGCGACGGCGAGAATCCGCAGCACCGCTGCGGCCGGTCGTCTCAGTTGCTCGCTGCGGATCACGCCAGTCATCACACAACGCGTACGGCTCCCCGCGTCCGAGACACGCGCAGGGGCGTGCCCGGTGCGTCAGCCCGGCACCGGGCGGCCGCACGGCGGGCCGCCGGGGGAACCGCCGCCGTGCGGGTCGTGCAGGACGACGAGGACGGCGGCGTCGTCCGTGTGGTCGGTGAGCCCGGCGACGCCCATCACCCGCGCGGCCAGCTCCCCCGCGGGCAGGTCCGCGCGCACGGCGTCCCGCACGAGCCGGGCCACGGCTTCGAGCCCCGCGTCGATGTCGAACGAGGGCCCCTCCACCACGCCGTCGGTGACGAGGACGAACGCACCGCCCGCGTCCAGCCTTCGCCGGGCCACGGGGTAGACCTCACCGGCCATGATCCCCAACGGCACCCCGGTCTCGTCCTCGACCACCTCGTACGCGCCGTCCGCGCCGGCCCAGACGGCGGGCACATGCCCGGCCCGGGCGCTCTCCAGCACCCCGGTCGCGGGGTCGTAGCGCAGGAAGCTGCAGGTCGCGAAGAGACCCTGGTCGACGGAGAGGAGCAGGTCGTTGGCGCGGCGCAGGATCTCGCCGGGGTCGACGGTGGCGGTGGCGACGGCGCGCAGCCCGAGCCGGATCTGCCCCATGAACGCGGCCGCCTCGACGTCGTGACCCTGGACGTCGCCGATGGACAGGCCGAGCGAGCCGTCGGGAAGGACGAAGCCGTCGTACCAGTCGCCGCCGATGTCCAGGCCGTTGCGGGCGGGCGTGTAGCGGGCGGCGACCCGCAGACCGGGGACGGCCGGAAGGCGGCTGGGAAGCATGGAGCGCTGGAGGGCCTCGGCGAGTTCGACGCGGGCCTTCTGGCTCTCGGCGGTCTTGCGCGCCCGGTCGGTGAGCAGTCCGAGAGCGGTGAGCAGATCGTCCGCGGTCGCCGACCGCGGGGGGCGACGCCGGGTCATGACCCTCTCCGCGGCACCTTTGACTCCTCCTGTGCCCAGCCCTTCCGCGCCGCGCGTCGGAACCGGCCCGGCTGGGCCCGCACGGCCCGCGAACAGTATATTTCGGGCGGCCTGATCCTGCCCGGGAGCGGGAACGGGCGGATCGCGCGGGTCACCGGAGCCCTCCGTCCGCCGGGGCGGCGCCCGGACCGGTGCCCGCTGTGGCGGCCGGGCGGCGGGTGCGGCGGCCCAGCGGCGCCAGAGCCACCGCGCAGCGGTCCGCGACCGGCCGGACGCGCCCGGCCGCCTCCCGCAGGGTGGCGGCGGAGCGCACCACGGGGGCCCGTCCCAGCACGGCGTGCCGGCGGCAGCCGGGCAGCCGCGGGGTGCGCACGGCGGCCCGCTGCGCGCCGCCCGTCAGGAAGGCGTTGACCGGCGTCATCGGGTCCGCGCCGACGCTCCGGGCGAGCAGCACCCCCGCGGCGAGCGGCAGCAGCACCCCGGCCAGGGCGGTGCCGGTGGCGGCGACGTGGCGGACGCGGAGCCGGCGGTCGCCGGTGGAGTCGGAGGTCATGAACCGATTCCAGCAGCGGCGGCGGGTCGGGAGATCGGCCGGCGTACTCAGATCCCCGGGCCCGGGTACTCAGGCGCCCGGAGCGAGGCAGGGCCGCCGGTCCCGCCCGGCGCGTGCCGGTGCGCACCGCCGTACGGGACCGGACCGGGTGTTCGACCGATGCGGCGCGGACCGCGGCGAAAAGGTGCGGTCCCGCGCTGCGCGAAGGTGCGGTCCCGCCCTGCGCGGCGGGGATACTGGTCGGTCCGGGATCAACTCACCAGTTCCGAGGGGCTGATGCATGGTGGACGAGGTACGGGGACGCGGCGTGGCCGGGGGCGCGGCCGGGCGGCACGCGGTCGTCGTCGGGGGGAGTCTGGCGGGTCTGCTGGCGGCCCATGTGCTCGCCGGACACGCGGACCGGGTCACGGTGGTGGAGCGGGACCGGTATCCGGACGGGCCCGGGTCGCGGGCCGGTGTCCCCCAGGGCCGGCACGCCCATGTCCTGCTGGAGGGCGGCCAGATCGCCCTCGACACGCTGCTGCCCGGTTTCACCGCCGAGTTGAGGGCGGCGGGCGCGCCCCGGCTCGCCGTGCCGACGGACATGGTGCAGTGGCAGAGCGGGCGCTGGTTCCGGCGCACCGCGGCCACCTCGCACTTCTTCAGCGGTTCCCGCGCCCAGTTGGAGCACCTGGTGCGCACCCGGGTGCTGGCGAACCCGGTCGTGGAGTCGGTGACCGGCACGGAGGCGGTCGGTCTGCTCGGCGACGCGCGGCGGGTACGGGGCGTCCTTCTGCGCGAACGCGGCGGTGACGGCGGCGAACCGCGCGCCCTCGCCGCGGACCTGGTGGTCGACGCGACGGGCCGCGGCTCCCGGGCCCCGCAGTGGCTGACGGCCCTCGGGGCGGAGCCGCCGGAGGAGGAGACCATCGACACCGGTCTCGCGTACGCCTCGAGGATCTACCGGAACAAGAGCGACCACCTGGGCACCCACGCGCACGGCTACTACGTGTTCCCGAGCCCGGAGCAGGTCTACGCGGGCGGGGTGCTGCCCCTGGAGGACGGCCGCCATCTGGTGATCCTCTCGGGGCTGCGGGGCGACGAACCTCCCACGGAGGAGGAGGCGTTCACCGCGTACGCGCTGCGCTTCCCGCACCCGTTCATCCACGACTGGATGCGCGAGGCGGTGCCGGAGACCCCGCCGTACGGCTTCCGGCGGACGTCGAACGTGCGGCGGCGCTACGACCGGGCGGGCCGCCGTCCGGCCGGGTTCCTGGCCACCGGTGACGCGCTGTGCGCGTTCAACCCGATCTACGGGCAGGGGATGGCGGTCGCGGCGCTGAGCGCGGTCGCGCTGCGCGAGGCGCTGACGGACCCGCGCCGGAAGCCGACCACCCTGCGGGTGCAGCGGGCGCTGTGCGCGGCGTCCAAGCAGGCGTGGGACATCTCCGCGGGCGCGGACCGGAGGATGCCGGGGGCCACGGGCAGCGCGGTGTCCGCCCGTCCTCTGGACCGCGCGGCGAGCTGGTACGTGGACCGGGTGCAGCAGCGCTACCACGGCGACCCGGTGGTGGGCCGGGCGTTCCGGTCGGTGCTGACCCTCACCGCGCCGGTGGGGGCGCTGTTCGCGCCGGAGGTGGCGCGGGCGGTGCTCTTCGGGCCGGTCCGGCCCACGCCGGACGGGCCGCCGATGTCGAGCGAGGTGCCCGCGGGCTGACCGTGCCCCGCCGGGTCCCGGGCCCGGGTCCAGGCGGGGCACGGACGCGGTCAGGAGGAGGCCGGGGTGTCCGGGGGCGGGGTGTCAGGGGCCGGGGTGTCCGGGGCCGGGGACGAGGGCGCGGCGGAGGGGCCGGAGCAGACGAGGGAGACCGTGATCACCGTCTCCTCGGCCGGACCCGGCGCCGGGCCCTCAAGGGAGGTCATGGCGACCCAGTTGCCGCGCTTCGCGCTGAGCACACCCTCCCCCTGGTCGGGCCCGGTCCCCCACCCGTGGTCGGCGCGCACCCGATCGAAGGCGGCCCGCAGCGCCCGGTCGGCCGTCCGCGCCGCGTGCCGGCCCGTGAGCCGCTCGTAGCAGCCGGGCAGCCCGTCGCGCGGCGCCCGCTCGACGGGGACGCCCTCGGCCGCCGGCGCGGCGGTCAGTTCCGTCACCACGGTGTCCGCGGGGACGGCCGCGGGCCTCGGCGGGAGCGGGCCCTTGTCGTCGAGGAGCAGCGCCCCGCAGCCGGTGGCGGTCAGCAACACCGCCAGCACCACCGCCGGTGCCACCGCCGGCGTCAGAGCCGTGAGCAGTGTCCTGCCGCCCGTACGTCCCCCGCCTCGTATCAGCATGCTCTTCCCGCTCCCCGCCCGCCCGTTCACGACGGACGAGTCTCGCACGCGGCCGGGACGGTCTGCCCGTGGGGGCGCAGGGCGGATATCGTGTGCGGTCCGTCCCTGCCCGGCCCGACCCCGCCCCTCGGAACCGCCCCGGGAGGCGACGGGAGACCCGCCCGTGAACCACCAGGACCAGCCGTCCTCCCCCGAACTCCTGTCCTTTCCGCCCGGCACGAGCTTCGCCGACGGGCTCCAGCAGGCCGTCCGGCGGAGTGGGCTGTCCCTGGACCGGGTGCGCCACCGGCTCGCCGTCCACGGCGTCCGGGTCAGCCTGACGACCCTCAGCTACTGGCAGCGCGGCCGCAGCGAACCGGAACGCGCCCGCTCGCTGCGGGCCGTGGAGGTGCTGGAGACGGTCCTCGCCGTGCGGCCCGGGGCACTGCGCTCGCTGATCGGCCCCTACCGGCCGCGCGGCCGGACCGCCCCGCCCGCCCACGACGTCAGCGCCTCGCACCGGGTCTTCGGTGAGGACTCCCTGGTGGAGCGGGTGCTCGGGCCCCGGTTCGCCGCGCTGAACGAGTCCGTGAGCACGCTGAGCATCCGCGAGACGGTGACCCTGGACGAGCGCCGGCGGCTCGTCTCCCTCGCCATCCAGCAGGTGATGCGCGCCTCCCGGGCCGGGGCCGACCACTTCACCACGGTCCACACCTTCGACGGCGCCGGGGCGCGCGGGGTGCGGGTCGCCGTCCGCTGCGGGCTCCTCGCGGAGCTGGAGTTCCGGCCCGAGATGGACTCGGTCGCCATCGAGATCGGCTTCGGCCGGCGGCTCGCGCGCAACGAGACCGTCGTCATCGACTACACCGTCCAGGTCGAGGCGGGGGACGGCACCGACGACCACTACGAGCGCCGGACCCGGGTGCCGCTGCGGGACTACCTCCTCCAGGTCTACTTCGACCCGAGGGCCCTGCCCGTGGTGGGCCACCGCTACTACCTGGAGCGGCACGGCGCGCCGGCCGCGTACCGGCACCGCATCGCGCTGGACGCCTCGCACACCGTGCACTCGGCGCCCGGGCGCGCCCCCGCCGGCATCCACGGGATCTCCTGGGAGTGGCCGGAGCCGGGTTTCCCGCCCCCGGACGTCCGGCCGGGGGCCGGGGCGGCCGGACCGGGCTCCGGGCCGGGGTTTCCACAGTGAACGGCAACTCTGTGGAAATCCGGGCCCTCCGAATTCCTTGATCGGATGGGGTGTTTGAGCCACAGTTCCCCACACGGCGGCCACGGACACCGGCCGCCGCCGGGCACACGGCCGTCCGGGAACGGCCCGCACCAGGTCGCTCCCGCAACCCCCCACGTACGGCCGTGTGCCCCTTGGGCTCCCGGAGCGCGCGCCGTCCGCGGGGGCGTGCCGACCGTGGACGGCCGGGTTCCGCGTGGAGTGCGCGGATTCAGGGGCCCGGACGCCGGTGGCCGCCCGCCGGGGCGCGCGGCTCCGGGGCCCGCGGCCGCGCTGCGGCGTCCTCGCGGATCATGGCGGCGGTCCGCTGCGGCAGCAGGAGCGGGGCCATGTGGTACGCGCCGGTCAGCAGGCGGAAGCCGCCGTGCGGCAGGGCCTCGGCGATCAGGCGCATCGCGTCGGGGGTGGCGACGCGGTCGTGCTCGGCGGCGACGGCGGTGGCCGGTACCGGCAGGGCGCGCAGTCCGTCGAGGGCGTCGAAGTCCGCGATCATGCGCAGCGTGGCGGCCCACACCGCCGGGTCGGCGTCCCGGACGCACGCGGTGGCGTAGCGGACGGGCGGGAGGTCCGCTGCCACGGCCTCCGGCGGGAACCAGCGGGCCACCGCGGAGACCCGGACCGCCGGGCCGGAGTCCGCCAGGAGGCGGGCCGCCTCGCGGAAGGCGGGGTAGGGCGTGGCGCGGGTGCAGAGCAGGGTGAGCCGGCGCACCCGCCCGGGGAACGCCAGGGCGAACCGCTGCGCCACCTCACCGCCGAAGGAATGGCCGACGACGTGGGCGCGGTCCACGCCGAGGCGGTCCAGGAGGGCGGCGAGGTCGTCGGCGTAGTCCGCGACGGAGACCGCGGGCGGTGCGCCCGCGGCGGTGCCGTGGCCCCGGAGGTCGTAGGCGATCACCCGGGCGCCCCCGGCCAGGTACGGGATCAGGGCGTCCCGGGAGTGGCGGTCGAGCGGGGAGCCGTGCAGCAGGACGCACGGCGGGCCCGTCCCCTCGTCCCGTACGGTCGTCAGGTGGCCGTCGCCAAGACGGATCCGGTGCACGTCCATGGCATCCACTCCGCTGGTCGGCCGGCATCCCGAGGTGGTCCGGGAGCCGTGTCCCTCCTCATCATCCGCCCGGGACGGGGCGGCGCGCATGCTCCGGGCGGGGCCGGGGGCCGCTCGCCCCGGGGGCCGGGGGCATCGACTTCCCGTCGTCCCTCCGTGTCCCGAAAGCGACGTCCGGTGCCGGGATCGTGCGACCCGGGTCGCCTCGCGGGTACCTGCCCGCCCCACGGCTCGCGCCCGTCCCGGCGGGCTCCCGCGACACGCCGCGCGCTTCGGACACCGCGGTGGCGGGACGGGCGGCTCGATCACGCCCGTCGGCGGGAGCGGGGGGTGACCCGCGGCCGGGTCCCGGCGTTGGGCAGACCGGCCGTGGCAGCGGCCGGCCGCAGGGCCGGGCGGGCGCGGCCGGTTCCTCGCAAGGAGGTCCGTGTGAGCACCGACGACCCCCTCTCCCCCGCAGACACCGGCGCGGGCACCGGTGACCCCGCCGTCGCCCCCGAACCCGTCGTCCCCCGTCCGGCGGCCGCGGCCGCCACCCCGGCCGAACCCGTCTTCACCGCCGACTTCACCTCGCCCGCCCAGTGGGTCGCGGGCCGGTCCTGGGCCTATCCCCAGGGCGGTCCCCGCAACCGGGGCGACAACAAACTGGACCATCTCACCGACGACCCCGCCTACACCCGCCGAGGTTCCTTCCGTGCCGTCCGCCGCCCGGACGGCTACTGGAACGCGGGCCTGCTGACCACCGAGGGCAGCCAGGAGGGCTTCATGGTCCGCGCCGGGGACGTGCTGGAGACCCGGGTCCGGCTCCCCGGGGCGATGGGCGCCTGGCCCGCCGTCTGGACCTGGCTCGACGGCGGCAACGAGATCGACGTCTTCGAGTACCACCCGGACAACCCCGATCTGCTGGAGCTGACCAACCATGTGCGCCGCACCCAGCGGTATGTGCGGCGGCCGGACGTCGCGCACGGCGCGTGGGTGGATCTGCGCTGCGAGTTCGGCGCCTCCTCGGTGGTCTGGTCGGTCAACGGCGACCGGGTGTTCGCGGACCGGCGCGGGGTCGGCCGCCGCTGGCGGGCGTATCTGATCGTCAACCTGTCGGTGTGCGCGGGCCGTTACCACCCCGCGCCGGACCCGGACGTCAGCGAGATGGAGTATGCGGTGGAGTACCTGCGGGTGCTGCGCCGCTGACGGCCGCGCCGCCCGGTGCGGCTGCCGTGGCGGGCCGGACGGCCGGGCC
This sequence comes from Streptomyces sp. CNT372, assembly GCF_000377145.1. Lineage (NCBI taxonomy): Bacteria > Bacillati > Actinomycetota > Actinomycetes > Kitasatosporales > Streptomycetaceae > Streptomyces > Streptomyces sp. CNT372. The sequence continues at coordinate 98,605 of NZ_KB897787.1, read as the reverse complement.
CGCCACGGCACGGTCCCCGGCGCGGCGCGCACCGCGCAGGGCGGAGGGGCTGGTGCCGAACCAGCGGGCCACGGCCCGCCGCAGGGTGCGCGCGTCGCTGAAGCCGAGCAGGCCGGCGATCCGCTGGAGCGGCAGGTCGCTGGTGGTGATCAGCTCCTCGGCACGGACCAGGCGCACCGAGTCGACCAGCGCCTCGTAGCTGGTGCCGTGCCCGGCGAGGCGGCGGCGCAGGGTGCGTTCGCTCATGCCCCGGGCGAGGGCCTGGTGGGCGAGCGGGGGCACCCGGGGCAGGCTCCGGGCGACCGACACCTCCAGTCCCTCGACCAGGTCCTGGTGCTCCCGGCCCCGGTCCCCGGCCGCGTCCAGGAGCTGGACGGTCTGGGCGAGGGCGTAGGGGTCGGCGGTGGGCACCGGGCGGGCGAGCCAGGCGTCCGCGAACTCCATCCGGTCGTCGGGCGCGCCGAAGAGGACCGGGCAGCGGAACCACTCCTCGTACGCGGACCCGTGCGCGGGGCGCGGATGCCGTACGGCGACGGCGCGCGGCGCGAACTGCGCGTCCAGGGCGTCCCGTACGAGGGCGACGATGCTGCCGAAGGCCTCCTCCAGGAGGAAGGCGTGGAGGACGGAGTCGGTGTAGCGGGCGGCGGCCAGGATCGCGGTGCCGCCCCGGACGGACTCGATGCGGTAGTCCAGCATGGAGCCGGAGACGCCGTGGTGGCGCACCCCGAGGGCGAGGGCGTCGCCGAGGGTCGGGCTGGCGAGCAGGCCGAAGCCGACGAGCCCCCAGGCGGTGACCCGCTGGCGGCGGCCCACGGCGAGGCCGAGTGCCGGGTCGCCGACGAGTCCGACGGCCTCCCGGATGACGGAGCTGCCCTGCCGGTAGGAGACCCGGCCGCCCACCGAGCTGAGCACGGCCGGGCTGAGCCCGGCGCGCCGCAGGGCGGGCCCGAGGTCGTGGCCGCGTTCGGCCGCGACCAGGGTGAGGTAGCGCAGGAGGTGCGGGGTGAGGGTGGCCGAGCCGTACCGGGGGTCGGCGAGGCGGGGTGCCTCGGGGGTCGGGCGGGCCATGGGTGTCACCTCCGGGGCGCCACTGTAGGGGGGCCGGCGGCCCCCGGGACAGGCCCGGGTGGCCGGTGACGTCCCGTTACTGGCCGGTCGGGTCCTCCTCCGGGGGCCGGTCCCGCGCCTACCGTCGGTGGCACCCGTTGCTCCACTGCGTCCCGAGGGAGATGGCATGCGGTCCCCCACCCCACGCGCGCGAGCGCTCTGCCTGGTCCTCGCCGGCACGCTCGGCGCCGTGACCCTGGCCGCCGTCCCCGCGGCCCGCCCCGCCGAGGCGTCCCCGGCGCCCGCCGCCGTGTCCGACCGGTCCGCCGACGGCACCGAGTACCTGGTCGGCCGCGGTATCGCCGATGTGACCGGTGAGGCCGCCGAGGTCGGCATGATGGGCTACTCCAGCTTCGACCAGAAGGCGACCGGCATCCACCAGCGGCAGCGCTCCCGGGCGTTCGTGGTCGCCGACCGGGCGTCCGGCGAACGCGTCGCCTACGTCAACGCCGATCTGGGCATGGTGTTCCAGTCCGTCCAGCAGGGTGTGCTCGCCGAGCTGAGGAAGCGTTACGGCTCCCTCTACACCGAGCGGAACGTGCTGCTCGCGGCGACGCACACCCATGCCGGTTCCGGCGGCCACTCGCACCACCTCGCCTACAACCTGGCCTCCCTCGGCTTCCAGAAGGACACCTACCGCGCGGTCGTGGACGGCATCGTGGAGTCGGTGGCCGAGGCCCACGAGGACCTTCGGCCGGGCACGATCACGCTGGGCCGGGGCGAGTTGACGAACGCCGGCGTCAACCGCTCCCGGACCGCCTTCGACCGCAACCCGGCCGCCGACCGGGCGGCCTTCCCCGGCGGGATCGACCCGTCGATGACCGTGCTGCGCTTCCGGCAGGGCGGCGAGGACGTGGGCGCGATCAGCTGGTTCGCCACCCACAACACCTCGCTGACCAACGGGAACACGTTGCTCAGCCCGGACAACAAGGGCTACGCCTCCTACGAGTGGGAGCACGGCCACGAGGGCGTGCGCCATCTCGACGGGGCCAAGGGCTTCGTCGCGGCCTTCGCCAACACCAACGCCGGTGACATCTCGCCCAATCTGAACCTCAGGCCGGGTTCGGGCCCGACCGAGGACGAGTTCGAGAACACCCGGATCATCGGTGACCGGCAGTTCCGACGGGCGAAGGAGATCTACGACCGGGCCGCGGAGCCGGTGAGCGGGAGCGTCGGTTCCCGGATGCGCTTCGTCGACATGGAGAACGTCACGGTCGCCGGGACCTACACCACCGACGGCAGGGAGCAGCGGACCTGCCCGGCCATGGTCGGCGCCGCCACCCTCGCGGGCAGTGTGGAGGACGGTCCGGCGCTGCCCGGGTTCACGGAGGGCATGAACAGCCCGGTGGCGAAGCTGCTGGAGCCGTTCGGCGTCGAGCCGCCCGCCTGGCTGGTGGGCTGCCAGTACCCGAAGGCGAACCTGGTGCCGACTGGTCTGGTGAACGCGGCGGTGCCCGCGACCCCCCGGATCCTGCCGCTCCAGATCGTGCGGATCGGCCAGCTCCATCTGGTGGCCGGGCCGGCGGAGTACACGGTCGTCGCCGGTCTGCGGATCCGCCGCACGGTCGCCCGGGAGCTGGGCGTGCCGCTGGAGAACGTGGTGATGCAGGGGTACGCCAACGCCTACAGCCAGTACGTGACCACGCCCGAGGAGTACGACCTCCAGCAGTACGAGGGCGGATCGACCCTGTACGGCCGCAACACGCTCCCCGCGCAGCAGCAGGAGTTCGCCGCGCTGGCGAAGTCGCTGCGGACGGGCACCCAGGTGGCACGCGGGCCGCTCCCGCCGGACCACTCGGGGCGGCAGCTCTCCCTCCAGACGGGTGTGGTGATGGACAACCCGCCCGCGGGGAAGCGCTTCGGGGACGTGCTGCGCGCGCCGTCGGCCTCCTACGCACCGGGGGCGACGGTGACGGCGGAGTTCGCCACCGGGCACCCGAAGAACAACCTGCGCCGGGGCGGCACCTTCCTGGAGGTCCAGCGGCAGGTGGACGGGAGGTGGGTCCGGGAGCTGGACGACGGCGACTGGGACACCACCTACCGGTGGGTGCGGCTGAACGGTCTGACGGGAACCTCGAAGGCGGTCGTCACCTGGCGGGTCGCGCCGGGCACCCCGGCCGGGACGTACCGGATCGTCCATCACGGGGACGCGAGGAGCCTCTTCGGCGGGGTGTCCGCGTTCAGCGGGGCGACGGCCGCGTTCACGGTCGGCTGACGCGCGCCCGACCGGCCCCGGGTGCGCCGCCCTGGCGGCGGTGCGGACGGGGCCGGGCGGGCCCTGGGCAGGGCCGGACGGGCCGATTAGGCTGGAGGCATGACCGAACGCAAACCCCCGGGCGTCAGCTTCGAGTCGTTCGTGGACAAGCAGATCCGCGAGGCGTCCGAACGCGGCGAGTTCCGGGACCTGCCGGGGTTCGGGAAACCGCTGCCGGACGCTGACGCGCCGTACGACGAGCTGTGGTGGGTCAAGGGCAAGATGCACCGCGAGGGCCTGGCCGTGCTGCCGCCCTCGCTGGCCCTGCGCAAGGAGGCGGAGGACGCGCTGGAGGCGGCCTCGCGGGCGCCCTCGGAGGCGGCGGTGCGGCGGATCGTCGGCGAGATCAACGACCGGATCGCCGCGGCCCTGCTGCGCCCGCCGCCCGGTCCCCCGCTGGGGCTGCGCCCGTACGACGCGGACGCGGTGGTGGCGGACTGGCGGCGCGGGCGGGAGGGGGACGCCGGGCGCTGAGCCGCCCGAGGCGCGCTGCCCGGATGCTCAGCCGGGCTCCGTGGCGAGCCACTGGGCGACGGCACGGGAGATGGGCTGCCCGGTCTCCAGTTCCACGAAGCCGAACTGCCCGCCCTGGTTGCACTCCAGGAACCACCAGGTGCCGGTGGTCTCCTCCTCCGCGAAGTCGAAGGCCCCGTAGGCGAGTCGGGCACGGCGCAGATAGCGCTGAACGGCGCGGGCGACGGGGGCGGGCGTCTCGACCGGCTTCCACTGGTGCCCGGTGTCGCCGAAGCGCCCGTCGACCTGGCCCGCCTCGGCGACCTTGCGCGCGGCGAAGTAGGTGTCCCCGACGGCCGTGAGCCGGATGTCGGCCCGCTTGGCGATGTACCGCTGGAGGAGGGTGGGGGCGGCGGCCACCCCGGAGAAGTCGGCGTCCGGGGGGACGAGGGAGGTCGGCAGGGCCATGGGCGGGTCGCCGGGCGACTTCCCGGAGACGGACTTCACCACGACGTGCCGGTACTGCTCGGCGAAGCGCCGGGCCATCGCCGGATAGGTGGTGACCAGGGTGGCGGGCACGGGGAAGCCGCTGCCGTGGGCAATGCGCATCTGCCACGGCTTGCGGCGGGCCCGGGCCGCGGCGCTGGGGTGGTTCATCCAGCGGGCGTCGGTGGAGTCGAGCATGCCGTAGAGGGCGTGGGCGCTCTCCTCGGCGAGCCAGGCGGAGGGCTCGGCGGCGTGCGCGGCGGCCTCGCCGGGCCTGCGGACCCAGACGGAGCGGACGGCGTCGACGCTGGCCACCCGGCCGCCGGTGGAGAGGTAGCCGCGGAACTCGCCGCGGACGTACTCGGCGGAGAGCGAGACGTCACCGGGCAGGTCGGCGGGGTCGAACCGGACCAGGGGGGCGCCCAGTTCGTGCAGTTCCGCCACCACGAGGTCCGCGGTGACGTCCTCCGCGCTCGTCAGGACGAGGACGGTCACCGCGCCGGGTCCGTCCGGTCGCGGCGCGGTGCGGGCGCACGGCGGAGGGCGGAGGACGGGGGCGCGGTGCGGTGCGGGCCCGGCCGGACAGAGCCGGGCGGGCATGCCGTGCGGTGCGGGCGCACGGAGAGCGCCGGGCCGTTCGGGCCGCCCGTGCGAGGGGGCGCCGGTCGGCCCGGTCGGGCGGTCGCGGGGGTGGCGAGGGTCATGGGGGCGTGCCGTGCGGGTTCAGTCGTCGAAGTGGGTCGCGGAGCCCGCCTTGGACGTCGTCGTGCCGGCGGCGGCCATCAGCGCGCGGTCCGAGATGGCGGGCCGGCCGTCGGACAGGACGTTCAGCTGGAGCGTCGCGTCGTAGGAGTAGGAGACCAGGGCCGGGGCCGGGTCCGCGGGCTGTGCGTAGTTCCAGGCGAACGGTTTCATCTGCTGCTTCCTCCCCTGCCCGCGCACCAGCCCGGGCTCCTCATGTGACAGTTCGTGGCGAAAGTGCCACTTCCTCAACACATAGAGTGACACTGTGGAGGTCTTTCACCGAAAGACCTCCGGATCCGAACATCTGCACCGGCGGCGACACGCCCCGCCGGTGGCATCCAGACAGACGCATCAGGAGTCTCAGGAGTTTCAAGTTTTGGCCAAGACGTGACGCAGGCGACACGACAGAAGCCTCAAGGAGCGGCAAAAGCCCCGCCGCCCGGAGTTCCGCCCTGCACCACTCCATGAACGGCGGGACCCTGAGGGGGTGTCAACCCGCTTGCTCCGAACCGCCGTTCGATGGCGCGAAAGCGACGTGCTCGACCGATACCCGTGCGGCGCGGTGGCCCGCCGGTGGTCCGGCGCGGTGGTCCGGCGCGGTGGTCCGCACGCACCTTCGCGGCCGCTCCGGGGTCTCCTGGGGCGCGCCCCGGGGGGAAGCGTTCGCGCCTCGTGTGACATCGCGCGCCGGAGCGCGAGGGCGGGCACGATCGGGAGTGGCGCGGGGGCACCACCGGGGGACGAGGGAGCGGAGGAGCTCGATGGACACCACCGCACTGCTGGCTGACGCCTTCGAGCGGGTGCGCGAGGCCGTGCACGAGGCGGTCGAAGGGCTGTCGGAGGCGGAGCTCGCGGCCCGCCCGGAGGAGGGCGCGAACACCGTCGCCTGGCTGGTCTGGCACCTGGCCCGCGTCCAGGACGACCACCTCGCGGACGCGGCCGGCCGGGAGCAGGTGTGGACCTCCGAGGGCTGGGCCGGCCGGTTCGGGCTGCCCTTCCCGGACACGGCGACCGGCTACGGCCACTCCGCCGGGGACGTGGCGGCGGTGCGCGCCCCGGCGTCCGCACTCCTCGGCTACGCGGACGCCGTCCACGCCCGCACCCTCGACCACGTCCGGACCCTGGACGCCGGGGACCTGGACCGGGTCGTGGACCAGGGCTGGGACCCGCCGGTCACCCTCGGCGTGCGGCTGGTCAGCGTTCTCGCGGACGACCTCCAGCACGCCGGCCAGGCCGCCTACGTCCGGGGGCTGCTCGAACGGCGGGGGTGACCGGGAGGGACCGGCCGGCGCCGCTCGGGTGACCGGGAGGGACCGGTCGGCACCGCTCGGGTGACTGCCCGGACACGTCCGGTCAGCGCCCGGGGAGCCGGGGCCGCTCTCGCTGGTCGCCGCCGCCGGTCGGTGGCACGCTGAGAGCTGAGAGCTGGCTGTCCGCCGCCCGACGACTCCGGGAGGGCCGATGGGACGGGACGTCCCGGCGCTGGTGTTCACCCGTGACGACCGCCGCCGCTACCGAGACAAGATGCAGTCCTGCCTGGACACCTTCGCGCAGATGCTGCGCGGGGCCCGGTTCGAGTTCGAACGGCCGCAGGTCGGGCTGGAGATCGAGCTGAACCTCGTCGACGAGAACGCCCAGCCGGCGATGCGGAGCACCGAGGCGCTGGACGCCATCGCCGACCCCGCCTGGGACACCGAGCTGGGCCGGTTCAACCTGGAGGTCAACATCCTGCCCCGGCGGCTCACCGCGGGCGGCCCGGACGCCTGGGAGCAGGAGATCCGCGCCGCCCTCAACCACGCCGAGGACCGGGCCTCCGCTATCGGGGCGCACCTCGCCATGGTCGGGATCCTGCCGACCCTGCGCCGTGACCACGTGAGCGCCGAGGCGCTGTCGGAGAACCCCCGCTACCGGCTGCTCAACGAGCAGGTCTTCGCGGCGCGCGGCGAGGACCTGCGGATCGAGCTGGACGGCGTCGAGCGGCTGCGCACCTACGCGGACACCATCACCCCGGAGGCGGCCTGCACCAGTACGCAGTTCCATCTCCAGGTCGCGCCGGAGCAGTTCGCGGCGTACTGGAACGCGGCGCAGGCGATCGCCGGGGTGCAGGTGGCGCTCGCGGCGAACTCACCGTTCCTGTTCGGCAAGGAGCTGTGGCGCGAGACCCGTATCCCGCTCTTCGAGCAGGCCACGGACACCCGCCCGGAGGAGATCAAGGTGCAGGGCGTGCGGCCCCGGGTGTGGTTCGGGGAGCGCTGGATCAACAGCGTCTTCGACCTGTTCGAGGAGAACGTGCGCTACTTCCCTGCGCTGCTGCCGCTCTGCGACGAGGAGGACCCCAAGGAGACCCTGGACGGCGGGGACGTGCCCGCCCTTGGTGAACTGACCCTGCACAACGGCACGATCTACCGCTGGAACCGGCCGGTCTACGCGGTCGACCACGGCAAGCCGCATCTGCGGATCGAGAACCGCGTGCTGCCGGCGGGCCCGACGGTGGCCGACATCCTGGCCAACGGGGCGTTCTACTACGGTCTGACGCGGGCCCTGGTCGACGAGGAGCGGCCGGTGTGGTCCCGGATGTCGTTCCAGGCCGCCGAGGACAATCTGCACTCGGCGGCCCGGCACGGCATCGACGCGAAGCTGTACTGGCCGGGGATGGGCGAGGTGCCGGTCGCCGAGCTGGTGCTGCGGCGGCTGCTGCCGCTGGCGCACCGGGGGCTTGAGGCCACGGGCATGGACACGGCGTGGCGGGAGCCGCTGCTCGGGGTGATCGAGCAGCGCTGTGTGACGGGGCGGAACGGGGCGGTGTGGCAGGCGGAGATGTTCCACCGCATCGACCGGGGCAACCGGGTCGACCACCACGAGGCGCTGCGGCAGATGACCGGGCAGTACCTGGAGTACATGCACCTCAACGCGCCGGTGCACACCTGGCCGGTGGACTGACGCGGGCGCGGTCGGGCGGACGCGGGCCGGGCCGCCGCCGTGGTGTACGGCGGCGGCCCGGTGCGGTGCCGGCGGGCGTCACATCCGGACGTCCTTGCAGTACTTCACATAGCCGGTGGCGGCGACGTAGCGGGCCGGGACCCACACCTTGCGGCTGTCGCGCGCCAGGTACCAGAGGTCGTTCCCCGCGATGTCCTGGGCGCGGACCTTGCACACCAGGCCGACCTGGGCGTTGTAGCGCAGGCTGCCCTTCACGGAGGAGTCGGTGCTCGGGTAGGCGCGCAGGTTCAGCCCGCTGCGCGCGGTCACCGTGCCGTACGGCTTCGCCGGGGCGGCGGCCGCTGCGGTGGACGGCGCGGCCGCGGCCGGGGCGGCGGCCTGGGCGGGCGCGGCCGCCGTCAGGGCGGCGACGGCGAACGCGGCGGCGGCCACGCGCACGGCGGCGCCGCGGGCGGGACGGCGGGTACGGATGGCGGTCATGGGCATCGGCTGACTCCACTCGCTGGACACGGCCCCCCCTGGTCGGGCCCGACCCTAGGGCCCGGCGGGCCCGTGATCGCGCAGAAATGCCCGCGTCCGCGGCGCGTTCGCCCCGAGGGGCCAATGCGGCGGGGGTGGTGCGGGAGCACGGACACCGGCCCCGCGGCCCGGGGAGCGCGGGGCTCCCCGGGCCGCGGGGCCGGTCGTCCTGCCGGGGCCGTGGCGGTGGCGGCACGCCGGTCAGGGGCTGGGGTGGATGTCCCCGGCGCCCATCGCGGACTCCTGGTCGGACTGCGCCCGGAGCCGCTCGGCCTTGTCCTTGAGGCGCTTCTTCTCCTTGGGGTCGCTGCTGCGGTCGGCGGCCTCGCCGAGTTCCTTGGCCTTCTCGCGCATCTGCCGCACCCGGCCGCGGGATTCCTCGTATCCGTCCACGTTCTCTCCTCCACTCTCCGCTGTCCGCTGTCCGCTGTCCGCTCTCCGTTTTCCGCTCTCCGCGTCCTCGGGCGTGTCGAGAGCACTCCGCCCAGCGAAACAGGGCCGGTGCGCGGTCGCATCTCGAAGCGGGACGGCCGCCTGGAGCGCGCCCGGTCCGCGCGGGGCCTTGCCGGGCCGTCCCGGGGCGCGCTTCACTCGGTCGATCAACCGGCCTCGACCACCCGGCCCGCGTCCCGTGTCCGCCTCGTCCTCGTCACCGAACCGAACCGAAGGGTCGCCCATGACTCCTCCGCCGCCGTCCGCCCGCCCGCACCGGCCCCGGACGGTTCTGGCGATGTCCCCGGAGGCCGCGTCCGCCGTGCTGGGGCCGGGCGCGCTCGCCGCGCTCGGCGAGGTGTGCGACCTCGCGCCCTCGCCGGTGCTGGACGACTTCGCCACCGACCGGGCGCGCGAGCTGCTCGGCGGCGCCGAACTCCTGGTGACCGGCTGGGGCTGCCCCCTGCTCGACGCGGCGGCGCTGGCGGCGGCGCCCCTGCTGCGGGCCGTGGTGCACACGGCCGGCTCCGTGCGGGGGCATGTCACCGAGGCGTGCTGGGAACGCGGCATCGAGGTGTCGTCGGCGGCCTCGGCGAACGCGCTGCCGGTGGCCGAGTACACGGTGGGCATGATCCTGCTGACCGGGAAGCGGGTCCTGGAGCAGGCGCGGGGGTACCGGGCGGGCGGCTCCCGGGCAAACCGGCTGCGGGTCCCGGCGCACGTCGGCAACTACCGCCGCACGGTGGGCATCCTGTCGGCGTCGACGACCGGCCGGCGGGTGATCGAGCTGCTGCGCCCGTACGACCTGACGGTCCTGCTGCACGACCCGTTCGTGACACAGGCGGAGGCGCGGGCGCTGGGGGTGGAGGCGGTCGGTCTCGGGGAGCTGTTCGCGCGCAGCGACACGGTGAGCGTGCACACCCCGCTGCTGCCGGAGACGCGGGGTCTGGTGAGCCGGGAGCTGCTGGGGTCGATGCGGCAGGACGCGGTCCTGGTGAACACGGCCCGTGGCGCGGTCGTGGACCAGGACGCCCTGGTCGAGGCGCTCGGGGAGGGCCGCGTCCGGGCGGTCCTCGACGTCACCGAGCCGGACGTCCTGCCGCCGGACCACCCGCTCTGGTCCTGCGACGGCGCGCTGATCACCCCGCATGTGGCGGGCTCCCAGGGCAACGAGTGGCAGCGCCTGGCCGACCTCGCGGTGTCGGAGGCCGCCCGCTGGGCCTCGGGCGCGGGCTTCGCCCACGGGGTGCCGCGCGACCGGGCGGCCTTCCTGGCGTAGGGGCGCGCCCGCGCCCGGCTCGGGGGTTGGCCCGGCGGGCCGGGCCGACCCCCGAGCCGGCCGGGCACAGCCGGTGCCGGCACGGCTCGCCCTGCCAGCCGGGGCCGAGCCGTGCCGGGCCGGGCCGGGCCGGTGGGCCCGGGCCCCGGTGGGGCCGTCACACCGCGGCCAGGGCCGCCCTCGCGGCCTCCGTCGCCGCCTCGCGGTCCGGGCCGACGAGGCCGATGCGGGTGCGGCGGTCGAGGACGTCGGAGACGTCGAGGGCGCCCTCGTGGCGGACGGCCCAGAGGAGTTCGGCGCCCGTGACCGGGTGGCCGGGGGCCACCGGGCGGGACAGGTCGGGGGAGGTGGCGGCGAGGGCGTGGACCGCCGGGGCCTCCGCGCCGTAGCGACGGACCAGGCGGCGCGGGACGCCGAGGGCGGCGAGGGCCGCCGGGCGGGCCGCGCCGACGAGCGGGAGGGCCGCGGTGCGGCAGGGCCCCGCCGTCAGCCCGCCCGCGGCGAGCGCCGCGTCCACCGCGTCCTGGGCCATCCGCCGGTAGGTGGTGAGCTTGCCGCCGACGACGGTGACCACCCCGCCGGGCGAGGTCAGGACCGCGTGGCGGCGGGAGATGTCCGCCGTGCGGCCGGGCCCGTCGCCGGTGTCCAGCAGCGGCCGGAGCCCCGCGAAGGCGCCGACCACGTCCGCGCGGCCCAGGGAGACGTCCAGCGCGGAGCCGAGGACGTCCAGCAGGAAGCCGATATCGGTCTCGGGGACCTCGGGAACGTCCGGCACCTCCCCGTCCACGGGCTCGTCGGTCAGGCCGACGTAGATGCGCCCGTCGCCCTGCGGCAGGACCAGGACGAAACGGTTCCGTTCGCCGGGGATCGGGATGTGGAGTCCGGCGGACAGCTCGCCCAGGGCGTCGGCGCGCAGCACCAGGTGGGTGCCCCGGGAGGGGCGCAGCCGGATGTCGTCGACCAGGCCGCCGGCCCACACCCCGGCCGCGTTGACCACCGTCCGGGCCCGGATGCGCAGCTCCTCGCCGGTGAGTTCGTCGCGGACGAGCGCGCCGTCGCCGGTGAACGAGAGGGCCCGGGACCGGGTCAGGATCCGGGCCCCGTGCGCGGCGGCGGTGCGGGCGATCGCGGTCACCAGGCGGGCGTCGTCGGTGAGCTGCCCGTCCCAGGAGAGGAGGCCGCCGCGCAGCCCGGCCGGGCGCAGGGCGGGGGCCAGGTGCCGGGTCTCGACCGCGGAAAGGGTGCGCGGCGCGGGGAGGGTGGCGCGGGAGGTGCGGGCGGCGGCGCGCAGCAGGTCCCCGGCGCGGAACCCGGTCCTGGCGAGGGATGCCTGCGCGCGGCCGACCAGCGGGGTCAGCGGGAGGACGAAGGGCTGGGCCCGGACCAGATGGGGCGCGGTGCGCTCCATGAGGACGCCGCGTTCCACCGCGCTCTCGTGGGCGACGTCGAGCTGCCCGGTGGCGAGGTAGCGCAGGCCGCCGTGGATGAGCTTGGAGCTCCAGCGGGAGGTGCCGAAGGCGAGGTCGTGGGCGTCGATCGCGGCGACGCGCAGCCCTCGGGCGGCCGCGTCCAGGGCGGCGCCCGCCCCGGTGGCGCCGAGGCCGACGACGAGGACGTCCACCTCGGCCCCGTCCGCCAGGGCGGCGAGTTCCCGGGCGCGGCGGGCGGCGTTCAGGGAGGAGGCGACGGGGGCGGCGGGGGTGGTCACGGGGCGAGGGTCCTCTCCAGGAGGGTGCGCAGCTCGTCGAGGAACGCGGCGTCGGTCAGCGCGGGGTCGTCCTCGTCGGTCATGGTGCGCAGGGACATGGCGAAGGACTGCACGACCAGGAGCAGGGACCGGGCCTGGAGGTCGGTGTGCACACGGCGGACGGAGCCGTCCGCGTGCCCCTCCGCGAGGCCGGCGGAGATCAGCCCGAGGAGGGCGTCCTGGCTGGTGCCGCGCCGGTCGAGCAGGTACGGCAGGAGCAGTTCGGGGTCGACGTCGAGGATCTTGTGGAAGAGCGGGTGGGCGCGGAACGCCTCGACGCCGCCGACCAGTCCGTCGACGATCCGTTCCCGGGTGAGGGCGCCGGGGACGGTGTCCGGCATGGCGGCGACCGCGATCTCGATCCACTCCCGGGTCATCAGGTCGCCGACGAGGGTGCGCACATCGGGCCAGCGCCGGTAGAGCGTCATCCGGGAGACCCCGGCGCGGCGGGCGACGTCGGTGAGGGTCGTGCGCCGTACGCCGACGGCGAGGACGCAGTCGCGTGCGGCGTCGAGCACGGCGTCTGCGTCCGACTGGTTGTGACGAATGGGCGTCATCTGTCACAGTGTAATGCCAGTGCGGGCCGCGCGGCAGTGCACCCCCGGGGGCGGACTCCGGGCAGGCCTCGCGAAACCCCCGCGCTCCCGCGGATCCCCGCACACCCCGACGGTGAGGACAGGTACGACGTGGACATGTTGTGGAGCGGCTGGGGCGACCCGGCCAAGGCGGCCCCCCTGCCGGAGACCGTGACCGGACTGCTGCGCGAACTGCTGGGTGTCACCCCCCGCGAGAGCGGCCCCGCCGGGCTGGACGGCATCGACGCGCCCCCCTCACCCCTCGGTGACGAGGCCCGCGCCGCCCTGGCGAAGGCCGCCGGCGGTCCGGAGCACGTCCGCACCGACGCCGAGAGCCGCATCCGCCACACCCGCGGCAAGTCCACCCCCGACCTGCTGCGCATCCGCGCGGGCGAGGTGGACGACATTCCGGCCGCCGTGGTGCTGCCCGGCGGCCACGACGAGGTGCTGGCGGTCCTCACCGCCTGCGCCGCGCACGGCCTGGCCGCGGTGCCCTTCGGCGGCGGCACCTCCGTCGTCGGCGGACTCGCGCCGCGCACCGAGCGCCCCTTCGTCGCCCTCGACCTGCGCCGGCTCGACCGGCTGGTCTCGGTGGACGAGGTCTCCCGCACCGCCGTCCTGGAGCCCGGCCTGCGCGGCCCCGCCTGCGAGGCCCTGCTCAACGAGCGCGGCTGGACCCTCGGCCACTTCCCGCAGTCCTTCGAGTGGGCCTCCGTCGGCGGCTTCGCCGCGGCCCGCTCCAGCGGCCAGGCCTCGGCCGGCTACGGCCGCTTCGACGAGATGGTCCTCGCCCTCACCCTCGCCACCCCCGAGGGCACCCTGGAGACCGGCCGCGCCCCCCGCTCCGCCGCCGGGCCCGACCTGCGGCAGCTCGTCCTCGGCTCCGAGGGCGCCTTCGGTGTGATCACCGCCGTCACCGTGCGCATCCGCCCGCTGCCGGAACGCCGGATCTACGAGGGCTGGCGCTTCCCCTCCTTCGAGGCCGGGACCACCGCCCTGCGCCGCCTCGCCCAGGACGGGCCGCGCCCCACCGTGCTGCGCCTCTCCGACGAGACCGAGACCTTCGTCGGCCTCGCCCAGCCCGACGCCATCGGCGGCACCGACATCCCCCAGCCGGCCGGCTGCCTCGCCCTGACCGGCTACGAGGGCACCGGGGCCGACACGGAGGACCGCCGCGCCAAGGCCCGCGAGATCCTGCTCGCCTGCGGCGGCGAACCCCTCGGCGCCGAGCCCGGCGAACGCTGGGAGCACGGCCGCTACCACGCCCCCTACCTGCGGGACGCCCTGCTGGACGCGGGCGCCTTCGCCGAGACCCTGGAGACCGCCGCCTTCTGGTCCGCCCTCCCCGGCCTGTACGCGGCCGTCGGCGACACCCTCACCACCCAGCTCACCGGGGCCGGCACACCGCCGCTGGTGATGTGCCACATCTCGCACGTCTACGAGAACGGCGCCTCCCTGTACTTCACGGTCGTCTCCGCCCAGGGCGAGGACGCCGTCGCCCACTGGGAGAAGGCGAAGCGGGCCGCGAACGACGCGATCGTCGCCGCCGGGGGCACCATCAGCCACCACCACGGCGTGGGCACCGACCACCGCGACTGGTACGCGAGGGAGATCGGCCCGCTGGGGGTCCGTATGCTCCAGGCCGTCAAGGCGGAGACCGATCCCGCCGGGGTGCTCAGCCCCGGAGTCCTCGTCCCCGTCCGTTGACCCGCGGCCCCGAGACCCCCCGCACCGCCGACCCCCTGCCGCCCGGAGGCGCACCCATGCGACAGTTCACCGCCGTCGTCAACCCCGCCGCGGGCAGTTCCAGCGGCACGGCGGCCCTGCTCCCGCTCGCCCGGCTCCTGCGGGAGGCCGGGGCCGGGCTGGAGACCCGCTACAGCCGCAGCCTGGCGCACGCCCGCGAACTCGCCCGGGAGGCGGGGGAGCGCGGGGACGCCGTCCTCGCGGTCGGCGGCGACGGGATGGCCGGCTGCGTCGGCGGCGCCCTCAGCGGCACCGGCGCGGTCTTCGGGCTGGTGCCCGCGGGCCGGGGCAACGACTTCGCCCGCGCCCTCGCTCTGCCCACCGAACCGGACGCCCTCGCCCGGGTGCTGCTCGACGGCAAGGCCCGCCCGGTGGACACCATCGAGGTCGACTCGGCGGCCCACGGGCGCAAGTCGGTCCTCGGCAGCGTCTACGCGGGCGTCGACGCGGTCGCCAACCGGCACGCCAACGAATCCCGGGTGCTGCGGGGTGCGGCCTCCTACTACGCGGGCGGGCTGCGCGCGGTCGCCGCCTGGCGGCCCGCGTCCTACCGGATCACCGTCGACGGCGTCCTCCACGAGCGGCGCGGCTACACGGTGGTGGCGGCCAACTCGGGCTACTACGGCTTCGGCAGGCAGATCGCCCCCGGCGCCCGGCTCGACGACGGCACCCTCGACGTGGTCGTCGTCCACCACGCCCCGAAGCGGCTGTTCTTCGCGATGATGAACGAGCTCAAGACCGGTGCGCACATACGCCGCCCGCAGGTGGAGGTCCTGCGCGGCAAGGAGATCCGGATCGAGGCGGAGCGCCCCCTTCCGTACGGCGCGGACGGCGAGGTGGACGGGCAACTCCCGGTCACCGTCCGGGTCCAGCCCGGAGCGCTCCGCGTTCTCGGCTGAACCGGCACGACAAATCCCCGTCCCGCCGGTAGCGATCAAGCGGGAAGGGTGTGACGTTGGATGCATGAGCTGGGCATCCTGGACCACACCCGGTGTGTACTCCGGACACGGCGGCGTCCTGACCGAGGAGGTCGGGGTCGTGACCGGGGACCTCACCGTGCACACCACCTGGGTCGACGGCGAGGCGTCCGTCACTGTGCAGTACACCGGCGCGGCCGACTGGTTCACCGTGTCCGGCAGCCCGGCGCCGTGCCCCAGCGAGCGGGCGAGCCGGGACCTGCACGACGCGGTCATCGAGGCGGTCCGCGGCCCCACGACGGCAAAGGTCCCGCCGCTGGGGGCTGATCTTCCCTAGGGCTCGGTTCGCCTCCGGGCGCTTTCAGCGGGTCCCGGCGGCCGGCCGTGCCCGGACCCTCGTCCCCGGGTCCTGCGCGCGGGCTACCGTGGGCGCGTTCACGACGTGGCGGACCGGTGCCGCGTACGCCCCGGAGGAAGCCTGTGCTCGTTGCCCGTTCCGTCGCCCTGTTCGCCGTCGCCGCGCTCTTCGAGATCGGGGGCGCCTGGCTGGTGTGGCAGGGGCTGCGCGAGCACCGGGGCTGGGTCTGGATCGGCGCCGGGGTGATCGCGCTGGGCCTGTACGGGGTCGTCGCCACCTTCCAGAGCGACGACAACTTCGGCCGTGTCCTGGCCGCTTACGGCGGCGTCTTCGTGGCCGGGTCCATCGCCTGGGGCATGGTCGCCGACGGCTACCGGCCGGACCGCTTCGACGTGATCGGCGCGCTGATCTGCCTCGCCGGCATGGCGGTCATCATGTACGCGCCCCGCTCCCACTGACGCACGCGCACACGCTGACGTACCCGCACACGCTGACGTACCCGCATCCTCACCCGCGCGGGGCCGGGACGGCGACGGACTCCCCCACGGCCCGCCCCCGCCCCGGCCCCTGTCCGGTGCGCGGTCAGTACAGCTTGGCGACCGCGAGGGCGGTGGTCAGCCTGAAGTCCTGGAGCGGGGCGCCGTCCAGGTCGCCCAACTGCCCCCACTCGACGACCGTCACGGCCCGCCCGTCGCGCCCCACGGAGAACAGCGCGACATCCGTCGAACCGGCCTCCGGGTACGAGGTGTCGATGCTGTAGACGTTCGCCCCGTCCTCCACCCCGATGCGGCCGTGGTGGAGCCCCTCCCCCTCCAGGCCCGGGTCCTGCGCCTTCATCCGGTCCAGGCAGGTCTCGACCGCGAGGCGGAGCTTGCGGACGAGTTGCGCGGCCTTCGCCTCGGTCGGCGCGACGGTGATCGTCTGGCGGGCGTTGGTGTCCAGTTCGGTCCGGTAGTCGCGGTAGCGCGTGCCGGCGGCCGGTGTGGCCTCGGCGGTGCACCAGGACCGCTCGTCGGGCGCGCCCTTGCGGATCTTGTCCGCGGTCCAGGGGGTGGCGGCGGCCGGAAGCTGACCGGGTGTCAGGAAGCGCGGCGCGGGGGCGGCGGAGGCGGGCGAGAAGGAGACGGCGGTCAGGGCGAGGACCGCCGCGGTCACGGCGGCGGCGCGGATGCGGTTCATGGCTGGTGTTCCCCGTTGTCGGTCGTGGTTGTCGGTCGTGGCGGCACGGCGATCCGTCCGGACCCCGTGCTGTCGTCCACCAGCGTCGGCGCCGCCGGGCCGCCCGGCAAGGACCCACCCGCCGGATGACGCGGTGGAACCGTTTCACCCCCTGTGACGTGGGCTTTCTGCGAGGGGTGAAACGCGCTCCGGAACGGGCGCGGGAAGGGAGCGGTATGGCGGACGACACGGCGGGCGACGTGGAGGGCACGGCGCGCTGCGTGGAGGGCACGGACCCCGCGGAGGCGGGCGCGGCGGGGCGGGCCTTCGCCGCACGGCTGGACGCGCTCCGCGCCGGATCGGGGCGCAGCTACGGCTCGTTGGCCCGCCGGGTGGGCGTCGGCGCGGCGACCCTGCACCGCTACTGCACCGGCCGGACGGTGCCGATGGAGTTCGCCCCGGTGGAGCGGCTCGCCCGGTTCTGCGGGTGCGCGGGCGCGGAGATCGTGGAGCTGCACCGGCTGTGGCTGATGGCGGACGAGGACCGGCGCCGTCGGATGGAACCGGGCACCGGCCGGGCGCGGACAGCCGCGGCGGGCGGGTCGCCTGACGGGGCGTCCGACGGGTCGCCGGCCGGGGACGCCGGTGCGGGCGCGGCGGCGGCCGAGGCCTCCAGCACGGGTGCGGTGGCCGACGACGGCCCGTCGGTCAAGAGCCCCGGCACGGGTGCGGCGGCCAACGGCCCGTCGGTCAAGAGCGCCGGCACCGGTGCGGCGGCCAACGGCCCCGGCACGGATGCGGCAGCCGACGGCGGCCCGTCGGTCAAGAACGCCGGCACGGTCGCGACAGCCGACGGCGGCCCATCGGTCAAGAGCGCCGGCACCGGTGCGGCGGCCAACGGCCCCGGCACGGACGCGGCAGCCGGCGGCCCCGGCACGGGTGCGGCGGCCGACGGCTTGGGGGCGGATGCGGCAGCCGACGGCTTGGGGGCGGGTCCCGACAAGGTGTCAGAAGCCTTCCGTCCGCAGCCCGGTGGAGCCGCCGCGGCCGGAGCCGGCGGCGAAGCCCCGGTCGCGCTCCTCACCGGGCCGCCGCCGCCCGCCGCCACGGCCCGTCCCGCCCTCCGCCGCCGGGGCGGCGGTCGCGTCCGCGGGCTGCGGAAGCCGGTCGCGCTGGCGCTCGCCGTGGCGGCCGTGCCCGCCGCGCTCGGTCTGGTGGCCGGGGCGCGGCACCTCGCGTCGGGCCAGGGCGGGGACACGGCCCCCCGCCCGGGGGCACCCGCCCCGGCCGGTGCCCCCGCACCGCCCTCCGGGCCCGCGCCGTCGGCGTCCCCCTCCCCCGGCACGCGGACCGTGCCACCCGCGGCGGACGGCGAGCGCCGGACCCCGGGCAAGGGCGGCACGGCGGGCACCGCGGATGCCGGGGCGGCGGCCGGGTCCGCCTCCGCGGGGCCGGGCACCGGCCCCGCCGTGCCCCTGACCTGGACCGCCGACGACCATGTCTGGCAGAACGGCTGCGACCACGCGTACCTCCTCGGCCGCTCCCCCGGGACCGTTCCGCCGCCGCCCGTCGCGGCGGACGCGGCGTCCTGGGCGGGGGCGCTCGGCGCGGTGCACGGCGGCCGGACCATGGTCCGCGTCACCCTCCAGGGGAAGGGCACCCAGGCGGTGGTGGTGGAGGGCGTGGACGTACGCGTCGTCCAGCGGCAGGGCCCGCGTCCGCTCGGTGAGTACCGCATGAGCGCGGGCTGCGGCGGGGCGCTCACGCCCCGGCTCTTCGACGTCGACCTCGACCGGCGACGGCCCGTCGCCCGCCCCCGCGCGGGCAGCGACTCCGGGGTGCCGCTGCCCGCCGTGTCCTTCCCGTACGCGGTCTCCGCCACGGAGCCCGAGTCGCTGCTCGTCAGCGCGCGCACGGCCGGCTGCGACTGCTCCTGGTATCTGGAAGTGCGCTGGAGCAGCGGCGGACGCGGCGGCACGGTGCGTGTCGACGACGGCGGGCGCCCGTTCCGGACCAGCGGGACGGGCGGCGGGACCGCGTACGACTACGACTACGCCCGCCGCGCCTGGGTCGCGGACACCCCCGGCCGGGCCGGCGGATCGCCGGAGCCGGACGGCGCGGACGGCCCGCGTGGCGGGAACGGCACGGGCTCCGCGCGTGACGGGAACGGCGCGGACGGCACGGGCGGCGTCCCCGACGGGGGCTGAGGCGGTCGGCCCGCGCCCCACCCGGATTTTTGCCGAACCGGCAAGGTTCTTTGCCGCCCGCCGCACTCCTCGCGCAGTATCGCGGTGACGACGACAGCGGTGGCGGTACACAGCGGTACCGCGGTACGGAGGAGGTACGAGCCATGACCAGTCGGCCGGTGCACCAGGAGACGGAACCGCCCGGGGACGAGCGCGTCGACGTGGCGGTCCTCGGCGGCGGCGCGGCGGGCCTGGCCGGGGCGCTCTGCCTCGCCCGCGCCCGGCGCTCGGTGCTGGTGATCGACGCGGGGCGGCCGCGCAACTCCCCCGCGGACCACGTGCACGCCTTCCTGACGCGCGACGGCACCCCGCCCGCCCAGCTCCTGCGCATCGCCCGCGCCGAGGTCGAGGGCTACGGCGGCCGGATCCGCGAGGGCCGGGTGGAGTCGGCGGAGCGTACCGCCGACGGCGCCTTCCGCCTGGGGCTCGCGGACGGCTCGGCGGTCACCGCGTCCCGGCTGCTGGTGGCCACCGGGCTGGTGGACGAACTCCCCGACGTGCCGGGGCTGGACGCGCTCTGGGGCCGGGACGTGCTGCACTGCCCCTTCTGCCACGGCTGGGAGGTGCGCGACCGTGCGGTCGGCGTCCTCGCCACCGGGCCGCTCGCCGTGCACCAGGCGCTCCTGTGGCGCCAGTGGTCCGCGGACGTGACCCTCTTCCTGCACGAGGGCCCGGAGCCCGGTGAGGAGGAGTACGAGCAGCTCGCCGCGCGCGGCGTCGCCGTGGTGGACGGCCGGGTGACGGGCGTGGCGGCCGAGGACGGGCGGCTGACGGGCGTCCGGCTCGCGGACGGCACTGCCGTCGCCCGCGAAGTCCTCGTCGTCGCACCCCGGTTCACCGCCCGCACGGAGGTCCTCGGCGGTCTCGGGCTGGTGCCCGCGGACGTGGTGGTGAACGGGGCCGTGATCGGCAGCCGGATCGAGACGGACCCGAAGGGGGCGACCCGGGTGCCGGGCGTGTGGGCGGCGGGCAATGTCACCGAGGTGACGGAGCAGGTGGTGGGCTCCGCCGCCGCCGGGAACCGGGCGGGCGGCGCGATCGTCGCCGACCTGGTCGCCGAGGAGACCCGCCGGGCCGTCGCCCTGCGCCGCGCCAAGGCACCCGCGGGCCGGGGCGGGGACGAGCGGTCGGTGCTCGGCTACGACGGGCCCGAGAGCTGGGACGCCCGCTACCGGGAGAGGGACCGTGTCTGGAGCGGCGAGCCCAATGTCGCGCTGGTCGCCGAGGCATCGGGGCTGACGCCCGGGCGGGCTCTGGACCTGGGCTGCGGCGAGGGCGCGGACAGCGTCTGGCTGGCCCGCCGGGGCTGGCGGGTGACGGGCGTCGACATCTCCCGGGTGGCGCTGGAGCGGGCCGCCGCGCACGCCCGGGAGGCCGGTGCCGGGGACGCGGTGGACTGGCAGTGGCACGACCTCGCCGTGACGTTCCCGGACGGCTCCTACGATCTGGTCTCCGCCCACTACCTGTACTCGATGGGCGAGCTCCCGCGCGAGGAGATCCTGCGGCGGGCCGCCGGGGCGGTGGCGCCCGGCGGTGTGCTGCTCGTCGTCGGGCACGCCGACGCGGGCACCTGGGAGGAGGCCGCCCACCACGGGATGCACTTCCCGACCCCGGCCGAGGTGCACTCGGCCCTCGGGCTCCCGGACGGCGAGTGGCGCGTCGAGCGCAGCGAGGAGTTCGAGCGTCCCCAGAAGGGCCCGGACGGCACCCCCGGGCTGCGCCGGGACAACGTCCTGCGGCTGCGCCGCCTCGCCCCCTGATCCTGGCAGCGAGCGGGCGGGGCCGGGCGCACCGGACGTGGCCGCTCGGCCCGGTGCACCGGGTGGTACCGGACCGGACCCGCCCGGTCCGGTGTCACCCCACCGCGAACACCGCGGCCGTCGCCGCGCCCAGCGCCGCCCCGGCCGCGGTCTGCGCGACCGTGTGGTAGCCCAGCGCCACCCGCGACCAGCACACGGCCACCGCGAGCGGCGCCGCGCAGAGCCACCAGGGTGTGTGCACGGCGGCGAGCTGGGCGACCATCGCCGCGCAGACCGCCGAGTCGACGCTGATCTTCCAGGCGGTGTTCACGGCGAGCAGGACCACGGTCATCGCCCACAGCGCGGCCATCGACAGGACGATCCCGCGCGGCGCGCCGCCGGCCAGCATCAGGGCCGAGCCCGCGGCGAGCGAGCCGAGGATGACCAGGAAAATCGGGCCGCGCTGGGTGCGGTCGACCACGTGCCGGTCGCCCCAGGTGCCGCGCCGCCGCTCCCGCTCGATGTAGGCGGCGGGCACCAGGCCCGCGCAGAGGGCGCCCACGAGCCCCCAGGGTGCGCCCGTCCAGTCGCCCCCGGCCGCCGCGAGGCCGATGGCGAGCATGCCGGTGACCAGGACGTTCCGGGGCTGGAGGGCGTCCGTCAGCCGGCGGGCGGCGCCCGTGTTCGATCGCGTTCCGCTGCCGGCCACGGCTCCCCCGGTGATCCTGGTTCCGTCTCTGTTCCGCTGAGCGCGCGGAGGTCCCGCCGCCGCGTCAAGATCGTAGGAGGGGACCTCGCGGTCCCCGCGCCCGGGACCCCGTTCCGGCGGGAGCTCCCCCAGTGGACACGGGCACAGACACCGGCGGAGGACACCGGAAAGGGAAAGGCCATGGCCGACGACGACACTGCACGGGACGACCAGGGGCGCGGCGACGACGTGTACCAGCCCGAGCACTCCGATGTGCAGAACCGTCCGAGCGATGACCTCGATCTGGAGAACGTCCTCGACGAGCGCAGCCTGGACGACATCATGGAGGAGGGCTACTCGCCGCTCGACCGTCCCCTGGTCGTGGGCCGGCACGGCACCACCGGCGAGGAGCTGCAGCGCGGCGAGACCCTGGAGCAGCGCCTCGCCCAGGAGCTGCCGGAGAAGGCCGCCCCCGACGGGGACGGCATCGGGGACCTGGCGGGCGGCGACGGCGAACTCCTCGACGGGGCCGCGGGGAAGGACCGGGCGGGCCGCCTGGCTGCGGTGGACGACATCGCGCCGCGCCGGCACAACGACGTCGTCGCGCGGGACGTCGGGATCGACGGTGGGGCCGCCTCGGCGGAGGAGGCGGCGATGCACGTCATCGACGAGGACGAGAACGCCGGACCCTGAGACACCGGACTCCGCACACGCCGGGACCCTGAGCACGCCGGGTCCCGGGCGCCCCGGACCCTGAGACGCCGGACTCCGGGCACGCCGGACCCGGGCGCCCCGGCCGGCACGCACCCCCCGCCCCGCGCCGAGTCCGCCGGAGCGAGTTGCGCGATTGCCGGGTGCAGGGGCCGCGGGCTTGGCATGCTGGGTGATCCAGGCAGCCGGACACCGGAAACGGCAGCTCGGCGGCGGTCCCCGCCGTTCGCCCACCGTGTGCCGGAGGTGTACAAAGAGCTTATGGCCGGACGCTACGGCCGCCCGCGCTCGGTTCTGCGCATGAGAACTGTCGCAGGCCAGGTCTTTCTCCTGCAGGTGGCGATCGTGGTGTTGCTCGTCGCCGCCGGTATGGCCGCACTGGTCCTCCAGTCGCGCGCCGGCAGCGAGCGCGAGGCGCTCAACCGGTCGGTCGCCGTCGCCGAGACCTTCGCCAACTCCCCCGGCATGGAGGCCGCGCTCAAGAGCCCGGACCCGTCCGCCGTCCTCCAGCCCAAGGCCGAGGAGGCCCGCGAACGCTCCGGGGTCGACTTCGTCGTCGTGCTGAACACCGACGGCATCCGCTACACCCACCCCATCCCCGACCGCATCGGGAAACGGTTCGTCGGCGACATCGCGCCCGCGCTGGCGGGCGAGGCGGTCACCGAGAAGATCACCGGGACGATCGGGCCCCTGGTGCAGGCGACGGTCCCGGTGCGCGGTGCGGACGGCTCGGTCGTCGGTCTGGTGTCGGCGGGCATCACCCTGGACAAGGTCAGCGGGGTGGCCGAGGACCAGTTCCCGCTGCTCTTCGGGGCCGCGGGGGCGGTCCTGTTGCTCACCACGGGCGGCACCGCGCTGGTCACCCGCCGGCTGCGGCGCCAGACCCACGGCCTGGGGCCGGTCGAGATGACCCGCATGTACGAGCACCACGACGCCGTGCTGCACGCCGTCCGGGAGGGCGTGATCATCGTCGGCGGCGACGGCCGGATCCTGCTGGCGAACGACGAGGCCCGCCGGCTGCTGCAGCTGCCGCCCGACCTGGACGGCCGCCCGCCCGGCGAGCTCGGCCTGGACCCGCAGATCTCCCGGCTGCTCTCCTCCGGCCGGAACGCGACCGACGAGGTGATCCCGGTCGGCGACCGGCTGCTCGCCGTCAACCAGCGCACCACCGACCAGGCGGGCGGCCCGCCCGGAACGGTCGCCACCCTGCGCGACACCACCGAACTGTCCGCGCTGAGCGGCCGGGCGGACGTGGCCCGGGGCCGGCTGACCCTGCTGTACGACGCGGGCACGGAGATCGGCACCACCCTCGACGTGGTGCGCACCTGCGAGGAGCTGGCCGCGTTCGGGGCCGCCCGGTTCGCGGACTCCACCTCCGTGGACCTGGTCGAGACGGTGCTGCGGGGCGAGGAGCCGACCGCGACCGGCGCGGACACCGATATGCGCCGGGTGGCCATCGGCGGCCCGGACGACACCGCCCTCTACCCCGTCGGCCACGCGATCCGCTTCGTCCGCTCCACGCCTCTGGGCACCGGGCTGGCGAAGGGCGAGGCCGTGCTGGAGGCGGACCTCACCACTCTCGGGGGCTGGCAGCGCCAGGACGAGGGGCGGGCCGCGCGGCTGGTGGAGAGCGGGATGCACTCGATGATCGCCGTACCGATGCGGGCGCGGGGGGTCATCCTCGGGGTCGCGATGTTCTGGCGGTCGCGGACGGCGGAGCCGTTCGAGGAGGAAGACCTCTCCGTCGCCGAGGAGCTGGTCGCCCGGGCCGCGGTGAGTGTCGACAACGCCCGCCGCTACTCGCGGGAACACACCATGGCGGTGACCCTCCAGCAGAGTCTGCTGCCGCGGGTGCTGCCCGAGCAGACGGGCCTGGACGTGGCCTACCGCTACCGGCCGGCGCAGGCGGGCCTCGGCGGTCTGGGCGGGGTGGGCGGAGACTGGTTCGACATCATCCCGCTGCCCGGGGCGCGCGTGGCCCTGGTGGTCGGCGATGTGGTGGGGCACGGACTGCACGCGGCCGCCACCATGGGCCGGCTCCGCACGGCCGTGCACAACTTCTCCAGCCTCGACCTTCCGCCGGACGAACTCCTGTGGCATCTCGACGAGTTGGTGGCCCGGATCGACCAGGACGAGACAGACGGTCCGGGCGAGGCGGGGGTCACCGGCGCCACCTGCGTCTACGCCATCTACGACCCGGTGTCCGGCCGGTGCAGCATCGCGCGCGCCGGGCACCTCCAGCCGGTGGTGCTGCACCCGGACGGCCGGGCCGAGTTCGCGGACGTGCCGGGCGGTCCGCCGCTCGGGCTGGGCGGTCTGCCGTTCGAGACGCTGCATCTCACCCTCCCCGAGGGCAGCCGGCTGGTCCTCTACACGGACGGGCTGGTCGAGGACCGCGAGCGGGAGATCGACGAGGGCCTGGAGCTGCTGCGCCACACCCTGGAGGAGTGCGCCCAGGGCAGCCCGGAGGAGATCTGCGAACACGTCCTCGCCGGGCTGGTGCCGGAGCGTCCGAGGGACGACGTCGCCCTGCTGGTGGGCAGCACCAAGGTCCTCCCGGCGGACCGCACCGCCCTGTGGGAGGTCCCGGCGGACCCGGCGGCGGTCCGGCGGATCCGCTCCGCGGTGACGGAGAAGCTGGGCGAATGGGGCCTGGACGAACTGGCGTTCAGCACCGAGCTGATCCTCAGCGAGCTGGTCACCAACGCGATCCGCTACGCGGAGGGCCCCATCCTGGTCCGGCTGATCCGCGACCGCGCCCTGATCTGCGAGGTCTCCGACCACAGCAGCACCTCCCCGCACCTGCGGCAGGCGGCGGGCACGGACGAAGGGGGCCGGGGCCTGTTCCTGGTGGCGCAGTACGCGGACCGCTGGGGCACCCGGTACACGGCCAACGGCAAGGTCATCTGGGCGGAACAGCCGCTCACCGGCCAAGGCGGCCCCGCCGTCCTCGATCTGGGGACCGCCCTCGAAGGGCTCTGAACCAGGAGGCCCTGAACCGGGAGGCCCTGAACCGCGGGAGGCTCTGAGCCGGGGGCTGTTCAGCCCTTGGCGGCGACGTAGTACACGTTCAGCGGGTCGCCCTCGACGGAGCGGATGTCCACCTGCCCGAAGCCGGCCTCGCCGAGCATCCGCCGGGCGGTCTGGCGCCCCCAGACCGTGCCGAGGCCGGCGCCGCCGGTGCCGAGGGAGGTGGTCATGCAGTAGAAGACCGAGAAGCCGAACAGGGCGGGCCCGAAGGGGTGTCCGATGTTCTCCTCGAGGTTGCTGGAGGCGTCCATGTCGCCCATCAGGAAGGTGCCGTCCGGCGTCAGGGCTCCGGCGATGGCGTCCAGGGTCCGGGCCGGCTCGGCCAGGTCGTGGATCACGTCGAAAGCGGTGACCAGGTCGTGGGCGCCGGAGAGTTCCGTGGCGTCGCCGACCGTGTAGTGGACGTTGGTCACACCGCGCCGGGCGGCCTCGGCCCGGGCGGCGTCGATGCCCTCCTCGGACCGGTCGACGCCGTGGAAGGTGCTGGCGGGGAACGCCTCGGCGAGGACCAGCGGGGCGCGGCCGTGGCCGGTGCCCACGTCGAGCGCGGAGATTCCCGAGCGCAACCGTTCGGTGAGGCCGGGGACCAGGGGCACGATGGTGTCGACCAGGGCCTCGTCGTAGACCCGGGCGGTCTCGGCGGCCTGGAGGGCCTGGAAGCGGGGGTAGGCGGAGTACGGGACGCCGCCGCCCTCCCGGAAGCAGCGCACCACCCGCTGTTCGACCTCGCCGAGGAGGGCGACGTAGGGCATCAGGGCGGCCAGGTTCTCGGTGCCGGCGGCCGAGGTGAGCGAGGCCGCGTGCTCGGGCGGCAGCCGGTAGCGGCGTCCGGCGGGCTCGTACGTCACGATGCCGCCGACGACCGTCCCGCCGAGCCACTCGCGCACATAGCGTTCGTCGAGCCCGGCGCGGGTCGCGATCTCCTCGCTGGTGGCCGGCGGGAGCCCGTCCATGGCGTCGAAGAGGCCGGTCTGGTGGCCGACGCTGACGAGCAGGGCGAGCACGCCCTTGTTGAGGAGGTCGACCACCTCGCCGGCGAACTCCTCCACCCGGGCGGGGTCCGGGGCGGTTGCGGTCTCCCCGCCGGCCTGGTCCAGAACGGGGTCCTGGGCGGTGCCGGTCTCCTGCGTTCCTGTGCTCGACATGACCGCTCCTTCCACCGGGCGTGACCGCGCGCCGGCGGGACCGGCCCGCTCACCACCAGCCTACGCCCGCTCCGGCGGCCGGACCCGCCCGCCGGGGACGGTCAGAAGGGGCCGGCCGCCGGGGTGTCCGCGGGCGGGAGGTCCACGGACGGGATGTCCACGGGCGGTATGTCCAGGCGCAGTTCCGGCCGGTCCCAGAGGACGGCCGGCGGGCGGGCGGGAACGGTCCCGGTGCGGCGGGCGCCGACGCTGCGGTAGAAACCCTCGGCGGGCGGGTGGGAGACGATCCGGACGGCGTCCAGACCGGCCGCGCGGGCCCGTTCGACGAGATGGCCGACGAGGAGCCGGCCGACGCCCAGGCCCTGGGCCGCGTCCGCGACGAACATCAGGTCCAGTTCGGGCGCGGCGGGCGGGTCCAGGACAAGGGCGTAGAAGCCGAGCGGGCGGTCGTCCGTGCCCGCGGCGAGGTGCACCTCGTGCCGGTCGATGTAGTCGCCGCCCACGGTGTAGCCGGCGACCATCGGCGCGTACGGGCCCTCGTAGGCGCGGGAGGCGCGCACCAGGGCGGTCAGGCGGCGGGCGTCGGCGGGGGTCGCCCGGCGGACGGTGACGGTCTCGCGGCGCGGGCGGCGGCCGCCCCCGCCGGGGACGCGGGCGGTGAGGGACGGGGTCATCCCCCGAGGGTATGCCGCGCCGGGCACGGGGTCCGGCGCGGCCCCGGTCTCAGGCGGCGCGCCAGTAGCCGAGCGCGTTGACCCGGTCCTTGGGGAAGGCCAGCTCCTTGCGGACGTAGGCCGCGAGCGCGCGGGTGGTGGCGGTGTCGCAGGCTATCCAGACGTAGGTGTCGGAGCGGCCGTCGACCAGGCCGGGGAGGGCCGAGCGGACCTCGGAGACGAGGTGCGCGCCGTCCTCCCGGCGGGGCACCCGGCGGACCTCGTGGAGCGCGGAGTCGGTGCGCATGGGCAGCTCGGCGTCCGAGTCATGGCTGGTCTCGAACCAGATGGTGGCCGGGACCGCGGGGTGGGCGTCGAGCAGGGAGTTGATCGCGGGGAGGGAGGCCGGGTCGCCGACGACGAAGAGGTGGGACGGAGCCGGGTCGGGTGTGCTGAAGCCGGTGCCCTGGAGGGTCGCCTCCACCGTGTCGCCGGGCTTCGCGGTGCGCGCCCAGTCACTGGCGCAGCCCTCGTGGAGGGCGAACTCCATGCTGAAGGTGCCCGCCTCCGGGTCGGCGTCGACCAGGGTGTAGGCGCGCTGGTGGGGCTTGCCCGCGTTCTCGAACCAGATGCGGACCCACATGGTGGGGTGCACACCGGTCTGTGCGAGCATGCCGCCGTCGGTGAAGTGGATCCGGCGGAAGTGCTCGGTGACCTGCTCGGCCCCGGTCACGGTGAATGTGAAGTCCTTGCCGCGGAACAGTTTGAGGACGACGCCCTCCCAGCCGTGACCCACCGCTACTCCCCTCCCTCGGCCAGAATTCACCTGGCCGGAATTGTTTCTCGAACGACTGTGTCCTAAGTTAGGTCAGCCTAACCTAAAGATTCGGGAAACAGTGTGAACAGAGCGATCTTCCGGGACCCCTGGGGCATCCCGCACCTCCGGGCCGGCAGCCCGGACGAACTGGCTTTCCTCCAGGGGTACAACGCCGCCTTCGACCGGGCCTGGCAGCTGGAGGTCGACCGGCACCGGGCGCAGGGTACCTCGGCCGCCTTCCTCGGTGAGACGGCCGTGGTCTGGGACCGCTTCGCGCGGATGTCGCTGATCGCCGACACGGCCCGCCGCTGCCACGCGGCGCTGGACGAGGAGACCGCCCGCTGGATGGGCCGGTACACCGACGGCGTCAACACGGGCCTCGCGGCGGGGGCCGCGCGGTCCCCGGAGTTCGCCCGCACCGGTCTCGCGCCCGGCCGCTGGGAGCCCTGGACGCCCGTGGCCGTGTGGATCGCGACACACATCCTGTTCGCCGGCTTCCCGACCAAGCTGTGGCGGGAGGAGGTCGTCCGCGCGCTGGGCGAGGACCACGTCGGACTGTTCGCCACCGACGGGCCCGGCACCTGCGGCAGCAACGGCTGGCTGGTCGCCGCCCCGCGCACCGCGACGGGCGGGGCCCTGATCGCCGGCGACCCGCACCGCTTCATCGAGGACCCGGGCATCTACCAGCAGATCCGCCTGGCCTGCCCGGAGTTCGACGTGGTCGGCATCGCCGTGCCCGGTATCCCGGGGATCGCGCACTTCGGCCACACCGGCTCGGTCGCCTGGGGCATCACCAACGCGATGGCGGACTACCAGGACCTCTACCGGGAGCGCCTGCGAAGACGCGGCCCGCTCGTGGAGGCGTACGGCCCCGACGGATGGCGCCCGGCCCAGGTCCGCACCGAGACGGTCGAGGTGGCCGGCGGGCGGAGCGTCGAGGTGGAGGTCGTGGAGACCGAACGCGGCCCGCTGATCGCCGGAGGTCCCGGCGCGGGCGAGGGCATCAGCCTGCGCTGCCCCGTGCGGGCCGGGGCCGGCATCGGCTTCGACGCGCTGCTGCCGCTGCTGCGGGCGCGTACCGTCGCGGACGTGGACCGGGCCGCGGACCGCTGGGTGGAGCCCGTCAACGTCGTCCAGGCCGCCGACACCGAGGGCGGGCTGCTGCACCGGGTGGCCGGCCGGGTGCCGCGCCGCCGCGCCGAGAACCGGCTGCGCGTGGTGCCCGCCTGGGACGAGCGGTACCACTGGGACGGGACGTACGAGCCGCTGCCGCGCGAGGACGTGGACGGGGTGGCCGTGATGGCAAACCAGCGTGGCATATCCGCGCCGCTGGGCGTCGAGTTCGCGCCCCGCCACCGGGCCGCGCGCATCCGGGAGCTGCTGGACGGACAGGAGCGGTGGACCGGCGCGGAGATGACCCGTGTCCACACCGACACCTTCCTCGGGTCCGCCGCCCCGCTGCTGGACCTGCTCGCCGGCCTGACCGGTCTGAGCGAAGGCGCCGAGGCGCTGCGCGGCCGGCTGCTGGCCTGGAACCGGCGCATGGACGCCGGCAGCGCCGGCGCCGCCCTGTTCGCCGCCCTGCGCTCCAAGGTGGTGCTGGTCCTCGCCGCCCGGCCCGCCCTCGCCCGGCTGACGGCCGCGCCCGCCGACCTCCCCGAGGTGTTCCACCCGTGGCTGGCACCGGTGCCCCGGATCGCCTACGCCCTGGAGCAGCTGCTCTCTCCCGGCGCCCTGCCCGGACTGGACGCCCCCGGCGCGGTGCGCGCGGCGGTCGAGGAACTGGCCGCCGAGGGCGGGGAGCCGGGGGTCTGGGGCGACACCCACCGGCTGGTGCCGTGGCAGGCGCTGCCCGCCGGGGACGACGCCGAACGGCCCCCGCTCAGCGGCGACTTCGACTGCGTGCTGTCCACGTCCAGCGTGCCCGGCATCACCGATCTGAGCGCCCGCGGCCCGGCGACCCGCTACGTCTGGGACCTGGCCCGCCGCGAGGACAGCCTCTGGATCGTCCCGCTCGGCGCCTCCGGCGCGGCCGGCGACCCCCATCGACGCGACCAGCTGCCGCTGTGGCTGGCCGGTGAACTCGTCCCCGTGGTCTGCGACTGGGACGCCCTGACCGAGGAGAAGCACGATGTCTGAGACCGCCGCCCACCGCCGCGAGGCCGTGCACGAGTACCCCGTGGAGGGCTTCGGCACCGTCCGCGTCGTGCCGCTGGACCCCGCCGCCGACGCCGCTCTGGTGCACGGCTGGGTGACCCAGGAGCGGTCGCGGTTCTGGGGCATGCTCGACCACAGCGTCGAGGACGTGCGGGAGATCTACGCGTACGTCGACTCCCTGCCCAGTCACCACGCCTTCCTGGTGCACCTGGACGATGTGCCGGTCTGCCTCTTCCAGACCTATGAGCCGGACGCCGACCCGATCGGCGAGTGCTACGAGGTGCTGCCGGGCGACTTCGGCGTCCATCTGCTGCTGGCCCCCGCCGAGGGGGCTCCGCGCCCGGGGTTCACCGGTGCCCTGATGGGCGCCCTGCTCCCGTACTGCTTCCGGGACGAGAAGCATCTGCGCATCGTGGTCGAGCCGGACGCGCGCAACGAGAAGGCCGTGCGGCGCATGGTGCGCGCCGGGTTCGAGCTGGGGCCGGTCGTGGACAAGCCGGAGAAGCGGGCGCAGCTGGCCTTCTTCGGGCGGGAGACGTACGAGCGGGCGTTGCGGGGCGGGCGGGGTGCGGCGGGGCAGCCGGCCTGACCGCGTGTCACCCGGCGGGAGAAGGTGCCCGAACGGGCGGCCGAAACTCCCGCCGGGCCTGTGACATATGCCTTCGGCACCACCGGATCGAGTGTTGCCAAACGCCTTACGGCACCTCGGCGCCTGTGCGACAGTCGTAGCCGGTCCCTGTTCCCGCCCCGGCCGAGACCGCGCCTGTATCGGAGTACGACATGCCGCCCCATGTGTCCGCGGACCGCCCTCCCCACCCGCCCGAGCGCGGCGCGGTGGACGCGCTGATCACCCGTACCCGCCGGCTGCGCGGGGACGTCGACGCCGTGCGCCAGGACACCCTCGGCTCGGAGGACGACCCCCGGGGCCGCTGGCAGCGCGCGCTGTACGACCTGGCGGTGCATCAACTGGACGATCTGGGCAGCCATCTGGACCAGCTCCGGGAGGGACGGCCGGCCGCCCCGGCGGAGCCGCCCGGCACCGGCCGCACCGAGCCCCTGGCCCCCTACGAGGCGGACGCGGCGGCGCACCCCGGCTCGCTGCTCAGCCGGGTGGGCAGCGCGGAGTGGAACCTGCTCACCGACGAGGTGACCTGGTCCGACGAGCTGTACCGCATCCTCGGCCGTGACCCGTCCGCCGGGCCGATGTCCCTCGACGAGCTGCCCGCCCTCGTCTTCGCCGACGACCAGGCCCTGCTCACCGCGATGGTGACGGACTGCCTGGTCGACGGCCGGCCCATCGACGGGGAGTTCCGGATGGTCCGGCCGGACGGCCGGGTGCGGACCGTGCACATGATGGGCGAGCCCGTCCTCGACCCGGACGGCTCCACGGCCGCGATGTGGGCGGTGCTGCGCGACGTCAGCGAACTGCGCCGCACCGAACGGGCGGTCCGCGAGAGCCGGGACACCCTCCAGCGCCGGCAGCACGTGGAGCGCACCGAGCGCCGGCTCGCCGTGGAGATGCAGGAAGCCGTACTGCCGCCCTGGCGCGGCTCCCTCCGCTTCTCCGACCAGGGCCCCGCCTCGCTCGACGTCGCCGCCCACTACCTCCCCTCCTCGGACGGCGCCCTGATCGGCGGCGACTGGTACGACGCCCTCCAGCTCCCCGGCGGCGACTCCCTGCTGAGCACCGGCGACCTCACCGGTCACGGGGTGACCGCCACCTCCTCGATGGCGATGCTGCTGGGCGCGCTGCGCGGGATGGCGGTGGCCGGGCTGCGGCCCGGTCCGCTGATGGGCCACCTCAACCAGTTGCTCGACGCCGCCACCCAGCCCGCCCTGGGCAGCGCCCTGTGCTGCCGCTACGAGCCCGCGACGCGGCTGCTGCGCTGGGCGCAGGCCGGACACCCCGCCCCCGTGCTCTTCCGTGGGGGGACGGGACGCGAACTGGCCGCCCCGGGGGGCATCCTGCTCGGCGCGACCGGGGCCGCGGTGTTCGAGGAGGCCGAGGTCGTGCTGGAGCCCGGGGACGTACTGGTGCTGCACACGGGCGGGTTCGGGGGGGAGGCCACGAAAGGCGTGGCCGACCGCGACGACCGCGGAACCCGTGAGGACCGGCTGACGGCACTGGCAGCCCGGCTCACGGACACCCGGGACGCGCAGGACTGCGTCCGGGTGGTGGTGGAGGAGATGGGTCAGGGCGAGCGGGAGGGCGACGCCTGCGTGCTGGTCGCCAGGGTCACCGCGTAGGGACGGACGGGCGCGGGGATCACCGGGGGCGCGCCCATGGGCAGCAGTCCCGGGGCCGGGCACATGAACAGCCCGCCGGCGGCGGGGCCGGGGCGCCGTCACACGGGGGTGCTCCGGCGGTCGGGGCCCGGCTGCGACGGCAGGGCGACGGCGATCTCCTCGCGCAGGTCCTCGATCTTCGCGTATCCCGCGTACTGGCTGGTGAGCCGGTACATCTCGCGCAGCCGGTCCCAGGTGCGGTGCGAGGAGGTCTCCCCCATCGACACCAGGGCCAGGCGGGCGTAGCGGTCCGCCTGCTCGGGGTCGTCGGCGATGAAGCAGGCCGAGGCCAGCGAGATGTAGTCGAAGATCTTGGAGCGCTGCCGGCCGCCCTCGCGCAGCGCCAGGGCCTGCTTGGCGTGCCGCTGGGCGATGGCGGCGGCGGAGGGGTCGTGCTCGGCGAGGGTGCGGTAGGCCAGGGCCTGCATGCCGTGCAGGTCCGCCTCGTCGAACATCTGCATCCAACTGGGCGGCGGGACGTCGCCCTTGTCGGAGACGAACAGGTCCTCGGCCTCGCCGAGGGTGCGGCGCATCGCCTGCCCGCGGCCCATGGACGCCTGGGCCCATGCCTCGATGGTGTGCAGCATGGCCCGGGTGCGGGGCAGGGTCTGCTCCCCCGAGCCGGACCTGGCGAGCTTCATCAGGTCCAGTGCGTCGTCGGGCCGGCCGAGGTGCACCATCTGGCGGGCCGCGCGGGAGAGTGCCTCGCCCGCGCGGGGGCGGTCGCCGCCCTCGCGTGCGGCGTGCGCGGCGATCACGAAGTACTTCTGGGCGGTGGGCTCCAGGCCCACGTCGTGGGACATCCACCCGGCGAGGACCGCGAGGTTGGCGGCGACGCCCCAGAGGCGGCGCTGGAGATGGTCGGGGTGACGGTAGGCGAGCATGCCGCCCACCTCGTTGAGCTGGCCCACGACCGCCTTGCGCTGGAGGCCGCCGCCGCGGGCGGCGTCCCAGGCGCGGAACACCTCCACGGAGCGCTCCAGGGCGTCGATCTCCTGCGAGCCGATGGGGGCGGCCTCGTAGCGGTCGTACCCGGCGGGGTCGGCGTTCAGCAGGCCGGCGGAGCGGGCGGGGTCCTGGGAGAGTGCGGGGTCGGTCT
The DNA here is from genome assembly GCF_000377145.1 of Streptomyces sp. CNT372. Lineage (NCBI taxonomy): Bacteria > Bacillati > Actinomycetota > Actinomycetes > Kitasatosporales > Streptomycetaceae > Streptomyces > Streptomyces sp. CNT372. The sequence goes on along the minus strand of NZ_KB897787.1, from coordinate 65,319 downwards.
TGAGCCAGTCGTGCATGGCGCTGCTGAGTGCTGAGCCCGCGGCGAGTGCCGCGCCCGCGCCCACCAGGCCGCGTCGGTTGAGCATGAGGTCCATTCCCGTGAATTCGGTGAGGACCGCCGCCGTACGGTCGGGCGCCCACGGCAGGCCGTCGGGGTTGTCCGCCCCCTGCACGTCCCGCCGCTTCCCTGCTCGTCCGCTCCGTGCGAACCCGAGGTCCTCGATGGTCACGACACGACCGAGCCGCTCGGTGAACAGCGCCGCCAGCACCTTGGGCACGGGATCGCGCGGGGACTCCCCCATGTCGATCCAGCGCCGTACGCGCGAGGTGTCGGTCGCCAGCTGCGGATGGCCCATGGCCGCCGCCTGCCGGTTCACGAGTCTCGCGAGTTCGCCCTTGGACCAGCCGGTCAGACCGAACAGGTCGCTGAGGCGGGTGTTGGGTACTCCGCTCACGTCAAGCCCCCAGGTTCTCGGCTGAGTTGACAGTAACGGCCTGTCACGGGCCTGGCGACTATTCGCCAGGGTTCGCCAGGGTGCGCCAGATGGTGTGCCACCCGCGACGGGGTGTCAGGTAGGAATGCGCCACCCCGCCCCGTCCGCCGGGGCACATTCCCCAGGGTGCTGCCTCTGGCATATGAGGCGGGGAGCGCGCGCAACTTGTCGGCGCACGAAGGGATCTGTCACGACCATGTACACAGCATCGTCCTCCGTGTCCGCCCCGCCCCGGCTCCAGCAGCGCACCGCCGCGCCGGCCGGCTCCGGACCGTTCCCCGTCCCCGCACAGGGCGGCCGGGCCCGACGGCCCGCCGCCGCGCCCGGCCGGCCGCTCAGCGGGAGGCTCGACCTGTCCGGACCCCAGGGCGCGCAACTGCGCAAGGCCGTCACCTCGGTCCACCGGATCTGCCCGGAGTTCCAGCCCGTGCAGGTCCTGCGGCGCAGCGGACGGTCCGTGCTGATCGTCGGGACGACCGGGCGCACCACGGCCGTGGCGAAGTGCTTACTGGACCACTCGCCGGCGTGGGCCGAGCGGCTGCGGCACGAAATAGCGTCCTACCGTGCGTTCGTCCGGCACCGGCCGCCGGTCCGGGTGCCGCGGCTGATCGCCGCCGACCCGGAGAACTGCACGCTCGTGATCGAGCGGATGGCGGGGCGCCCGGCGGCGCTGACCCGGCATCCGTTCGAGGCCCCGCCGCGCGCCGACGTGCTCGCCGCGCTGGGCGCCGTCGTCCGGCTGAACACCTGGCGTCCGCCGGCCGGGATGTTCGAGGCCCCGCTCGACTACGGTTCGCGGATCTCGCGCTACCACGAGCTGGGTCTGTTCACCGACCGTGACCTCGGGGACCTGCAGAAGCTGCTGCACGGTCTGGCGCAGGCGGGCGGACGGCAGGGGCTGGGGCAGTTCTGCCACGGCGACGCCCTGCTCTCCAACATCCTGCTGTCGCCGACCGGTCCGGTGCTGGTGGACTGGGAGCACGCGGGCTGGTACCTGCCGGGCTACGACCTCGCCACCCTGTGGTCGGTCCTCGGAGACGACCCCACGGCCCGGCGGGAGATCATCCGGCTGGCCCACCGTCAGGGCCACGCGGCCCGGGACGCGTTCCTGGTCAACCTGATGCTGGTGCTGACGCGGGAGATCCGTCACTACGAGACGGCCGTCCAGCGCACCATGCGGGAGGCGCCGCCGGTGACCGGTGGTCAGCCCGCCCCGGCGGGACCGGCGGCCGGGGAGGAGCAGCGGCTGCTGCTGCGCCGGCTGCACGACGACTGCGCACTGGCCCGCCGGGCGGTGCGCGCGGCGGTCGGCACCCGCTGACCGCCGGGCGCCACCCGGTGGCGTCGTGAGGAGAAGCGCGCTGCGCGTCCGGTGTGCGACGGCACACATCGGGCGCGCGGCGCGCTGTCGCGTTCCCGGAGCAGGCCGGACCTGGTCCGGCCGGGGCGGCGGGGGGATCCGGCCGGGGTGCCGGGGGGGGAGCCCGCGCCGTTGCCGTACCGCCTGGAGACGGGGCAGCGGTCCAGGGCCGGTGCGGGGCGAGTACCTGTACGCACCCACGTTCGACACATCCGTCCACCGGGTGGCGTGCGGGCGGGTGGACCAACACGAGCTCCCGTTCGGGCACCGGGTCGCGCTCGTGAGGGCCGCGGACGCACGGGTGACCGACGGCGGAGGGGCGTCCCGACGCCCCAGGAACCCTCGCGCGTCGCTCATATGACTATTCGCCCTGATGCGTGCGCCACTTGGGCGAAGGGTAGGGCTCCGCCGACCCGAAGGGGCCGCGCCACCGTGCGCGGCCGTCGTCGAAAGGCCCTGTACTCAGATGGCACAGCCGTTCACACTGCCGGACTTCTACGTCCCCCACCCGGCCAGGCTCAATCCGCACGTCGACGAGGCGCGGCGGCACACGACCGGGTGGGCCCGGCGGATGGGCATGCTGGAGGGGTCCGGCGTCTGGGAGGAGAGCGACCTCCAGTCGCACGACTACGCGCTGCTGTGCGCCTACACCCACCCCGACTGCGACGCCGAGGCCCTGAGCCTGGTCACCGACTGGTACGTGTGGGTCTTCTTCTTCGACGACCACTTCCTGGAGCTGTTCAAGCGCACCCGGGACCGGGCGGGCGGCAAGGCGTATCTGGACCGGCTCCCGGCGTTCATGCCGATGACGGACGGTCAGGCCCTGCCCGAACCGGAGAACCCGGTGGAGGCCGGTCTCGCGGACCTGTGGGCGCGCACCGTGCCGGCCATGTCCCCCGCCTGGCGCGCCCGGTTCGCGGTGGCGACGGAGAACCTGCTCAACGAGTCCCTGTGGGAGCTGTCCAACATCAACGAGGGCCGGATCGCCAATCCGGTGGAGTACATCGAGATGCGCCGCAAGGTGGGCGGCGCCCCCTGGTCGGCCGGTCTGGTGGAGTACGCGGCCGGGGCCGAGGTGCCGGAGCAGGTGGCCCGCTCCCGCCCCCTGCGGGTGCTGCGCGACACCTTCTCCGACGGCGTCCACCTGCGCAACGACCTCTTCTCCTACCAGCGCGAGGTGGAGGACGAGGGCGAGAACAGCAACGGTGTCCTGGTGCTGGAGCACTTCCTCGGCTGCACCACCCAGGAGGCGGCCGAGGCCGTGAACGACCTGCTGACCTCCCGGGTGCAGCAGTTCGAGAACACGGCCCTGACCGAGGTCCCCGCCCTCTGCGTGGAGAAGGGCCTGGGCCCGGCGGAGTGCGCCGCGGTCGCCGCGTACACGAAGGGGCTCCAGGACTGGCAGTCCGGCGGGCACGAGTGGCACATGCGCTCCAGCCGCTACATGAACGAGGGCCTGACCGACGGGGCGGCGGCGGGGGCGGGCGCGCCGGGCATGTCCGCGCTGGGCATGTCCGCGCTCGACATCCGGAACGTGTTCGGCCGGCCCGCGGCGGCTCGGCTGCGCACCCTGACCCACCGGCCCCGGCAGGTCGGACCGTCCCTGCTGCCCGACTTCGCGCTGCCCTTCCCGCTCTCCCTCAGCCCCCACCACGCGGACGCCCGGGCCGAGTCGGTCGCCTGGGCGGGGCGCATGGGCCTGCTGGACGACATCTGGGACGAACGCAAGTGCGCGGGCTACGACTTCGCCCTCTGCTCGGCCGGCCTGGACCCGGACGCCACAGTGGAGGAGCTGACGCTCAGCGCCGAGTGGCTGACCTGGGGCACCTACGGCGACGACTACTACCCGGTGGTCTACGGCCGGCCGCGCGACCTGCTGGGGGCGAAGGCCGCGACCGAGCGCCTCAAGGAGTGCATGCCCGTCGAGGACCCGGCGGCGGGTGCGGCCCTGGCGGTCTCCCCGATGGAGCGCAGCCTCGCCGACCTGTGGGCGCGCACGGCGGAGCCGATGCCGGAGGCGGCGCGCGCCGCCCTTCGGCGGACCGTGGAGCTGATGCTCGACAGCTGGCTGTGGGAGCTGCACAACCAGGCCCAGCACCGGGTCCCCGACCCGGTGGACTACATCGAGATGCGCCGGCTGACCTTCGGCTCGGACATGACGATGAGCCTGGCCCGCCTGCGTCACGGGAACGCGCTGCCGCCGGGGGTGCTGACGAGCGGCACGATCGAGAGCCTGGAGCACGCGGCGATGGACTACGCGTGCATCCTCAACGACCTGTTCTCCTACCAGAAGGAGATCGAGTACGAGGGGGAGGTCCACAACGCGGTGCTGGTGGTGCAGACCTTCTTCGACTGCGACTACCCGACGGCGGCGGCGATGACCGCCGATCTGATGGAGTCGCGGCTGCGGGAGTTCCTGCATGTCAAGGAGCACGAACTTCCGGTGCTCTGCGAGGACTTCGGCCTGGACGGCGCGGCCCGCGAGGCGCTGGGCGCGTATGTGCGGGAGCTGGAGGACTGGCTCGCGGGGATCCTCAACTGGCACCGGGGGACGCGCCGTTACCGTGAGGAGGATCTGCGGGGCGGGGTCACGCTGCCCTCCCGGCTGGGTGTGCCCTCGGGCCTCGGGACCTCGGCCTTCCGTCTGACGCTGCCCGCGCAGGCGACGGCGGCCGGGACGCACGCGGCCGGGGTGTAGCCGGTGCGCCGACGGGCCCCGCGCGGTGTGCGCGGGGCCCGTCGGCAGGGCGTCACGCCTGCTGGAACAGCTCCGCGGGCAGCGGCTTGAGCAGTGCGTAGAGGTCGTCGGTGATCGGCCGGTCCCAGCTCGCGATGGTCACCAGGACGTTGTCGCTGCGGTCGAACTGGACGCAGGAGATACGCGATTCGGAGAGCTTGATCCGCCGGACGATCAGCAGGTTGTCGCCCTGCATCACCGGGGTGTCCTCGACGCCGGTGACATGGACGGGCTCGTCGTTCTCCAGGGCGATCAGGAGCTGGGCGACCTCGAAGGGGATCTCCCCCTCCTCGACCTCGCGCGCCGGGGAGCCCTCGGGCAGATTGCCGATGATCATCGCGGGGCCGCGGCCGCCGAAGAGGTCGTACCGCAGGAACACGCCCTGGCAGGTGCCGTCGGGGGCGGGCAGCAGACCCGCGCCCAGGTTCCCGGGCCAGTCCCCCGGGTCCATGGCCAGGACATCGAAGTCCGGACCCGCGGGTGTGGCGGCGCTGCGGCGGCGGAGAAACGACATAACCGCCATGGTACGTGGCGGACGGGGCCCGGCCGAGCCGGGGCCGGACGGCTCCCGGAGCCGTGCCGCCGCCGGGTGAACGCCGGGGATCCGGGGCGCGTACCAGTGGGCGCGACCGGCTTCCCACGAGGAGCAGCGCCCCGCGGCGGTTCCCCGGCCGCGCCCGTACCCCACAGGTGAGGAACAGCCCATGAACGACAGCGTCAGCCCGGTCGGCCCGGTCCCGGTCGGCCCTTCGGTCCAGGCCCTTCCCGACGGGGAGGCGGAGGTCCGCCTCGTCGTCCGGCTGCCGTGGGAGGACGTGGCGGCGCTCGGCCGGGAGGCGGGCCGGCTGGCCGCCCGGCTGGAGCGGCCGGTCACTCTGGACGAGGCGGCGGGGCAGCGGCTGCGGGGGCGCGCGGCGATGCACGCGGCGGCGTCGTCCCCGGCGCCGGGCACCGCGCCGGACCGGGGCCAGCAGCTCCCGGGCACCGCGCCGGTCTCCTCCCTCACGGGCCGCGCCCCGGGCGAGCACGCCCGTCAGGCGATCGAACGCCCGGGCACGGCCACGGGGGCGGGCCAGCAGGCGACCCCGACCTCGGCCTGACGGCTGCGCGCCGGAACGGGCCCGGACGGGGGCCGTTCCGGCGCGGAGCGGGGTCCAGCCCCCGGCGCGGGCCCGGACCGCCCGGCTCCGCCGACCCCGGGCCGGCGTGGACAGGCGGCTCGGCGGGCGGGCACGGTCAGGTGAGGTCGAACTCCCCGTCACGCGCGTTGAGCACGAACGCGTGCCACTCGGCCGGGGTGAAGATCAGCGACGGGTTCTCCGGCCGCGAGGCGTTCCGCAGGGCGACGAACCCCTCGACGAAGGCGATCTGGACGTCACCCGCCCCCTGGCTGCCCGACCGCCAGTCGGCGGCGCTCAGGTCGAGCTCCGGCTTGTCCCAGCCGGACGGCATCTGCGCGGTGCTGGTGATGGTGCTGTCGGTCACGTCCTGCTCCTCCCGCAACGGCTCGTGGGCCAGCGTAGCGACGCCGGGGTGTGACGGACAGGGCACGGGACGTGTCCGGCACGGCGAGCGGACGCACGCCCTCCGCACGCCCTCTCCTCGTCGGCACCCGCGTGCGCCGCTCCGCCACGGCCGGGGATGGCCGGCCTGATGGGGCCCGATCCCTTGACGGACGCGCGCGCGGGTTGAGTAACTGATCCCCACGGCGGCGACCGAATGATCGGTCGCCCGCCCGTCGTGACACGCCGGAACGGGAGCGAGCGGATGACGGACCTGCGGGACGCGGCGGAACGGCTCGGGCGCGCGGAGTTGCAGGCCCTCCAACTGGAGCGGCTGCAAGCCACCCTGCGGCACGCCTACGAGAACGTCGCCTACTACCGTGCCGCCTTCGACACGGCGGGGCTGCGCCCGGAGGACTGCCGTACGCTCGCCGACCTGGCCCGGTTCCCGTTCACCGCCAAGTCGGATCTGCGGGACCACTACCCCTTCGGGATGTTCGCCGTCGACCGCTCGCGGGTGCGCCGCATCCACGCGTCCAGCGGGACCACCGGACAGCCGACGGTGGTCGGCTACACCGAGCGCGACCTCGGCACCTGGGCCGAGGTGGTGGCCCGCTCGCTGCGCGCCGCGGGCGCCCGGCCGGGCCACACCGTCCATGTCGCCTACGGCTACGGGCTGTTCACCGGCGGCCTCGGCGCGCACTACGGCGCCGAGCGGCTCGGCTGCACGGTCGTCCCCGCCTCCGGAGGCATGACCGCCCGCCAGGTGCGGCTGATCCAGGACTTCCGCCCCGAGATCATCATGGTCACGCCCTCGTACATGCTGACCCTGCTGGACGAGTTCGAGCGCCAGGGCGTCGACCCGCGCGGCACCTCCCTGCGGGTGGGTGTCTTCGGCGCGGAACCGTGGACGCAGGAGATGCGGCGGGAGATCGAGGAGCGTTTCGCGATCGACGCGGTCGACATCTACGGGCTTTCGGAGGTGATCGGGCCGGGGGTGGCGCAGGAGTTCGTCACCGCCAAGGACGGCCTTCTCGACGTGTGGGAGGACCATTTCCTCCCCGAGGTCGTCGACCCGCTGACCGGCGGGGTGCTGCCCGACGGCGAGGAGGGCGAGCTGGTGTTCACCTCGCTCACCAAGGAGGCCATGCCCGTCGTCCGCTACCGCACCCGGGACCTGACCCGGCTGGTGCCGGGCACGGAGCGGCCGTTCCGGCGGATGGAGAAGGTGACGGGCCGCAGCGACGACATGGTGATCCTGCGCGGGGTGAACCTCTTCCCGACGCAGATCGAGGAGTTCGTGCTCCGCACGCCCCACCTCGCGCCGCACTTCCAGCTGCGGCTGACCCGCGAGGGGCGGCTCGACGCACTGACCGTGCGCGCCGAGGCCCGCGCGGCGGCCACCCCGGACCAGCGCACCGAGGCGGCCCGGGCCCTGGCGGGCGCCGTCAAGGACGGAATCGGGGTCTCGGTGGCGGTGGAGATCGTGGACCCGGAGACCCTGGAACGCTCGGTCGGCAAGATCCGGCGGATCGTGGACCTGCGCGAGAGCTGAGACCACCGGGCCGCCGAACCCGGCCGGGCCGGGGTCAGGCCGTGCCGGGTCGGGGCCGGGGCGGGACGGTGGCCGGCCAGGTACCGGCCCCCGGCCCGGCTGCCGGGGGCCGCTACGCCTGGCCGGTCTCGAAGCGGCTGACCTTGCCGTCCGTGACCGTGAACGCCCAGCGGGTGCGCATCCCGCCCCAGGTGTCGTTGGTGTAGAGCGCGGTGAACGAGCGCCCGTCGGGGCCGGTCTCCTCGATCTCGATGCGCCCGTTGGAGGAGAACATCTCCTTGTCGGTCCAGGCTTCGAGGTCGCGCTCGGAACCGTCGTCCGACATCGTCGCGTTCTCCGTGAGCACGGCGTGGAACGCCTCGCGGTCGCCTGCGTTGACGGCGTCCACGAAAGCGGCGACGGCGGGGTCGGTGGGCTGAGCGGGCATGGGTCTCCTCCTTCGGAGCTGGACGCTCGTCCCCTCAGTATCGGCGCGGCGCGCGGCCCCGGCCTGTTGTACGGCGCCCGCGCCCTCCCGGTACCGGGTGACGGCCACGCCGCGAGCGCGCCGGGGCCGTCCGCCGCACGGGACCCGTGCCACCGCGGCCGGATACCGACCGGACGGTTGACAGAGCGCCCGGGGGCTGACTGCATGGTCCGACTCGCCCCGCCCGCAGTCCTGTTGGGAGGCACGTTGTTGTTCCGGACCCGCTTCCGGCCGCTCGCCCTGGCCGGGGTCGCCCTGGCCACCGTCGCGACCGCGCTCTCACCACCGGCCGCCGCCGACGGCCGTGACCGGCACCCCTCCGGTGGCGGGCTGTCCGCCGTCATCCGCTACACCGAGTACGGCGTCCCGCACATCCTGGCCCGCGGCTACGCCGAGCTGGGCTTCGGCACCGGCTGGGCACAGGCCGCCGACCAGGTGTGCGTGCTCGCGGAGGGGTTCGTGACGGTGCGCGGTGAGCGCTCGCGCCACTTCGGGCCGGACGGGCCGCCCGACGCCGCCCTGTCGTCGGCGAGCACGAATCTCGGCAGCGACCTGTACTTCCGGGGCGTGCGCGAGGCCCGGACGGTGGAGAGACTGCTCGCCACCCCGGCGCCCGCCGGGCCCGGCCGGGACGTGAAGGAGCTGATGCGCGGCTGGGCGGCCGGCTACAACGCCTGGCTGCGGCAGAACCGGATCACCGACCCCGCCTGCCGGCGCGCCGCGTGGGTGGGTCCGGTGACGGCGCTGGACGTCGCCCGGCGGGGGTACGCCGTCTCGGTGCTCGGCGGCCAGGGCCGGGCCGTCGACGGCATCACCGCCGCCCATCCGCCCACCGCCACCGCCCAGCCGCCCGCCGCCGCCACCGCGCCCGGCCCGCAGCGGAACACCGGCGCGGGCGCGGCTCCTGGGACCCGTGGGCCCGGGGAGCGGGCGTGGGCCGAGGCCGCCCGGAAGGCGTTCGACCCGGCGGAGGCCGACATGGGGTCGAACGCCGTCGCGTTCAGCGGGGAGGTGACGGCGAGCGGGCGGGGGCTGCTGCTGGGCAACCCGCACTACCCCTGGCACGGCGGCCGCCGCTTCTGGCAGTCGCAGCAGACCATTCCCGGTGAGCTGAACGTCTCGGGCGCCTCGCTGCTCGGGACGGTGGGCATCAGCATCGGCTTCAACGAGAGGGTCGCCTGGAGCCATACGGTGGCGACCGGTGTCCCGCTCAGCGTCCACCAGCTGACCCTGGACCCCGCCGACCCCACGGTGTACACGGTCGACGGCAAGCGGGAGCGGATGACCCGGCGGACCGTGACCGTGCCGGTGCAGGACGGGCCGCGTGTGACCCGGACCCAGTACTGGACCCGCTACGGCCCGGTCGTCACCTCCCTCGGCCCGGCCCTGCCGCTGCCGTGGTCCGCGACGACCGCGTACGCGCTGCACGACCCCAACGCGGCCAATCTGCGGGCCGCGGACACGGCTTTGGCGTTCTCCCGGGCGCGGTCCACGGGGGACATCGAGCGGGGGCTGCGCCGCACCCAGGGGCTGCCGTGGGTGAACACGATCGCGGCGGACGCGTCGGGCGGTTCGCTGTTCACGCAGTCGCAGGTGCTGCCCCGCATCACGGACGAGCTGGCCGCCCGGTGCTCGACGCCACTCGGGCGGCTCACCTACCCGCTCGCGGGGGTGGCGGTGCTGGACGGCGCCCGCGGGGAGTGCGCGCTCGGCCGGGACCGGGACGCGGTGCAGCCGGGCATCTTCGGCCCCTCGCGGATGCCGGTGCTCCGGGACGCCCCGTACGCGGAGAACTCCAACGACAGCGCGTGGCTGGCGAACGCCGACACGCCGGTGACCGGCTACGAGAGGGTCTTCGGGAACGTCGGCACACCGCGCTCGCTGCGGACGCGCGGTGCGGTCGAGGACGTGGCCGCGATGGCGGACCGGGGCGGGCTGACGGTACGGGACCTGACGCGGCAGCAGTTCGCCAACCGGGTGCCCGCGGCGGACCTGGCCCGCGCCGACACCGTCCGGGCCTGCCGTGACCTGCCCGGGCTCACCGATGCGTGCGGAGTGCTTCAGCGGTGGGACGGGCGGATGGACACCGGCAGCCGGGGCGCCCTGCTCTTCGACCGGTTCTGGCGCAAGCTCACGGCCTCGGTCCCGGCGGCGGAGCTGTGGCGCACGCCGTTCTCGGCGGCCGAGCCGGTGACCACGCCGAACACCCTGAACACGGCCGCGCCCGGCTTCGCGGCTGCGCTGACCGCCGCGGTCGGTGAACTCCGCGCCGCGGGGATCGCGTTGGACGCGCCGCTCGGGCGGCACCAGTCGGTGGAGCGGGGCGGGAAGACGTACCCCGTGCACGGCGGGACGGAGAGCCTGGGCGTCTGGAACAAGACCGAGGCGGTGTGGGACACGGGCCGGGGCGGGTACCGGGAGGTCGCGGCCGGGTCCAGCCACATCCAGGCGGTGGGCTGGGACGGCGGGCGCTGCCCGGTGGCGCGCACCCTGCTCACCTACGCGCAGTCCTCGAACCCGGCCTCGGACCACTACCGGGACCAGACCGCGCTGTACGCGGGTGAGCGCTGGGTGACCGCGCGGTTCTGCGAGCGGGACATCCTCTCCTCGCCGGCGCTGGAGGTGGTGCGCGTGCGCGAACGGCGCTGAGCCGGCCGGCAGCGGCGGGGGCGGGGTGCGGCGAGGCGCACCCCGCCCCCGTCGGCGTGCGCTGACGTTCCGTCACATCTGCTCGGGTGGTTGACAGTCCAGGGACTCGGCAAGAAAGTTTCACCTGTCGCGGAAGATCCGAAAGATTCTTTCAGGGAGGATTCCGTATGACCGAGGATTCCGGGGCTTCAGAGGACGTGGGGAGCAGGGCCATCAGCCGTCGAGGACTGGGACGCGGGGTGCTGGCGCTGGGCGGTGCGCTCACGCTCGCCTCCGTTCCCTTCGCCGACACCGTCGCCGAGGCGGCCGGCTCCTCCGGCGGCGCCGGGGGCGGTGGCCGTCCCCGGCCCACCCTGCGGCACGGTTCGCCGGAGCGGGCAGGCCTGCTCGCGCCCCATCTGGACCAGTTGGTGGCCGATGCCGAGACCTTTCTGCACCCCTCCCCCGACCACCCGTGGTACGCGGGCGCGGTGCTGCTCGCGGGCCGGGGCGGCACGGTGGCCCTGCACCGGGCGATCGGGCAGGCGCTGCGCTACTCGGCGTACGACGAGGTGACCGACACGGCCGTCGAGCTGCCGGCCGCGGAGCAGATCCCGATGCGCCGGGACACCGTCTTCGACCTGGCGTCGGTGTCCAAGCTGTTCACCTCGATCCTGGCGGTGCAGCAGATCGAGCGCGGGACGCTGGAGCTGGAGGCTCCCGTCGCCGCGTATCTGCCGGAGTTCGCCGGGGCGGGCAAGCAGGACGTCACCCTGCGGCAGCTGCTCACGCACACCTCCGGCTTCCGGTCCTGGATCCCGCTGTTCAAGGAGCCGACGCAGGAGGGCCGGCTGCGGCTGCTGTGGAACGAGGCCCCGGCGCACGCCCCGGGCACCCGCTATCTGTACTCGGATCTCAACCTGATCTCCCTCCAGCTGGTGCTGGAGAAGGTCACCGGCCGGCCGCTGGACGCACTGCTCCGGGACGAGATCACCGCTCCGCTCGGCATGGACCGCACCCGTTTCAACCCGCCCGCCGAGTGGCGGCCCCGGATCGCCGCCACCGAGGACGCCCGCCTGCCCTGGTCGGGTCTGGAACGCGGGCTGGTGTGGGGCGAGGTCCACGACGAGAACGCGTACAGCTTCGGCGGGGTCGCGGGGCACGCGGGGGTGTTCTCCTGCGCCTGGGACCTCGCGGTCCTGGCCCGGACCCTGCTCAACGGCGGTTCCTACGGCCGGGCGCGCATCCTCTCCGCCGCGTCCGTGGAGCTGATGTTCACCGACTTCAACACGGACTTCCCCGGCGATGAGCACGGCCTCGGCTTCGAGCTCTACCAGCACTGGTACATGGGCGCGATGGCCACTCCGCGCAGCGCCGGCCACACCGGGTTCACGGGCACCAGCATGGTCCTGGACCCGACGACCGACTCCTTCCTGATCGTGCTGGGCAACTCCGTGCACCCGGTGCGCTCCTGGCGTTCCGGCAGTGCGCCACGGGTGGCGGCGGCCGACCACATGGCACGGGCCGTGCCCGTCCGGCCGGTGCACGGGCGCACCGCGTGGTTCGCCGCGCCGAGAGGGCAGGCGGAGGCGACCCTGACCCTGCCGGCGCTCGGTCCGGACGCGGACCGGCTGCGCTGCTCACTGTGGTGGGACACCGAACCGGGCGCGGACGTCTGCTTCCTGGAGGTCTCGGCGGACGGCGGCGCGACCTGGCGCCCGGTGCCGTTCCACAGCACCGCGCCGGACGGCACCGGGCGGGACCACCCGGCCGGTACGGTCTCGGGCTGGTCGGGCCGCGTGTGGCACCGGGTCCGCGCAGGCCTCGGCCAACCGGGCATTCTCGGAGGGGGCCTCGGCGGAGCCGGCGTCGGCGGACGGGACGCGGCGCCCCTCGTGCTGCGCTGGCGGTACGCGACGGACCGGCGGTACGCGGGGCGCGGGGTGTACGTGGACGGGCTGCGGGTGGAGGACGCGCGGGGCCGGGCGCTCTTCGACGGGTCACGGCCCGGGGACGCGGCGCGGCTGACGGCGGCGGGCTGGACGGCGTCCCGGGACTGAGCGGGCACGGGCGGGACCGGGCCGGGGCTCCGGCCCGGCCCCGCGGATGCGTCAGTGGCCGAGGACCGCCATGGCCGCGTTGTGGCCGGGCACCCCGCTGACACCGCCACCGCGTGCCGCGCCCGCCCCGCACAGCAGCACGTTGGCGTGCGCGGTCTCCACGCCCCAGCGGCCGGTCTCCGTCGTGGCGTAGGGCCAGGACAGGTCGCGGTGGAAGATGTGCCCGCCGGGCAGGCGCAGTTCGCGTTCCAGGTCCAGCGGGGTCTTGGCCTCGATGCACGGCTCGCCGTTCTCGTCGAGGGCGAGGCAGTCGGCGATCGGCTCGTCGAGGTGGGAGTCGAGTTCGGCGAGCGTGGCCGCGAGCAGGGCGGACCGGGCCGACTCGTTGTCCTCGGCGAACAGCCGGGCGGGGGTGTGCAGCCCGAACAGGGTCAGGGTCTGGTGGCCCCGGGCCACCAGCTCCGGGCCGAGGATGGACGGGTCGGTCAGCGAGTGGCAGTAGATCTCCGACGGCGGGTGGGAGGGCAGCCGGCCGGCCGACGCCTCCCGGTGGGCCGCGGCCAGCTGCTCGTACCCCTCGGAGACATGGAAGGTGCCGGCGAAGGCGTCCGCCGGGTCGACCGAGCGGTCCCGCAGGCGCGGCAGGCGGCGCAGCAGCATGTTGACCTTGAGCTGCGCGCCCTCGGGCGGCTCCGGGGCCGGTTCGCCGAGGAGTTCCGCGAGCGCCTGCGGTGCGGCGCCGACCAGGACGTGCCGGGCGCCGACCGTGCCCTCGGCGTCGCCGGTGCGGAAGGTGACCTCGGCGCGGGTGCCGTCGGTCGCGATGCCGGTCACCTCGTGGCCGGTGGCCAGCTCGGCCCCGGCGGCACGGGCCGTGCCCGCGAGGGCGTCGGTCAGGGCGCCCATCCCGCCCACCGGCACGTCCCAGTCGCCGGTGCCGCCGCCGATGACGTGGTAGAGGAAGCAGCGGTTCTGGCGCAGGTCCGGATCATGGGCGTCGGCGAAGGTGCCGATCAGGGCGTCGGTGAGCACCACGCCGCGCACCAGGTCGTGGCGGAAGCGCTCTTCGACGGCCGTGCCGAGGGGTTCCTCGAACAGCATCCGCCAGGCACTCTCGTCACCGACCCGGGCCCGTAGTCCGTCACGGTCCGGCAGCGGCTCGGTGAGGGTCGGGAAGACGCGCTCGGCCACGCGGCGGGCCGTCCCGTAGAACTCCTCCCAGGCCGCGTACTCCCGGTCGCCGCCGGTCAGCCGGGCGAAGGAGTCCGCCGTGCCGGGGCCGCCGACGAGGAGGCCGCCGCTGCCGTGCGGGGTGTAGGAGGAGACCGTGCGCTTGCGCACGGCGAAGTCCAGGCCGAGGTCGCGGACGATCTTCCCGGGGAGGAGCGAGACGAGGTACGAGTACCGGGAGAGACGGGCGTCGACTCCGGCGAACGGCCGGGTGGAGACGGCGGCCCCGCCGGTGTTCTCCCGGCGCTCCAGCAGGAGCACGGACCGCCCGGCGCGGGCGAGATAGGCGGCGGAGACCAGGCCGTTGTGGCCGCCTCCGACGATGACGGCGTCGTACGTGGCGTGTGCGGGCATGGCGGGACCCTAGGGCATGCCGTCCGCTCCCGCCGGGCCCGCTCCCGCCGGCCGCGGTCCGCCGCGGCCGGGGGGCGTCGCGGCCGGGTGCGTCACGGCCGGGGCGGGGGCGGGGCGGCGCGGAGGGTGGCGACGTGGCGGTAGACGTCGACCGCCTCGGCGTGGCGGCCGAGCTGCTCCAGGCAGTGGGCCTCGTCGTTCCGGCTGGCGAGGGTGTCCGGGTGCCCGGGCCCGAGGACGCGTTCGCGCGCCGCCGCGACCTCCCGGTACAGGGCGTACGCGTCGTGCCAGCGGCCCAGCCAGCCGAGCCCGACGGCCACCTCCCGGCGGCTGACCAGGGTGTCCGGGTGCTCCGGGCCCAGGACCCGCTCCCGCAGCACGCTCACCTCGCGCGCCTGGGCCAGGGCCTCCTGCCAGCGGGCGAGCCGGCCGAGGTTGACGCCCAGGGTGTGCCGGGCGCGCAGGGTCTCCGGGTGCAGGGGGCCGTCGATCCGGGTGCGGTCGTCGACCAGTACCCGGAACAGGTCCAGGGCCTCGGCGCTGCGTCCCAGCCGGCCGAGGCTGATGCCCGTCTCGTAGCGGGCGGCGAGGGTGTCGGGGTGGTCGGGTCCCAGGGTGCCGGCGCGCGCGGCGGCGACATCGCGGTAGGCGCCGAGGGCCTCGGCCCAGCGGCCGAGGCGGCCGAGGGCGTGGGCGACCTCGTAGCGGGTGGCCAGAGTGTCGGGGTGGGCCGGGCCGAGGACCCGGGCGCGTGCCTCGGCGACCTGGTGCGCCATGCGGTGCGCCTCCTCGATCCGGCCCAGCCGGCCGAGGGTGAAGGCGAGGTTGTGGCGGCAGCGCAGGGTGTCGGGGTGGTCGGGCCCGGCGCCGCGCTCGCGCGCCGCGACGACCTGCTCGTACACCCGGTGGGCCTCCTCGTGGCGGCCCGTCTGGCCGAGTACGTAGGCGGTCTCCTGGCGGGCGGCGAGGGTGGCCGGGTGGTCCGGGCCGAGGGCCCGCTCCCGGCCGGCGACGACCTCGGCGAACTCGCCCAGGGCGGCGGCCGCCCGGCCGGTGCGGCTGAGGGCGACGCCGATCTCGTAGCGGCCGGCCAGGGTGTCGGGGTGGTCGGCGCCGAGGAGTACGGCGCGTTCGGCGACGACCGCGCGGTGCACCTCCTCCGCCTCGGCCCAGCGTCCGAGGCGGCCCAGGCTGACACCGGCGGCATGGCGGTTGGCGAGCGCGGCCAGCAGCTCCGGCGGTGGGGTGCCCCGGCCGGGCCCGTACGCGGCGGTGGCGGCGGGCGCGACGGCCGCCGCGGGGGTGCCGTGGCTGCCGTCCGGGGCCGGGATGCCGTGGTTTGCGGGGTTTCCGGGGGTGCTCCGCGTCAGAGCGGGGCCGTGGGAGCCGGTCGCGGCGGGGCCGGGGTGGGCCGTGCCGTCGCCGGGGGTGCCGGAGCCGCCGGCGGTCGCCGGGGCGGAGCGGCCCCCCGCGCCCGTGTCGCGGTCCCCCGCGCCCGTGTCCGGGCCGCCGCCGGCCCCGTGCGACGGCGTGGGCGCGCCCGCCCCGGCGACCGCGGCCGGGTGGTGCGCGGTGTGCCGGGCGTCGGGGCCCGGGGGCGGGAGTGAGCCGTCCTGGGTGGCGGGGCGGGGCAGGCCGGGGGCGGGCCCGGCGGGCGGACCGGTCCAGGGACCGGTCAGGACTGCCGCGCCCGCCGTGTCCACGGGGACCGCGCCGGATCCGCCGAGGGCCTTGGGCCCGCCCGTCATCCCCCGCGCCCAGGCGGGCAGTGCGCCGGACCCGTCCGGACCGGTGGCCCGCGGGCCGGGCACCGCCGGCCCGCCGCCCGCGCCGGACGGGCGGCCCTCGGCGATCCGGCGGCGCAGCACCCCGGCGTCGGCGGGCCGGTCCTCCGGCGTCTTGCCCAGCAGGTCGAGGACGGCCCGCTCCAGGTAGTCGGGGATCTCCCCGCGGAGGTCGCGCAGCGGCGCGGGCGGGGTGTCGCGGTGGCCGACCAGGATGGACCAGGTGTCCTCCAGGTCGAACGGCGGTGCGCCGGTGGCGAGTTCGTAGAGGACGCAGCCGAGCGAGTACAGGTCGCTGCGGTGGTCGACACAGCCGCCGCCGATCTGTTCGGGCGACATGTAGTGGGGCGTGCCCATGGCGATGCCGGTGCCGGTGAGCTTGGCGCTGAAGCCGATGTCCTCGCCGAGGCGCGCGATGCCGAAGTCGCAGATCTTCACCGTGCCGCCGGTCAGGCGCATGATGTTGGCAGGCTTCAGGTCGCGGTGCACGATGCCCTGTTCGTGTGTGTAGGCGAGGGCGCCGGCGAGCTGGTCGGCGATGTCGACGACGTCCTCGACGGGCAGCGGGCGCTGCTTCTGCTCCTCCATCAGCTGGCTGAGGTTCCGTCCCTCCAGCAGTTCCATCACCAGGTACAGGACGCCGTCGTCCTCGCCGAAGTCGTGGACCACGGTCACCCCGGGGTGCTGGAGGGCCGCGGCGACCCGGGCCTCACGACGGAACCGGGCGCGCAGGACGTCGCCGAAGGCCTGGTCGGGCTGACGGCCCATGGGCTTGAGGCACTTGACGGCGACGTGCCGCCCGAGGGACTCGTCGCGTGCCCGCCACACCTCGCCCATGCCCCCGCGCCCGATGAGATCGAGCAGCCGGTACCGGCCCTGGACCAGCCTGGTTTCCGCCATCTCCTGCCGCCGCCCCCGTCGCCGCCGTTCGC
Organism: Streptomyces sp. CNT372; assembly: GCF_000377145.1. Taxonomy (NCBI): domain Bacteria; kingdom Bacillati; phylum Actinomycetota; class Actinomycetes; order Kitasatosporales; family Streptomycetaceae; genus Streptomyces; species Streptomyces sp. CNT372. Next base: position 48,218 of record NZ_KB897787.1, on the reverse strand, counting down.
CCTCCCGTGACCGTCCAGTATGGCGGCCCTGCCCTCGCAGTCTGTACGGGGTCGGCCCGCGCGCCGAGCCCCGGGGCGCCATCGCCGTCCAAACGTGACCCGGCGGCGGGGCCGGAGTCTCCGCGCACGTCCCGGCGAAGGCGGCACGCGCGGCACGGCGGTACGCACGGCCCGCGCCGGAGGGCCGGCACGCCGACGCCCGCGCCCCGCTCGACGGCTGCTTCGCGGCGGACACGGCCGGGGAGATCACCGGCCGCCTCCTCGTCCCACGGCGGCGACGGCCCTGCCGGGGCGCGTGCGGGGGTCAGCCGGCGGAGCCGGCGGCGAGGGCGCGCGAGCGGGGTCGTGCCGGCGGGCCGGTGGACGCGAACGGGACGGCGGCCCGGGGCCCGGCCGTCACCAGCGGGGCGGTCCCGCCCGTCGCACGAGAGGCCCCCGGCGTCGGAAGCACCGTCACCGTGACCTCGGTGGCGGTCCCGTTCACCCTCACGGTGAGGGTGAACACGCCCCGGCGCAGGGCGGTGAGGCGGCCCGTGGACGGGTCGAAGGAGGCGACGTGGCGGCGGTGCGCGTCGGAGGGGCGCGGGCCGAGGTGGAGGGTGGGTGAGCCCGTCCAGTCGGTGCTGAGGGGCCAGTGGGCAGGGACCGCGCGGGCGCCCTGGAGGACGGTCGCGGTCACGGTGGCCGTGTCCCCGGGGCGCAGGGAGGGCGGCGCGTTGAGCCGGAGTCCGTCCGTGTGGGCGCGGGTCTGGACGGAAATCCAGTCGGGTCCGGGTCCCCACGGGGTGCGCCGGACCGCCGCCTGTTCCGCGGGGCTCACCCGGTCGACGCCCACGAGGGACCAGCCCGTGAAGCCGCCCTCCCCCGCCGGGCCGGCGGGGTTCTTTCCCGCGTTGCCGTTGATCAGGTACGGCACACCGTCCACCCGCGCCGCGTGGAAGACGCCCACATGGCTGCCGATCAGCGCGGCCCCCTTCCCCGTGGCGCGGCGGAACGCGGCGAGCCAGTCCTCGATCAGCGCCGCCTCCTTGCGGTCGCCGAGCCGGCTGCCCTTCTGGACGGTCGGGTCGCGCGGCGGTACGTGCTGCACGACCACGACCGAGGAGACGGTCCGGTCCCGGGCGGCCGCGTCCAGCTGGGTGCGCAGGGCGGCGATCTGGCCGATTCCGCCGCCGAGCAGGGTCAGCCGGGAGGTGTCCAGGGTGACGAACCGGGTGCCCCGGTGGTCGAACACCCGGTGCGCGGGCCCGAACTCGGCGGTGAAGTCGTCGATCCGGCCGCCCATCACCTCATGGTTGCCGGGCACATAGGTCCAGGGCACATGGTCGCCGAGTTCCTCGGTGAGGACCCGGCGGGCGAAGGCCAGGTCCTGCGGGGAGCCCTCGTCGACGAGATCGCCGTTGACGAGCAGCAGGTCCGGCCCGGCCGCCCGGATCTCGCGGAGGGTGCGGCGGGCCTGGCGCACGAGCTCGCTGCCGGGGTCGCGGGCGACGAACTGCGCGTCCGACATCACGGCGAAGCGCCAGTCCCGGTCACGGGTGGCGGCCCCGGACGTGATCAGCGCATCGGTGACGCGCGGCGGTTCGGGGACGGAGACGTCCGGCGGGACATCGGCGTCGAGCCCGTCGATCACGATGCGCCCGGTGTACTGGCGGGCGGGCGCGGTCTCGGCGAGGTAGAAGCGCTGCACGGCGACGGGGAAGGCCGCGCCCTCCGGCACCGGGAAGGTGATCCGCTGCCAGCCGGTCCAGGTGACGTACGGGCCGCGCAGCAGCTGGTCGGAGCCGGCGGCGTCCCTGAGGTGGAGCGTCGGCCAGGCGCCGTTGCCGTCGCCCTTGATCCACAGGGAGAAGGACTGGGGCCGGCCGGGCGCGGGGACCGGCGCGGGCGGAGCCGCGTAGGCGGCGCGGGTGGCGGTGGACCGGGTGAAGTCGTAGGTGAGTTCCAGTCCGGTGCCGGTGTGGCCGTCGGGGGTGGCGGCGAGGGCGCCGTCCGCGCGGGCGTGGCTGAAGCGCCACGCGGCGGCGTCGTCGAAGCCGCTGACGGTCTGTTCGGTGAGGCCGACGCTCACCCCGATCACGGTCCGGTGCCCGGCGACGGTCGCGGTGACGGTTCCGGCGGCGCCGGCGGCGGCCCGTGCCCGCACGGTGAACGAGCCCTGGCCGTCCGGTCGGACGTCGAAGAGGAGCCGGTCGTAGCCGAGACGGACGTCGTCCGGTTCGACGGGGGCGCTGTTGCCCTGGGCGTCGTGGCCGAGGACGCCGAAGGCGCCGGTCGCGCCGGTGCCGGCGAGGGCGACGCGCCGCGTGGTGGGCTCGATCCGGGCGAGGGGGCCGAGGACGGTGAGCCGGGTGCCGCCGCGGGCCGCGCCCCTTGCGGCGGTGATCTCGGTGCCGCCGCTGCGGCGGGCGCGGAAGACCCCGTCCTCGTCGACGCGTCCGACGGAAGGGGTGTGGACGCGCCAGCGGGGTGCGCCGGCGGCGGGGCCGTAGGTCTCGTCGTGGCCGGCGGCGGTGAGGCGGCGGGTGAGGCCGGGGAAGACGCGCTCGGGGTGGCCGCCGCGGACGGGGTCGGCGGTGGGTGCGGTGGCGGCGGGCATCGCGGTCTCCACGTGGTAGCCGCGCAGCCGGCCGCTTCCGTCGGGGGCGGTGAGGGCCAGGCCGTTGGGCACGGTCCGTTCGCTGCCGTCCGAGGGGCTGTTCTCGGTGCGGAGGGTGTCGGTGCCGGGGGCGCGGGCGAGGAGGGTGGAGGAGCCGCCGCCGTCGAGGTTGAGGGCGTTGTGGGCGCCGGCCTGCCGCATCATCCGGCCGAGTTCGGTGAGGGTGACCCCGCCGCTGTCGGCCTGGCGGCCGTCGACGGTGACGACGTGCATCCGCCGCCCGTCGGCGGAGAAACCGACGGCCGTGCGGGGCGCGGTGGCGTTGTTGCCGGTGCCCTCGTGGTCCTGCGGGACGCCGTCGACGACGAGGAGTTCGCGTCCGCCGACGGCGGTGCGGGGTACCGGGCCGCCGTCGGTGCGGGGCCGGTACCCCGTGGTGACGGGGTCGCCTGGGCGCAGGGCGAGGAGCGCGGTGGCGCCGGCCTCGCGGCCGGTCAGGACGGTCGCCCCGGCGGGGACCGGTCCGCTGCCGGGGCGGTCGGCGACGGAGACCACGCGGCCGTCGCGGACGAGGACTTCGGCGACGGGGGTCGCCCTGTCGACGGTGAGCGCGCGGTCCGCCTCGCCCCAGTCGGGGGTGTAGAGGCCGATGCCGCCGGGCGGGACGTTGGCCGCGTTGTAGCCGGCGAGGGGGCGGGTGACGCCGCCGGGCAGGGTGAGGGTGCCGTCGAAGTAGAGCCGGAGGACGCGTCCGGCGCCGCCGGGTCCGATGCCGACGGCCCGGTGGGCGCCGGGGGCGGGCGACTGGGTGAGGCGCCCGTCGCGGATGCCGGCGCCCTGGGGTGCGCCGGTCTCGTTGATGTCGAAGAAGTCGGCGTTGAACGCGGCGACGGTGCGCCGGCCCGGGCCGGGGTCGTGCGCCGCGGCGAGTTCGCCGACGGTGCGCCGGTCGCTGACCCTGCCGGAGGAGAGGTAGTCGGCCCGGACGCCGGCGCCGCCGAGGTCGACGGAGAGTTCGTCGACGCGCAGCCACTTGGCCGCCTCCAGCCGGTCGTAGGAGGTCAGGCGCACACCGGGGGCGACGGGCCGGCTGCTGCGGGCGGTCTCGACGCCGTCCGGCCCGGCGACGGGGGCGGAGACGGCACCCGGGTCACTGGCGGGCGGCGGGGCGACGGGCCGCAGGGCGTCGGCGGCGTCACGGGGCGGCGGACCGGGGACACCGGACGCGGTGGCGGGCCCGGCCCCCGCGACGAGCGCGGCCAGCGCGGCGAGCAGTACCGCGCCGTGTCTTGCCCTGCCGAGACCCAGGCCCACAACTACTCCCGTGACGAGGCTGCTTGAGCATCCGGTAAGCGCTGTCCGCGCACAGCATCGCGGCGCGGGGAGGACCGCGCCAGGGGGCGCGGGCGACGGACCGGAGAACACGTGCCGTCGATCGGGTGCCCCCGCCCCGCCATCCTGCGCGGCCCCACGCCCGGCCCACCGGCCCCACGCCGGTACGCGCCTGACGTTCCGTCACCTGCTCCAGCGGCACGGGGCACCAACCGAGGCCGGGCGCCGGTGCCGGCCCGGGGCACGCTGCCGCCTACGCCCCCGGCGGGGCCCCGGCCTCGGCCGCCCCCGGGGCACGGCAAGAGCCGAAGCCCGCCGCACCCCGGCCGGCACCACGCACTGCGCGCCGCGCGGAGCCGCTCGGCGAACTCCTCGGGCCGGAGCGGGCCGCACCGGGGCCGGGGCGCGCACAGCCCACCGCGCGGAACCGGACGCGACGCGCGCCGGAGCCGCGGCACACGGCGGCGCGCCTACCCGGCCCGGCGGGGGAGGTCTGCCGCCGCATGCCGGCGAACCCACCGGGGGCGGGTCGTCAGGGCACGGCCCTGGCCCATCAGCCCCGGTGCCGGGAGTACGCGGGACACGGCAGGCGCCGCGCCGGCCGCCGGGACGGCTGCGGGGCGGCCCTGCCCGACGGGCCACCGGCGCACCCGCCCGCACGGCGAAGGCCCGCCCGGCCGTTTTGGGACGGGCGCCCCCGGAGACGGCGGAGCGGCCGGCGCCCTCGGCACCGGCCGCTCCGCGGCTCTACGCGCGAGACGCGCGCAAGCGCGTCAGTTCTGCGTGCCGCGGCGCTTGCGCGCGGCCCACATGATGCCGCCGCCGGCGGCGAGAACCACCGCGGCCGCGCCCGCGATCAGCGGGGTGGAGCTGGAGGAACCGGTCTCGGCGAGGCCCGGGGAGGTCTCGCTCGGGGTCGGCGTGGGCGCCGGGGCCTCGGAGCTCGGGGTCTCGCTGGGCTTCTCGCTCGGCGCGGGGCTCGACTCGGTCGGCGTCGGGGCCGGCGTCGTCGTCGACTCGCTCGGCGTCGGGGCCGGCGTCGTCGTCGACTCGCTCGGGCTCGGCGTCGGCTCGGTCGGCTTCACGCACGGCGGAGCCGTCTTGGTCTCGTCGCGGTTGTACTGCTCGCCGTCCTGCGCCTTGATGACGATGCGGACCTGGCGCTCCTTGTCGACGTCCGGGAGGTCCAGCTTCGTCGCGAAGTTGTCCTCGAACTCCTTGGTCGGGAGCAGGTCCTTGCCGTCCACCGTCACGACCACCGTGTTCACGGTGTTCTTGCCGTAGTGCGTCAGGTTGATGTCGACCGTGTCGCAGGTGACCGACCAGTTGGGGTTGTGCGCCAGGGCCGGGCCGGCCGCCAGGCCGACGCCGAGCACACCGGCCGCGGCGGCCGCGACAAGGGCCGCCGAACGCCGGAGCGTTCCGTTGCTGTTTCTCACTTGGGTTCCTCCACGAAGACACGCCACCACTGCTGGCGGTGCGCGCACCCTACCGCCGCCGCGCGGCGCGCGGGCAGCCGCCCCAAACATCGCAGTCGGGTGAACGGCTGAAATCGCGTCACCGGCCCCGGCGTTCCCTGGCGCGCAGCCAGAGGGGAAGAACGATCCACAGCAGGGCGAACAGGAGGAACATGCCCACGACCATCCAGAAGGCGTCGCCGTTGTCGACGACGAGGCGGAGGATGAGCAGCAGCGCGGACACCACCGTGCACAGCATCAGTCCCAGGCCGAGGGCGGTGAGACGCGAGGCCCAGCCGACGGCGGCCGGTTTGATCCGCCTGCCGGTCACGATGCGGTGAATGGCCACCGGGCTCACGAGCACACCCGTCGTGGCGGCGCCCAGCAGGACGGTGACGGTGTAGATGGCCTGGTCGGTTCCCGACAGCTCGTCGAACCGGGGCTGAAAAGCCACGGCGAGGAGGAAGCCGAAGAGGATCTGGACACCGGTCTGGGCGACGCGCAGTTCCTGGAGCAGGTCGGTCCAGCGCCGGTCCGCCCGCTCGTCCTCCGTCTCGTCCCGCCCGAGGAACTGCTGTCCGTTCCCGTCCGGGCTCTGCCCGCCCCCGCCCGGTCTGTCCGGGCTCGTCGCGTCCGGCACGCCGTCGCCACGGGCGTCCGGTCCACCGCCGGCGCCGGCGGACCGGACGCGCGGTCCTCCGCCGGCGTCCGGTCCGCCGCCGTCACGCGGCTCCTCGCTCACGGTGCCACCATCGCCTCGGCGACAAGCAGCCGCACCGCCGCTGCGATCGACTCCGCGTCGATCCCGGCCGCATGGAGCTGCTCGGGCCCGGTCGCGGAGGCGGGCACCCCGCGGACTCCGAGCCGCACCAGCCGCGGCACCGGCCGCCCGTCGGCGAACGCCTCGGCCACCGCGTCCCCCAGGCCGCCCTCCAGCCGGTGGTCCTCCACGGTGACGAGACAGCCGGTGTCGTCGGCGGCCTCCTGGAGGGTGGCGGTGTCGACCGGCTTGACGGAGTACGCGTCGACGACGCGCACGGCGATGCCCTCCCGTTCGAGGATCCGCGCGGCTCCCAGCGCCTCGTGGACGGTGATGCCGGCCGCGACCAGAGTCGCGCGGTCCCGGTCGCCGGAGCGCAGCACCTTGGACCCGCCGACCGGGAACTCCTCCTCCGGTCCGTAGACGACCGGCGTGCCGGAGCGCGTGGTGCGCAGATAGCTGATGCCGGGGAGGTCGGCCATGGCGGCGACCAGCCGGGCGGTCTGCGGGGCGTCGCACGGGTAGAGCACGGTGCTGCCGGGGATCGCGCGGAACATCGCCAGGTCCTCCAGGCCCATCTGGGACGGCCCGTCCTCCCCGATCGAGACGCCGGCGTGGGAGCCGACGAGCCGGATCGAGGCGCGGCTGACCGCGGCCATCCGGACGATGTCGTGGGCACGGGTCAGGAAGGCGGCGAAGGAGCAGGCGAACGGGGTCCAGCCGCGCGCGGCCATGCCGACCGCGCCCGCGACGAGCTGCTGTTCCGCGATGTAGAACTCGAAGTAGCGCTCGGGGTGCTCCTTCTCGAAGAGCTCGGTGCGGGTGGAGTCCCCGACTTCGGCGTCCAGGGCGACGACGTCGGTGCGGGCGGTGCCGAGAGCGGCGAGCGCCCGCCCGTAGGCGTCGCGGGTGGCGACCTCCTCACCCTTCTCGAAGACGGGAAGCTCCGGACCGCCCCGCGGGGGCTCGGGCCGCCGTACGCGCACCTCGGGCGGCGGGGCGACGTCGACGGTCAGCTCGCGGGCGCCGCCGAGTTCCGCGATCGCGGCCGCCGCGTCGGGCAGCGGCTTGCCGTGCTTGCCCTCCTGATCCGCGACGGCGGCCACCCCGTGGCCCTTCTCGGTGCCGGCGAGGATCGCGGTGGGCCGGCCCGCGGTGGCGGCGGCGTCGCTCAGCGCGGCGTCCACCGCGGCGATGTCATGGCCGTCGACGCGCAGGGTGTGCCAGCCGAAGGCCTCCAGCCGGCGGGCGTAGGCGTCCAGGTCCCGGCCGAAGCGGGTGGGGCCGCGCTGGCCGAGCCGGTTGACGTCCACGATCAGGGTCAGGTTGTCCAGATGCTCGTACGCGGCCTGCTCCACGGCCTCCCAGACCGAGCCCTCCGCCATCTCGCTGTCGCCGGAGAGCACCCAGACCCGGTACGGGACCTGGTCCAGGCGCTTGCCGGCGAGCGCCATGCCGACGCCCACGGGCAGCCCCTGTCCGAGGGATCCGGTGGCCGTGTCGACCCAGGGCAGCCGGGGCGTGGGGTGGCCCTCCAGGCGGCTGTCGCGTTGGCGGAAGGTGAGCAGTTCGGCGTCGTCGATCGCGCCGGCGGCCTTGTACATGGCGTACAGCAGCGGGGAGGCGTGGCCCTTGGAGAGCACCAGCCGGTCGTTGCCGGGATGCTCGGGCCGGTCGAAGTCGTACCGCAGGTGGCGGGCGAGGAGCACGGCGCCGAGGTCGGCGGCCGACATGGACGAGGTCGGGTGCCCGGAGCCGGCCGCGTCGGCGGCGCGTACCGCGTCGACGCGCAGCTGCTGTCCGAGCTGTGCCAGGTGTTCGTGGTCGGCCGCTGATACTCGCATCGGTGCGCTCCCGGTTCCGTGTCGCAGGACGTGTGCGGGGGTCTCACGCGGCGGGCGCGGCGGGCCGGGGCCGCCGTGCGTGAGGGCGGCGGGGCAGGGCTGCCGAGCGGGTGCGTGAGCCCCTGGCCGGGTGCCCGGGGCGGGCCGGCCCAAACGCGGGGCGGCGGGCGGCAGCCGGCCGTCACACGCGGGGAGAGCGCCTCGCACGGGGTCGCCTCACACAGGCGGGGCGGGCGACGGCGCGGGCCCGCCGACGGCACGGACCCGGGCGGCGGCGCACAGCCCGCCGGTCCCGGTCCGTACCCGTCCATACCCGCCCGCGCCCGCCACCGCCCCCGCCGGCGGTCACCGGTACGGACGGTCGGGCCGCTCCTCCACCACCGGGGCCTGGCCCGGCACGACCACACGGCGCCGCTTGGCGATGCTCGTGAAGGTCGCCACGCCGATCAGGCCGACGGCCATCAGGATGATCCCGACCACGTCGAGGTTGGCACCCTCGACCTTCCAGTCCGTGCCGAACGTGAGAATGGCTCCCGCGGCGATCAGGATGATGCATCCGCCGATCCCCATCTCCTCCACCTTCTTCCGTCATACGTCGGTGCGGTGCGCGGTGGGTCCCGTACGCGCCGTGCACCCCGGCTACCCCTGGATGGCGTGGGCATGTCTTGACGGAAGGCGAATAGTGCACGGAGCGCGGTCGATCAAGTGCGGTCCGGAGAGGGCAAGGTCACAGCCCTGTCCTCTCCGCTCTTCGGTGCCGCTGTCCTAGCATCTGAGCATGACGGTCCTCCCCGATGACGGGTTCCCACTGGCCGCCGAATTCCCGGATGCGACGCACGAGCAGTGGCAGCGCCTCGTGGAAGGCGTGCTCCGCAAGTCCGGCAAGGACGCACAGGGTTCGGCCGCCGAGGACGCGCTGTCCACGGCTCTGGAGGACGGGATCACGACCCGTCCCCTGTACACGGCCGGTGACGGCCCGGCCTCCGCCGGTTTCCCCGGGTTCGCCCCGTACACCCGTGGCGGGCGCGCCGAGGGCGGCGCGCTCTCCGGCTGGGACGTGCGGCAGCGCCACGACCGGCCCGATCCCGTGCGGACCAACGAGGCGGTCCTCGCCGACCTGGAGAACGGCGTCACCTCCCTCTGGCTGACCGTGGGCGCGGCCGGGGTGCCGGTCGACGGCCTGGGTACGGCGCTGGACGGTGTGCTGCTGGACCTGGCGCCCGTCGTCCTGGACGCGGGTGCCGCATTCCGGAGCGCAGCCGAGGAACTGCTCGCCCTGTACGCGAAGCGGGGCGTCGAGCCCGGCGCGGCGCTGGGGAACCTGGGCGCGGACCCCTTCGGGCTGGCCGCCCGCACCGGTGACCACGACGGCCTGGCGCAACGGCTGGCCGACGCGGCGGCGCTCGCCGGCCGCTGCGCGGCGGGCTACCCGGGGCTGCGGGCCGTCACCGTCGACGCCCTGGTCCACCACGAGGCCGGGGCGACCCCGGCCCAGGAGCTCGGCTGCTCGCTGGCGACCGGGGTGGCCTGGCTGCGGGAGCTGACGGAGGCGGGGCTGACCGCCGGGGCGGCCTGCGCCCAGCTGGAGTTCCGGTACGCGGCGAGCGCCGACCAGTTCCTCACGATCGCGAAGCTGCGCGCCGCGCGCCGGCTGTGGGCGCGGGTCGCGGAGGTGTCCGGGGTGAGCGGCCCGGCGGCGGCGCAGCGCCAGCACGCGGTGACCTCACCGGTGATGATGACGCGCCGCGACCCCTGGGTGAACATGCTGCGCACCACGGTGGCCTCGCTGGCGGCCGGGGTGGGCGGCGCGGACGCGGTCACGGTGCTGCCGTTCGACCACGAGCTGGGCCTGCCGGACGCCTTCGCGCGCCGGATCGCCCGCAACACCTCGACCATCCTGCTGGAGGAGTCGCATCTGGGCCGGGTCGTCGACCCGGCGGGCGGCTCCTGGTACGTGGAGCGGCTGACCGAGGAGCTGGCGCAGGCGGGCTGGGCGTGGTTCCAGGAGATCGAGCGGGCCGGCGGTCTGGCCGCCGCGCTGCGCGAGGGCCTGATCGCCGAGCGGATCGGCGAGGCGTGGGAGAAGCGTTCCCGCCGGCTGGTGACCCGCCGGGAGCCGGTCACCGGGGTCAGCGAGTTCCCGCTGCTGTCCGAGGCGCCGGTGGAGCGCGACCCGGCGCCGGTGCGCCCGGGCGGCGGGCTGCCGGTGGTCCGGCGGGACGAGCGCTTCGAGGCGCTGCGGGCCCGCTCCGACGCCCATCTGGCGGCGACGGGCGAGCGGCCCAAGGTGTTCCTGGCGGCGCTCGGCCCGGCCTCCGCGCACACCGCGCGGGCAACCTTCGCGGCCAACCTGTTCCAGGCGGGCGGCGTCCAGCCGGTGCACGACCCGGTGACGGTGGACGCCGGGAACGCGGCGGACGCCTTCGCGGCGAGCGGTGCCCGGGTGGCGTGCCTCTGCTCCAGCGACGCGCTCTACGAGGAGCAGGCGGCGGCGGTGGCCGAGGCGCTGAAGGCGGCGGGCGCGCTGCGGGTGTTCCTCGCCGGGCGGCCGGGTGAACTGCGCAAGACGTACGAGAAGGCCGGAGTCGACGAGTTCGTCGTCGCGGGCGGCGACGCGGTCGCCGTGCTGGGTTCCGTCCTCGACCGGATCGGAGTGGCGTGATGGGCATCCCTGACTTCACGGGGATCGAGCTGGGGCCCGCCACGGCCGGCCCGGCGACCGAGGAGGAGTGGCGCGCGGCGGTCGAGTCGGCCACCGGCAAGGACGTCTCCGCGCTGGTGTGGGAGACGCCCGAGGGCATCCCGGTGAAGCCCCTCTACACCGGACGCGACCTGGCGGGCGTGGACTTCCTGGCCACGTACCCGGGGGTGGCGCCGTATCTGCGCGGCCCGTACCCGACGATGTACGTCAACCAGCCGTGGACGATCCGGCAGTACGCGGGCTTCTCCACCGCCGAGGAGTCGAACGCCTTCTACCGGCGCAATCTCGCGGCCGGCCAGAAGGGCCTCTCGGTCGCCTTCGACCTGCCGACGCACCGCGGCTACGACAGCGACCACCCCCGGGTAACCGGTGACGTCGGCATGGCCGGTGTGGCGATCGACTCGATCTACGACATGCGCCAGCTGTTCGACGGCATCCCGCTGGACCGGATGAGCGTGTCGATGACGATGAACGGCGCGGTGCTGCCGGTGCTGGCGCTGTACATCGTCGCGGCCGAGGAGCAGGGCGTGCCGCCGGAGAAACTGGCGGGGACCATCCAGAACGACATCCTCAAGGAGTTCATGGTCCGCAACACCTACATCTATCCGCCCGGCCCGTCCATGCGGATCATCTCGGACATCTTCGCGTACACCTCGCAGAGGATGCCGCGCTACAACTCCATCTCCATCTCGGGCTACCACATCCAGGAGGCCGGGGCGACGGCCGATCTGGAGCTGGCGTACACGCTGGCGGACGGCATGGAGTACCTGCGCGCCGGGATCGGGGCGGGGCTGGACGTGGACGCGTTCGCGCCCCGGCTGTCGTTCTTCTGGGCGATCGGCATGAACTTCTTCATGGAGGTCGCCAAGCTGCGGGCGGCGCGGCTGCTGTGGGCGAAGCTGGTGAAGGGCTTCGACCCGAAGAACGCCAAGTCCCTCTCCCTGCGCACCCATTCGCAGACCTCGGGCTGGTCCCTGACGGCTCAGGACGTGTTCAACAACGTCACCCGCACCTGTGTGGAGGCGATGGCGGCGACGCAGGGCCACACCCAGTCCCTGCACACCAACGCCCTCGACGAGGCGCTGGCCCTGCCGACGGACTTCTCCGCGCGCATCGCCCGCAACACCCAGCTCCTGCTCCAGCAGGAGTCGGGCACCGGACGGGTCATCGACCCGTGGGGCGGCAGCGCGTACGTGGAGCGGCTCACGCACGACCTGGCGCGCCGGGCCTGGCAGCACATCGAGGAGGTCGAGGCGGCGGGCGGCATGGCGCAGGCCATCGACGCGGGCATCCCGAAGCTGCGGGTGGAGGAGGCGGCAGCCCGTACCCAGGCGCGGATCGACTCGGGCCGGCAGCCGGTGATCGGCGTCAACAAGTACCGGGTGGACTCGGACGAGCAGATCGAGGTCCTGAAGGTCGAGAACTCGCAGGTGCGCGCCCAGCAGGTGGAGAAGCTGCGCCGGCTGCGGGCCGAGCGGGACGAGGCGGCGACGCAGGCGGCGCTGCGGGCGCTGACGGCCTCGGCCGAGGCGGGCCCCTCGGGCGGCGGTTCGCTGGACGGCAACCTGCTGGCGCTGGCCGTGGACGCGGCCCGCGCCAAGGCGACCGTCGGGGAGATCTCGGACGCCCTGGAGAAGGTGTACGGCCGGCACTCGGGCCAGATCCGTACGATCTCCGGTGTGTACCGCAACGAGGCAGGGGAGTCGCCGTCGGTGGACCGCACCCGCGCGCTGGTGGACGCGTTCGAGGAGGCCGAGGGCCGCAGGCCGCGCATCCTGGTGGCCAAGATGGGCCAGGACGGGCACGACCGCGGGCAGAAGGTCATCGCGACCGCCTTCGCCGACCTGGGTTTCGACGTGGACGTCGGCCCGCTGTTCCAGACCCCGGCCGAGGTGGCGCGGCAGGCGGTGGAGGCGGACGTGCACATCGTCGGCGTCTCCTCGCTGGCGGCGGGGCATCTGACGCTGGTGCCCGCGCTGCGCGAGGAACTGGCGGCGGAGGGCCGGGAGGACATCATGATCGTGGTGGGCGGGGTGATCCCCCCGCAGGACGTGCGGGCCCTGCACGACGCGGGCGCGGCGGCCGTGTTCCCGCCCGGCACGGTGATCCCCGACGCGGCGCGGGACCTGGTGCACACCCTCGCCCGTTCGCTCGGCCACGAGCTGGGCACCGCCGACGACCGCTGACACGCACGGCCGGGCCCGGCCCGCCGGACACTGGGGAGACATGCCGCCGAAGATCGACATCGACGCGTACGTCAAGGGCGTGCGGGACGGTTCGCGGGCGTACGTCGCCCGGTCCGTCACGCTCGTCGAGTCCACCCGGCCGGACCACCGGGTGCTCGCGCAGCAGCTCCTCACCGAGCTGCTGCCGTTCACCGGTTCGGCCCGCCGGGTGGGCATCAGCGGGGTGCCCGGGGTGGGCAAGTCCACCTTCATCGACGCGCTCGGGACGATGCTGACCGGCCTGGGGCACCGGGTGGCCGTCCTCGCGGTGGACCCGTCCTCCACCCGGACCGGCGGGTCCATCCTGGGCGACAAGACCCGGATGGACCGCCTGTCGGTGGACCCGGCGGCCTTCGTCCGCCCCTCCCCCAGCGCGGGCACCCTCGGCGGGGTGGCCAAGGCGACCCGCGAGACGATGATCGTGATGGAGGCGGCCGGGTACGACGTGGTCCTCGTCGAGACGGTGGGCGTGGGCCAGTCGGAGACCGCGGTCGCCGGCATGGTCGACTCCTTCCTGCTGCTGAGCCTGGCCCGCACAGGGGACCAGCTGCAGGGCATCAAGAAGGGCGTCCTGGAGCTGGCGGACGTCATCGCGGTCAACAAGGCGGACGGCCCGCACGAGCGGGACGCCCGGGCGGCGGCCCGTGAACTGGCGGGCGCGCTGCGGATGATGACGCCGGCGGACGCGGCCTGGACGCCCCCGGTGCTCTCGTGCAGTGCCCGGGAGGGCACGGGCCTCGACACGGTCTGGGAGCGGCTGGAGCAGCACCGGCATCTGCTGGACTCCACGGGCCGGCTGGCCGAGAAGCGCCGGGACCAGCAGATCGGCTGGACCCGGGCGATGGTCCGGGACTCGCTGCTGGACCGCCTGCACCGCCACCCGGGGGTCCGGGAGGTGGCGGCGGAGGCGGAGGCCGAGGTCCGGGCCGGGCGGCTGACGCCGACCCTGGCGGCCGAGCGGATCCTCGACGCGTTCACCCGCCAGGGCTGAGCCCGCACCCGGCGGGCCCGGACACGCTCCTGTGCCGGGACATGCCCCTGTGCCGGGACACGCTCCTGTGCGGGGCCGGACGGCCGGCGTTCCCCGGCGCACGGTGTCACGGGCAGCGGTCCGGGTACCCGTTCCGTTCCGGGCCGGCGCACCGCCGGCCGGACGGCCCCGAGACTCCGAGGAGCGGACCATGCTGATCGCATTCCTGACGGCCCACGAAGGCGTGGAGCAGGTGGAACTCACCGAGCCCTGGCAGGCGGTGAAGGACGCAGGCGACGAGCCGCGGCTGATCTCCACGCGACCGGGCACCGTCCAGGCCTTCGACCACCTCGACAAGGCCGGCACCTTCCCGGTCGACCAGGTGGTCGCGGACGCCTCCCCCGACGACTACGCCGCCCTGGTCCTGCCCGGCGGGGTGGCCAACCCGGACGCCCTGCGGATGGACGAGGACGCCGTCGCCTTCGTGAAGGCGTTCTTCGACACGGGCAAGCCGGTCGCGGCGATCTGTCACGCCCCGTGGGCCCTGGTGGAGGCGGGCGCGGTGCGTGGGCGGACCCTGACCTCCTGGCCGAGTGTGCGCACCGACATCACCAACGCGGGCGGCACCTGGGTGGACGAGGAGGCCGTGGTGTGCACCGCCGGCCCGAACACCCTGATCACCAGCCGCAAGCCGGACGACCTGAGGGCCTTCGCCAAGGCGTTCACCGCCGAGTTCGCGAAGGCGGGCGGCTGACGCCCCCGCGGCCCGCGAAAAGGGCCCGCGACGGAGCCCGCGTCCGGTCAGGGGGTCCGGCCGCGGGCTCCGTCGCGGGTGCGGCCGGCAGCCGGGGGCCGGTCGGGGTGCCGTCGCAGGTACTCCGCCTCCAGCTCGGCCATCCGCACGTCGTGCGCGGCCAGGGCCGCCGCGGAGCCGTACAGCAGTGTGTCGTGCCGGCTGCGGTGGATGGTCTCCAGTTCGCGCAGCAGATCGTGCTCGCCCAGCCTGGCGGGGTCGACTCCCCGGTGTGCCTGCTCGCTCTCGTTCACGGCGCCGGTCCCTTCTCGGTCCTGTCCTGTTCCTGTCCTGTCCCCCGGTTCGGTTCCCCGGTCCGGTCCGGAGCCACGGCCCCGGAGCGGGCGGGTGTGTCCCCTCGCCGCACGGGTACCCGGGCGGCCCGTACCCCGACCCTCCGGAGGACGTGATGCGTTCCTGTTACGAGCGTCGCGGCCATCGGCCCCGGGCGCAGTCCGGGCGCCGCCGCCCCGCCCGGGGAGGCGCCCCGTGACCGGGCGGGCCGGCACCCGCGCCGAGGAGCGGGAGGAGCTGCGCCGGCTGCTCTCCGAGCGGGGGCGCACCTACGCGGAGGAGGCCGGGATCACCCTCCGCGACAAGCCGCAGCCCCTGTACCGGCTGCTGGTCCTGGCCGACTTGCTCAGCGCCCCGATCCGCGCCGAGGCGGCCGTCGACTCGGCGCGCGAGCTGAGCGGGGCGGGGATGCGCAGTTGCCGGGCGATGACGGAGGCGAGCTGGCAGGAGCGGGTGGACGCGCTCGGCCGGGGCGGCTACCGGCGCTACGACGAGAGCACCGCAACCCGCCTCGGCGAGGCGGCGGACCTCCTCCTGGACGCCTACGGCGGCGATCTGCGCCGGCTGCGCGAGCGGGCCGACGGGGACGCGGACGCGCTGCGGGAGCTGCTCCGGGAGATCCCCGGGCTGGGTCCGACGGGTGTGGAGATCTTTCTGCGCGAGGTCCAGGCGGTGTGGCCGGAGGCCGGCCCGCTGCTGGACGGGAAGGCCCTGGACGGGGCCCGCCGGGCGGGTCTGCCCGGCGACGCCGACCGACTGCTGGCGGCCGCCCCGCGCGGCACCGAGCCGGCCCGGCTGGCGGCCGCCCTGGTCCGCACGGCCCTCGCGCCGCGGGAGCGGGGGAAGCGGGCGGCGTGAGGGGGATCGCGTGCCGGGAGGAGTGACCGGACCCCCGGGCGCCCGGTCACCCCTCCCGGCGGTCCCGCGGGACCTCCCACGACTCACCCGGCGGTCCCCCGGGGTGAGTCCCGCGACGGTCCGGGCCCGCGGACCGGGGGCTATGTGCCGAGTTCCCGCTTGAGTTCCGCCTTGTTCATCGAGGACCGGCCGTGGATGTTGCGGCGCTGGGCCTCCGCGTACAGCTGGTCGTAGGCCGGGCCCTCGGCCCCGCTGTGCGAACGCCGGCCCCCCGCCCCGGGACGAGGACATGTCCTGGGCGGACGTCTTGCTCGCCGTCCGGGACTCCCCCGCGCGGGCCCGTTCCTTGTTGACGGTGCGCGCCGCGATCTCCTCGGCGCGCCTCTCGCTCTCGCCGCGCTGTTCGGCGCTCTCCTTGATGTGCTCGTACTGGCGCTCTCGCTTGGGACTCGAACCACGGGGCATGCCGTGTCCGCTGCCGACCGGTACCGGGGCCGGGTGCGAGTGCGGCGGGCCGGTACCGGGGTCGGACCGCTACTTGGCGTGGCGGCCGTGGCGGCGGGTGCGGGTGGCTTCGCCATTCGCCTTCGCCGCCGCCTCCTCCTCCCGGCCCTGCTGGGCGAGGCGCCGGCCTTCCTGCTTCATCTGCTCGTTCTCCAGCACGATGCCGTCGGACTCCTCCATACGGCCCCGCAGCTGCTTCAGCTTGGCCTTGACCCAGCCCATCATGGTGCCTTCCTCTCCGCGGCCCGGTCTGCCGCCGGGTCGGGGGTCGGGTGCCGTGCCGTCCCGTCGGACCCGTCCGCGGGCGGGTCCGACGGGACGGTTGTCCGGCGCGGGTTCCCCGGTCCCCGGCGCCCACACGTGGGCACGCGGCATCCGGCCCCGCACTGGCCCCGTGCCCCCTCCACGAACTTCGCAAACTGACCTTTTACCCGCATAAGCGCATCAATCCTGGCACGCAGGGAAGGCCCTCATGGAGGCACACGCTGCGGTGAGCCACGCCCCGCCCCGGGGCCGCCGCCTGCCGCGCCCGTCGTCGAAAGAGGCCCCATGGTCACCACCGAGCGCACCCGCCCCGAGCCCGCAGGCCCGGTCGCCGCCCCGGCTCCGGAGTCCATGGCCGTCCCCTGCCCCGTGGACCTCTCCACCGTCGGCCCCGAGGACGCCCGGGCGCTGTCGGCGAGCCTCTTCCGACGCCTCGCGGCCCTGGAGGAGGGTTCCCCGGAGTACGCGTACGTCCGGAACACCCTGGTCGAGCTGAACCTGAACCTGGTCCGCTTCGCCGCGCGGCGCTTCGCCGGGCGCGCCGAGCCGATGGAGGACATCCTCCAGGTCGGCACGGTCGGGCTGATCAAGGCGATCAACCGCTTCGACGTGGACCGGGGCGCGGAGTTCACCTCCTTCGCCCTGCCGACCGTCGTCGGGGAGATCAAGCGGTACTTCCGGGACGCGAGCTGGTCGGTGCGGGTGCCGCGCCGGCTGCAGGAGCTGCGCATCGGCCTCGCCAAGTCGATGGAGGTCCTGGAACAGGAGCTGGGCCACCGGCCGAGCAACGCGGAACTGGCCGAGCGGCTGCACGTCAGCGAGGCCGAGGTGGTCGAGGGCGAGCGCGCCTCGAACGGCTACGCGGCTCAGTCCCTGGACGCGGGCAGCGACGAGGAGGGCGGCGCCGCGGGTCTCGCGCGGCGGCTCGGGGCGGAGGATCCCGCGTTCTCCATGGTCGAGGCGGTGGAGTCGCTCCGGCCGCTGATCGCCGGGCTGGGCGAGCGGGACAGGCTGGTCCTCTCTCTGCGGTTCTGCGGCGAACTCACCCAGTCGGAGATCGGCGAGCGGCTCGGCGTCTCCCAGATGCACGTCTCCCGGCTGCTGACCCGTATCCTCGCCGAACTGCGCGAGGGCCTCACGGCGGACGACGACACCTGAGCCACCCGGCCTCCGACTCACCCTGCGTCACGAGGCTGCCCCGACCACGGGGCCCGAGGCGCGGGGCCGCACCGCCGGGGGCCGGAGCGCCGTCACCTCGGGGCCCGCCGTCACTGCGGGGGCAGGACGACCTCCGCCCACACCACCTTGCCGTCGCCCCGGCGCTCCGCGCCCCAGCGGCGGGCCAGGCGTTCCATGACGATCAGCCCGTGCCCGCCCGGCACGGAGGGGCTGGCCCGCCGCCGGCGCCGGGGCAGCTCGGTGCTGGCGTCGGCGACCTCGATCCTCAGCCGCGCCCCGTCCCGGCGGAGCACCAGCTCCACGGGGCCACCGGCGTGCAGACAGGCGTTGGTGACGATCTCGGAGACCAGCAGCAGGACGTCCTCGGAGACCTCCGCGCCCTCGCCGCCCAGCGGCGCGGCGCCGTCGCGGGGCCAGCCCCAGTCGTCCAGCGCCTCATGGGTGAAGTCACGGCAGCGGCTCACCACCCCGCGGGTGCCGAAGAGGACCAGCCGGCGGGTCTGGGTGCGGCCGGGTGCGGGAGGCGGGGTGGTGGTCATGCGCCGGCCGCCGTCACGCCGTGGGCTCGTCCGCCAGGGCCTCGTCAAGACCGGCGTACAGGCGGAAGACGGAGTCGGCCCCCGTGATGCCGAACATGCGGGCGACCGGTGGGCGCAGCCCGGAGATCTCGATCCGGATGCCCGCCTCCCGGGCCTCCAGCCGGGCGTGCAGCAGCACGTTCAGTCCGGTGGAGTCGCAGAAGCCGAGCGAGGCGCAGTCGACGACCACACGGGCGGGCCGCGCGCCCACCGCCCGGCTCAGCTCCCGCCGCAGCGGGCCGGCCGTGTCGTGGTCGAGTTCCCCGGCGAGGGCGAGCACCTCGACGTCGCCGTGCCGCCGGTTGCGGACCCGCAGGCGGCCGTCGTGCCGCCGGTCCGGTTCCTGAGCGCTCCCGGCCCCTGCCCGGTCCATCGGCTGCCACCTTCCTCCGCGTCGGGCACGCCCCCCGGCCCGGCCCGGCCTGGTTCGGCGGGCGAGCGCGTAGGAGCACGGTCCCAGCGGGTACCCCGCGGGCCGTGCCGTACACCTGACCGCCGTTCCAGGCGCCCACTTCACCCGGATATAGGCCGTTACGAGAGATTTCTCCCGTACACGTTTCCCCCGCAACCTCCCGGGCAGCCGCGAGGTGAGCTTCCACAAAGGACATCCGGCCGGCCGTCGCGCCGGGCACCCCACCCGGCGGCGAACGGCAGCCGGCCGGCCCCGGACACGGCATCGCACCCTGCAGGAAGTCCCTCATCATGCGCCAGCACCCGCACGTCAAGCACTCGCACTCCGACGCCCCCGACACCGAGGCGGCCTTCCGGAGACTGGCGGAACTCGAGGACGGACCGGAGCGGCAGCGGCTCCGCCAGGAGGTCGTGGCCGCCTGGCTGCCGATGGCGGACCGGATCGCCGGGCGGTTCCGTGACCGGGGCGAGTCCCTGGAGGACCTGCGCCAGGTCGCGGCCCTCGGCCTGGTCAAGGCCGTGGACCGCTACGACCCCGCACGCGGCGCGTTCGAGAGCTTCGCGGTCCCGACCGTCGTCGGCGAGGTCAAGCGCCACTTCCGCGACCACATGTGGGCGCTGCACGTACCGCGACGGGTGCAGGATCTGCGCAACCGGGTCCGGGTCGCCCGCCGGGACCTGGTGGCCACCACCTCCGGACGCTCCCCCACGGTGGGCGAGGTGGCCGCGGCCGCCGGGCTGAGCGAGGAGGACACCCTGGTGGGCCTGGACGCGCTCGACAGCTTCACCGCGCTGTCCCTGGACGCCGTGGCGCCGGGAGCCGACGACGGCTACTCGCTCGGCGACACCCTCGGCTCGCCGGACCGGGCCATCGACATCCTGGTCGACCGGGAGTCGGTCAAGCCGGGTCTGCGCAGGCTGCCCGAACGCGAGCAGACCATCCTGTACATGCGCTTCTTCCGCGACATGACGCAGAGCAGCATCGCGCAGACCCTGGGCATCTCGCAGATGCACGTCTCCCGGCTGATCAGCAGGTGCTGCGACCGGCTGCGCAGCGAGGTCATGCGGGACGCGACCGTCTGAGGCCGCCCCGGGCCCCGTCCCCGGCCGGGCCCGCCGCCCTCCGTCCCCAGCCCCCCGACCCGGCCCGCGCGGGTGGATGCGGACGGGTTCCGGCTACTGGTCGGCACCGGCGCCGCGGGGCCGTTCCCGCAGCGGGGCGAGGCCGGCCCTCTCGCGCAGGGCGGAGAGCCTGGGGCGGCGGGCGCGTTCCTCGCGGGTGTGCCGGTCGAGTTCCTCCATGAGCCGGCGGGAGCGGTGGTCCAGGTCGAGTTCGTCGAGGATGCGGTCGATCTCGGTCAGCAGGGCGCCCTGGAGCTGCCACTGCCGGGGCGACTCGCGCACGCTGTCGAGAAGGAGGCCGGCCGCCCGTTCGCGGCTGGCGCGCGCGGCGGCGAGTTCGCCGGTCAGGCGCTCCTCGGCGGCGCCGGCGCTCTCGCTGTCGTTGTCGGTGACCAGCACGGCGAAGCTGACCAGGGTGTCGGCCACATGACCCAAGAGTTCCTGGAGGGCGAGGCCGACGTCGGGCGGGAAGAGGTCCTCGCCCTTGCGCTGCTTGGCGAGGTCGGTGACGGTCCGGGCGATCACCCGCAGGACCACGGCGCAGATCTCCAGGGTGTCCAGACCGGTGCGGAGCACGATCCGGTGCAGCAGGCCCTCCTTGACCCGCGGGTTCATCCGCAGGCTGTCCTCGGCCTGGCGCAGGGCGGCGTCGACCTCGGCGACGTCGTTGTCCACCCGGCGGGCCTCGTGCAGCTTCTCGGCGGCCCGTTCCACGGGGGTGGGACGGGTGAGCTCCTCGCCGATGGCCAGCAGCAGCCGGCGCATCCGGCGGGCCAGGTCCTCGATGGACTCCCCGGCGGAGCCCACCCAGACCGGGGGCACGAAGAGCACGTTGAACCCCAGGCCCACGGCGGCGCCGATCAGGGTCTCCAGGACGCGGTCCCAGGCGGTGTCCGCGACCTGCGTGACGCCGAGGACGAGCATCGCGCTGATCGCGACCTCGGGGACGAACTCGTCGACCCGGGCGAAGCGTCCGACGACCAGCGCGGACAGGATGATCAGGCCGAGGCTCCACCAGCTCAGCCCGACCAGCACGCTGAAGCCGATGGCGATGACCACCCCGACGACGACCGCGTTGACGCGGCGGATGCCGGTGGTGAGCGTCGAGTACAGGGTGACCTGGACGACCAGGAGGGCGGTCAGCGGCGCGGTGAGGGGCACGGGTTCGCGGCTCAGCCGGAGGGCCACCACATAGGCGATGGTGGCCGCCGCCGTCGACCGCAGGGTCTGTGTGACGACGGGGTCCCTGCGCCGGGCGAGGAGCCGGGCGAGGGCCCCGGGGGGCGCCGTCTTGCCGTCGGACACCTTCCGCCTCCTCATCGGTCCCACGCGCGTGTGCCCGCCCGGGGCGCGCTCATGTGCGCCCCGGGCGGGTTCCCGGCCGTCAGCAGCCGCCGGAGGCCGCCCGTTCGGCGAGGGGCTGCGCGCCCGCCAGGGGCGCGCTCGTGAGCGGCCGGCCGGCGGACCGCACGGAGCGGCGCACATAGGACTCGGCGGCGAGGACCGCCTCGCGGGCGGTGCGCTCGCACATGAGCACGCACAGCGTGTAGGCGGTGTCCTCGAACCTCCGCCGGGCGCGTTGGTCGTGCGGGGCGTCGACGAGGCGGTTCTCCTGGGCCCGGTAGCGGGCGATGAGCCTGGCGACGACGCTCGTGTCGGGCATCAGCATCGTGTGTCTCCCGGTTTCTGCGAACCCCCGGCACACGGCGGAACGATGTCCGTCCGGTGCCTCATTGTGATCCGTGACGGCGTCCGCCGCCACGCAAACGGTCACCGTCCGTCACCTGGCGGCGGACGGCGGTGCGGCGCGAACTCCGTTCAGGGGCCCACCAGCTGGGGGTCCGGGCCGGGCACGGCGTCGCCGAAGGAGGAGACGGTGAAGATCGCACCGTCGGGGTCGCGCAGGCTCGCCTCCCGGCCGCGCGCGGTGGAGCGCTCGCCGAGGAGGGTGGCGCCGTGCCGGCGGGCCGTGTGCGCGGTCTCCTCGACGTCCTTCACCGCGAAGTGGACGTGCCAGCGCGGGTGCAGCAGCGGGTTCGCGGAGGTGCCGTCGGCGCCGGAGGTCAGCTGGGCCAGGACCCGGCCGCCGTGGTGGAGCAGGACGGCGCCCTCGGAGTAGCTCACATCGCAGCAGCCGGCGCGGTCGGCGGCCCAGTCGAGGACCTCGCCGTAGAAGATGGCCGACTCGAAGGCGTCCCGGGACAGCAGGCGGATCCAGGCGGGGGCCTTGTCGCGCCAGGCGGGCCAGTCGCTGACCAGTTCGCCCTCCCAGACGCCGAACACGGCCCCGTCCCGGTCGGCGGCGAGCAGGCCGCGCCCGGTGGACAGGGACAGCGGGCCGACCGCCACGGTGCCGCTGCGCTCCCGGATACGGCCGGCGGTGACGTCCGCGTCGGGGACGGCGAAGTAGGGTGTCCAGGCGACGGCCACGGTCAGCCGGGGGGCGAGGGCACCGATACCGGCCACGGGCACGCCGTCGGCGAGGGCCACGCTGAACTCCTCCCCGAGGCGTCCCTTGCGGAACTCCCAGCCGAGTACAACGCCGTAGAAGTCCTGGGCGGCGGCGAGGTCGCGGGCCATCAGGCTCACCCAGCAGGGCGCGCCGTACATGGCCTCACTGCCGTCGGCCGGGGGCCGGGTCGTCTTGTCGTTCATCACCACGTCCGGCTGTCGGGGGTTCCGGGCCGCCGGGCGGTGCGCGGTGCGCGCCGCCCGGCGCCTGCCAGGGCCGCTGTCCGGACCATCCTCCTCCGGGCGGCGCGAACAGGCTAGCCGGTGGTCACCGTAGGTGACGGAACGCATCGTGCGTGTCGCCGCGCGGACCGCGGCGCGGTGTGCCCGGGGCCGGCGGGGGTAGACGCGCGGTATGACCGCAGCGAAGACCCCCCTCCTGGTGCTGGACGCCGCCGATTCCCGCCAACTCGCCGAGTTCTACGCGGCGTTGCTGGACGGGGAGATCCGCCCCGGGGCGGACCCGGACATGGTGGAGGTGCACGCCGGCGGCGGGGTGCGCCTGGCCGTGCGCCGGGACCACGGGTACGCCCCGCCGAGCTGGCCGCGCCCCCAGGACTCCCAGCAGTCCCATCTGTACCTCGTCGTCGCCGAGGGGGACCTCGACGAGGCGGAACGGGAGGCGGTGAGCCTCGGAGCCATGCCGGTGGACAGCGGCGGCGACCCGCGCGCGGCGGACAGCCGGGTCTACGCGGACCCGGCGGGCCACTCCTTCACCCTCCAGGTGCAGGCGCCGGCTCTGCGCTGACGGCGCGAGTACGGCACCCGCGCGCCCCGGCGAGTCCGGCACCTGCACGCCCCGGCGAGTCCGGCGGGCCCGGCGCCCGCACGCCCCGGGTTGGTCAGTTCCGGGCGAGGGCGCCCACCACCCGCCGTGCGGTGTCCGCGCTGGACTGGGGGTTCTGCCCGGTGATCAGGTTGCCGTCCTCGACGACGGTGCTGGACCAGGCCGGCCCGGTGACCACCTGGGCGCCCAGCTCCCGCAGCCGTGACTCCAGCAGGTACGGCGAGCGGTCGCCGAGGCCGCCCTGCTCCTCCTCCTCGTCGCTGAAGGCGGTGACCTCCCGGCCGGCGAAGGCGAAGGCGCCGTCGTCCGAGACGGCGCTCAGCAGCGCGGCGGCGCCGTGGCACAGGGTGGCCACGACCGCGCCCCGGCGGTCGGCCCCGGTGAGGAGCCGGCCGAGACAGGCGTCCCGGGCCAGGTCGGCGACGGGGCCGTGCCCGCCGGGCACGTAGACGGCGTCGTAGTCGTCCGCGTCGGCGGTGGCCAGGTCCAGGGGGGCGGCCAGTTCGCCGTCGATCGACTCCAGGTAGGCGGCGAACCGGCGGGCGTCGGCCTCCTCGACGCCCCCGCGGGCGTCGAGGCTGATCGGGTCCGCGGTCGGCCTCACTCCGCCCGGCGTGGCGATCACCACCTGGTGCCCGGCGCCGGTCAGCGCCTCGTGGGAGACGGCCACCTCCTCGGCCCAGTAGCCCGTGGGGTGGGCGGAGCCGTCGGCGAGCTCCAGGGAGTCGGCGCCCGAGACGACCATGAGGATCTTCGACATGACGGAAACGTCCTAACGGCAGAGAGACAGCGGCCGGCCCGGCCGCCGCAGGTGTACGGCTCCGGGGCCCGGACCCAGCTTTCACCCGTCTGCCCTCTCCGGCATCATGGAGGTCATCGGTCTTCTTATGGAACGGGTGTTGCGTGCCGGGGCTCGATCTGCTGGCGACCTTCCTGGAGATCTACCGGGCGGGTTCCCTCTCCGCCGCGGCGGAGCGGCTCGGGCTGAGCCAGCCGGCGGTCAGCGGGCAGCTCGCCAGGCTGGAGGAGGAGCTCGGGGAGACGCTGTTCCTGCGCTCCCGCCGGGGTGCGGTGCCCACGGCCCGCGCCGCCGACCTCGCCGCCCGGATCGGGACCCGTCTGGACGAGCTGCGAGCGGCCCTGGACCCCGCCGGCGGTGATATCGCGCAGGTGGGGACGGTGCGGCTGGGCGGGCCGGCCGAGCTGATGACGGTCCGGGTACTGCCCGCTCTCGCGCCGCTGTCCGCGCGCGGTCTGCGGCTGCGCGTCACCCTCGGGCTCGCCGGTGACCTGCTGGCCCGGCTATCGGCGGGCGATGTGGACCTGGTGGTCTCGGCGGTGCGCCCGATGGGGCAGGACGTCGCGGCGACACCACTGACGGACGAGGAGTTCGTCCTGGTGGGGCCGCCCGCGCTGGCCCGGACCGTGGACCGGGGGCGGCTGGCCGGCGATCCGGTGGACGCCCTGGCGCATCTGCCGCTGGTCGCCTACGCGGACGACCTGCCGATCGTGCGCCGCTACTGGCTGAGCGAGTTCGGCGCCCGCCCGCCGAACGGTGTCGCCGTCACCGTCCCCGACCTGCGGGGCGTCCTCGCCGCGGTGGTCGCGGGCGCGGGAGTGAGCGCCCTGCCCCGCTATCTGGCCGAGCCCGCCCTCGGCGCGGGCTCGGTGGAACTCCTCCACGAGCCGGCCGCCCCGCCCCTGAACACGCTCTACCTGGCGGTGCGCACGGGCGCCCTGGTGCACCCGCCCCTCGCCCTGGTCCACGATCATCTGCGGGTGCGGGCCCGGTCATGGGGAGCGCTGTAGGGCCTTCGTGGGGGCGGGGCGCTCCCGGTGGGCCGCCTCCGGGGTTCGCCAGGAGCGTCAGTCGCGCGCCTCGACCCTGGCGGCGGCGCGGTCCGTTTCCGCCGCGGGTTCCACGACGGGTTCAACGGCGGGCTCCACCGCGGGCTCCACTGCGGGTTCAACGGCGGGCGCGGGCGGCGCGGCGGAGGCGGCGCGGCGGCCCGTGAACCAGAGGCCGGCCGGCTCGGTGAAGCGGGCCGTGAGCGGGCCGACCACGACCAGGATCAGGACGTACGCGGTCGCCAGCGGGCCCAGCGAGGGTTCGATGCCGGCGGAGACGGCCAGACCCGCGATCACGATGGAGAACTCGCCGCGGGCGACCAGCGCGCCACCGGCCCGCCAGCGGCCTTTCGGTCCGACACCGGCCCGTTTGGCGGCCCAGTACCCGGTGGCGATCTTCGTCAGGGCGGTGACCACGGCCAGCGCGAGGGCGGGAAGCAGCACCGGCGGGATGCTCGCCGGGTCCGTGTGCAGGCCGAAGAAGACGAAGAACACGGCGGCGAACAGGTCCCGCAGCGGGCTGAGCAGGGTGTGGGCGCCCTCGGCGACCTCCCCGGAGAGGGCGATGCCGACGAGGAAGGCTCCGACGGCCGCCGAGACCTGGAGCTGCTGGGCGATGCCCGCGACCAGCAGGGTCAGGCCGAGGACGACCAGGAGCAGCTTCTCGGGGTCGTCGCTGCTGACGAAGCGCGAGATGAGGCGTCCGTAGCGGACGGCGACGAAGAGGACGGCTCCCGCGACGGCGAGGGCGATGGCCAGGGTGACGCTGCCCGCGGCCAGGCCCGCGCCGGCCAGCAGGGCGGTGATGATGGGCAGGTAGACGGCCATCGCCAGGTCCTCGAGGACGAGGATGCTGAGGATGACGGGGGTCTCCCGGTTGCCGAGGCGGCCGAGGTCGCCGAGCACCTTGGCGATCACACCCGAGGAGGAGATCCAGGTCACACCGGCGAGGATGACGGCGGCGACCGGGCCCCAGCCCATCAGCAGGGCCGCCGCCGCGCCGGGCAGGGCGTTGAGGCTGAAGTCGACGAGCCCGGCCGGGTACTGGGTCCTGAGGTTGGAGACCAGGTCGCTGGCGGTGTACTCCAGGCCGAGCATCAGCAGCAGGAGGATGACGCCGATCTCGGCGCCGATCGCCACGAACTCCTCGCTCGCGCCCAGCGGGAGGAGACCGCCCTCACCGAAGGCGAGACCGGCGAGCAGGTAGAGCGGGATCGGCGAGAAGCGCAGGCGTCCGGCGAACCTCCCCAGGAGCCCGAGCCCCAGGATGATCGCACCGAACTCGATCAGGAACAGAGCGGAGTGCACGTGTCACTCCTGCCCGAGGATCTCGGCGGCCGCGTCCACGCCCTCGCGGGTGCCGACGACGATGAACGTGTCACCGCCGGCCATGCGGTAGTCGGGGCCGGGCGACGGGACGGCCTCGGCGCGGCGCAGGACGGCGACGACGGAGGCGCCGGTCGCGGTGCGCAGGCGCATGTCGCCCATCACCCGCCCGTTCCACACCGAGTGGGCGGACAATTCGACGCGTTCGGCGACCAGACCGAGGTCGTTGGTGTGCAGGACGCTGGAACTGTGGTGGTCGGGCATCAGGGCGTCGATGAGCGAGGCGGCTTCGGCGCCCGTCAGACGCAGGGACTGGGCGCAGGCGTCGGGGTCGTCGGGCCGGTAGACGTTCACCGACCGGGTTCCGTCGCGGTGGGCGATCACCGAGAGATGGCGGTGCTCGCGTGTGGTGAGGTCGTACTGCACACCGATACCCGGCAGGGGCGTGGTGCTCATCCGTGGGGCGGACACGGCCCGTCCTCCTTGTTCGATCACGGTTCGTTCGCGTCGTGCGTCGCCGGCCGCGGTGCGTGGACCGGCGGGTGGCGCGGCCGGCCGGCACGTCGGCGCCGCGCGTCGCGACATGATGTCATCCCCCGCCGGTGGCGCGACACGGGTGTCCGCAGGGACGGTGCTCCCGCGCGGGCGGCCGGCGGAGCGGGCGGGGCCCCGCGGACGTCGCAGGTCACAGCCGCGGCACGAGGCGCGTGGCGGGCGGCCGCGAGGGGTGGTGCGGGCCGTCCGCCGGGACTCCCCGATTTGGTCTGGACCTTCTTCTTGCCGGGGCGTCGGCGGGCCGCCAAGCTGCGTTCATGGAACTGGAGTTGCGGCACCTCAGGACGATCAGGGCCATCGCCGAGGCGGGCAGTCTCACCAAGGCGGCCACCGCGCTGGGCCTGGCGCAGCCGGCCCTCAGTGCCCAGCTGCGCCGGATCGAGCGCTCCCTCGGCGGGGAGCTGTTCGAACGGGGGCGTTGCGGGGTGCGCGCCACGGCCCTGGGCGAACTGGTGCTGGGCCGGGCCCGGGTGGTGCTGCCCGCCGTCCATGAACTCCAGGAGGAGGCCGTCCGGTTCGCCCGCGCGGGCGGCGGCGGGCAGCGCAGCTTCCGGCTCGGCGGTACGCACGGGCCGCTCCTCGGCGGTCTGGTGGACCGGCTCGCCGGGGCCGAGCCGGAGGCGGGGATGGCGACCCACACCTCCTGGTCCGAGCGGGAGATCGCCGCCCAGGCGGTCGACGGGCGGCTCGACTACGCGCTGATCGGCACCTGCGGGGAGAGCGCGCCGCCCGAGGCGGGCCGGCTCGCGTGGACGGAGGTGGCCCGCGACCCGGTGTTCGTGATGCTGCCGACGGACCATCCGCTCGCCGCGCGCGAGGAGATCGCCCTCGCCGAACTGTCCGGCGAGGCGTGGGCGGACGTCCCGGGCGACGGCTGCTTCGGTGACTGCTTCGCCGCCGCGTGCGTCCGGGCGGGGTTCACCCCGGCCCGGGTCTACGAGACGGACACCGCCTCCTGCGTCCATCTGGTGCAGGTGGGACGGGCGGTGGGCCTGTGCCGGGCCACGTTCCCGGCGACGCCGGGGGTGGTGACCCGGGCGCTGGCCGGCACGCCTCTTGTCTGGCGCCACCTCCTCGGCTGGCACCCGGGCTCCCCGGCGGCGGCCGGGGCGCCGGAGGTCATCGCCCATGTCCGCGCGGCCCACCGCGAGGCGGCCGGGCGCAGCCCCAGCTACACCCGCTGGCTCGCCGCGGGCCGCTCCCCCGCCCTCCACGCGCCGGACACCTCCTAGTAGTGCTTTGTTAGCTGGTCTTGTCACCTTGGGTGTGTGGTAGTTCGCTGGTTGTATGAGGGCTGGGGAGCTTGCCGCGGTGCGGGGTCGGTTGGAGGAGTTCGCTTCGGAGGTGTTCACGCCGTTGGTGCGGCGGGACCAGCGGCAGAAGGGTGCTCTGTATCTGCGGGGCCTGCTGCTGGACGGTCGCAGGAAGTCGATGCAGCCGATGGCTGAACGGCTCGGGGTCGATCACCAGCAGTTACAGCAGTTCATGACGTCCTCGACCTGGCCGGTCGAGGACGTCCGGACCCGTCTGGCATGGCGGGCGGTGGCAGCGGTGCGACCGCAGGCGTGGGTGGTGGACGACACCGGCTTCCCGAAGGACGGCGTCTCCTCGCCGGGCGTGGCCCGCCAGTACTCCGGCACTCTGGGGAAGGTCGGCAACTGCCAGATCGGGGTCAGCATCCACGCCGCCTCGGACACGGCTTCATGTCCCTTGTCCTGGCGGCTGTTCCTGCCCACCGCCTGGGACGAGCCCGAAGCCGAAGCCCGCAGGCGGGCCTGCCGGATTCCCGAGACCGAGCACCACCGCCCCAAGTGGCAACTGGCGTTGGACATGCTCGACGACCTCGCCGCCACCGGCCTGCGGCCTGCCGTCCTCGTCGCGGACACCGGCTACGGCGCGAACGCCGGCTTCCGCCACGGTCTGGACGAACGCGGCCATGCCTGGGTGCTCCAGGTCAAGGGCGAGATGACCGCGCACGGTCAGGACGCGGTGCCGCACACGCCCGACTACGGCGGTCTCGGCCCCCGTCCGCTTCCCCGCTATCGGACCCGCCCGGCAGCCCTGCGCGAGCATGTGGTGGCTGCTGGACGCAGCAGCGGCCGGGCTGTGACCTGGCGCAAGGGCTCGAAGGCGGCGATGAACGCGCACTTCGTGCTCCTGCGGGTCCGTCTCGCCGGCCGTCGTCCGAAGCCGGCAGCTGACGGCACGATCCCTCTGGTCTGGTTGATCGCGCAGTGGCCCGAGGGCGAGGCGGAACCGGTGAAGTACTGGATCTCGAACTTACCCGCCGACATCCCGGCGAAGGATCTGGTCCGGCTGGCGAAGGTCCGGTGGCGGATCGAGCACGACTACCGGGAGCTGAAGACGGCTCTGGGTCTGGACCACTTCGAGGGCCGCTCGTTCACCGGTTGGCACCGGCACGTCACCCTCGTCACCGCCGCCCACCTGTTCCTGACCGAACAGCGGAGGTCCCCAAAAGTCCCTGCCAGGGCCTGACCCTCTACCAGGCCCTGGACCTCCTCCAACACCTCATCGCCACCTGGAACGGCACCTGCCCCACCTGCCGACAACCCGTCCCATGGCAGCCCTACGACACCACCTAACAAAGCACTACTAGGAGGTGCCGCGGGACGTCGGTGACACGCGGACCGGGGGCGACGTTTCCGGACGCGCGCCGGCCCCGCCGGGCGGGCGCGCCGGCCCCCATAACGCGGCGCAGGGGGCCGGTTGGGATCTGGGGCCCGCACGGGCGGGCTCCCTACGGTTTCGGGACACCTCCCACACCGAGACCGAGGGGACTCCCCATGTTCCACAGACCTGTCAGGGCGGCGTGTGCCGCGGCCGTGGCCGCGGGGGCGCTGGTGCTGGCCTCCCTCCAGGGGTACGCGGCGGCCCAGCCCTCCGCCGCGTCCCCGGGCGGCGGGACGTCCGCCGCCGGGACGCTCGCCGTGTCCGCCGCGCAGCCCGGGCTGAAGCGGGCCATGCAGCGCGACCTGGGACTGACCGCGGCCCAGGCCGAACGGCGGCTGGTCAACGAGGCGGAGGCGGGCGCGGCCGCGGCCCGTCTCCAGCAGCGCCTGGGCGCGTCGTTCGCCGGCGCCTGGGTGTCGGGGGCGGAGTCCGGGACCCTGACGGTGGCCACCACCCGGGCGGCCGACCACGCGGCCGTCCGCGCCGAGGGCGCGAAGCCGGTCGCGGCCGGGGCCTCGCTCGCCGAACTCGACCGCGCCAAGGCCGCCCTGGACCGTGCCGCGGCCCGCGCCGGCTCCCCCGCCGTCCCCGTCTGGTACGTGGACGTGCGCGAGAACACGGTCGTGGTCGGGGCGCGGAACACCGCCGCGGCCGAGGCCCTGATCGCGGCGAGCGGCGCCGACCGGGACCGGATACGGGTGGCCGCCACCGGGGAGAGCCCCCGTCCGCTGTACGACATCCGGGGCGGGGACGCCTACTACATGGGCGGCGGCGGGCGCTGCTCGGTCGGCTTCGCGGTCACCCGCGGCACCCAGCACGGCTTCGCGACGGCCGGTCACTGCGGCCGCGCGGGCACCGCGACCTCCGGGTTCAACCAGGTGGCCCAGGGCACCTTCCAGGCGTCCACCTTCCCCGGCCGCGACACGGCCTGGGTACTGACGAACAGCCAGTGGACGGCCACCCCGTACGTGAAGGGCGCGGGCGGCCAGAACGTGCAGGTGGCCGGGTCGGTGCAGCAGCCGGTCGGCGCCTCGGTCTGCCGGTCCGGGTCCACCACGGGCTGGCACTGCGGCACGATCCAGCAGCACAACACCAGCGTCACCTACCCGGAGGGCACCATCACCGGGGTGACGCGGACCTCGGTGTGCGCGGAGCCGGGCGACTCGGGCGGCTCCTACATCTCGGGCAGCCAGGCGCAGGGCGTCACCTCGGGCGGCTCGGGGAACTGCCGGACCGGCGGCACCACGTACCACCAGCCGATCAATCCGCTGCTCCAGGCATACGGACTGACCCTGCGCACGACCACGGACCCGGGTCCCGGTCCGGGCGAGCCGCCCGGGGAGCCGGGGGGCACCTGGGCGGCGGGGACGGTCTACGCGACCGGCGCCCAGGTCACCTACGGCGGCGCGACCTACCGCTGCCTCCAGGGACACCAGGCCCAGACGGGCTGGGAGCCGCCGAACGTCCCGGCGCTGTGGCAGCGTCTGTGACGGACGGGACCACGTGACCGGTGCGCGCGCCGCGGGCGAGGGGCCGCGGCGCGCGCTGCCGTCGCCGCTCCCCGGGGTCGTGGGCCCGGAAAGCGGCGGGCGGGGCCGCCGGACCGCCGGTACGGGCGGTCCGGCGGCTCACGCGTCCGCCCGGTCCGGGCCGGGGGGCCGGCCGGGACCGGGCTCCGGGTGCAGGAAGTGGACACCGGGGTGCGGGTGCATCAGGAAGTCGTGGTGGGAGATGTTCCAGGCGTAGGCGCCCGCGAGGGCGAACAGCACCCGGTCCCCCGCCCGAAGGCCCGGCAGGGGCACCCGGCGGGCGAGGACGTCCTTGGGGGTGCAGAGCTGCCCGGTGAGGGTGACGCGGCCGCTCCGGGCGGCGGGCCGGGGCCACGGGTGGGGCCAGTGGCCGACCGGGAGCACGGCACAGGGCTGGTCGTGCCCCTTGGTGGCCGGGGTGCGCAGATGGTGGGTGCCGCCGCGCAGCACGGCGAAGTCCTCGCCGTGGCTGTGCTTCACGTCCAGGACCTCGGTGGCGTACCAGCCGCAGTAGGCGGTCAGGGCGCGCCCCGGTTCGACGCGCAGCCGGAGTCCGGGGCGGTCGGCGAGGAGACGGGCGAGGCCCTGACCGTAGGCGTCCCAGTCGAAGAGGGCGCCGGGGCGGCCGTAGTCGACGGCCATACCGCCGCCGGTGTTGACCTCGTGCAGGGCGGTGCCGTGCCGGGCGGCCAGTTCCCCGGCCCAGGTGACGACGGACCGGGCGACGCGCAGGAGCTCGGGGGCTGCGGGGCCGCTGACCAGGTGGGCGTGGACGCCCCGCAGGCGGAGGCCGGGCGAGCGGGCGACCAGGGCGAGCGCCCGGTCGGCCTCGGCCGGGTCGATGCCGAACGGGGAGGGCCCGCCGCCCATGGCGAGGGCCCCGGTCGCAAAGGCCCCGGCGTCCAGGGGCAGGTTGAAGCGGAGCAGGACCTCGGCCTTGCGGCCGGGCGCGCCGTCCTCGGTGAGATGCGCCAGGGCGCGCAGTTCGGTGAGGCTCTCGACGTGGACGCGGTGGACCCCGGCGGCGAGCGCGGCGGCCAGGTCGGCGGGTGTCTTGCCGGGGCCGCCGAAGGCGAGGGGGTGGCCGGGCACGGCCCCGGCGACATGGGCGAGTTCGCCGGCCGAGGCGACCTCGTAGCCGTCGGTGTGCGGGGCGAGCGTGCGCAGGAGTTCCGGCTCCGGGTTGGCCTTTGCGGCGTAGTACAGCTCGACGCGCTCGGGCAGGGCGGCCCGGACGCGGGCCGCGTGGGCGTCCAGGGCGCCGAGGTCGTAGAGGTAGGCGGGCAGGGCGGCGGCGTCGAGGGCCAGGGCGTGGTCGCGGACGGCGGCCGGGGGCACGGGGCACGCCGGGGCGCCTTCGGGGCGGGGGGCGTCGGGGCGCGGGGTCACCGGGCGGCTCCGGGGGCGAGGGGGGCGAGGGGGGACGGCAGGTCGACATAGCCGGCCTCCCGGTCGGGGCCGCGGCCCCACCGGGTGAGCAGGTTGGTCTTGGCGGGCAGCGGCGCCCCGGCGAGCAGGGCCCCGAGGGCGGGCGGGGTGCCGTGCCCGGCCGCGTACGCGGTGAGGACCCGGCGGACCTCCTGCCACAGCGCGCGCTCGGTGTGGGGGTGCAGATCGGCGAGGGCGGCGAGGAGTTCGGCGATGTGATTGACGAACAGGCAGTAGGCGACGCGCCGCCAGCCCCGCGCCGGGTCGTAGGTGAGCGGTCCGGCGACCTCGGCGGGGAGGGCCGCGAGGGCGGCGGCGTGCGGGCCGGGGAGGAGCTTGGTGCCCTCCAGGTCGCGGAAGAGGACCCGCTCGGGCAGCCCCTCGGGGCCGGTGACCACCAGGACGTTCTGGAGGTGCGGTTCGAGGACGACGCCGTGGTCGAAGTAGGCGGCGAGGACGGGCGGGACGAGGAGGTCCAGATAGCGGCGCCACCAGTCGAGGGCGGCGGCGGGCGGGCGTCCGGTGAGCAGCCGGGAGACGTGGTGGGGTCCGGTGGGGTACTCGTCGGCGACGGCGGCGGCGAGCAGGGCGGTGCCTTCGTCGGGAAGGTGGGGGTCGAGGCCGTCGCGGACGATGACGCCGAGCCCTTCGAAGAGATCCCGGTCGGCCCGCCCGCCGGGGCCGGGGACGGCGGCGGAGCGGTAGGCGGGCTCGCGCAGCACGGCCGCGCCCGGGAAGCGGTCCGCGAGGTCGTCGAGGGCGGGGCGCAGCAGGCGGCTGAGGGCGACGGCGCCGCTGAGTTCGTAGTGGGCGTTCTTGCGGAGGCAGTTGGTGATGCGGACGTCCAGGCTGAACTTGAGGAAGGTGTCGCCGTCGTAGAGGGTGCGCACGGAGGCGGTGGGCACGAAGCGGCGGCGGCCGGTGCCCAGGTCGAGGATGTCGCCGCGGGCGAGCGCCCCGGCGAGGGCGGGCCGGGTGCGCAGCATGGCGTACTGCCAGGGATGGGCGGGCAGCAGCCGGTAGCCGGGCGGGGCCTCGCCGAGGCGGTCGAGGGGGGCGACGGCGCCGGGGCCGGCGCACTCCTCGGCGGTCAGCTCCTCGCGTACGGCGAGCAGGCGCAGGGGGAACGCGGCTCCGGACTCGGGGGCGTAGGCGGCCCAGGCGGCGGGGTCGGCGCCGTGCGCCTTGGGGGTGGGGTGGAAGCGGTGGCCGAGCGGCAGGGACTGCTCGGAGGCGAGATAGGCGGCGAGGCGTCCGGTGCCGTGGGTGCGGCGGGGCGCGGCGAGGGCGGTGGCGACGGCCCGGTGCCCGGCGGCGACCTGGCCGGTGAACTCCTCGTTGGCGACGCCGCTGCGCAGGGTGAGTTCGGCGCGGACGTGGTCGGCGAGGCGGCGCCAGCCGATGGGGGCCCAGGAGCCGTGCCGCTCCTCCTGGACGGGGCCGGTGAAGCGGTGGGCGCCGATCAGGGAGGTGCGCCGCAGGGCGACGCGCAGCCGGACGCCCCGGCGGGGCAGGCGCAGCAGCAGGTGTCCGCCGCCGGTGGCGGCCTGTCCGTCGGGTCCGGAGACCTCCCGGAGGAGGCAGTTGACGAGGGTGTGGGCGACGGCGTCGTCCGCGGTGGGGGGCGCGGCCGGGGTGGCGGCCCGGGGCGTGCCGGGGGTGCCGGGCGGGCGGGCCGGGGTGCGGGCGCCGGCGGGCACGGGCGGGCGGGGCCGGGCGCGCAGGGGGCCGGGAGTGGTGCTGGGCATCGTCGGTCATGCCTCTCGCGACGAGGGGTTGCGGTGGTGGTTCAGGTAGTTGGGGCCGGTGGTGTAGTGCTTGTTGATGTCACTCGCGCCCGAGCGGGCCTTGGTGAGCAGGGTGCCGGCGGTGACCATCGCCTTGACGGGCAGGTGCGGGGCGTGCAGGACGCGGGCGCGCAGCACCTCGCCGCCGTGTCCGTCGCCGAGCCGGGAGACGGCCTCGCGAAGCCGGTCGCGGACGAGGCCGAGCAGGGCACCCAGGGGTGCGCGGCCCGCCCGGGCGAGGCCGAAGGCGTAGGCACCCGCGCACAGATGGACGGTGACGGTGGTGAACAGGTCGGCCACCGGGGCGTCGGAGGTGCCGGTGATCCGGGGGTCGTCGAAGCCGGGGCGGGTGGCCTCCTCGGCCGCGTCGCCGAGGCGGTCGCGCAGCCGGGCGGTGTTGACGCGCGGGCCGTCGTTGTCCTTGAAGAGCAGGCGCAGCGGGTGGGGGCCCTCGGGGTCCAGGACCAGGGAGACGTTCTGCTGGTGGGACTCCAGGGCGATCCCGTAGCCGAAGAGGGCCGTCTGCCAGTCGAGCAGCAGGGTGAGCAGGGCGTCGAGGAGGGCGAGGGGGTCGCCGCCGTGGTGGCGGTCGGCGAGGTGGTCGATCACCAGCCGTCCGCCGGGGGCGGGGGCGAGGAGGGCGGCCAGGGGGACGGTCACGGCGGTGGCGGGCAGAGCCGGCAGGGTGCGGGCGAGGACGGCGAGGAGGGGGTGGCCGGCGTGGGCCCAGCGGGTCTCGTCGGCGAGCAGGACGGTGTCCCGGAAGCGGGGTTCGCGGGCGAGGACGGTCTCCAGCAGGCGCTGCCCGGCCGTCCCGTCGCGCAGGGTGCCGGGTTTGACGGTGCGCCGGTTGAGCAGGCCGAGGGTGGCGGTGGCGAGGGGCAGTTTGAGGTGGACGCGGGGGTCGGCGGCGAGGGCGACGGTCCGCATCGACAGGGTGGGTACGACCTGGCCCCAGGTGCCGTCCGCGAGGTGCGCCCGGCTGCCGGGGCCGAGGTCCGCGAGGGCTTCCCGGAGGGGCCCGGCGGCGGTGAGGGGGTGCACGGGCAGCACGGTGTGGGTGGCGTCCAGCCGCCCGGGCAGGCCGGCCTCGGAGGGGGTCGCGGGCCAGGGCCACGGCGTGCCCTCGCCGGCGGTGGTGACGGACCCGGCCGGGAGGGCGAGCAGCCGCAGCCCGAAGGCAGGGTGGAACTCTGGTGCGTGGGCGCGCAGTTCGGCGGGGCCGAGTCCGGCGCGGGCGCGGGAGGTGGGGTAGACGGGGTGGTCGGTGCGGGCGGCCAGGGTGTCGAAGGCGAGGGAGGCGGCGGGGCCGGTCCAGCCGGCGGGGTCGGGTCCGTACCGCGCGCTCAGTGCGGTCGCGGTCTCCGTCCCGGTGGCCCGGTGCAGCAGGGTCGCGGCGAGGGCCTCGCGGCATTCGGCGGCGTAGGCGAGGTAGCCGGGCCGGTCGGCGGGGTCGGCCAGGGCGGCGAGCGCGGCGAGGATCTCGTCGGCGCCGGTCAGGTCGGTGCCGTCGGCCTCGCGGCGGAGCAGCGGCAGCCGGGCGGTCCAGCTGCTCTGGAAGCCGTCCTCGCGCACCGGCAGCAGAAGTGCGCCGGGGCCCTGGGCGAGCCGGAGCCAGTGGCCGTCGGCGGCCCGGTGGAGGGTGCTCCGGCTGCGCAGACCGGCGACGTCCTCCCGCAGCAGGGCGCCGAGGACGCGCCGCAGCAGCTCCCCGGCGGGGCCGGCGGCCCCGGGGCCGGGGTCCGCGCTCACGGGGTGATCTCCCAGTGCTGGGCGGCGAGGAAGTCCTCCACGGCCCGGTCCACGGCGCGCTGGTCGTCACCGATGGCGCGGACCACGCCGAGGAAGTCCCGGTTGGTGCGCCGCACCTCGTGGTGGCTGCCCGGGGCGCGCAGCGGACGGTACGTCAGACGCACCTGCCCGACGTTCTGTTCGAGGGGGCCGGGGGCGGCGGTGAGGGTGCCGTCCCGTTCGGCGACGGGGTAGTCCATGCGGGCGGCCAGGCCGGTGCGGAGGCCGAGGTTGCCGGGCAGCGGGCGGCCGAGGTGCGGGGCGAGGATCAGCTCGAACAGGGGGATGCCCAGCAGTTCGGCGAGGAGGAGGTCGCAACGGTCGCCGATGGCCCGGTAGTTGACCTCCACCAGCCGGGCGCGCCCCTCGTGCACGGTGAACTCGGTGTGGCACGCCCCGAACCCCGCACCCAGGGCGTCGAGCTGGGCGAGGACCTGCGCGACGACCGGCTCGGGGTGGGCGGGGACCCACGTCAGGCTCTCCTCGATGAAGTGCGGCGGCGGGGAGAGCCGGGTGCGGAAGCCGCCGAGCACATGGCGCCGCCGCCCGTCGCCGAGGGTCTCCAGGGTGCACAGCTCCCCGGGCAGGTACTCCTCCACGACCAGCGCCTCCCCGGGGCGGCGGTCCCGTATACCGGCGCAGAGGGCGGCGAGTTCCCCGGCGTCCCCCGCCAGCGCGACGTCCTCACTGGCCACGCCCTCGCGGGGTTTGACCACGCACGGGAACGGCCAGTCCGGTTCCGCGGCGAGGAGTCCGGACGCATCCCGGCCCGGCGGCAGTTCGGCGGCGCGGACGGAGTCGAGCCCGGCGGCCGCCAGGGCGCGCCGCATCTGGGCCTTGTCCTTGGTCCGCAGGGCGGCTCGCCAGTCCTTGCCGGGCAGGCCGAACCAGTCGGCGGTGAGGGCGGCCTGCACCTGGAGGTGGTCGCTGTTGGTGAAGACCGCGTCCGGGGCCGGTCCGGTGCTCAGCCGGCTGATGACGGCCCGGAAGTCGCGCACCTCGCACGGCAGTACACGCGTCCCCGGGCAGGCGGCGAGGTGCGCGTCCGGCTGGTCGGTCAGCACGGTGACGTCGAGGCCCAGCCGGCGGGCGGCGGGGAGGAAGCCCTCGGTGACGGAGTCCGTGGGGTTGAGGGCGAGCAGGGAGAGCTGCATGGGGTTCCGTTTCCGCGACGGCGCCGTGCCCTGCGCGGCGCTCGGCTCCGCGCAGGGCGCCGGACGGCCCCCTGACGCGGGTCCGTTCCAGGTCATGACGGGTGAGCTTAGGTTAGGCAAGCCTAAAAGCACCAACTCGCCACACCTGCACCCCGGTTCACACGGACCACAGCCGGGAGCGAGTAAGGTGAGCCTTCCCTCGCCCCGGCGGCGGCCGTCGCCGGGCGTGTGCCGCGCTGCCGTGCCCGCGCTACCCGCCCCCGGCCCGCGGACCCCGCCCAGCCCTGCACGTCCCAAGGAGTTCCCGTGACCCCGGCCCCGGCGTCGGCGACCGTCCGACCCGCCGCGAGCTGCTCCGCCCTGCTCGCCTCGGCCTACCGCCGCCTCGGCGCGCTCTGCCCGGCGCTCGGCCTCACCGTCGCCGAACCGCCCGCGCCCGCCGGGCAGGGCTGGGCGGACGGCGCCGAACTGGTCCTGCGGCCGCCGCTGCTGGAGGCGCTGCTGGTCGCGGAGGCCGAGGGAATCCGCGAGCGCTACGGGGTCGGCCCCCGGCCGGATGTGGCCGCGACCCGCATCCTGCACGGGTGGCTGTGGTCCGTCTGCCTGCTCGTCAGCGGGCCCTGGTATCTGGAGCGCCGGGTTCCGCGGCTGCGCGCCGACGAAGTACGGGTCCATCTGTCCTCCGGCGCCTGGCAGGTGGTCCCGGGGGCGTTCACCTGTCTGCCCGGCGACCCGGCCGCGGGACTGCCCGGGGTTCGGACGGTCCCGGACGAGGACGCGCTGCGGGCGGAGGTGCGCGAGACGGCCGCCCGGCTGGCCCGCCCGCTGCTCGGGGCGCTCGGGCCGCGGCTGCGCCGGGGGCCGCGGGCGCTGTGGGGCATGGTCGGCGACGACCTGGTGTCCGGGGTCTGGTACCTCGGGCGGATGCTGGGCGAGGAGGAGGCCGCGGTGGGCGCCGCGGGCGAACTCCTCCCGGGCCGGGTGGGGCCGTTCCCCGGCGGCGCGGACTTCCGGACGCTGACCGGGCGCGGCGGCGCCCGCCATCCCACGCGCACCCGGCTGGGCTGCTGTCTGCACTACACGGTCCGCCCGCTGGAGGCGTGCGCGACCTGCCCGCGTACCTGCGACACGGAGCGCCTGCGGCGGCTGGAGGAGGAGGCCGCGGGGGGCTGAGCCGGAGGCCGGCCGGGGCGGCGCGCCACCGGGCCGGCTCCCGGCAGGCCGCCGGCCGGCCGAACGGCTCCCCCCGGACCGGCGGAGCGCCGAACGGCCCCCGGCAGCTCGTGGGTCCGCCGAACGGCCCCCGGCAGCCGGTCAGCCGGTCGCGCGGGCGATCAGCAGGGCGACGTCGTCGGGGGTGTCGGGCCGCCGCAGGGCCCTCAGCAGCCGGTCGCACGTCTCCCCCAGGGTCGCGTCCGCCGTGTGCAGCAGCCCGGTCAGGGTGCCGAGCCGGGTGTCGATGTCCTGGTCGCGGGTCTCCACGAGCCCGTCCGTGTAGAAGACCAGCACGTCCCCGGGATCGATGCCGACGGTGATGCTGCGCAGTCCCGTCCCGCCGACCGCGCCGACACCCAGCGGCGCGCCCGGCGGCAGGTCCAGCAGCCTCGGGGTGCCGCCCCGCCGCACCAGGACCGGCGGCAGATGCCCCGCGTTGGCGATGCAGACCTGCGCGCGGTGCGGGTCGTAGACGGCGTAGATGCAGGTCGCGATGTACGGGTCGAGACCGGCGGTGATCTCGTCGAGGTGGCGCAGCACCACGGCCGGGTCGAGGCCGAG
The DNA here is from genome assembly GCF_000377145.1 of Streptomyces sp. CNT372. Taxonomy (NCBI): domain Bacteria; kingdom Bacillati; phylum Actinomycetota; class Actinomycetes; order Kitasatosporales; family Streptomycetaceae; genus Streptomyces; species Streptomyces sp. CNT372. The sequence continues at coordinate 9,144 of NZ_KB897787.1, read as the reverse complement.
GCGGGTCAGGGTCTGGGTGGCGGTGCGCAGCCGGCCCATCGCGGTGGCCGCGTTGATGCCGCTGCCCATCACGTCCCCGACGACCAGGGCCGTGCGCTCGCGGTCCATGGGGACGACGTCGAACCAGTCACCGCCGATCTCGCTCCCGGCGCGGGCCGGCTGGTACCGGGAGGCGGCTTCCAGCCCGACGAGGTGCTGGGGCATCGCGGGCAGCATGCTGCGCTGGAGGAGGAGCGCGGTCTCCCGCTGCTGCCGGTACCAGCGCGCGTTGTCGATGCAGACCGCGGCACGGGAGGCGAACTCGGTCGCCAGCAGGACGTCGTCCTCGCTGAACGGTTCCTGGTTGCGGGTCCGTTTGAGGTCGAGCGCGCCCAGGACCTCGCCGCGCGCGATCAGCGGGACGGCCAGGTAGGAGTGGACCCCGGCCCGGGCGAGGAGTCCGGCCGCCCGGTCGTCGCGGGCGATGTCACGGAGGTCGCCGGGGCCCAGCACGTCGATCCGCACCGGCTGGGCGGTCCGTACGCACCGGGTGACCAGGCGTCCGGCGCCGTAGCGGGCGAGTTCCCCGGGCCGGTCGGCCGCCTCGACGGCGACCGTGGGGTACGCGGCGGTGACGGCGAGCGCCCGGATGAGGACGTCCCCGTCACCCTCGTCCCGGTCCGGGCCAGCGCCGGGGGCGGCGAGGATCCGGTCCAGCACGTCCACGGCGGCCACGTCGGCGAGGCTGGGCACGGCGACGTCGGCCAGTTCGCGGGCGGTCTGCTCCAGGTCGAGGGTGGTGCCGATGCGCATGGACGCGTCGGCGACCAGGGCGAGGCGGTGGCGCGCCCGTTCGGCCTCGGTCGCCGCCCGGTGCCGGTCGGTGACGTCCACGACGGAGACGGCGACGCCGATGACCCGGCCGCCGGGGTCGTCCAGCCGGTACAGGGAGAGCGACCAGGCACGCTCCCCCGCCTCGGGCGGCAGCGGCCCGAGCACATGGCGGTCCACCAGCGGTTCCCCGGTCGCGAGGACGCTGCGCATGGCGGCCTCCAGGCGGTCGGCGTCGCCGAAGTGCAGGGTCTCGCGGATGCCCCGGCCGAGGAGTTCCCCGGCGGGCAGGCGGCCGATCCGCTCCAGGGCGGGGTTCACGGACACGTAGCGCAGGTCGGTGTCGAGGACCGCGAGGCCGATGGGCGACTGGTCGACGAGCCGGACCGAGAGGGCGAGGTCGCGCTCCACCCGGTGCAGGGTGGCCCGGTCGGTGGTCAGGCCGAGGGCGTAGTAGCCGCCGAGGTCGTCCTGGAGGCGCATGTTCCGCCACTCCAGGAGGCGGGTGGAGCCGTCCTTGTGGCGGACCCGGAAGACGCCCTCCCAGCCCTCGCCGCTCTCCATGACCCGGCGGAAGAGGTTCAGCACCAGGTGCAGGTGCTCGTCGGCGACGAGCAGTTGGGCGGCGTACCGGCCGAGGACCTCTTCGGTGGTCCAGCCGAGGAGGTCCTCCGCCTGCGGGCTCCACAGTACGATCCGGCCCTCGGCGTCCACGACCACGGCGGCGACGCCGAGGAGTTCCATCAGCCCGCCGGGCGGGGACAGGGCGAGGTCCGCGCCGCCGTCGTCGGCGAGGCTGCCGTCGTCGGCGAGACCCGCACGGAACACGTCAGCGCTGCCCACCGTGGCTCCTTCCGCTGTCACGGCTCGGGGCGCACCCGGCCGCTCGCGCCCTCTCGCCGGGATGACGGGTACCCCCATACTCCCCCGGCAGGGGCTCGGACCGCAGCCCTTCGGACGGAACCGGGCGCCCCGGAAACGCGCGGGGGCGGGTCGGGCGGCGGTACCGGGGCGAGCCGGGTGGGTCAGGCGGTGCTCGTGGGGCGAGCCAGGTGGGTCAGGCAGTGCTCGTGGGGCGGTAGGCGGCCAGCGCCCAGATCACGAAGACGTCGATCGCGATCATGATCACGGCCCAGACCGGCGCGTAGGGCAGGAACAGGAACTGGGTGATCAGGGAGAGGGAGGCGAGCAGGATGCCGGTGAGGCGGGCCCATTCCGCGCCCTTGAGGACACCCGCTCCGGTGACGGCCACCAGCACGCCGACGACCAGGTGGATCCAGCCCCAGCCGCTGAGGCTGATGCGGTACACGTAGTCGCCGACCCGGGTGTACCAGTCGTCCTCGGCGATCCCCGCGATGCCCTGGAGGACGGAGAGAATCCCGCCGCACAGCATCAGCACACCGGCGAACACGACTCCGCCGGCCACCCAGGCGCTGTCGGGGTCGGGGACGGGCGGCCTGGCGCCGACCGGGGGCGTTTCCTGTGTCATCGAGCGCTCCTTCCGGATGCGCGCACCGGGTGCGCGCGGGAGGTTCGAGCGTCCGGCCCGCCCGGGCCGGTGCGCCAACCGGGCGCGGCCGAACGGGGTGGGCCGGGCCTGGCGCCTCCCGGTCCGGGCGGGCCTTGCCGGGGGTGTCCCGGGGCGCGCCTCCCGGCCCGGGCGCGTCCCCCGCGGATGCCCCGGTCGGGTGCGCACCCGGGAGCGTCCCGGGGCGCGCGTGTCCTGGTGCGCGAGCGTCCCCCGGTGGCGTCCCGGCGCCCGGGTGCGGCCCGCCGACGTTCACCCGGTCCGCGCAGCACACCGGGCAGCGGGGCGGGCGGCGGGCGTTGACTGAAGGGTGCCCGGCGGTCCCCGAGCCGCCGGGCACCCCTGCGGGGGACGCCGAGCGCGGGAGGACCCATGGCGGAGGAGGCGACCGGCCTGCGGGAGCTCCTGCGCAGCCGCGGCTACGCCAAGCTGCTGGCGCTCTCGGTTCTGATGGGCGTCCCCATCGCCCTGGCCTGCTTCTTCTTCGTCAGCCTCCAGCACCAGCTCCAGCACTGGGTGTGGGAGTCCCTGCCCGAGGCGGCGGGCTACGAGGAGGCCCCCTGGTGGTGGCCGCTGCCCTGCCTCCTGCTCGCCGGACTGCTGCTGGCGCCCGTGGTCACCCGGGCGCCGGGGCGCGGCGGGCACATCCCGGTGAACGGGCTCGGTGGGCCGATGCTGGGCCCGCGCGAGCTGCCGGGGGTGGCGTTCGCGGCGCTGGCGACGCTGCCCCTGGGTGTGGTCCTCGGCCCCGAGGCGCCACTGATGGCGGTCGGCAGCGGGCTGGCCCTGCTCGCCCTGCGGCCCGCGCGCCGGGCCGCCGACCCGCGGGCCGCCCTGGTCGTCGGCACCACCGGGTCGACGGCCGCGATCTCCACGATCCTCGGCGGACCGGTGGTCGCCGCGGTGCTGGTGGTGGAGGCCGCGGGGCTCGCGGGCCCCCGGCTGGTGGTGCTGATCCTCCCCTGTCTGCTGGCCAGCGGTGTCGGGGCCCTGGTGTTCACCGGCTTCGGCGATTGGACGGGCCTGTCCAGCGGGGCGCTCTCCCTGCCGGACGTGCCGCCGCCGGCCGCGCCGGACGCGGGTGACTTCCTGTGGGGCGTCCCGCTTGCGGTGCTGATCGCCGTGGTCGTCACGGGCATGCACCGGGTCGGACGGCTGACAGCGGCCTGGACCGCCCGGCGCACGGCGGTGCGGACCGTGTGCTGCGGGGCCCTTGTCGGCGTGGTGCTGGCCGCGTACGGGCTGATCACGGGCCGGTCCCCCGAGGAGGCGGCGCTCTCGGGTCAGCAGGCCATCGCGGAGCTGGCCGCCGATCCGGGCGGCTGGCCGGTGGGCGCGCTGCTCGCACTGGTGCTGTGCAAGGGGCTCGCGTGGGGTCTGTGTCTCGGCAGTATGCGCGGCGGGCCGATCTTCCCGGCGCTGATGCTCGGCGCGGCGGCGGGGGTGGCGGCGTCGGGCCTGCCGGGGCTGGGGGTGACCCCGGCGCTCGCGCTGGGCCTGGCGGCGGCGGCCGCGGTGGCGACCCGGCTGCCGGTCACCAGTACGGTCCTGGCGGTGCTGCTGCTGGGCCCCGACGCACAGGACCAGATGCCGCTGATCGTGGTCTGCGCCGTGGTGGCGTTCGTGACGGCGGAGCTGCTGGAACGTGGACCGGACCCGACGGGTCCGGCGGGCGGGGCGGATCCTGCCGCGGGGGCTTCGGGGCCCGGTGCGACCGGCGCCGGCCCGGGCCCGGCCCAGGACGGAGCGGACGGGCCCCCGTTGCCCCGGCCGGGCGGGGGCGGGTCATGACCGGCGGGGGCTCGCACCGGGCCGGGCCGGAACGGGACCGGGCGGACGCGGGCCGGGGCCGGACCGGACTGCGAAGGCAGTTGTCGGGACGCGGCCTCGCCCTGCGGTGGACGCTGGGCCTCGCCGTGGTGGCGGTGATCACCGCCGGCTACTTCCTCGTCCCGCTGGAACACCTCGGCCCGGAACGCCCTGCCCTGAGCTGGGCGCTGTTCATCGCCGCGCTGGGCTCCGTCACGCTGCTCCTGCTGCTCCAGATCCGGGCCGTGATCCTGGAGAACGAGCGCGCCCGGGCGGGCATCGCCATCCCGCTGCTGATGTGCCTGTCTGTGGTCGTCTTCGCGGGCGGCTACCACACCCTGGCCCGCGCCGGAGGCGAGTTCGACGGCATCGAAACACGCCTGGACGCCCTCTACTTCACGGTGATCACCCTGGCCACGGTCGGCTACGGGGACATTGTCCCCACCGGGCAGACGGCCCGGGTGGTGACCATCGTCCAGATCCTCTACACCTTCGTCTTCCTGACCGCCGCGACGACGACCCTGTCCCGGCGGGTCCGCAGTGAGGTCGGCCGCCGCCTCGGCCACCGGCCCCCCGCGGACGGGGACGGGGACGGGGAGGAGCCTGCCGCGGACCGGGTCCGGTGAGGGCCGGCGACCGCGGGGGCGGCCGGGCCGTGCGTCAGGCGGCGCGGGCCAGGTCGCCGCGGGTGCCCTCGGTGAGGGCGGCCCGGTGCTCGCTCATCTCCTCGGCGCGGACCGCTTCCGCCCACTCCGCCAGGAGTTCCCGGTACCGCTCCCGCTCGCTGACGGTCAGCATGCCGCGGCACCACAGCGCACGGATCTCGGCGTTCACGACGGAGGCAGCCCGTGAGCCCGTACGGCGGTGTGGTGTCGAAAGCATGGTCGAACTGTAGTGGCGGGGTACGACAGCGAGGGTGGACCGCGGGCAGAGTGACCGGTTCTCGACCCCTCGTCGCCTCGGCCGCGCCCCGCGCCGCAGAGGCGCGGGAGAGGTGTAGGGCGGCGGCGCGTGGGCAACCGGGCAGCACAGGGGCCCCGCCCGACACGCCGCGAGACGCGACCGGAGAGTGGCCATGCGACCGCCGTCGTCCGCCGGAACACCCGTCCCGCCGACCGGACTTCCGCCTCCGCGCAGCGCGGAGGGCCCCGGCATCCTGTCCGCCGGGGACGAAGCCCCCGCAGGGGACGCCCGGGTGCACACGATGGGCGTGGAGGAGGAGTTCTTCCTCGTCGACCGCCGCAGCCGTGCCCCCGCGCCGCGGGCCCCGCAGGTGATCGCCCTGGCGGAACCCCTGCTCGGTGAACAGGTCCAGGCCGAGATGTACCCGTCCATGATCGAGACCTGCACCGTCCCGACCGCCTCCGCCGGCGCACTGCGCGATCAACTCGTCGCGCTGCGCGCCACCGTGGCCGCGGCGGCCGCCGACACGGACTGTCTGCTGCTGGCCTCTGGCACCCCCGTGGTCCCGTCGGCCGATCCGATGCCGGTGACCGCCACGCCCGCTACCGGCGGATGGCCCGGCACTTCGTCGACGTGGTGGGCGACGGCGCGGGCGCGACCTGCGGCTGCCACTTCCGTATCGGCACCTTCGGCCGCGACCGGGCGCTGATGCTGGCCGGTCGTGTGCGTCCCTGGCTCCCGGTGTTCGAGGCGCTGGCCGCAAACGCGCCGCTCAGCAGGGGCGAGGAGAGCGGTCTGGCCGGTGCGCGGGCGGCCGAATTCGGTCGCCGGCCGACGGCCGCACCCCCGCCGGTCCCCGGCCCGCGCGGCTACGAGGCGGTGGTGCGGTCGCTGGTCGCCGGCGGCGCCGCGCTCGACCGCAGGATGGTGTACTGGTACGCCCGCCCGTCCGAGCACGTCCCCACGCTGGAGATCCGGGTCGCGGACGTCAACGCCGACCTGGACTGCACGGTCCTCCTCGCGGTGCTGGCCCGCGGCCTGTGCGGGGCGCTCCTCGCCGAGGCCCGGGTGGGGCGGGCCGTGCCCGATATGCCGGCGGACCGGCTCCGGGAGGCGCACCGGCGGGCGGCCGCCGACGGGCTCGCCGGCCGGGGCGGGGACCCGGAGACCGGCGACGAGGCTCCGATGCGGTATCTGGTCGAACGCCTGGTCGCCCGGGCCGCCCCCGGACTGGCCGCGGCCGGTGACCTGGCTGCGGCGCACACGCTGCTGGACCGGTGCCTCTCCCTGGGCGGCGGCGCGGACCGCCAGCGGCGCCACTTCCGGCGCACCGGCAGCCTGCGCGCCGTGGTGGACCGCACGGCGGCCCTCACCGTGCGGTCGGCGGAGGCCGTACGTGAGGCCCGTGCCGTGGGCCCGGCTGTGGCCCACGGCCCCACCCCTGCCCCGGAATCCGGGGCCGCGTCGGAGGCCGGGCCCTCGCCGGAAGCGGCGGGCTGACGCAGTGTGCGCACAGCCCATGTGCCCCGGATCCATGTGCCCCGGACCCATGTGCGCGGAGCCCATGTGCCCCAGACCCATGTGCGCGGAGCGCACGTGTGCGCCCCACATGTGAAGTCCGCATAGAAAAACCGCAGTTGTACAGCGGCGCCGACCGGGTAACCGGAGCGCAAGCATCCGTGAGGTGGTGAAAGCCAATGAGCGACATCCGTCGGGATGTCCCGGACGAGCCGGTCGGAGAGCTCGTCGGCCGGGCGTCGCAGCAGATCTCGCAACTCGTCCGCGAAGAACTGCTGCTGGCCCGGGCGGAGATGACCGAGAAGGGCAAGCGACTCGGCGTCGGCGGCGGGCTGTTCTCCGCCGCCGGTCTGACCGCCCTGCTCGGGGTCCAGGCACTGGTGGCCACGGCGGTCATCGCCCTGGCCCTCGTCCTGCCCTGGTGGGCCGCGGCGCTGATCGTGACGGCGGTGCTGTTCCTGACAGCGGCCGTCCTCGGCGCCGCGGGGAGAAGGAACGTCCGCGCGGCCACCCCGCCGAAGCCGGAGGAGGCCCTGCGCGGTGTGCGGCGCGACGTAAACGAGATCAAGGAAAGGGCACATCGATGAGCACCCCTTCGCACAGCAGCAACACGGAGCCCGGCGCCCCGTCCAGCGAGGAGCTGCGGAAGCAGGTGGAGCACACCCGGGAGGAACTCGGCCGCACCGTCGAGGCGCTCGCCGCGAAGGCGGACGTGAAGAGCCGGGTCAAGCAGTCCGCGTCCGAGGCGAAGGTGAAGGCCGCGGACAGGGCCGTGCGGGCCAAGGAGGAGACCGCCCGCCGGGCGGGCGAGGTCAGGGAGCAGGCCACCCGCAAGGCGGCCGCGGCGAAGGAGCAGGCCGCCCACACGGCGTCCGGGGCCAAGGAGCAGGCGGCGCACACGGCGGCGCTCGCCAAGGAGCAGGCGGCGCACAAGGCGGTCGAGGCCAAGGGGAAGGCGACGGCCGCCGCGGCGGCCGTCGGCGACACGGTGCGCGAGAAGACACCGCCGGCCGTCCAGGACACCGCCCAGCAGGCGGCCGAGACCACCCGGCGCAACCCGAAGGTGATAGCCGGGGCCGCAGCCCTCGTGGTCGCCGTGGTGGCCCTGGTCCGGCGGAGGAGGAACCGGTGAGGACGTCGAAGCTCCTCTACAAGCCGGTCGGCTTCGCCCTCGGCGCGGCGACCGGAGCGGTGGCGGGTGCCGTCTTCGGCCAGGTGTGGAAGCGGGTCGGCGGCGACAGCGAGGCCCCACGCGCGACCGACCAGGACCGCGGCTGGGGCGAGGTGCTCCTCGCGGCCACTCTGCAGGGCGCGATCTTCGCCTGCGTCAAGGCGGCGGTGGACCGCGGCGGCGCGGTCGCCGTCCGGCGCGTCACCGGCACCTGGCCGGACTGACGCCGCCGGACACCTGCGCCACGCCTGCCGTGCGCGACGGCCCGGACCCCCGGCACAGGGGCCCGGGCCGTCGTGCGTCCCGCGTTCGCTCATGCCCGGGCCGCCGGGCCGTAGGGAGCCCGTCAGGATGCGCGGATCCGGCGTCAGAAGCGCGTCAGCCGGGTCGTCCCGGCGCATCGAAGCATCTCCGGCGCCACGCCGGAACCTCGCGGGCACGGGGAACGTGTCAGGATCCGGTGCGCGGTCCTGCGATTCGACCGCTGAGGAAGGATGCCGATGAGCGACAGGGACAGGGGACGGATGGAGACACCCGCGGAGCGGCTGAGCACCGGGCCCGGGCCGGTGGAGTACCGGTGGGAGCGGCGGGGCGGCGGTCCCGTGGTCCTGCTCTTCCACGGCGGACACATGCGCGCGGGACTTTCGCTGGGTGAGGAGCCGTACCGGTCCGCGGGTTGTTCGCTGCTGGTTCCCTCCCGTCCCGGGTACGGGGGGACACCGTTGTCCGCGGGTGCCTCACCCGATGCGTTCGCCGACACGGTGGCCGGCCTCTGCACGGAGCTGGGCATCACGGAGGTAGCGGCGTGTGTGGGGATCTCGGCGGGTGGTCCGACGGCTGTGGCGATGGCCGCCCGGCACCCGGACCTCGTGCGGCGCGTGGTCCTGGAGTCCGCCGTCGGCCCTCTCCCCTGGCCCGGTCGCCCCACCGCCGCGGCGGCCCGCCTGGTGTTCTCTCCGCGCACCGAGGCGGTGACCTGGCGTGTGACCGCGGCTCTGCTGCGCAGGTCCCCCGGGATCGGACTCCGTCTCCTGCTGCGTGACCTGACGACAGAAAGGCCGGCGGATGTCCTCGCGGATCTCGGCGCGGACGAGCTCTCGGAACTGGTCGCGCTGCTGTCCGCGATGCGGTCCGGCGCGGGCTTCGCGAACGATCTGGACCAGCTGCGCCGGGCACGCCCCCTGACCTTGCCCGGTGTCGTCCAGCCGGTGCTGGTCGTTGCCTCGCCGCGGGACGGTTCGGTGCCCTTCGCACACGCGGAGGCCCTGGTGCGGGCGCTGCCGCGCGCGGAGCTGGTGGTCAGCCGTGCGCCGAGTCACTTCGTGTGGTTCGGTGCCGACCGCGCGCGGGTCGCGGGGCGGGTGGGGCGCTTCGTCGTTCCGTCGGGGGGTGGTTGATGTGGTGG
>NZ_KB897786.1:0-250776 GCF_000377145.1 Streptomyces sp. CNT372 | reverse complement strand
GCGCTCGCCGGTGTGACGGGTGACGACTGGAAGAAGGACGGCCACGAGAAGGGCGGCAAGTACAAGCCGCACGGCGGTGTCCACGCCGGTGGCGGCGCTCTCGCCGGTGTCACGGCCGACGACTGGAAGAAGGACGAGTCCTCGAAGGAGGACTACTCCTCCTCCAGCGACAAGAAGTGGGAGAAGGACGACTCCGAGAAGTCCTGGAAGCACGAGAAGCCGCGCGGTGGCGTCCACACCGGCGGCGGCGGCACGGCCCTCTCCGGCGGCGGTCTCGCCGCGGGCGCGCTGCTCCTCCTCGGTGGTGTCGGCGCCGGCGCGATGGTGATGCGCCGCCGTGGCGCGACCGGGTCCGCCGCGGCCTGACGTTCCGTACGCCGTACCCGTCGTGGTCGTCGCCCTTCCCCGGGCGGCGGCCACGGCGTCGGCGTTTGCCGCCCGGACCACCGGTCCCGCCCGGACCAGCCCGGACCCCGGACCAGCCCCTCCCCGGCGGGTCCGCCCTGCCCACCGGCCCGGGTTCCCGGCCCGCCCGCCCCTCCCGCCCGTCAGTGAAAGGCACGACGTCCCGTATGGACAGCCAGCAGTCCTCCGGCCAGCACCAGCAGTCCCCCTCCGCACCCCGCTCCTTCGGCCGCGCCATGCTCTGGCCGGTCATCGCCTCCGTTCTCGGCGTCCTGCTGATCTACAACTCCTTCGGTACGACGGACGACGCCAAGCCGCCGTCGCAGTCGGCCGCCGTCGCCTCCGCGTCCCCCTCCGCGTCCGCCTCGCCCACGGCCGCGCCCTCGCCGAGCAAGGCCGCCCCGAAGTACCTCGCGGCACCCCGCTCCGTGCCCAAGCGGCTGAAGATCATGGAGATCGCCGTCGACGCCCCGTTCATGGGTCTGTCGATCGGCGAGGAGGGCCGTCTGGACGCGCCGCCGCCGGACGACCGGAACCTGGTCGGCTGGTTCCAGGAGGGCGTCACCCCGGGTGAGCTGGGCACCGCGATCGTCGCGGGACATGTGGACACCAAGACCGGCCCGGCCGTCTTCCTCCAGCTCAGGATGCTGAAGAAGGGCAGCAAGGTGGACATCGTCCGTGCGGACGGGTCCACGGTGACCTTCGTCGTGGACGTGGTCGAGAACTTCGAGAAGGACGACTTCCCCAACGACCGGGTGTACGCGGACACCCCCGACGCCCAGCTCCGGCTGATCACCTGCGGGGGCGAGTACGACCGCAAGGCCAAGGACTACACGGAGAACGTCGTCGTCTTCGCGCACCTGGACTCGGTGACCTCCGCGTAGCGGCCCGGGCGGTCCCGGCGGGCCGCTCGGCTCGAATGCACAGCTCAGATACCTCCTGGGGGTACAAGTCATCCGAGGTGAACCGGTTGACTCTATACCCCTAGGGGGTATCATGCGCTCTGTGGTCGCAGCCAGGCGGCCCCGGAGCGAGGAGCGCGTCATGCACACCGGTGCCAGGATCACCGCCTTCGCCGCGGCACTCGCGGCGGCCTTCGGTGCGGCGTACGGGGTGGGGCAGAGCCTCGATCCCCTCGTCACCGAGGGGGAGAGGCCCGCCGGGCACTCGGCCCCGACGGGTGAACCGGGCGACGGGACGACCCGCCCCGGGGAGCGGCCCGATCCCGGTGACTCGCACGATCCGGCCGGCCACGGGCACTGACCTTAGCCCCGCGCCGTGCGGGATCGCCCGGACAGCCGTCCGGGCCAATCCCGCACCCGTACGCGCGACCGGGGCGGCGCGGCTGTTTGCGGCACGGCGCGGGGGACGGTGCTCTATGGCCTGCCCGACCCCCACGCCGGCCCGCACGCCGGCTTCCCCGCCAGGAGCACCGGATGCACCGCACCGCCGCCCTCGTCGCAGCCGCCCTTCTCGCCTCGGCGGCGGGCCTGCCCTCGGCCGCGCCCGCCGTGGCCTCGCCCACCACCCCGTACGCGGACTCCGCCCAAGCCCCAAAGGCCCCGGCCGTGCCGGCGGAGGACAACGAGGCCGACATCCCGGAGGAGCCCGAGAAGCCGCGCGGGCTGTTCCTGACCGTGTCCGGCTCGGAGAACACCTGGATCCGGGGAGTCCTGCTGCACTGCGCCCCCGAGCCCGCCGGTCCGCACCCGCAGGCGGCCGCCGCGTGCGCCGCCCTCGACGAGGCGCAGGGGGACATGGACCGGCTGCCCGGTGACGGGGCCCCCTGCACCAAGCAGTACGACCCGGTCACGGTCAGCGCCACCGGGGCGTGGCGCGGCAGGCCGACCGCCTGGCACAAGACCTATCCGAACGCCTGCGAGCTGGCCGCCACCACCGGCGCCGTCTTCCGCTTCTGAGCGGACCGGGTGTGCGCCGCCGGCTCAGGTGCTGCTGCGCGAGGTGACCACTCCCACGGTCACCAGGCCCAGCACGACCCACCCGAACCAGAGCCACCCATTGCTGCCGAGTGCCGCCGTGTAGGCCGTCACGACCACCAGGGTCCCGACGGTCAGCACTCCCATCACCTTCGTCGGACTGGACATCTGCGCCCTCCTTCGACGGCGGGGACCGTCAGGAACCATGGTCGCCCCTGACCGGCGCGGCGCGCTACTGCCGGGAGGGCCCCGCACCGGATCGCCGGTGCGGGGCCCTCCCGTGGCGTCTACGGCGGACGCGCCGCGCGGTCAGCGTCCGCCGCTGCGCGCCTGGAGCGAGGCCAGGTACGCGTTGTACGCCTCCAGCTCCTTGTCGCCGTCCCGGTCGGCGGCCCGGTCCGCGCGCCTGGCCACCCGCTGCTCGGAGCGGTACCACTGGTAGACCAGGGCGATCAGCACCAGCACGGACGGGATCTCGCTGAACGCCCAGGCGATCCCGCCCGCCGCGTGCTGGTCGTCCAGCGCGTCGATGCCGAGGGAGGCCGGCGGGCTCGCGTACGCGCCGACCATGGGCGTGGACGCCATCATCAGCGCGATGCCGAAGAAGGCGTGGAACGGCATCCCGGCGAACAGCTCCAGCATCCTCATCACATAGCCGGGGCGGTGCGGGCCGGGGTCCACGCCCATGATCGGCCAGAAGAACACCAGCCCCACCGCGAGGAAGTGCACCATCATCGCGATGTGCCCGGTCTTCGAGCCCATCAGGAAGTCGAACAGCGGCGTGAAGTACAGGCCGTAGAGGCTGGCGATGAAGAGCGGGATGGTGAACGCGGGATGCGTGACGATCCGCACGTAGCGGCTGTGCAGAAGGCTCAGCAGCACCTCGCGCGGCCCGGTGCGGTCCCGTCCGGCCACCGGCAGGGCGCGCAGGGCGAGGGTGATCGGCGCGCCGAGCAGCACCAGGATGGGCGTCACCATGCTGATGATCATGTGCTGCACCATGTGCACGCTGAACATGACCATGCCGTAGTCGTTCAGCTTGGTGCACATCACCAGCAGGATGGTGAGCACACCGGTGGTGAACGCGATCGTCCGGCCCACCGGCCAGGCGTCGCCCCGGCGCCGCAGCCGGGCGACCCCCCACCCGTACAGGCCGAGCGCGGCCAGGCACGCGACGAGGAAGAAGGGGTCCGGCGAGAGCTCCAGCCCCCGTCCCAGCGTGAACGGCGGCAGATCCATCGTCATGCCGTGCCCGCTGTGATCCATCTGCGTACTCCCGGGGCTTCCCGATTCGTGCCTGTTGTCCGGACCAGACTAGATGTGCCCCCGGACGCGCTCGCGTCCGGGGGCACGGTGTCCTGGGGAGTCCCGTCAGAGGACGCACTCCGCCTCGGCGTAGCGGTCGGTCGGGACCGTCTTCAGGGTGCGGGTCGCCTCCTGGAGGGGGACCATCACGATGTCCGTGCCGCGCAGCGCGGTCAGCATCCCGAACTCGCCCCGGTGCGCGGCCTCCACCGCGTGCCAGCCGAAGCGGGTCGCGAGGACCCGGTCGTACGCGGTCGGCGTACCGCCGCGCTGGACGTGGCCGAGGATGACCGGCCGGGCCTCCTTGCCGAGGCGGTGCTCCAGCTCCACCGACAACTGCCGGGCCACACCGGCGAAACGCTCGTGGCCGTAGATGTCCTTGCCGCCCTCGTCCCAGCGCATGGTGCCCTCGCGGGGCTTGGCACCCTCGGCGACGACCACGATGGCGAACTTCTTGCCCTTGGAGAAGCGTTCGCCCACCCGGGCGGTCAGTTCCTCTATGTCGAACGGGCGCTCCGGGACGACGATGGCGTGGGCGCCGGCGGCCATACCCGAGTGGAGGGCGATCCAGCCGGTGTGGCGGCCCATGACCTCGACGATCAGCACCCGCTGGTGGGACTCGGCGGTCGTCTTCAGGCGGTCGAGCGCCTCGGTCGCCACACCGACGGCCGTGTCGAAGCCGAAGGTCACGTCGGTCGAGGCGATGTCGTTGTCGATGGTCTTCGGCACGCCGACGATCGGCAGACCCGCCTCGGACAGCAGGGTGGCCGCCTTGAGGGTGCCCTCACCGCCGATCGGGATGATCGCGTCGAGCCCCAGGTCGGCCACATGCCCCTTGGCCCGCTCCACGCCGTCCACCAGATGTGCCGGCTGGACCCGGGAGGAGCCGAGGATCGTGCCGCCGCGCGCCAGGATGCCGGACACCGCGTCCAGGTCGAGCTTGCGGTAGTCGCACTCCAGGAGGCCCTTCCAGCCGTCGTGGAACCCGATGACCTCGTCGTCGTGGTCGACGACGGCGCGGTGCACGACGGAACGGATGACGGCGTTCAGACCGGGGCAGTCGCCGCCGGAGGTGAGCACACCAATGCGCATAGCCCGAGAACCTTTGCAAACGTGGGCCGACTCCCGGACCACGTCGTCCGGCTGGATCGGGGCCACCCTACCGGCGCGCGGACCCCGTTCCGAAACCGGCCGTCCGCCTGGTGGGACCGTGTCGGCGGCCTCTCGCTCAGGTGAGCGAGAGGCCGCGGGAATGGGTGCTCGGGTGAGCGTGTAGACCGTCAGACGCGCTGGTGGAGCGGGGTTTTCGCGCCCGGCGGAGACGGGCCGGACGCAGGTCAGGCCGGCTGGGTGGCCGCCGCGATCCGCTCCGCGCGCAGGGCCTCGTACCACCGGTCGTCGGTGGGCGGCAGGGCGTTCACGTCGAGGGCCAGCTTCAGCAGCAGGTCCGCGATCTGCGGGTTGCGCGCCATGACCGGCCCGTGCATGTAGGTGCCGAACACGGTGTCGTTGTACGCGCCCTCGGTGCCGTCGTCGGTGCCGTTGCCGCGGCCGAAGACGGTCCGCGCGAACGGGCGGGCGGTGGGCCCGAGATGGGTGATGCCCTGGTGGTTCTCGAAGCCCGTGAGCTGGGGCAGGCCCAGGCGCGGGTCGATGTCCGCGAGCACGTCGCCGACGCAGCGCTCGCCCTCGCCGCGGGTGGAGACCACGTCGATCAGGCCGAGGCCCGGCTCCCGCTCCCCGAGGTCGTTGATGAACTCGTGGCCGAGGATCTGGTAGCCGGCGCAGACCGAGAAGATGATCGCGCCGTTGGAGGCGGCCCGGCTCAGACCGCCGTCGCGGCGCAGCCGCTCGGCCGCCAGCCGCTGGGGCCGGTCCTCGCCGCCGCCGATCAGGTAGATGTCGCCCGAGGTGGGCACCGGCTGGTCGCTGCGCACGTCCATGCGCAGGACGTCCAGGCCGCGCTGGCGGGCGCGGCGCTCGACGACGAGGGCGTTGCCCTGGTCGCCGTAGGTGCTGAGCAGGTCCGGGTAGACCCACACCAGACGCAGGCTGCTGTCACTCATTCCCATGGTCCTTTTCGTCCGTCCGCAGCTCGTTGTCCGGGTGCTCAGTTGCCGACGCGGCGGCGCACGTCCTGGAAGGCGGTGTAGTTGGCGATCAGCTCGATCCGGCCGGGCGGGGCCGACTGGACGGCCTCGTCCACGGTCTCGCAGACGCGGAAGTCCAGGCCGGCGACCTCCAGGCGCACGGCCAGGTCGAGGCGGCGGTCGCCGATCACGGAGATCGGGTGCCCGGCGAGCCGGGTGTAGTCCACGTCCCAGAGCCAGGAGGTGTCCGTGCCGTCGGCGCCCCGGGCGTTGACGGAGAGGATCACCGGGGTGGGCGGCGGGTCGATCAGGGAGAAGGTCTCCAGCCAGCCTGCCGGGTTCTTCGCGAGGAGCAGGCGCACATCGCGGCCGAGGAAGGAGACCACGTCGTAGCGGCCGGCCACGGCCTGCACCTGGTACATGCGCTCCAGGGCCACCTGCGGCGGGACCCCGAAGGCGGCGGCGACGGCGGCCGAGGTGGCGGCATTGGCCTTGTTGGCCCGGCCCGGGAGCTGGAGGTGGATCGGCCAGGCGCTGCCGTGCGGGTCGATCACGTGGTCGCCGCTCAGCACCCAGCTGGGGGAGGGGCGGCGGAAGCCGCACTCGCCGCAGAACCAGTCGTCGCCGGGGCGCTGCATCACACCGCCGCAGGACGGGCAGGACCAGGCGTCGTCCTTCCACTCCTGGCCCGCCGCCACCCACACCACGTTGGGGGAGGAGGAGGCCGCCCAGACGACGAGCGGGTCGTCGGCGTTGGCGATGACGGTCGCCTTGGAACCGGCCAGCCCCTCGCGCCACTTCTCGGCCAGCATCCGCGTCTCGGCGGCGCGGTCGAGCTGGTCGCGGGAGAGGTTGAGCAGTGCGATCGCCTTGGGCGTGACGTCCCGGGCGACGCCCGAGAGGTACTTCTCGTCGACCTCGATCACGCCGAAGCGGGATTCCGAGCCGCCCGCGAGCGCCGAGGTGATGCCCGCCGGCATGTTCGCGCCGAGGGCGTTGGAGACCACCGGTCCCGCGGCGCCCAGGGCCTCCGCGATCAGCCGGGTCGTCGTGGTCTTGCCGTTGGTCGCCGACACGAGGACCACGTCCAGGTGCTGTGCGAGCCGGCCCAGCAGGTCGGGGTCGAGTTTGAGCGCCACCCGGCCGCCGATCACCGATCCGCTGCCGCGTCCGGCGGCACGCGACACCGCGGCCGCGGCCTTGCCCGCCGTCACGGCCAGCTTGGCACGCGGCGTCAGCTCCGAGTTGCCTGACATCGTCCTTGATCCTCCTTGCGTCGGTCCGGAGCCAGCCTATCGAGCTATCCCCCGCGTCCCGCACCGCGGCACCGTCGGGAAACGTGGAGGTCACTCGGGAACGTACGCTGGGCGCCATGCGAAACCGGCCGATCCCCGGCAGTTCCGGACTGGTCAGGCCCATGAGCCTGCTCGGCGATCCGGTGCTGCACGCCCCCTGCGAGCCCGTCACGGACTTCGGCACGGACCCCTGCGGGAGCGCCGGCGCGGACGCGGGTGTGGACCTCGCGCGCCTGGTGGAGGACCTGTTCGCCACGATGTACGCGGCGCAGGGGGTGGGTCTCGCGGCGAACCAGGCGGGGGTGCCGCTGCGGGTCTTCGTGTACGACTGCCCCGACGACGAGGACGTGCGGCACGTCGGCCATGTGGTCAACCCGGTGCTCGTGGCGGCGGACGGGGTCGTGGTGCGCGGGCCGGAGGGCTGCCTGTCCCTGCCGGGGCTGGAGGCGCCGGTGGAGCGGTACGACCGGGCGGTGGTGGAGGGCGTGACGGTGGACGGCGCGCCGGTGCGGGTGGAGGGCACGGGGTTCTTCGCGCGCTGCCTCCAGCACGAGTGCGACCACCTGGACGGGCTGGTCTACGCGGACCGGCTCACGCGGTGGCGCCGGGGGCGGCTGGCCCGGGGGGCGGGGCGGGCTGCGTGGGGGTCCGCGGAGCGGGTGGGCAGGCTGCGGGGGGTCGGCAGCGCGTAGGGGGCGCGTACGGGGTGCTCACGGGGTGCGCCCGCGGTGGGCCCTACCCCGCCCCGCCCCTTCCCGTGACCGGGGGCTCCGCCCCCGGACGCCCGCGCCTCGATCGCCGGCCCAGCCGGCAGCGAGGCCGTCCCGGGCGGGGCTGCGGATACGGCCCGTCCGGCGATCGAGGACACCGGGCGGAGCCGGACCGGGTCCGGGCGGAGCCGGACCGGTACGCGAGCGTCACGCCTCGGGCGTGACCTCGCGGTCGGGGGCGTCGAAGAGGCGGCCGCAGAGGAGGTCCGTCAGGCTCTCGACCAACTCCTGGCGCGCGCACGGGCGTTCGGCCAGCCACCAGTCGCCCGCCGCGTGCATCATGCCGACGATGCCGTGGCCCCAGACCCGGGCCACCAGCTCCCCGCCGGGGCCCAGGTCCGCGCGGTCGGCGATGACCTGGCCCAGTTCCTCGCCGAGGCGGCGCAGCAGTGGCGCCGAGTGGCGGCCGACGTCGAAGCCCTGCTCGGCGGGGTTGCGGTCGCCGTCCTCGGAAGGGTGCATCAGGAAGCGGTAGACCTGCGGCCGCGCCTCGATCGCCGCGAGGTAGGTGTCCAGCGTGCCCGCCACCTGCTGCCGGCGGTCCACCGGTGCGTACACCGCCACCTTCAGCGCCCGCAGCAGCGCGTCGGTGTGGCGCTTGGCGAGGGCGCGGTAGAGCCCGCCCTTGTCCCCGAAGTGGCGGTAGAGGATGGGCTTGGTGATCCCCGCCTCGGCGGCGATCGCGTTCATCGAGGCCTGCGGCCCGTCACGGAGGACCACCCGCTCGGCCGCCTCCAGCAGCTCGCGCCGCCGCTGGTCCGCCGAGCGCTGCTGCTGCGTGGTCTCCATGATCCGACTCTCCCCGCCCTTGCGAAATGCGTGACGCGCAAGGTAACACCCACCCGCCCGGACCAGTGATCCGGCTGCGTCGGTTGACATGTGCTACTGATCGGTAACAGACTCGGGTTACCGCAAGTAACGCGCTGCTGGGCGCCGTAGTGCTGGAGGGGTCATGACCGAGTTCACGCTCGATCTCAACGAGGACCAGAAGCAGGTCCGCGACTGGCTGAACGGCTTCGCGAAGGATGTCATGCGCCCGGCCGCCGCGGAATGGGACGAGCGCGAGGAGACGCCCTGGCCCGTCATCCAGGAGGCCGCCAAGATCGGCATCTACTCCCTGGACTTCTACGCCCAGCAGTTCTTCGACCCGACCGGCCTCGGCATCCCCATGACCATGGAGGAGCTGTTCTGGGGCGACGCGGGCATCGCCCTGTCGATCGTCGGCACCGGCCTCGCCGCCGTCGGCGTCATCGCCAACGGCACCGAGGAGCAGATCGGCACCTGGATCCCGCAGATGTACGGCGATGCCAACGATGTCAAGGTCGCCGCCTTCTGCTCGTCCGAGCCCGACGCGGGCAGCGACGTCGCCTCCATGCGCACCCGCGCCGTCTACGACGAGGCCAAGGACGAGTGGGTCCTCAACGGCACCAAGACCTGGGCGACCAACGGCGGCATCGCGGGCGTCCACGTCGTGGTCGCCGTCGTCGACCCGGAGCTGGGCTCCAAGGGGCACGCCTCCTTCATCGTCCCGCCCGGCACCCCCGGGCTCAGCCAGGGCCAGAAGTTCCGGAAGCACGGCATCCGCGCCTCGCACACCGCCGAGGTCGTCCTGGAGGACTGCCGCGTCCCCGGCAGCTGCCTCCTCGGCGGCAAGGAGAAGCTGGACGAGCGCCTGGCCCGGGCCCGCGAACGGGCCAGGGCCGGGGGCGGCGAGCGGATGAAGAACGCGGCGATGGCCACCTTCGAGGCGTCCCGCCCGGCCGTCGGGGCCATGGCCGTCGGCACCGCCCGCGCCGCCTACGAGGAGGCCCTGGAGTACGCCAGGACCCGGGAGCAGTTCGGCCGGCCGATCATCGACAACCAGGGCGTCGCCTTCCAGCTCGCCGACATGCGCACCCGGATCGACGCGTCCCGCCTGCTGGTCTGGCGCGCCTCCTGGATGGCCACCACCGGCAAGCCCTTCACCTCCGCCGAGGGGTCCATGTCCAAGCTGTTCGCCAGCGAGACCGCCAAGAGCGTCACCGCGCAGGCCATCCAGATCCTCGGCGGCAACGGCTACACCCGGGAGTACCCGGTGGAGCGCATGCACCGGGACGCGGCGATCTACACCATCTTCGAGGGCACCAGCGAGATCCAGCGTCTGGTGATCGCCCGCACCCTGGCGGGCATGCCCATCCGCTGACCCGCACGGCACACGGCGGCGCCCCGGCCGAGGACCGGGGCGCCGCCGTGTACAGCGTCGTGCGGAAGGGCTCAGACCGGCAGGGCCGCCTCCACGGCCGCCACGACCTCCGGCGCCTCCGGCTCGGTGCGCGGACGGAACCGGGTCACCTCGCCGCCGGGCGCGATCAGGAACTTCTCGAAGTTCCACTGCACATCGCCCGCCTCGCCGTCCGCGTCCGCGACCCGGGTCAGCTCCGCGTACAGCGGGTGGCGGCCCTCGCCGTTCACGTCCGCCTTCTCCAGCAGCGGGAAGGTCACCCCGTAGGTCGCCGAGCAGAACTCCGCGATCTCCTCGGAGCTGCCCGGCTCCTGCCCGGCGAACTGGTTGCACGGCACGCCCAGCACCGTGAACCCCTTGTCGCCGTAAGTCTTCTGCAGGCGCTCAAGACCCTCGTACTGGGGCGTCAGGCCGCAGCGGGAGGCGACGTTCACCACGAGCACCGCCTTGCCGGCGTGGTCGGCGAGCGAGGTCTCGGCGCCCTGGAGCGTGCGCAGGGGGATGTCGTACAGGGACAACGCGGACTCCTTCGTGCGGGTGTGTCCTCGCAGCCTACTTCCCCGGCGCCGGACCGCCCGCGTCGCGGGGGACGGGCCCTGATTCCCGACGGGCCTCACGGGATCGGCCGGAACAGTCCCTCCTGCACCACCGACACCAGCAGCCGGCCCTCGGTGTCGTAGATCCGGCCGCGGGCGAGCCCCCGGCCGCCGGTCGCGATCGGGGACTCCTGGTCGTACAGGAACCACTCGTCCGCGCGGAACGGCCGGTGGAACCACATCGCGTGGTCCAGGGACGCCATGTCGAACCCCCGGGGGCCCCACAGCGGCTCGACCGGGATGCGCACCGCGTCCAGCAGGGTCATGTCGCTCGCGTACGTCAGCGCGCAGGTGTGTACCAGCGGGTCGTCACCCAGCGGACCGACCGCGCGCATCCACACCGCGCTGCGCGGATCGGCGTCCCGGACCTCCTCGCGCGTCCAGCGCAGCCGGTCCACATAGCGGATGTCGAACGGCTGACGGCGCGCCATCCGCTCCAGTGCCTCCGGCAGGGCGCCCAGGTGCTCCCGGATCTCCTCGGCCACCGGCGGCAGGAACTCGGGGGAGGGGAAGTCCAGCCGGGGCGGCAGCTGGTGCTCGAACGCGCCCTCCTCCGGCCGGTGGAAGGAGGCCGTCAGATTGAAGATGGTCTTCCCCTGCTGCACCGCCGTGACCCGGCGGGTGGTGAACGAGCGCCCGTCCCGGACCCGTTCGACCTGGTAGACGATCGGCACCCCGGGGATGCCCGGCCGCAGGAAGTAGGCGTGCAGCGAGTGGACCGGCCGCTCGCCGTCGGTGGTGCGGCCCGCGGCGACCAGCGCCTGGCCCGCCACCTGGCCGCCGAACACCCGCTGGAGCGACTCGTCCGGGCTGTGCCCGCGGAAGATGTTCACCTCGATCCGCTCCAGATCGAGCAGATCCACCAGCCGCTCGGCGGGGTTCGCCGTCATCCCTCGTCCTCTCCCGTCTCTGCCGCCCCCTCGCGCGGGGCCCGTCACCGTTCTCGCAGGGCCCGTCACAACTGACCCACCGAGGTGACGCGCACGACCGCGCGGCCCTCCTCGTCCGAGGCCGCCAGGTCCACCTCGGCGCTGATGCCCCAGTCGTGGTCGCTGTTCGGGTCGGCGAAGGTCTGGCGCACGCGCCACAGACCGTGCGCCGGGTCCTCCTCGATCGACAGCAGCCGCGGCCCGCGCGCGTCCGGGCCGGTGCCCAGGTCGTCGTACTCGTCCCAGTACGCGTCCAGGGCCTCGCCCCAGGCGTCCTCGTCCCAGCCCGACTCCGCGTCCATCCGGCCCAGTTCGGCCGCCTGGTCCAGGGCCGCCAGCTCCACCCGGCGGAACATCGCGTTGCGCACCAGGACCCGGAAGGCGCGGGCGTTCGCCGTGACCGGCTTGACCTGGTCGGCCTTCTCCTGCGCCTCCTCGGCGGTCTCCACCTCCGGGTTGGCCAGCTGCTCCCACTCGTCCAATAGGCTGGAGTCGACCTGCCGCACCATCTCGCCCAGCCAGGCGATCAGATCCTGGAGGTCCTCGCTCTTCAGGTCGTCCGGGACGGTGTGCTCCAGCGCCTTGTACGCGCTCGCCAGATAGCGCAGCACAATGCCCTCGGTCCGGGCCAGCTCGTAGAAGGAGGTGAACTCGGTGAAGGTCAGGGCCCGTTCGTACATGTCCCGGATCACCGACTTCGGCGACACCGGGTGGTCGCCCACCCACGGGTGCGACTTCCGGTAGAGGTTGTACGCGTGCCACAGCAGCTCTTCGAGCGGCTTCGGGTACGAGATCTCCTGGAGCCGCTCCATGCGCTCCTCGTACTCCACCCCGTCGGCCTTCATCGCGCCGACGGCCTCCCCGCGCGCCTTGTTCTGCTGCGCGGCGAGGATCTGGCGCGGGTCGTCGAGCGTCGACTCCACCACGGACACCATGTCCAGGGCGTACGACGGCGACTCCGGGTCCAGCAGGTCGAACGCGGCCAGCGCGAAGGTGGACAGTGCCTGGTTCAGCGCGAAGTCCTGCTGGAAGTCCACCGTCAGCCGCACGGTCCGGCCCTGCGCGTCCGGGGTGTCCAGGCGCTCAACGATCCCGCCGTCCAGCAGCGAACGGTAGATCGCGATGGCCCGGCGGATGTGCTTGAGCTGCTGCCTGCGCGGCTCGTGGTTGTCCTCCAGCAGATGCCGCATCGCCTCGAAGGCGTTCCCCGGGCGGGCGATCACCGACAGCAGCATCGCGTGGGTGACCTTGAACCGCGAGGTCAGCGGCTCGGGGTCGGAGGCGATCAGCTTCTCGAAGGAGTTCTGCGACCAGGCGACGAATCCTTCCGGCGCCTTCTTGCGGACCACCTTCCGCTTCTTCTTCGGGTCGTCGCCCGCCTTCGCGAGCGCCTTCTCGTTCTCGATGACATGCTCGGGCGCCTGCGCCACCACGAACCCGGCCGTGTCGAAACCGGCCCGCCCCGCGCGGCCCGCGATCTGGTGGAACTCGCGCGAGCGCAGCACCCGCACCCGGTTGCCGTCGTACTTGGTCAGCGCGGTGAACAGCACCGTGCGGATGGGCACGTTGACGCCGACGCCCAGGGTGTCCGTACCGCAGATGACCTTCAGCAGACCCGCCTGCGCCAGCTTCTCCACCAGCCGCCGGTACTTGGGCAGCATCCCCGCGTGGTGCACCCCGATGCCGTGCCGCACATAGCGCGAGAGGTTGCGTCCGAAGGCCGTGGTGAAGCGGAAGTTGCCGATCAGCTCGGCGATCCGGTCCTTCTCCTCACGGGTGCACATGTTGATGCTCATCAGCGACTGCGCCCGCTCCACCGCCTGCGCCTGCGTGAAGTGCACGATGTAGACCGGGGCCTGCCGGGTCTCCAGCAGCTCGGTCAGCGTCTCGGTGATCGGCGTCGTCACGTACTCGTACGACAGCGGCACCGGGCGGGTCGCCGAGCGGACCACGGCGGTCTCCCGGCCCGTGCGCCGGGTCAGGTCCTTCTCGAACATCGACACGTCGCCGAGGGTCGCCGACATCAGCACGAACTGCGCCTGCGGCAGCTCCAGCAGCGGGATCTGCCAGGCCCAGCCCCGGTCCTGCTCAGCGTAGAAGTGGAACTCGTCCATCACCACCTGGCCGACGTCCGCGTCCTTGCCGTCCCGCAGCGCGATGGAGGCCAGCACCTCGGCCGTGCAGCAGATCACCGGGGCGTCCGCGTTCACCGAGGCGTCCCCGGTGAGCATGCCGACGTTCTCCGTGCCGAAGAGCTTGCACAGGTCGAAGAACTTCTCCGACACCAGCGCCTTGATCGGCGCCGTGTAGAAGGTGACCTCGTCCCGGGCCAGCGCCGCGAAGTGCGCCCCCGCCGCGACCAGGCTCTTTCCCGAGCCGGTGGGCGTGGAGAGGATCACGTTCGCCCCCGACACCACTTCGATCAGGGCCTCCTCCTGAGCCGGGTAGAGCGTGATGCCCGACTCCTCGGCCCACGTGGAGAAGGCTTCGAAGAGGGCGTCGGGGTCGGCGTCGGGCGGCAGCTGATCGATAAGGGTCACGCCCCCATCTTGCCTGCCTTTCCGGGCCCCGGGGGAACCGGCCGTCGCCCGGGAAGATCATCGGAGGTACGCTGCCCTGTCAACCGGGTTTCGCACAACAGCAGATGGGGCGGGGACAGGCACATGATGGGACCGGCGCACTCACTGTCCGGGGCGGCCGCCTGGCTGGGGGTGGGGGCCGCGACCGCGGCGGCCGGCCACCCGATGCCCTGGCCCGTCCTGGTCGTCGGCGCGCTCATATGCGCCGGCGCCGCCCTCGCACCCGACCTGGACCACAAGGCGGCGACCATCTCGCGCGCCTTCGGACCGCTCTCCAGGGGCCTCTGCGAGATCGTCGACAAACTCTCCTTCGCCGTCTACAAGGCGACGAGGAAGCCCGGCGACGCCCGGCGCACCGGCGGCCACCGCACCCTCACCCACACCTGGCTGTGGGCGGTCCTCATCGGCGGCGGAGCCTCCGCCCTCGCCGTCCTCGGCGGCCGCTGGGCCGTCCTCGCGCTCCTTTTCGTGCACATGGTCCTCGCCGTGGAGGGCCTGCTGTGGCGGGCCGCCCGGGTCTCCAGCGACGTCCTGGTCTGGCTGCTCGGCGCGACCAGTGCGTGGATCCTCGCCGGGGTCCTCGACAAGCCCGGCAACGGCGCGGACTGGCTGTTCACCGCCCCCGGCCAGGAGTACCTGTGGCTGGGCCTGCCGATCGTGCTCGGCGCCCTGGTGCACGACATCGGCGACGCCCTCACCGTCTCCGGCTGCCCGATCCTGTGGCCCATCCCGGTCGGCCGCAAACGCTGGTATCCGCTCGGGCCGCCGAAGGTGATGCGCTTCCGGGCCGGGAGCTGGGTGGAGCTGAAGGTCCTGATGCCGGCGTTCATGCTGCTCGGCGGGGTCGGCGGGGCGGCGGCGCTCAATCTGATCTGAGTCCGCCGCCGGGGCCGCCCGGGGCCCGGGCGGGTTCGAGGACTGGGCTCGCCGGCCGCGATCACCCGCCGCGATCACCAGCCGCGATCACCGGCCGGGCCGCCGGGCCCGGGCCGCCGCGCGCGGTATGGGTTCCACGGCTTCGTGCGCACTGACTCCCGCACTGACTCCTGACGTGATGCTGAAATCCGGGCTTGAGGCGCAATGCCGTTGCTGGGCAGTGGTGCGCAGTCTTGGGCCGGCAGGTGACACGGAAGGGCACTCAGAGTGAGATATGCCGCGCGCTGACACGTGTCGCGGTGGGCCCGCGCTCCTCGCTTCCGCGGTGACCGGAACGTCCTCCGCGGCGGTGCGAGCCTTGACACCTGGCATCAGGAAGGGCAGATCCCGGTCGGCAGGCCGCTGGAGAGTCCGCCGCGTTCGCCGTCGGTGAGATCACGACCGAGGACGGAGCACAGGTGCCGTTTCCAGAGGGCGGGGTCGAGGCGGAACAACTCGAGGCGGCCTCCGGAGACGGGTGAGCGTAGAAGCGCCTTGCCGTCCTTGGTGGCCGCGACGAAGCCCTGCTTCTCCCCAAAATCGTACGTCTTCCGGTACGCGGGGTCGTCCGCCTTCAGAAAGCTTACGGAACTGTCGTTGGCCAAGAAGAACTCGGAGCCCCCGGTGCCACCCGCCGCCCACCGGTCAGGGGTCAGCGGCCCGAGTGGACCCACCACTCGCTTCGGCCGCTGCCCAGGTTGCGCCGACCACAGCTCGACCAGGCCGCCTATGCTCTGCACGGCCGCGTAGCGCGAGTCCTTCAGGAACACGGCCAGGGCGAGGTCGACTCCGAGACGTACACGAAGCCCTGTGTTCACCCTGCCTGTTCGCAGATCGACAGCGTGCACGTCCGGTTCGCCGCGCACGGTGACCGCCGCGTACCCCGGCTCGCGGTGGTTGGTCACGAAGTAGTCCGGTCGGTCTTTCGTGGTGAGCTGAAGGTCACGCAGATCGATCGGCGGCGTCACGCTGCGGCCCTCGCGAGCATCCCAGTGCTCGACGAGGGTGCCGGAGACTGTCAGGAGCCGATCGTCACCGAGGAAGCGGAAGGCAACCAGTTCCGGCTTGCCGTCTTTGCCGACAGGAGGTCGTGCCACGGTGAACTCGGTCACCCGGCGCAACGAGGGCAGTGCGCGAACCGTGATCCGGTTCAGGTCCGAGATGTCCGCAACCAGCGTCTCGGCGTTGTTGACCCGGAGTAACTGGTTCGGGTCCGGAGGTGTTCTGGCATCGCTGTCCACTTCGGCGAGAGTTCTCTCCTCCCCTTCTGTCTCGACGACGCGCAGACTGTCGCTGTCCTCGACACGGACCACCATCCTGCTTCCGTCGCCGAGCAGCGTCGGGGGGCTGTTGGTGCTGACGTCCTCCGACTTTGCCAGCGCCCATCCAGTCACCGCTTCCTCGTTCCAGGTGGCCACGACAGGCTCGCGCGAAGTCCCGAGAAGCGGAAGGTTCTTGACGTCCTGCAGGCTGCCGGGCCGGAAGAACTGCTGAGTCCTGCCGCCGTCTCGAGTGCGGACCAGGTCCCACGCGCCCGTCGCGGAGAGCACCGCGAAGCGGTCGCCTTCCTCGTCAACGGCCACATCACTGCATGAAGTGTCGTCCCCGCGACGGTATTGGCCCAGCATCTCTCCGTCCGCCACGCGTACGGCCTGGTAGTGGGCCTGTCCGCCCACGTCGGGGTCGGGCTTGTCTTCCCGGCAGACGATCACCACGCTGCCGTTTCCCGACACCCCGGTGCCACGGAATTCGAGGTCCTTTGCCAGTTCACGCATCGTCCCGGCGCCGATATCGACAGCAACCAATGACTGCTTCAGGACCGACCCGGTGCTGCGCTGGGCCACGAGTGTGTTTCCGTCCGGGCCGAACCACACGTTCACAAGCCCGGAGACCTGGGCCGGAAGCTCCCGAGGCTGTTGCGTCTCCAGGTCCCACACCTGCACCGGCCGCTTCGCCGACGACGCCGGCACGCCGACCAGTCGACGCCCGTCCGGGGAGAAGTCCATGATTCTGGCGTTGAGCCATTGCACGCCCAAGGAGATGTTCTTGAGCGCACCGCTGAGCTGGTGCGGCGGCCCTACCAGCCGATTCCCTGAAGGGGTCACGTCGTGCCAGACCACCACCCCGTCCACATCGCGCAGGTAGGCGATCCGTCGCCCATCCCGGCTGACCACGGGGGACAGGACGTTGTCGGCGAGGCGGAGTTGCTCCTGTCTGACCCTGCCCTCGGCCGTGCGGACGAACAGGGTCGCGCGGCCGAGCTGGGTCGTCACCAGAGTCACTCTGCCGTCCGCGCTCATGGCGGCCCCACCGACTGGTCCCTCGGCTCCCGTCAGCACCCATTCCGCGTCCTTGAGTTCCTCGTACCGGCGCATCAGCGCACTGCGGGCCTCCTGTGTCGGAGCGACCTCGTACGCCGCGAGCGCCGCCAGGGCAGCCTGCCCGGGGTTGCTGTCCGTCAAGTCGTCCGACTGCACCGCAAGCGTCCGGGACCGCCCCTCGGCCTCCCGGTGTGCGCTTACCTGTGATTCCTGCACGAGGAACGTGCCCAGCCCGGCGATCAGCAGAAGGGCCAGGGCCACCGCGACCCACCCCGCACGTGCCCGAACCTGCCGTGCGCGCCGGCGCTGACGGGCCAGCGCAAGGAACTCCCGCTGGTCCTCGGTCAAATCCCTCTCGCGTCCGTGCAGCCTCGCTTCCACGACCGAGAGCTGAAGGGGGCCGGGCAGCAGATCGGCCGAGCGGTCCGCTTTTTGCCACCGCTCCAGATCGTGCTGTACCTCCGCCCGCCCCGTCAGGAAATCAGCATCGGCCCGGACCAGCTCTGCCAGGGCCGGCCATACCGCGATCAAGGCCTCGTGGGCCAGCTCCGCGCTCTCCGGTCGGCCATCACCTCCGTACAGGACCAGCAGGCGCTGCTCGGCCAGCGCCTGCGCCAGGCGCCAGCGTCCCTCTCCCGCCTCTTCGCGTGTCAGGGCGCGCCGCAGCGGAGCCTCGCCGCCCGGCAGCACCCGCACCAGCCCCGTCAGCAGCCGTGCCGCTTCGGCCTCACCCTCAGGTGGGACGCACCTCCGCCACGCCTCCTCGGCATGGCGCCTCAGTGCGCCGGATACTCCGCCGATGTGCTCGTACGTCGCGGCCTGTAACCGTCCGGCGGATCGTCGCTGCCACAACTCCGCCAGAACGAAACCCAGAAGGGGCAGAATTCCCGGCTCGCCGCCCGCATCGTCCAGGATGCGGCGGTCAAGCCCGGGGTCGTACTCGACCGCCGGAATGCGCTTGAGCGGTTCGGTGATCACCGCGTGCAGCTGGTCCCGGGCCATGGGAGTGAGCGGAAGTGTCACCCCGCGTTTCAGAGCGGGACCCAGGTGCGAGTGACTCAGTGCGGCGTCCACGAAGTCGGCGCGCAGGGTGACGAGAACCCGCAGGGCGGCCGGCTGCCACTGCGGGAACAGCAGCTCGACAGTCTCGGTGAGCTCCGGCTGCGGTCGGTTCAACAGTGCCTCGGCCTGATCGAGTACGACCAACAACCGTGACGCCGGCCGTCCTGTCACCCGATGGAAGGTGTCCGCAAGCCCTAGCTCACTCAACCATTGATCCACTTGGCCGGCGTTCTGCGCGCGCGGGGGCCGCCCATACTCCCCCGATCTTCCGACCTCGAACAGCTCGGTGGCGAGCGCTGCCCGCAGGGAAGAGGAACGTGTCGCGTTGACCTGCAGGATCCGGTAGCCGTCCTGCCGCATCCTCGGCACCACACCGGCGAGTGCGAGCGACGACTTGCCGCAGCCCGACGGCCCGTACAGCGTCACAGTGGGCTGATCGCCCCGCAGGGCGGTGACGACTCGCTCGATGTCGTCGTCCCGGCCGAAGAAGACATCGGCGTCGTCCTCCTGAAAGGCGGACAGACCACGAAAAGGGGTAGCCGGGCTCACGTACGGGGCGAGGTCGGGTACTTCCTTCACCAAGGTTCTCGTCCGCAGGACGAACGCCTGCTGGGCCTCGCGGACCGACTGTGCCGCCACCATCATCCCGACGACAGCGCCCAGTTTGTCGTCCCAGACCGGGCTCCCGCTGAAACCCCCCTTGACGTGCACGGCTTCGTCGTTGGCCCGCGAGAGCTGGATCCAGCCCGGGCGGGTGGGCCCCCGGAACCTGCCGCTCTGCCAGATCCCATCCGGGTGTTCGTCGGTGAAGCCCACGGTACGCGCATCGTGGTCCCATACGCCGCTCTGCGGGTCGGCCATGGGGAGCGGACGGGCTCCGGGAATCCGGTTCCGCAACCGCAGCACGGCGATGTCCCCGGTCTGATCGGGCCTGATCGGCGTCCAGTGCTGGACCTCGGCACGGTGGTCGCTCCCGTCGACGCCGTCGGCGTTCCCGGCCAGCGGCACGTCGACCGTGACCTCGGTGCCGGCCTCCACCGCGTCTTCCCGGGGCCGGAGCAGCGCGTCCGATACCACATGAGCGCAGGTCAGCACCAGGTCCGCGGCGATGAGGAAGCCCGCGCCGCCGATCGCACCGTCCGGTCCCTTGACACGGACGACCGCCGCGACCAGTGACGGCTCCGCCTCCCCGGTGTCGCGCTCCTGAATATCCGTCACTGCGCCCCCCGTGCCCCCGTTGTCGCGCCAGACTGGTTCAACTTCCCTGTGGTGTATTCCCGTTGAGGTCTGTCGCGTCACTTCTGTTCCAGGTCAGACTCACGGAGAAATTGGCTGCTGTCGCCGTGCTGGCAATGACCACGTCCGCCTCGGCCGACAGCGAAACCCCGAACTCCAGCGTGATCTCGTCCGGCGCGTTCGCCAGCCCTTGGAACCGCCCCACGAAGCTCTCCGCCACCGGACGCACGGTGTCCAGCATCTGGCCGAACGACCGTTCGGCGCGCGCTATGGAGCGGCCTCCGCGCCCCACGCGGACCAGCGTCTCGTCCACCTCCCGGATCTGGACACGCACGAACTCGTCGCTGCCGTCCCCCAGGGGGACTTCCACCGTGTGGACTGGACTGTCGCTCATGACTCTCCTCCGTTGCCCGCGAGCTGGAGATCGTAGCGGCATGCCCCCCTCCGATCGGAAGAGACCGACAACTATGGCTACGGACTGCAATGAATGCGCAGCGAGCCTTGGATCTGCGCATTCATTGCGCATCCTCAGCCGACACCGCGCATCTACTCGCGGATCCTGGACGCGGTCAGCCGTGCGCGGTCAGCCGTGCCAGGAGCGCCACAGCGCCGCGTACGCGCCGTCCGCCGCCACCAGTTCGTCGTGGCTGCCCAGCTCCCGGATGCGGCCGTCCTCGACGACCGCGATCACGTCCGCGTCGTGCGCCGTGTGCAGCCGGTGCGCGATGGCGACCACCGTGCGGCCGTCCAGCACCCGGGAGAGCGAACGCTCCAGGTGCCGGGCCGCCCGCGGGTCGAGCAGCGAGGTCGCCTCGTCCAGCACCAGCGTGTGCGGGTCGGCCAGCACCAGCCGGGCCAGCGCGATCTGCTGCGCCTGCGCCGGGGTGAGCGCGGTGCCGCCGGACCCCACCTCGGTGTCCAGGCCCTCGCCCAGGGCACGGGCCCAGCCGTCCGCGTCGACCGCCCCGAGGGCCGCCCACAGCTCGGCGTCCCCGGCGCCCGGGCGCGCGAGGCGCAGATTGTCCCGCAGCGAGCCCACGAACACATGGTGCTCCTGGTTGACCAGTGCGACATGCGCACGGACCTGCTCGGCCGGCATCCGGGACAGCTCCGCCGCGCCCAGGGTGACCGTGCCCGAGCGGGGCGCGTAGATCCCGGCGAGCAGCCGTCCCAGGGTCGACTTCCCCGCCCCCGACGGGCCGACGAGCGCCAGCCGGGTCCCGGGCGGGACCTCCATCGACACCCGGTGCAGCACGTCGACGCCCTCGCGGTAGCCGAACCGCAGCCCGTCCGCCCGGACGTGCCGGCCGTCGGGGCGGACGGACGCGTCCCCCGCGTCCGGCTCGATCTCGCGCACGCCCACCAGTCGGCCCAGCGACACCTGGGCGACCTGGAGTTCGTCGTACCAGCGCAGGATCAGGTTCACCGGATCGACCATCATCTGCGCGAGCAGCGCGCAGGTGGTGAGCTGCCCGATCCCGATCCACCCCTGGAGGACGAACACCCCGCCGATCAGCAGCACGGAGGCCAGCACCGTCGTATGGGTCAGGTTGATCACGGGGAAGAGCACCGACCGCAGATGGAGGGTGTACCGCTCCCACGCGGTCCACTCCTTGATCCGCCGGTCCGACAGGGCCACCCGCCGAGCCCCGAGCCGGTGCGCCTCCACGGTGCGGCCCGCGTCGACCGTCTCCGCGAGCGCCGCGGCGACCGCCGCGTACCCGGCGGCCTCCGAGCGGTACGCCGAGGGGGCCCGCCGGAAGTACCAGCGGCAGCCCGCCACCAGCAGTGGCACGGCCAGCAGGACGACGGGGGCGAGCACGGGCGCGGTCACGGTGAGCCCGCCCAGCAGCAGCACGATCCAGAAGACGCCGATGGTGAGCTGCGGCACCGCCTCCCGCATGGCGTTCGCCAGCCGGTCGACGTCGGTGGTGATCCGCGACAGCAGATCGCCCGTCCCGGCGCGTTCGAGCACACCGGGCGGGAGCCGCACCGAACGGACGAGGAAGTCCTCCCGCAGGTCGGCGAGCATCCGCTCACCGAGCACTCCGCCCTGCAGGCGCATCTGCCGGACGAAGACGGCCTGGACGACGAGAGCCCCGGCGAACAGGGCCGCGGTCGGTCCGAGGCGCAGCTCCGGATCCCCGTCGGCGGCCCGTTGCACCAGGGCGCCGAGCAGCCAGGGGCCCACCATCGAGGCGACGACGGCGACCATGTTGACGGCGATCAGCGCGGCGAAGGCACGGCGGTGCCGCCGCAGCAGCCCGGCGGCGTACGCGCGCACGGTCGCGCCGGAACCGACCGGAAGGGTGGCCGCGGTGGTGGGTGCCGCCGGGTCGTGGGCCGGGGGCGCCTGGCCGATCATGCGGTCTCCTCGATGCCGGCGGGGCGTGGGCGGGCGGTGTCGGGGGTGCCGCGGGCGCCGTGGGGGCCGCTGGGATCGCGGGCGCCGCTGACGGGGGAGAGGCGGGCGGAGTCCCGGCCGGTCGGTCGCGTGTCGGTCCGTTCGGTGTCGGTCCGTTCGGCGGGGGCTCGTTCCGTGTGGGTTCGTTCCGCGTGGGGGTTGCCCGCGTCCGGCCGGGCCGCGTGGAGCCGGGCCGTGTCGGCTCGTTCCGCGTGGGGGTCGCCCGCGTCCGGCCGGGCCGCCTGGGCCCGGGCCGTGTCGGCTCGTTCCGTGTCGGCCCGCTCCGTGTCGGGCTCTCGGGTGACGACGGACCGGTAGCGCGGCTCCGTGCGCAGCAGGTCCCGGTGCGACCCGGTGGCACACACGGCGCCCTCGTGGACGAGGACGACCCGGTCGGCCCGGTCCAGCAGCAGGGGCGAGGAGGTGAACACCACCGTGGTGCGCCCCTTGCGCAGCGAGCGGACGCCCTCGGCGACACGCGCCTCGGTGTGCGAGTCCACCGCCGAGGTCGGCTCGTCGAGTACCAGCACTTCCGGGTCCGCGACCAGCGAGCGGGCGAGGGCCAGGCGCTGGCGCTGCCCGCCGGAGAGCGACCGGCCGCGCTCGGTCACGGGCGCGCGCATCGGGTCCCCGTCGAGGGACGCCTGCGCGAGGGCCACGAGGACGTCGGCGCAGGCGGCGGCGTCGAGCGCGGCCTCGGGCGCGACGGCGCCGGAGGCCGGGACGTCGAACAGCTCGGCGAGGGTGCCGGACAGCAGCACCGGGTCCTTGTCCTGCACGAGCACGGCGGCGCGGGCGTCGTCCAGCGGGATCGCGTCGAGCGGCACGCCACCGAGGGTCACGGACACCGGCTGCCCAGCGGGACGCGCCCCGCTCTCCGGGCAGGTCACCTCGGCGGGCCCCGCACCGGGCCGGGTTGCGGGCTCCGCCTCCGGCCCGGACCCGGTTTCGGGCCCGGACGGAGGTGTCGTCCCGGGAGCGTTCCCCGTCCCGAGAGCGTTCCCCGTCCCGGTCATGGGCCCGTTCGCGGCCTCCGGGCCGGTCACCGCGGCGGGTCCGGGACCTGCCGCGTGGCCGCTCCCGGTGCGGCCCGGATCCGCCGCGTGGCCGCCCAGGCGTTCGGCGAGGCGGCCCGCCGCGTCCGGGTCGCCGCAGACGACGGCGGTCAGCCGCCCGGCCGGGGCGAGCAGACCGGTCTCCGGGTCGTACAGGTCACCCGGGGGAAGCCCCCGCCCGGGCGAGGCCGCGCCCGGGCTTTCCCCGGACCCGGACCCGGACCCGGACCCGCCCTCGGCCCTGTCGCCGTCCGCCGCCCGCTCCAGCGCGAGCACCCGCGCCGCGCGGCGGGCCGATGGCCGGGAGAAGGAGTACGCCATCGCGATCTCCTCGAAGTGCCGCAGCGGATAGGCGAGGAGCATCACCGCGCTGTACACCGTGACCAGCGCCCCCACCTGGAGCCGCCCGTCGCCCACCAGGGTGATCCCGTGCCAGACGACGGCGATCATCAGCGCGCCGGGCAGCAGCACCTGGATGCCCGAGATGAGGGACCACATGCGGGCGCTGCGGACGGCCGCCGTGCGGACCTCCTGCGAGGCGTCGCGGTAGCGGCCGAGGAACAGCTCCTCGCCGCCGATGCCGCGCAGCACCCGCAGTCCGGCGACCGTGTCCGAGGCCAGCTCGGTCGCCCGGCCGGCCTTCTCACGCTGGACGTCCGCCAGCCGGGTGGCCCGCGGCAGCAACGGCAGGACACTCAGGGCGAGGACCGGCACCCCGAGGGCGACCAGCACTCCCAGGGCGGGCTCGTACACGACCAGCGCCACACAGACGATCACGACGGTCAGTGCGGCCGCGAGGAACCGGGACACCGCCTCGACGAACCAGCCGATCTTCTCGACGTCACCCGTCGAAACGGCGACGACCTCGCCCGCCGCGACCCGGCGGGTGAGGGTCGAGCCGAGCGCGGCCGTCCGGCGGGCCAGCAACTGCTGGGTGCGGGCGGCGGCGGTGATCCAGTTGGTGACGGCCGTGCGGTGCAGCATGGTGTCGCCGACGGCCACCGCCACCCCGGTCAGGGCCAGCAACCCGCCCGCGAGGGCGAGCCGGGAACCGGACCCGTCCGCCACCGCCTGCACCGCGTACCCGACGCCGTAGGCGAAGGCCATCACGGCGGGGAAGTGCAGCAGTCCCCAGGCCAGGGACCTGAGCTGTCCGGCGCGCTGGTTGAGACCGAGCCAGAGCAGGAACCTGGTGCCCGACCGGGTGTCCGGTTCGCCCGGATCGGTGTACGGAAGGTCGCGAATCTGCATGACGTCCCACGGCTCGTCGAAGAACTCAAGGAAGGAGGAAACCGTGCAAGGTTCTCCGCTCCGGGCCGCGACCGGCAATCGATTTTCCGCGCGCTCAGCCCTTGCGGCCCGGCCCCTCCCGGCCCTCGTGCGCGGGCCCGTCGACCAGGGCGGACAGCAGACCGCCGAGGACCGCGCGCTGGTCCGCGGTGAGGGGCGCGAGGACGTCCTCGGCGGCGGCCCGGCGGGCCCTGCGCAGGGTGCGCAGGGCCGCGCGGCCGGTGTCGGTGAGCTCGACGCGCGTCACCCGGCGGTTGGCCGGGTCGGCGGCCCGGCGCACGCAGCCGCCCGCCTCCAGCCCGTCGACCAGGGTGGTCACCGCTCGGGGGACCACCTCCAGGCGTTCCGCGAGATCGGCCATCCGGGGCGGGCGCTCGAAGTGGGCGACGGCGCGCAGCAGCCGGGACTGCGCCGGGGTGATCGCCAACTCCGCGGACTCCATCTGGCGCTTCTGGCTGCGGTGCAGCCGGCGGGTGAGCCGCAGCAGTTGCTCGGCCAGCATCCCGTCGGCATCGGATGAGGTCATACGGGAACACTATCAGGACCTGGTTCATTGTGAACAGGGGTAACAATGAGCTATGCTCTTGATCGGTCCGGTTCCGCCGGGCCTGACCACGCCTCCGTCCGCGCCCCCGTCCGCGAGAATCCCCCGACAACCCCCGAGGAGCCCATTGCCCCCCGACCGCATCGAATGGACCCCGCCGCCCCGGAGCCCCGACCAGCCCCCGGCGGACGTCCGTCGCATCCTGCGCCTGTTCCGCCCCTACCGTGCCCGCCTGGCGGTGGTCGGCCTGCTCGTCGGCGCCTCGTCCCTGGTCACCGTCGCCTCCCCGTTCCTCCTGCGCGAGATCCTGGACACCGCGATCCCCGAGGGGCGTTTGGGGCTGCTCAGCCTGCTCGCCCTCGGCATGATCGTCGCCGCTGTCATGACCAGCGTCTTCGGCGTCCTCCAGACCCTGATCTCCACCACCGTCGGCCAGCGCGTCATGCACGACCTGCGGACGGGGGTGTACGCACAGCTCCAGCGGATGTCCCTGGCCTTCTTCACCCGGACCCGCACCGGCGAGGTCCAGTCGCGGATCGCCAACGATATCGGCGGGATGCAGGCCACCGTCACCTCCACCGCCACCTCGCTGGTCTCCAACCTCACCGCCGTGGTGGCCACCGTCGTCGCCATGCTCGCCCTGGAGTGGCGGCTCACCGCCGTCTCCCTCGCCCTGCTGCCCCTGTTCGTCTGGATCAGCCGCCGCGTCGGCCGCGAACGCAAACGGATCACCACACAGCGCCAGAAGCAGATGGCCGTCATGGCGGCGACCGTCACCGAGTCCCTGTCCGTCAGCGGCATCCTGCTCGGCCGCACCATGGGCCGCGCCGACTCCCTCACCCGGGCCTTCGCCGACGAGTCCGAGCGGCTGGTCGACCTGGAGGTCCGCTCCAGCATGGCCGGGCGCTGGCGGATGGCCGTCATCGGCATCGTGATGGCCGCCATGCCGGCGTTCATCTACTGGGCGGCGGGCCTCGCCCTGCGCACGGGCGGTCCGGCCATCTCCATCGGCACCCTGGTCGCCTTCGTCTCCCTCCAGCAGGGCCTCTTCCGGCCGGCCGTCAGCCTGTTGTCCACCGGCGTGCAGATGCAGACCTCCCTCGCCCTCTTCCAGCGCATCTTCGAGTACCTCGACCTCACGGTGGACATCACCGAGCCCGCCGACCCGGTCCGGCTCGACAAGATCGCCGGCGAAGTGCGCTTCGAGAACGTCGACTTCGCCTACGAGTTGGACCAGTCGCGCCCCACTCTCGACGGCATCGACCTGGCCGTCCCTGCCGGCACCTCCCTCGCCGTCGTCGGCTCCACCGGCTCCGGCAAGTCCACCCTCGGCGCCCTCGTCCCCCGGCTCTACGACGTCACCGGCGGGCGGGTCACCCTCGACGGGGTCGACGTCCGGGACCTCGACTTCGACACCCTCGCCCGCGCGGTCGGCGTGGTCTCCCAGGAGACGTACCTCTTCCACGCCTCCGTCGCCGACAACCTGCGCTTCGCCAAGCCGGACGCCACCGCCGAGGAGATCGAGGCCGCCGCGCGTGCCGCCCAGATCCACGACCACATCGCCGCCCTGCCCGACGCCTACGACACCCTCGTAGGCGAACGCGGCCACCGCTTCTCCGGTGGCGAGAAGCAGCGCCTGGCCCTCGCCCGCACCATCCTGCGGGACCCGCCCGTCCTCATCCTGGACGAGGCCACCAGCGCCCTGGACACCCGCACCGAACACGCGGTGCAGGAGGCCGTCGACGCCCTCTCCGCCGGCCGCACCACCATCACCATCGCCCACCGCCTCTCCACCGTCCGCGACGCCGACCAGATCGTGGTCCTGGAGGACGGCCGCGTCGTCGAACGCGGTACCCACCCGCAACTCCTCCGCCTCGACGGCCGGTACGCGGCCCTCGTGCGCCGCGACGCGGAGACCCACCCCGCCGCCCCGGTCGCCTGACCCCCGTCGCACCGAGGGTCCCCGACACGGCGGCGCCGCCGCTCCCGTGGGACGGGGAACGGCGGCGCGCCTACTCGTAACCGGTCGCTCGGAAGCGAACGTCAGACCAGCCAGCCGAGGAAGTGGACGACGCCGGCGAGCAGATCGGTGATGAGGTTCATCGCTGTGGTTCTCCTTGTGACTGCTTGATGCGGGACAGCGCAGTCGCGGTCTGCAGCCCGTCGCTTGCGCAGAGTAAGCATCAGCCGCCACAGGGGCCTCGGGCAACGATTTCCGACACGACCACACGTTTCGGCGAACAACCGAGCGAGCGTTCGCTTGTTCGCGTCCCGGTCGCGCCGAACCGGACCGAATCTTGCGCGAATGCTCACCTACCCGGATAAAACGTGCGCCGGGGTTAGCGTTCCGGGTATGACCGTGAAGCCCTCGCGGGGCCGGCCGCCCCGATCGCGAGCACGGCGTCGGCCGCGCCTCACCCGCCGGGGCCGGATCGTTGTGGTCCTGACCGCCGCCACCGTCGCCGCGACCGCCGTCCTTCTGCCCTTCCTCCTCCGGGGAGCGGACGAGGAACCGCCGCCGCCCACCCGCTCCGTCACCCTGGTGATCCCTGAGGGCTGGCGCGCCCACCAGGTCTACGCCGCCGTCGACAAGGTCCTCGAGCAGCCGCCCGGCACGACGCGGAGCGCCGCGTCCACCGCCCGGCTCGCCCTGCCGCCGGACGCCCGCCGCAACCCCGAGGGGTACCTCTTCCCCGCCACCTATCCGGTCGAGGCGGACACCACCCCGGCGAGCCTCCTCAGCTTCATGGTGAACACCGCCAACCAGCGCTTCGGCGCGAAGGCGGTCACCGCCGGCACGCGCGACGGCGGCCTGAGCCCGTATCAGACGGTCGGCGTCGCGAGCATCGTCCAGGCGGAGGCCGACACGGCCGAGGACATGGGCCGGGTCGCCCGCGTCATCCGCAACCGCCTGGACGCCGGGATGCCGCTCCAGATGGACTCCACCCTCAACTACGCGCTCGGGCGCAGCACTCTGGACACCACGACCGAGGACACCCGCCTCGACAGCCCGTACAACACCTACGAGCGCAAGGGCGTCCCGCCGACGCCCATCGGAAACCCGGGGGAGGAGGCCATGCGTGCCGTCCTCGACCCGCCGAAGGGCGACTGGCTGTACTTCGTCACCGTCGGCCCGGGGGACACCCGGTTCACCGCCGACTACGAGGAACACCGGCGCAACGTCGAGGAGTTCAACGCCCGGCGCGCGGCCGAACGCGGCGCGGGCTGAGCCCTTTTGCCGGGCTCCTCCGTACGGGCTGATCCTTCCCGCCGGGCGCCTCCGTGCCGTACCGGGGCACACGGGGGCGGGACGGCCGGTGCGCACCGGTGCGGACCCGCGGGTTCACGCCGCGGCCGGCCGGCGGGTTCACGCCGGGGCGGGCCGGCGGGCGAGCAGCGCGCGGATCTCCCGCCCGGCCGCCCGGCCCGCCCGGTTGGCGCCGATCGTGGACGCGGACGGGCCGTATCCCACGAGGTGCACGCGCTCGTCGCGCACCGCCCTCGTACCGTCCATCCGGATGCCGCCGCCCGGCTCGCGCAACCGCAGCGGGGCGAGGTGGTCGATCACCGGACGGAAGCCGGTGGCCCACAGGATGACGTCCGCGTCCACGGTCCGCCCGTCCGCCCAGACCACGCCCGCCGGGGTGATCCGCTCGAACATCGGGTGGCGGTCCAGCACGCCCGAGGCGCGGGCCGCGCGGACCGCGTCGTTCAGCGGCAGCCCGGTCACCGACACCACACTGCGCGGTGGCAGACCGCTGCGCACCCGGTCCTCCACCAGGGCGACCGCGGCCCGGCCCGCGTCCTCGTCGAAGGGGCCCGCACGGAACACGGGCGGCCGGCGGGTCACCCAGGTGGTCTCCGCCGCCACCTCGGCGATCTCCATCAGATGCTGCGTTCCGGACGCCCCGCCGCCGACCACGACCACCCGCAGCCCGGCGAACGCCTCCGGCCCCGGGTAGTGGGCGGTGTGCAGCTGTCGCCCGCGGAAGGTCTCCTGGCCGGGGTAGCGCGGCCAGAAGGGCCGGTCCCAGGTCCCGGTCGCGTTGACCAGGGCCCGCGCCGACCAGACGCCCTCCGAGCTCTCCACCGCGAGCCGCCCGCCCTCGCCCTCCCGTACCGCCCGCACATCGACCGGCCGGTGGACGCGCAGACCGAAGCGGTCCTCGTAGGCGGCGAAGTACTCGCCGATCACCGCGGCGGAGGGGCGCCCGTCGTCGGCGCCGGTGAGTTCCATACCGGGCAGGGCGTGCATGCCGTGGACCTTGCCGTAGGTCAGCGACGGCCAGCGGAACTGCCAGGCGCCGCCGGGGCGCGGGGCGTGGTCCAGGACGACGAAGTCCCGGTCGGGGCTCAGCCCCGACCGGCGCAGATGGTAGGCCACCGACAGCCCGGCCTGGCCGGCGCCGACGACGGCGACCTCCACCTCGCGCGTGCCGCCTGCCTCAGGATTGTTCACGCTTCTACCAACTGCGCGGCGGCCCGGGATCTTCCCCGGCGGGCTTCCCGCCCGGTCGGCTCCGGCTCCTCCGGTTTCCCCGGTTTCCCCGGTTTCCCTGGTTCCTCCCGTTCCTCCGGCTCTTCCGTAGCCGACCGGGCGGGATCCGGGGCTTACCGATGCCTGCCGGGGCAGGATGGAGTCATGCCCGGACACTTCACCACCACGACCGAGACGATCACCACGGGGTCCACGGAGACCGTGACCGACCTGACCGCGCTCTGTGAGGACTTCCTCGCCCGCCACGCGGGCGGCGCCGACGGCCTGCTCAACCTCTTCGTGCCGCACGCCACGGCTGGCGTCGCGATCATCGAGACGGGCGCGGGCAGCGACGACGACCTCCTCACCGCCCTGCACGCCCTCCTCCCGGCGGACGACCGCTGGCAACACCGCCACGGCTCCCCCGGCCACGGCCGCGACCACGTCCTCCCGGCCCTCGTCCCCCCACATGCGACCCTGCCGGTGATCGGCGGCCGCCTGGAACTGGGGACCTGGCAGTCGGTCGTCCTTGTCGACACGAATGTCGATAATCCCAACCGTCAGGTCCGGTTGAGCTTCCTCGGTTAGGACGCCGGGCGGTCTCCCGGATCGACAGTGCCGCCATCCGACCTCTCCCTCGGCAGAGACGCCGCCCGTGCACTGCGGGCAGGGCAGCCGTATGGCGCCGGAGTGCCGGAACCGGGATAATCAGCGGCCGTTGACGCTCCACGGGGAGGGCTACGAGTGACATCAGAAGGCGTGTCGGGGGCTCGGGCGCCGGGGCAGGGGCAAGGGGCGCAGGGCCCGGACCCTCTGGGCCCACCGGTGGCCGAGTTCGGGGGTTCGAAGAAGGGCGCTGCCCGTAACACGATGCTCGGCGCGTGCGCCGGGGCCCTCGTGTCGGTACCGGCGCTGGTCCCCGGTCTTGTGAACGATGTGCCGCCCTTGGTCCTGCTCGGAGGGATCGGCCTCGCCCTCACCGCCCTGTTCACGGTGCGCTCCCTGCTCAGGCTGCGAAGCGAAGGCTCCCAGCGGGTGCGGCTGTACGAGGGGGGCCTGATCCATCACATCGGTGACCGGGCCGAGCAGGTGCGTTGGTCCGGCGTCGCGGAACTCACGGTGTTCGGGCAGACGATCGTGCTCAACGGGGCGGCGGTGGGCGGCGTCAGCGGCTGCTACCTGCAACGGCCCGACGGACACAAGGTGATCCTGACGTCGCACCACCTGACCGGAGTGGAGCGGCTCGTGCCGCACATCGTCACCGCGGTCACCGAGGCCCAGGTACCTCTTGCCCTGGACCGGATCGAACGCGGCGAGCAGGTGGCGTTCGGCGATGTGCGGATGGACGGCGAAGGCCTGGAAACCTCAGGCCGCCGACTGGTGTGGTCGCAGGTCGGGGCTGTCGACGTGCGCCAGGGCAAGGTGACCGTCCGGGACGCGACCGGGGGCCGGTGGCTGCGCAAGGACGTGATTCTCTTCCCCAACCTGCCCTTGTTCCTCACCCTGGTGAGCCACCACACCAGCCGATGAACCACCCCGCGGCGAGCTGACGCCCGAAAGGCCCGTCGCGAACAGGGAATTGCCGATTCGCTGTGCTTATGGGCGGACCCGCTCCACTCAAGCGCCTCGGTATCCCGTGCCCGGTGTGCAGCCGTCGCACGGCAGGTCGATGATCCCGAACGCGCCCGGTACCAAGAGGAGCAGCAAGGCCAGGACCATGATCAGGCAGCCGCCTGCGACGAACCCGTACGGACCCGGCCCGGCGCCCTCGCGTTCGTGTTGGCGCGGCTCGCCGGAGCCGTCCCGTATCCGCGCGGCCACGGCCTCGGCCTCCGCCCGTCGGTAGCTGCGGGACCCTGTGCCCCACGTACCCCCGCCACTCTCGCGCATCGGCACGCTCTCGCGGTGCGCGAGCACCTTCACAGCCCACTCCTGGACGCCCCACATACGGGCGACGGTCGCCTCGTGCAGGTACTCCTGCGCGGCCTCGCGGTCACCGGTCTCTTCGATCATGTGCATCCGCCTCGTCTCGTCCCCTCCTTGCGGAGTGTGCGGCCGGCGGGCCGCCGGTGAGAAGGGCCGGAGAACTCATGGCCGGGAGGCGCGCTCGTGACGAAGCAGCGGAGCATCCCCGAACGGTGCGTCGCGAAGGACCTCGCCGTCCACAAGGAAGGCCTGCGCGGCTGGGTCCCCGGGCCCAGGCCGACCGGGGCCGAAGCGACGACCGGATCAGGCACTGGCGGCGGTGCGCAGCCGTTGCTTCTGTGCGGAATGGTCCTCCACCGTGGACGTCCGGCCCCGCTGGGCGCGGCTGCCTCTTCCCGCAGGGCCACCGGCACCTCGAACCGACCGTCAGTCGCGTGCGGAGGGGACGGGTGTGCCGGCCCGGTGGTGTTCGCGGCCTGCGCGCGCCGGGTTCCTCAGATCGATTGCCAGATCCGCGTCAGCGCCGACGTGGTGAGGATTTCGTCCGGACGCCCCTGCCCCGCCAGACGGCCGTCCTGGAGCAGGAGGCAGGAGTCCGCGGCGCGCGCCACGTCAAGGTCGTGGGTGGCCTGGACGATCGTCACCCCGTCCGCGACGAGCGACGTCAGCAGCGACCCGATCCGGTCCCTCGCCTCGGGGTCCAGTCCGGTGGTCGGCTCATCGAGGAGCAGCAGGTCCGACTCCTGGGCCAGACCCTGGGCGATGAGAGCGCGTTGCCGCTGCCCGCCCGAGAGTTCGCCCAGGCGGCGTGAGGCGAGGTCGCCGATGCCGAGGCGGTCGAGCGTCGCGTCCACCGTCGCGTGGTCCCGCGCGGTCAGCCGCCGCCACGGACCGCGCTCACCCCAGCGCCCCATCTCCACGGTCTGCCGAACGGTGAGCGGAAGGGCGTCGCCCGGTCCTCCGCGCTGCGGCACGAAGGCGGGCGGCCGGCCACCGGTGCGGATGAGGTCGCCGGATGTCGGCTTGATCACACCGGCGAGCACACCGAGCAGGGTCGACTTGCCGCTGCCGTTCGGGCCGATGAGCGCCGTCGTGGTCAAGTCCACTATTGCACCGCTGACTTGATGGAGCACGGGGCGCCCCGGATAGCCGGCGCACAGCTTCGAGAACCGGAGTGCGATGTTCCGGCCGGGGGGCGGGGTGCTCGGGGTGTGCGAGGGGCGCGGTTTTATGAACATGGTTTTCATTGTAGTGTCCAGGGCGTGGAATGGTTGACGGTCCCGTTCGAGGTGACTTTCGTGCAGCGGGCCCTGTGGGGCGGGGTGCTGGTGTCCGCCGTCTGTGCGCTGGCGGGCACCTGGGTGGTGCTGAGGGGGATGGCCTTCCTCGGTGACGCCATGTCCCACGGACTGCTGCCGGGGGTCGCGGTCGCCGCGCTCCTCGGGGGCAACCTGATGGTGGGCGCGGTGGTCAGTGCCGCCGTCATGACGGCCGGTGTCACCGCGCTGGGCCGTACGCCCCGGCTGTCGCAGGACACCGGCATCGGGCTGCTGTTCGTCGGCATGCTCTCGCTCGGTGTGATCATCGTGTCGCGCTCGCAGTCCTTCGCGGTCGACCTGACGGGATTCCTCTTCGGCGACGTCCTGGCGGTCACGCAGAAGGATCTCCTCGTCCTCGCGGCGGCGTCGCTCGTGGCTCTGGTGGTGTCGGTCCTCGGTCACCGCGCCTTCGTGGCCCTCGCGTTCGACTCGCGCAAGGCCCAGACCCTGGGGCTGCGGCCGCGCCTTGCCCACGCCGTACTCCTCGGCCTGCTCGGCCTGGCGATCGTGGCCTCGTTCCACATCGTGGGAACGCTGCTCGTCCTCGGGCTGCTCATCGCGCCGCCGGCGGCCGCTCTGCCCTGGGCCCGTTCAGTGTCCGGAGTCATGGTGCTCGCCGCACTGCTCGGCACCTCGGCCACGTTCGGCGGCCTGCTGCTGTCCTGGCACCTGAGCACCGCGGCCGGCGCCACCATCGCGGCCCTCGCGGTGAGCCTGTTCTTCGCCTCCCATGTGCTGTCCGGTCTGCGTGACCGTCGCACGCGTCGGATCCACTCCGCGGCATCCCTGCTCGAAGTCAACTGAAGGAAGCCGGAAGCGATCATCATGACCGTCCGCAGAATCGTCACTCCATGGGTATCGGTGGGGCTGGTGCTCACCGCGCTGCTCACCACGAGTTGCGCGGGGGACGAGCCCGCCGCCGGGAGATCCGGGGCGAAACCCCCGTCCGCCGCTCCGCACGGGTACGTCGAGGGAGCGAAGGAGACCGCCGGGCAGCAGGCCCGGCTCCTCCTGAACGACCCCGGCAGCGGGGACACCGGAGTCCTCGACCTCGTCACGGGCGAAGTGCACCGGA
Organism: Streptomyces sp. CNT372; assembly: GCF_000377145.1. Taxonomy (NCBI): domain Bacteria; kingdom Bacillati; phylum Actinomycetota; class Actinomycetes; order Kitasatosporales; family Streptomycetaceae; genus Streptomyces; species Streptomyces sp. CNT372. Next base: position 217,025 of record NZ_KB897786.1, on the reverse strand, counting down.
CCGCCGCCGTGAAGGACGCCGTGCGGCTGGTCACGGACGGAAGGTTCGGCTTCTTCCCTGCGCCCGGCGGCACCCATGTGCTCGACAGCGGCGCGTGGATGGTGGACCACGGCGACCACGTCCACTACTACAGCGCGCCGACGCGGGACGTGGGTGACATCGCTGAGGGCAGCCGAGCGCAGATACGCAGTGACGTCGCCGTCACCGCGGTGGCCGTAGAGGGCGGACGGACCGTCCTCTACGACCGCGGCATGCTGGAGAAGGGGCGGATCGCGACTTCCCGGACGCTGCGTGGCACCTACACCGGTGCGGTCGTGCCGTACGGGGAACACCTGCTCGCCTTCGCGGACAAGGGCGGCACCACGGAGCTCGTCGTCCTCGACCGCAAGGGTGTACGTGTGGCTTCCCCGGACGTGACGTGCGAAGCCCCCGGAGGAGACGCGGTCACCCGGCGCGGCGTGATTCTCGGCTGTGCCGACGGCGCCCTGCTCGTGCGTGCGCAGGACGGTGCCTTCGCCGTCGAGAAGATCCCCTACGGAAAACACGTCCCGGAACGGGAACGCGCCGCCACCTTCCGTCATCGCCCCGGCAGCGACACCCTCACCGCCCTGGCCGGGGACGAGGCCGTCTGGGTCCTGGACGTCGCCGAGCGGACCTGGCAGCGGGTGGATACCGGGCCCGTCATCGCGGTCAACACGGCCGGTGAGGGCTCCCCGCTGCTCGTTCTGGGGACCGACGGCTCCGTACACGGCTACGACATCGCGACCGGACGGCAGACCGCACGGACCGAGCCGCTGCTGACAGCGGGGGAGCGGGGCGGCTCGGACGGCACCGCCCCCGTCATCGAGGTCGACCGCAGCCGCGCCTACGTCAACGACCCCGAGGGCAAGAAGGTGTTCGAGATCGACTACAACGACGGCCTCCGCATCGCGCGCTCCTTCGACCTGGACGTCAAGCCGGTCCTCATGGCGGAGGCCGGTCGATGAGCCGAACCGGGGCGAAGCGTCGGGCGAGGGTGGGCACCGCTCGACCGCGTCACCTGATCGCGGGCCTCCTCGCCCTCGTGACAGCGATGACCGCCACCGCCTGCACCACGACCGACGACGACCGGCCCGGCATCGTCGTCACGACGAACATCCTCGGGGACGTCACCCGCGAGATAGTCGGCGACGAGGCCGACGTCACGGTCCTGATGAAGCCCAACGCCGACCCGCATTCCTTCGGACTGTCCGCGGTGCAGGCCGCCGAGCTGGAACAGGCCGACCTGGTCGTCTACAACGGCCTGGGTCTGGAGGAGAACGTACTGCGGCACGTGGACGCCGCCCGCGAGTCCGGTGTCGCCGTCTTCGGCGCCGGCGAGGCGGCCGACCCGCTCACCTTCCGCACCGCCGGCGACGGCGGCCCCGAGGGCGAGGAAGGGCAGCCGGACCCGCACTTCTGGACCGACCCCGACCGGATGCACAAGGTGACCGGGCTGATAGCCGACCAGGTCATCGAGCACGTCGACGGCGTGGATCCCGGCACGATACGGGCCAACGCCGACCGCTACGCGAAGCAACTCACCGACCTCACCCGCTGGATGCGCAAGTCCTTCGAACGAGTCCCCGCCAACCAGCGGGCCCTGGTCACCAACCACCATGTCTTCGGCTACCTCGCCGACCGCTTCGGCTTCGAAGTGATCGGTGCGGTCGTCCCCAGCGGCACCACCCTCGCGTCCCCCAGTTCCGCGGACCTGCGTTCCCTCACCGAGGCGATGGAAGGAGCAGGGGTACGCACGGTCTTCGCCGACTCCTCCCAGCCCGGAAAGCTCGCCGAGGTACTGCGAACGGAGATGGGCGGAGGGGTCCGCGTCATCGAGCTCCACTCGGAGTCCCTCACCGCCAAGGGTGCGGGCGCCGACACCTACCTGCGGATGATGCGTGCCAACACCACCGCCATGGTCGACGGCCTGACCGGCGCCTGACCCCCCGATCGTGCCGGTGCGCTCCCGCCCGTCGGGCGCCGGCTCGTCGTACCCCGTGCCGCCACCGCGCGGTCCAGAAAGGAACAGACCCATGCACAAGCCGATACGCGGCAGGGCCCTCACGGGCACCGCACTGGCACTGGCCACCGCCACGGTCCTGACCGCTTGCGGCGGAGAGACCTCCTCCGCCGACGCCAAGTCCGGCGGAGCCGCGAGCACCTCGCCCGCGGTGGCGGTCAAGGAGCCGCTGGTCGCCACCTTCGACGGCGGGCTCTACATCCTGGACGGCGAGAGCCTGAAGCTCGCCAGGACCATTGACCTGCCTGGCTTCAACCGGGTGAACCCCGCAGGTGACAAGGACCACGTCATGGTCTCCACCGACAGCGGATTCCGCGTCCTGAACGCCACCGACCAGGCCTTCACCGACATCGAGTACAAGGGCGCCAAGCCGGGCCACGTAGTCCGCCACGCCGCGAAGACCGTGCTCTTCACCGACGGCACCGGAGAGGTCAACGTCTTCGACCCCACCGCACTGAGCGAAGGCAAGAAGCCGGAAGGGCGCACCTACACCTCCGCCGAGCCTCACCACGGTGTCGCCATCGAACTGGCCGACGGCACACTCGTGAGCACCCTGGGCACCGAGGAGAAGCGCACCGGCGCGCTCGTGCTGGACCGCGACAACAAGGAGATCGCGCGTAGCGAGGACTGCCCCGGCGTCCACGGTGAGGCCGCCGCGAAGAACGAGGCGGTCGGCGTCGGTTGCGAGGACGGCATCCTGATCTACAAGGACGGCGAGTTCACCAAGATCGATTCCCCCGACGACTACGGCCGCATCGGCAATCAGGCCGGCAGCGACGCCTCACCCGTTCTGCTGGGCGACTACAAGACCGACCCCGACGCCGAACTGGAACGCCCCACCCGGGTCTCCCTCATCGACACCGAGAAGAAGAAGCTGCGTCTGGTGGACCTGGGCACCAGCTACTCCTTCCGTTCGCTGGCCCGCGGCCCGCACGGTGAGGCCCTGGTCCTCGGAACCGACGGCGCCATCCACGTCGTCGACCCGGACACCGGCAGGATCGAGAAGAGGATCCCCGTAGTGGGCGACTGGCAGGAGCCGCTGGACTGGCAGCAGGCCCGGCCCACCTTGTTCGTGCGCGGGCACGTCGCGTATGTCTCCGAGCCCGGCAAGAAGGCTCTGCACGCCATCGACGTGGAGACCGGGAAGAAGATCACCTCGGTCACCCTGCCGAAGAGCACCAACGAGGTGTCGGGCGTCGTGGCCGGACACTGACCATCCCGACCGCGCCTGTGCCCTCGACGCCACGGCTCGACGCCACGGCGTCGAGGGCACGCGCACCCATGTCAGCGCGCTCGACCACGGCCTGGGCGTCCTCTCCCCGAGCGCGGACCGTGCCGGGAGGGAATCGGATCGGCGAGGCCCGGGAGCGGTTGGACCCGGAAACGCCTGCGGCCGGACCCTCGCGAGTTACTTGTTGGTAGGGAATGATGGCGCCCGACCACAGACGCGTTCACGGGTGGAGTCAGCGGTGACGACTTTCGAGGAACAGGCCACGGTGCACGCCTTCCGGGACGACGCCCTCGGAGAACACGACGCCGTCGGCCTGGCGCAGGCGATCCGGCGCGGCGAGGTCGGTGCGGAGGAAGCCGCCCGGGACGCGATGGCGCGCGTCAGGGACGTGGAGGGCCGGCTCCATGCCGTCCAGGTCCATGCGCAGGCGCCGGTGCCCGTCGCCGCCGTGGACGGCCCGTTCGCCGGGGTGCCGACGTTCGTCAAGGACAACACCGACTACCTGGGCCTTCCCACCGGGCATGGCAGCGCGGCGTTCACACCCCGGGCCGCGCGACGGCACGCGCCGTTCTCGCGGCAGCTGGTGAGCACCGGCGTCTCCGTGCTCGGCAAGACCCGGCTGCCGGAGTTCGGGTTCAGTCCGACGACCGAGTACGCAGGCGCCGAGCCCGTCCGCAACCCGTGGAACACCGGCCGCTCCGCGGGCGGTTCCTCCGGCGGCAGCGCGGCCCTCGTCGCCGCCGGCGCCGTGCCGATCGCCCACGCCAACGACGGCGGTGGCTCGATCCGCATCCCCGCCGCCTGCTGCGGGCTCGTCGGCCTCAAGCCGACCCGCGGACGCGTCCTGCCGAACGAGCAGAGCCGCCGGCTGCCCATCGACCTGGTCACCGACGGCATCGTCAGCCGGTCGGTACGGGACACCGCCGTGTTCCTCGCCGCTGCCGAGACGCACTGGCGGAATCCGAAGCTGCCACCGGTCGGCCTGGTCCAGGGCCCGGCGCAGCGGCGGCTGCGCATCGGATTCCTGCTCGACTCGCCGAACGGGGTCCCCACCGACGCGGCCACCCGCGCGGCCGTCACGGAGACGGCCCGGACGCTGGAACGGTTCGGTCACACCGTCGAGCCCGTGGAGTTGGCGGTCGACCCCCGCTTCACGGACGACTTCCTCACCTACTGGGGGCTGCTGTCCTTCTTGATCGGCGTCACCGGCCGGACTCTCGGAGCCGGCTTCGACCGGCACCGGATGGACCCGCTCAGCCGGGGGCTGCGGGAGACATACCTCGAGCGCTGGCGGGGCACTCCCCACGTGGTACGGCGGCTCAAGCGCACACGGGAGCCGTATGCGGCCGCGTTCCGCGGGATGGACGCGATCCTCTCGCCCGTCCTCGCGCACACCACCCCGGCGCTCGGCCATCTCAGCCCGACTGTGCCCTACCCGACGCTGATCGAGCGGATTCTCGCCTATGTGGCGTTCACGCCTCTCAACAACGTCGTGGGCACACCGTCGATCTCCTTCCCCGCGGCCGGCGTGACCGCCGAGGGCGGGCTGCCGGTCGGGGTCATGCTGTCGGGTCGTCCCGGCGGTGAACGGACGCTGCTGGAAGTGGCGTTCGAGCTGGAGGCCGACCGCCCGTTCCGGCGGATCCAGGAACTGTGAGGCGAACGCGGGCCGGGCGCGCGGCGCGCTGAAGAACGCCACCGGTGCCTGCGGGCTCACCTGGCTGACGTACACCGTCTCGTCCCGGCCGAGCCCTGTCCCCGGAGCGATCAGCGTGAGAGGGACCAGCGTGAAGGCGGCGGCCACGGCAGCGAGCAGCGGCAGAGGATTCTCCGGGGCGGCCACGACGGTGGCGGCGCGCGCCGCCCCGCCCGTCGTGCCGTGCGTACCGGGTGGTACCTCGTGGGCCACGCCTTCGTCCCGCACGGCGGCCAGCCTGCCGGTCCGCGGCCGCACCACCCGGCGCAAGACGCGTTCCGGCGGTTCCGAAAGAGAACGGGCGAGTCCGGCCGGGGCCGAACGGGTGAGCCGCCTGCGAAGGCCGTCCGATCTGGTTAGCATCCGGGAGGGGGCAGCCCGCCGATGGCTACGGAGGCCGTCATGCAGCAAGCACCCGCATCGCGCCGACTGTCGGTGAACCGCTCACGGCTCGGCCACAAGGTGCGGTACGCCCTGCGTCACCCCCGCCGTGTGGTGCCCCATCTGCGCCGCGCGGGCCGGGACGCGTGGCTGCGACTGCGGCACCGGGGCGGCGGTCACATCGCGTACTACCGGGCCGTGATGGCGTCCGACACCGCGCGGAGCCCGGAGGCGGCGGTCGGCGGCGGGCCGTCGCGCGAACGCTGGCTCGCCATCGGGCAGATGCAGTTCGACTACCTGCGCGAGCACGGACTGCGGCCGCAGGACCGGCTGCTGGACATCGGCTGCGGCAACCTGCGCGCGGGCTGGCGGTTCATCGACCATCTGGAGCCGGGGCACTACCACGGGATCGACATCTCGCCGGACATCCTCATCGAGGCCAAGAAGACCCTCGTCCGCTACGGCCTCCAGGACAAGCTGCCGTACCTGACACCGGTCGACGACCTGACGCTGGACTTCCTCCCCGACGCCGCGTTCAACGTCGTCCACGCGCACAGCGTCTTCTCGCACTCGCCGCTGGAGGTCATCGACGAATGCCTCGCCCATGTCGGCAGGATCCTCGCACCCGGCGGCTTCTTCGACTTCACCTACGACCGGACGGAGGCGGGCGAGCACCAGGTCCTCGGCGAGGACTTCTACTACCGCACGGACACCCTCGTCCGGCTGGCCGCGCGGCACGGCCTGACCGCCCGTTTCATGGACGACTGGGAGCGGCTGCCGCACGGCCAGTCGAAAATCCGTGTGACCCACGGCGTGTGACCCACGCGGCGCCGGTATCGTCGCGCCATGGACTACCTGCTTGCACTCCGGCGTGAACTGGACGCTTTCGGCGCCGTGTTGGACGGGGACCTCTCCGCTCCGGTCGAGCACTGCGGCGACTGGAAGCTCGTGGATCTGGCCGTGCACATGGGAGCGGGGAATGTCTGGGTCGTCACCGCGGTGCGGGAGGGGCACGGCCGCGGCTACGACGAGGACGCCGCGCCCCGCGACCCGGCCGGTCTCCGGGCCTGGTACGCGCAGACGGCGGCCGCGCTCGCGCAGGCGCTCTCGGCCGAACCCTCGGCCGAGGCGTGGACGTTCTTCCCGCCGCGCACGGTCGGGTTCTGGCGCCGCCGCCGGGCCCAGGAGACGCTGATGCACCGGTGGGACGCCGAGCACGCGCTCGGCCCGACCGCGCCGATGGACCCGGCTCTCGCCGCCGACGGCGTCGCCGAGGTCTTCGACACCATGGCGCCGCGCATGGTCGCCAAGGGGGCCGCGACCCCTCCCGAACGGGCCGTGCGGATCACCGACACCGGCTCCGGCCGCTCCTGGACCCATGGGCCCGGCGAGCCCGTGGCCGAGGTCTCCGGCACGGCCGAGGACCTGCTGCTGATGCTCTGGGGGCGCAGGCCCCGGGACACTCCGTCCCTGACCTGGGCCGGGGACCGCGCGGCCGGGTCGGCCGTGCTGGCGGGGCCGCTGGTGCCTTGAGGCCGTGGCCGGGACGCCGGCCCCGGCGCACCATCTCCTTCGCCGGCTCGGGAGGGAAGCGCCGGTGCTCGTACGGACGTCGTCAGGACTGCCTGTCAGCGGGCCGGAGCCGAGGCCGGGTGGACGGGACGGGGCACCCGGCTCCCTACGCGGGGTCGCGCCGGAACGAGGCGGTCGACCAGCGGTAGCCGAGGGCCGCGAGGACCAGGCACCAGGCGACGGCCAGCCAGCCGTGGTGCCCGACCCCGGTGCCGAGGAGCAGACCGCGCAGGGTCTCGATGGCGGGCGTGAAGGGCTGGTACTCGGCGATCGGCTGGAACCAGCCCGGCATGGCGTCGACCGGGGTGAAGGCGCTGGAGATCAGGGGCAGCAGGATCAGCGGCATCGCGCTGTTGCTCGCCGCCTCGGCGTTCGGACTGGCCATACCCATCCCGACCGCGATCCAGGTGAGCGCGAGGGCGAAGGAGACCAGCAGGCCGAAGGCCGCCAGCCACTCCAGGGCGGAGGCGCCCGTGGCGCGGAAGCCGATGGCCACGGCGACCAGCCCGACGAGGACCACCCCGGCCACCGACTGAAGGACGCTGCCGACGACGTGCCCGACGAGGACGGACCCGCGGTGGATGGCCATGGTGCGGAAACGGGCGATGATGCCCTCGGACATGTCGGTGGCGACGGAGACCGCCGCGCCGATGACGGTACTGCCGATGGTCATCAGCAGGATGCCGGGGACGACGTAGGCGATGTACGCGGAGCGGTCGGCGCCGCCGCCGTCGATGCCCGCGCTCATCACGTCGCCGAAGACGTAGACGAAGAGCAGGAGCAGCATGACCGGGGTGAGCAGCAGGTTCAGCGTCATCGACGGATAGCGGCGGGCGTGCAGGAGGTTGCGGCGCAGCATCGTGCCGGAGTCACGGACGGCGAGGGCGAGGGAGTTCATCGGGCGTTCTCCTTGGAGGGGGCGGGCTGGTTGCCGTGGTCGGGCGCGGTGGTCGGGGCGGGACGGCCTGCGGGACCGGTCGTCCCGGTCCGGCCGGGGACGGCGGCGTCGCCGGTGAGGGCGAAGAAGACATCGTCCAGATCGGGTGTGTGCACGGTCAGTTCGTCGGCCTCGACGCCCGCCGTCTCCAACCGGTCGAGCAGGGAGCGCAGTTCGCGCTGGCTGCCGTCCCCGGGGACGCGGAGCGACAGGCCCGCGTCGTCGCGGGCGGCCCCGCGCAGGGCCCCGGCGGCGGCCCGGTAGCCGGCCGGGTCGGTGAAGCGCAGGCGTACATGCCCGCCAGGGACGAGCCGCTTCAGTTCGTCGGCGCTTCCCTCGGCGGCGATACGGCCGCCGGCCAGTACCGCGATACGGTCGGCGAGTTGGTCGGCCTCCTCCAGGTACTGGGTGGTGAGGAAGACGGTCACGCCGCCCGCGACCAGTTCGCGGATGATCTGCCACATGGTGTGCCGGGAGCGCGGGTCGAGCCCGGTGGTGGGCTCGTCGAGGAAGATGATCCTCGGCGTGCCGACGAGGGTCATCGCGATGTCGAGACGGCGTTTCATGCCCCCGGAGTAGGTGGACGCGGGCTTCCCGGCGGCCTCGGTCAGGTCGAAGCGCTCCAGCAGTCCGGCGGCGACCCGGCGGCCCTCGCGCCTCGGCAGATGGTGGAGATCCGCCATGAGGAGCATGTTCTCCTCGCCGGTGATCAGCCCGTCGACGGCGGAGAACTGGCCCGTGACGCCGATCGCGGCGCGTACCGCCTGCGGGTCGGCGGCCAGGTCGTGGCCGCCGACGCGCAGCTCACCGGAGTCGGCGCCGATCAGGGTGGAGAGGATCTTGACGACGGTGGTCTTGCCGGCTCCGTTCGGGCCGAGGAGGGAGAAGATCGTTCCGGTCGGCACCGCCAGGTCGATGCCGTCCAGGACGGTCTTGTCGCCGAAGGACTTGCGCAGTCCGTTCGCGGCGATGGCCAAGCTGGTCATGACGGAAGCTCCTTGTGGTGGGATGTGGCGCGGGGGCGTGGCCTGTGGTGGCCGCGGGGTGCATCGCCGCCTTTGCGGGCCGTGGTGACCGCGGGTCAGAGGCTGCGGGCGGTGATGTCGCCCTGGACGGCGGTCGCGTGGATGCTGAGCCCGGTGGTGCCGTCGTTCCGGAGGCTGTTGCTGACGCGGCCGAGGGTCGTCCCGGCGTCCAGGGAGGCGGAGACCCCGGCGGCGGCGCCGACCGTGATGTCGCCGGCCTGGGTGCGGAGGAAGACGTCGCCGCGCAGGGCCTCGGTGATCCGGATGGCGCCTCGCAGGGTGCTGATCTCGGCGGGGCCGCCCAGCCGGCCGACCTCCACGTCACCGTCGATCGCGGTGAGCCGGACGCTCGCGGCCTCGTCGAACTTGATCCGCCCGCAGGCGCCGTCGAAGGCGACGTCACCGAGTCGGCCGACGCCCCGGACCTCGGTGGCCTCGGCCGTCGCCTCCACGTGGGAGCCGGCGGGCAGCCGGACCGTCACCTCGACGGCCCCGGAGGCGCCGAGGTACTTGTTCCTGACCGGGACCTCGATCCGCAGGGACCCGTCGGCGCAGGCGACCGAGGTCCGCTCGGCGGCGGTGACGTCGCGGCTCTTCGAGGCGTCGGCGGGGTGGACCTCGACGACGGTGTCGGCCCGGTCGGCGGCGATGAGCTGAACACGCCCGGCGGGGATGGACAGGACGGCGGAGATCGGGGCGGGGGTGGCGAAGGTCTGCATCGGGTCCTCCCGGTGGTTGTTGTTTCCGATGTAGGAAAAGCTATGTTGCGTTCACTGGTCTGGCAATGAGCTTGTTGCGTCAGAAACATGTATGCGCAGCTCAAGTGTGGTTAATCGTTGCGATAATGCTGCCCATAATGCAACGACCGAAAGGGTCTCCGTTGCAATGGGGTGATGGCGAACGCTATTCTGCTGCCCGTCGCGGACGCACACGGAGGAGGCGACGGTGCCAGGAGGCAGGCTCACGCAACGGGACCGCAGGCAGATCGCGCTGGGACTGGCCGACGGTCTCGCGTACGCCGAGATCGCCAGGGGGCTCGAACGTCCCACCTCGACCATCACACGCGAGGTGATGCGCAACGGCGGCCCCGCCGGGTACCGCGCGGACCTGGCCCACCGGGCCACGGAACAGCGCTCCCGGCGGCGCGGGCAGGCGGCCTCCCGGACACCGGAACGGACTGCCCAGCCCCATGGCCGTGACGCCGGCGCCGTCCGGGAGTACGAGGAGCAGTTCGTCACGGTCATGATGCAGTCCGGTCTGCCCAGGATGATGGCGCGGGTGATGGTCGCCCTCCTGCTGACCGACGCCGGGAGCATGACCGCCGCCGAACTCGCCCGGCATCTCCAGGTCAGCCCGGCGACGATCTCCAAGTCGATCACCTTCCTGGAGAGCCAGTCCCTCGTCAGCCGGAAGCGCGAGGACGGCCGCCGCGAGCGCTACGTCATCGACGACGACCTCTGGTACCAGTCGATGGAGTCCAGCATCCGGGCCCTCGTCCAGCAGGTCGAGATCGCCCGCCAGGGGGTCGGCGTCCTCGGCCCCGGCACTCCCGCCGCCGTCCGCCTGGAGAACGTCGCCCGTTTCCTCGACTTCGTCGGCGAGAGCCTGACCCGCGCCGTCCACCAGGCCCGCGACATCCTCTCCAGCAAGGCCGATGCGGCGTCCCCGGCCGGTGCCGCCGGGCCTGCGGCGGAGCGCGACCAGGAGGTGTCCGGGCCCTGAGTCGACGGGGAAAGCCGTCCGCTGGCAGGCTGCCCGCATGGATCACGCGGAAGTACTGCTCGTCGGAGGACGAGCCGGTGTCGGCAAGACGACGGTGGGCTGGGAGGTCTCGGTGCTGCTGCGCTCCGCGGCCGTCGCTCACGCGATCATCGACGGTGACTTCATGGGGCAGGTACATCCCGCACCGGAGGGAGACCCGCGCCGCACGGAGATCACCGAGAGCAACCTGACCGCCGTGTGGGCGAACTACGCCCGGCGCGGATACCGGCGCCTCGTCTACACGAACACCGTGAGTGTGCTGCCGGAGGCGGCAGGCATGTTCGAGCGAGCCATGGGGAGGGGAGTTGGGATCACCCGAGTCCTGCTCACCGCCTCCGACGCCACCGCCCGCGAGCGGCTGGTGGGCCGGGAACTCGGCTCGGAGCTGGAACATGAGCTGGAAGGAAGCATCCGCAAGGCGCGGCTCCTGGACCAGCGGGCTCCCGAGGACACCGTGCGCGTAGCGACGGACGGGCGGCTCGTCGCCGACATCGCCCGGGAGGTGGTGGCTGCCACCGGATGGACGGCCACCGTCTCCCGGTGACCGAAGGGCTGCCGGAGGCGTGCGGGTGACACGTCGACCGTCTCGCCGGCGACAACTCCGCGCTTCGGCTCATGAATCGGGCGGCGTCGGGTTGCCGGGCTCCTGCCCACGCCGGGCGTCCGCCCGGCGCGGGCGGGGTGCTCGGCCGGTGGGGTTGCGGGCGGTGCCCGGTACGAGTCCGTGCCGGGCGCTCTCAGGGGGTCGCGAGGACGCGCGCCTCCGCGTCCCCCAACAGGCCCGGCGCCAGCCGCCGGTGGACGGCGGACAGCGGCGTCCACACCGTACGGCCCAGGCGTCTCCGGTAGTGCAGGAACGTGCCCAGCGACACCTGCCCCTCGCCGCGGTGGACGAGGAGTTCGCAGGCCAGGAACCAGGACGCGGCCTCCAGCCGGACACGGTCCGGCTCACGCTGGGCGACCCGCCAGCCGGCCACCGTCTCGGAGGACCGGCCGGGGGCGAGCCGCAGCCCCAGCAGACCGCGCCAGATGAACCGCTCACCCCGCCCGGGCACGTCACCGAACATGGCCCGCGCCCACCCCTCGGGCGTGGTGCCGGGGTCCGCGCCGGTCGTCAGGGTGAAGACATCGGCGTAGTGGACGGAAGGCAACGCGCTTGAGGCCCGCAGCAGTTCGGGCACCCGGCGCACGCCGACCACGCTCTGCACGCGTGACCGGGCGTCACCGGCCGGTTCCGGGGTGGCGGGAGGCACGGACGGTCTCCGTTCGTCGGCGTCGGTACGGAAGCTGGAGTGAGCGTAGCCCCTGCGTGCGCGGGGCGTGCTGAGACCGTGCCTGGGCGCGGCCGTTGGGGGCCGCGGGCGCGAGGGCGGCGGCGGAGCGGCGTTCAGGGGCTTCGCTCCTGGGCCGTTCAGCGGCCGTCAGGCTGCCGTTCAGCGCCGCACGCGGTAGCGGAGAAGAGCCACGCCCGAGCCGAAGGTCCGGGTCTGCGCGAGTTCGAGATCCACCCGGCGCTCGTCCCGGGGAAAGAACGGAACACCGCCGCCGACCAGTACCGGATGGACCATGGCCCGGTACTCGTCGATCAGGCCCGCCGCGGCGATCTCGGCGGCGAGCCTCGCGCCGCCGATCGCGATCTCGCCGTCGCCCGGCTCGGCGCGCAGCCGCTCGATCTCCTCGGCCGGACTGCCGGAGGCGAGGCGGGCGTTGCCCTCCACCGACGACAGGGTGGTGGAGAACACCACCTTGGGGAGCGCCTTCCACAGGGCGGTCCACTCGCGTGTGTCCTCGTCGGGCGAGGGCTCCCGGTCGGCGGTCTCCCAGTAGAGCATCGTCTCGTACAGCCGCCGTCCCAGCAGATGGACGCCGACCTGCCGGATGTCCTCGATCCAGAAGCGGAAGACCTCCTCATCGGGTTCCGTCCAGTCGAAGCCGCCGTCCGGCCCGACGATGTAGCCGTCCAGGGAGACACCCATCGAATAGGTCACGCTGCGCATCGGAAACCTCCTCGGAGAGAGGTCCGAGACTACGGCCGCCGTCCGCCCGGCCCGCCCCCCGGGCGCCGGTTCCGGGCCGTGTCGTCCGCCCCGGCCGCGTTGGCTGGGTTCGGTAAGGCTAACCTTGCCTCATGGCGAAGATCCACCGGCTCACACCGGAGCACCCCAGGATGTTCCGGGCCGAGGTCGTGCGTTCCGCGCGGGTGTCCCCGTCCATCCAGCGCGTCACGGTCACCGGCCCGGAGCTCGGCGAGTTCCCGTGGCTGGGCTACGACCACTGGTTCCGGCTGTTCCTGCAACTCCCCCACCAGCGCGGCGGTCTGCGGCTGCCGGTGTTCACCGGGACCCGGTGGTGGGGGCCCTATCTGGCCATCCCCGAGCACGAGCGGCCCCACTGCGCCAACTACACCGTGGCCGGCTTCCGGGCCCGCGCGGCGGAGATGGACATCGACTTCGTCCTGCACCGCGGCCCGACGGGCGAGTGGGAGGGGCGGGCCGCGCTCTGGGCGTGCTCCGCCCGCCCGGGCGCCGCGCTCGCCGTGCTGGACCAGGGCCTCCTCTTCGACCGCCCGGAGGACGCCACCGAGGTCCTGGTCGTGGCCGACGAGACCGGGCTGCCGGCCACCGCGGGCATCCTGCGCTCCCTGCCGCGCGACACCGTCGGACGCGTCATCCAGGAGGTGCCCACCGCGGGCGACCGCCGGGAGACCGAGGCGCCGGACGGGGTGGCGGTCACCTGGGTCGTCCGCCGCGACAGCCGGTCCGTCCCCGGTACCGCCGCGCTCGCCGAACTCCTGCGCCACACCTGCGTCGACCCGGCGGGCTACGCCTTCGTCGTCGGTGAGTCGGCCCTCGCGACCGAGGGGCGCAGGCACCTGCACCGGCTGGGTCTGCCGAAGGACCGCATCACCTTCTCCGGCTTCTGGAAGCACGAGCCCACGAGCCACGCGGCCTGAAGCGGCCGCCCGGGCCCGGTTCCGGCCGCCCCGGGCCGGTTCCCATCGCCCCCGGGCCCGGTTCCGGCCGGCATCCGCCCGGGCAGGGTCCCGTCCCGCCGTCCGCCCGGGCCGGGGTCCCGCTCCCGGAGAGGGGCGGGATACGGCGGGACGCGACGCACTCCCAGGACCGCCCGGGCCCTTCGCAGTAGCATGGCGGAATGGCAGGAGACGGGGAGTTCACACGCGACCAGAACTACCTCACGACCCGGATCACCGAGGACGGCCGGGACGGCTGGCCGGTGGAGCCGGGCCGTTACCGGCTGGTGGTCGCGCGGGCCTGCCCATGGGCGAACCGGGCCGTGATCGTCCGGCGGCTGATGGGGCTGGAGGACGTGCTGTCGATGGGCATCGCCGGGCCGCTGCACGACGAACGCAGCTGGTCCTTCCACCTCGACCCCGGCGGCAAGGACCCGGTCCTCGGCATCACCCGCCTCCAGGAGGCGTTCTTCGCGCGCGATCCCGGCTATGAGCGGGGCATCACCGTGCCCGCGCTCGTCGACATCCCCAGCGGGCAGGTGGTGACCAACGACTTCGCGCGGATCACCCTCGACCTGGAGAGCGAGTGGGCGGCCCACCACCGGGCGGGGGCACCCGACCTCTACCCGGAGAAGCGGCGCGCGGAGATCGACGAGGTCGCCGAGCAGGTGTTCCGGGACGTCAACAACGGCGTCTACAAATGCGGGTTCGTCACTTCGCAGGAGGCGTACGACAGGGCGTACCGGCGGCTCTGGGCGCGGCTGGACCTGCTGGAGGAACGGCTCGGGCGGCAGCGCTACCTGGTCGGGGACACCATCACCGAGGCAGATGTGCGGCTCTTCCCCACCCTGGTCCGCTTCGACGCGGTCTACCACGGCCACTTCAAGTGCAACCGCCAGAAGCTGACCGAGCTGCCCGCGCTCTGGGCGTACGCGCGCGACCTGTTCCAGACGCCCGGCTTCGGCGACACCATCGACTTCGAGCAGATCAAGGCGCACTACTACGGCGTCCACCGCACCATCAACCCGACCGGCATCGTCCCCGCCGGCCCCGACACGGCCGGCTGGCTCACCCCGCACGGCCGAGAGGCCCTCGGCGGACGGCCCTTCGGCGACGGCACCCCGCCCGGTCCGCCGCCCGCCCCCGAGCGGGTCCCGCCCCCGGGCGGCGCGGTGGCGGGCTGAACCAGGCCGAATCGTCTGGATCTGGATCCCCGCCGCATGCAGGGTAGTTGACGGCGGCCCGGCGTCGCCCCGGCGGTCAGCCGCCCCCGGGGTCGCTCTGCTGCGGGGCCTGCCGGGCGCGTTCCTCCGGGGAGGGGCCGAAGGTGTCGTCCAGGGCGCGGTTCCACTGGTCGTCGGTGATGCCGAGCGCGTCGTTGAGCAGCTCCGACTGCGCACCGCCCCGGCCCTCGGTGAGGACCGTGCGGCCGGTGTCCTTCCAGGTCTGCTCCATCTCCTGGCCGGCCCGCTCGAAGGACTCGGCGCTCCAGTCCGGGTCGAGGTAGTCGGGGGTGAGGATGTCGCCCCAGTTCTGCCGGGTGATGTCCTCCTCCGAGGCGTGCGGGTTGCCGCCCGCCACCGAGTTGACCCCCACCTTCAGCGCGCCCTGGACGTACTGGTCGTGCTCCCACTGGGTGCCCGCCGCCAGGCCGAGGCGGTCGGCGATCGCGCTGGCGTCGTTCACCAGGGCGCGCACGCCCCACTCCCAGCGTTCGCAGAAGTCCTCGAAGTCGACGGAGAGGCCGTGGTGCCCGGCCTCCATCCCGGTCATCGACAGTGACGAGAACCCCTTGCCCATCTTCGCCCCGGTGGCCCCGCCGAGGTCACCGAGCTGGTCGATGGTCGCGCCGACGCCCTTGGTGAACCTTGCGACGGAGGCCTTGTCGAAGTTGAGGTCCGCCCCGTCACCGCCCACGGCCGCCGCCCCCGTCCGGGCCCGGGCCGCCTGCGTGGTCCACGTCCAGGGCGACGGCGTCCGGGACGATGCCCGCGACCGGCGGGAAGAACATCGACCCGTCCTCGGTGGCGATGTCGACCGCCAGCCCGGCGGGCTCGTTCAGCGACGGCACGATCTCGTCGACGATCCGCGCCCCGAGCAGCGCCGCGTAGTCCATCGGCCGGTCGCCGGGGCCGTGGTGGAGGGCGAACCGGGCGAGGGCGGTCTCGTCGGTGAACCCGCAGATCCACCGCACACCCCCCGAGCGGGCGCTCCACAGGCCGCCGTCCGCCGTGGGGACCAGGAGGACCGAGCGCCGCATCTCGCCGACCAGCGCCCGCGGGTCACCGGTCCCGGCCCGCTGCCGGGCGATGCGTTCGGCCAGCGCGGTCCTGGGTGGTTCCACGTTCCCTCCCCGTCGTCCGTCCCGTCGTACGTGCGTGGCGGAAAGGCGCCGCCGGCACCGGAGAAACCGTAGAGCAGGACGCGCGGGGCGGGCCAGACGGTTCTCCCGTACCCGTGCCCGTGCCCGTGCCCGTGCGGCGGGGCGCGGCCGTGTGCTCAGCCCTCCAGGGTGAGGGAGAGGATCGCGCCGATGAAGCCGCCGTTTCCCCGACTCGCCCCGGACGTGCAGGAAGCGTGAGCCTTTGTGCAGCCGGACCCGCCCGGCGAGTGCCCTGTTGGCCGCCTGGATGTGCCGGTCGGTGGCGAAGAAGACCTTGAACTCGCCCGTTCCCTGCTCGACCGCCAGATCGAGGGCGTCCGAGAGGCGCAGCCGGACGCTGCCGTTGTAGACGAGGTTCGGGGTGCGCGTGTCCGCGTCCGCGAAGTAGCTGCCGTTCGCCTCCTGCTGGCTGGGGAAGAACTGGTCGTCGCTCTCGGCGCTCCTGGTCGACACGACCGACGCGCGCCGGTGCTTGCTCGGGTAGTTCTCCGCGCCGGGGTCGATCCACATAGCGCTGGACGACGGGGGCCTCGCCGCCGCCGGCCGGGGCGCGGCGGGTGCCGGACAGCAGCCGGGCCACCGCAGCGTTGCCGACGCTGCGTTGCAGCGCCCCCACGGAGGCCGGGGGCAGCTGTCCGGACGCTGCGGCGGAGGCGGACACCGGGGAGGCGGGGCCGGCGGGCGACCGGCGGGGGCGGGCGCGGTCGGGCCGGTCCGCGGCGGGGTCTGCCTGTTCCTGCTTGCGCATGCTCGTCCTTCGGCTGGCGTTCCATCGGCGAGGCGGTGAGGGAGGGCCTCGCGCGGAGTGTCGCGCGCACCGGTGGCGCGGGGGAAGGTGCCCGAGGGCAGACTCCGGTGCACTCCCGGGCACCGGGGACCGCCGGGCGGCTCCGCGAAGGCCGCCGCACGAAACACCCCGGCGCGCCCGGGGTTCGCTTTGGGGCCGTAGGCCGACCGGCGTACATGCGGGGCACCCGTTCGGGCAGGTGCGCTCCTGTCGGCCGCACAGGCGGCCGCTTATCGGTCTCCGGACGGCGAAAGGAAAGCTCATGGCGCACCCGACCACCCGGGCGGCAGGCACATCCATGGAGGCAGGCCCTGCCATGGCGGAGCTCCCGGAGGTCGCCGTCCCCTCCGAGGTCGCGCCCAAGGACGCCCGGCAGTTGTCCAAGGCGTTCTTCGCGCGCATGGAGGCACTGGAGGAGGGCACGGCCGACCACCAGTACGTGCGCAACACCCTGGTCGAGATGAACATGTCGCTCGTCCGCTTCGCCGCCGGCCGCTTCCGCAGCCGCGGACCGGAGGAGATGGAGGACATGGTCCAGGTCGGCATGATCGGACTGATCAAGGCCATCGACCGCTTCGACGGCTCCCGCGAGGTCGAGTTCACCTCCTTCGCGATCCCGTACATCGTCGGTGAGATCAAGCGCTTCTTCCGCGACACGTCCTGGGCCGTGCACGTCCCCCGGCGGCTCCAGGAGGCCCGGATCCAGCTCGCCCGCGCGACGGAGGAGCTGCGCGGCCGGCTGGGCCGGCAGCCGACCGTCCCGGAACTGGCGGCCCTGATGTGCCTGCCGGAGGCGGAGGTCGTCGAGGCGCGGGTCGCCTCCAACGGCTACAACTCGGCCTCCCTGGACGCCACGATCGGCGGCAGCCGCGACGGGGAGGCGGTTCTCGCGGACTACATCGGCGCCGACGACGCGGCCCTGGAACGGGTGGAGGACCTGCACGCCCTGGCGCCCCTGATCGCCGGGCTGGAGGAGCGGGACCGCCGCATCCTCCATCTGCGATTCGTCGAGGAACTGACCCAGGCGCAGATCGGCGAGCGGCTCGGCGTCTCGCAGATGCACATCTCCCGGCTGCTCGCGCGGACGCTGGCGGGGTTGCGCGACAGCCTGCTCCACACCGACTGAGCGCGGGCCGGTCCGTCGCCGGGCCGCCTGCCCGCCGTCGCCCTGCTGGTCGCTGGCGTCCTCGCTTCCTCGCGGTCTTCGTCGCCGCCTGCGCCCTCCGCTCCGCCGAGCGCGGCCACGGCTGCCACGAGGTGCCGCACGGGTTCACCGAGCAGATCGAACGTGTGCTCAGGGAGCCCTGCACTTCCTCCCCGGCGGCTGTCCCGCCGTCGCCGGCCTGGGCGGTCCGACCTGGCGGGCCGCCCTGCCGGGTCTCGCCGTGCTGCTGGTCGTGCGGCCCGTCACCGCAGGGGTGGCACCACTCGGGAGCGCGAGCGGTCCCCGCGGACGGGGTGCCGTCGCCTTCTCCGGCGTCCGCGGCACCGGACCGCCGTTCTCCCTGGCGTACGCCCCGGAGCACGAGCCGCTGCGTCCCCGGGTGGACGAGCCGTGGGCGGTGACGGCGTGGACGGTCCTCGCCTCCGTCGTCCTCCACGGGATGAGCGCCACTCCTGTCGTCGCCCGCCTGGACCGGCCGCGCCGCGGCGCACCCGGCACCGGCACCCGTACCGGCGGTCCGACCGGCGGAACCCCCACCGGCGGTCCGACCGGCTGAGACGGAACTCACGGCTCGCCGGGCGGCGCTTTGTCGTCATATGTCCGTTTAAGTGGTTGTCGAGAGTCCAGGTGTCGGGGCCACGCTGCGTAGTGTCGTCCCGCCGGGGCAGAGGCGGCTTTACGGACCAGCGACGACGAACGGCAGGAGGGCAGGGCCATGGAGACGCTCCATTTCGACAGCGAGAGTCTGGAAGCCACCGAGGCGTTCCTGTCGCGTGCCTACACCCCCATGAAGATCGGCGGCCGTCCGCACGACACCCGTGCCCGGGTGCTGCGCACCGCCGCGGAGGCGGTGAGCATCGACAAGCTGGCCCTGGGCTACACGATGAGATACGACGCGGGTGTGCTGAACAGGCTCACCCTCGTCACCGTCCACTCGGGCTCCCTGGCCAGCGCCACCGCGGACGGCGAAGAGGTCTACGGGCCCGGGGAGACCTTCCTGATCACCCAGCCCGACGAGCCCTACTCCGGAGAGGTCCGCGGCGCCCGTTACACCGTCACCATGTTCGACCCCGCCCTGCTCACGGAGGTCGCGTCCACCGGCGCGCGTCAGCAGGACCCGGTGCGGATCACCGGCAGCCGGGCGGTCGACGCGGCGGCCAACCGGCGACTGGGCACCACCGTTGCCTTCCTGCGCGACCACGTGCTGAGCGAGCCGGACGCGGGCGGACTGGTCGTCGCGTCCGCCGTGCGCCATCTCGCGGCCGTCACCCTGAGCGCTCTGCCCAACACCGCGACGGCCGCCGACGACCACCGGGTGGACAGCCGGGACGCCTCGACGGAGACCCTGCGCCGCGCCATGGCGTTCATCGAGGACCACGCACACCGCGACATCGGCCTCGCGGACATCGCCGCCGCCGCGTCGGTCACCCCGCGCGCCGTCCAGTACGCCTTCCAGCGCCACGCCGGCACCACGCCCCTGGGGTACGTCCGCCGGGTCCGGCTCGCCCATGCGCACGCCGACCTCAAGGCAGCCGCCCCGGGCGGCCCGGGCGTCACCGCGATCGCACTGAAGTGGGGCTTCGCCCACCAGGGCCGCTTCGCCGCGGCGTACCGCAGCGCCTACGGCGTGCCGCCGTCGGCGACCCTCCGCGTCCGCCCCGACGCCCCCGCCGACACCGGGTCCGGGTCCGCATCCGATGGGAGCGGCGGGCCGGGGCGGCCGGCCGGTGCACACGGCACACGCTGACGCGAGCCCCGCACGGCTCGGCGGTTCAGCGCGCGCAGTCCGGTGCGGACGGGCCGTTGGCGTCGGCCGCCCCGGTACGCCCGTCCGCGCTGCCCGGGGGCTCCCCGGGTGCCGGGCCCTCGTCCCGGGACGGCAGGGGCCGGACCGCCGGGCCCTCCAGCACCGCGCCGTCCGTGGCGAACCGGGACCCGTGGCACGGGCAGGACCACGCCTGTTCGGCCTCGTCGAAGGCGACCAGGCAGCCCAGATGGGTGCACCGCGCCGACAGGCGGTGCAGTCGGCCCTCGGCGTCGCGATGTGCCGCCACCGGGCCGCTGCCGTCGTGGAGCACGGCGCCCTGGCCCGGCGCCAGGTCCTCCGCCGTACGCGGCCGGTGTCCGGCCCCGGTCAGGTTGCGGGCCGTCCGCAGCCCCGAGCGCAGCACCGCCGGGGCCTCGGCGAGCGGACGCAGCCGCAGCGGGTCGAACACCCCGGTGTAGGGGGAGGAGCGCCCCGTGAGGCGGTCTGCGAGCAGCGCCCCCGCGGCGACGCCCCCGCTCAGCCCCCAGCCGCCGAACCCGGTCGCCACCCAGGTGTGCCGCGCCCCGGGGTGCAGCCGGCCGATGTGCGGGAGGTGGTCCGAGGAGAACACGTCCTGGGTCGCCCACCGGTGGCTGACCACGAGGTCGCCCAGGTGCCGGCGCGCCCAGGCGGTGAGCCGGTCCAGCCGGGGTCCCGCGCCCGGGTCACCGGGGTCGCCGGGCCGGAACTTCTCGCCGGTGGCCACGACCACGCGCCCGAGCGTCCCGTGCGGGACGGTCCGCAGGGATCGGGTCCCCTCCTCCTCGGTGAGGAACATGCCCTCCCCGAGGCGGGCGTCCGGCGGCAGGGGGGCGGCGAGGACGACCTCCCGGAGCTGGTCGAGGCGGGGGAAGAGCAGGGCCCGGTCGAAGACCGGGTAGTGGGTGGCGACGACCACGTCCGCCGCCTCGATCGCGTGGCCCGTGCTCGTCTCCAGCCGGCAGGGCCGCCCCTCGGTGAGGCCGGTGACGCGGGTGCCCTCCAGCACGGTCCCGCCGCTCCGGAGCAGTTCGCGCACCAGGCCCAGCAGGAACTTCCGCGGGTGGAACTGGACCTGGGCGTCCAGGCGCACGGCCGCCGCGACGGGAAACGGCAGCGGTACGTCCCCCGGCTCCGTCAGCAGGTCGACGGGCAGCCCGGCGGCGGCCGCCGCGTCCGCCTCCCGGCGGATGCCCTCCGCGTGCGCGGGGTCGGTGGCATAGGTGTAGGCGGGGGCGCGTTCCAGGTCGCAGTCGATGTGAAGCTCCCCGGCCAGCCGCGCCACCCGCTCCACGGCCGCGGCCTGCGAGGCCGCGTACCGGCGGGCCGTCTCCTCGCCGTGGACGCGGCCGATGCGCCGGTAGGCCGTGCCCTGGAGGGCGGAGACCTTGGCCGTCGTCCGGCCCGTCACCCCGCGCGCCAGCCGGTCCGCCTCGACGAGCACGACCTCACGGCCCGCGCGGCAGGCTTCGAAGGCGGTGCAGATGCCCGCCATGCCGCCGCCGACGACAACGAGGTCCGCCGAGAGGGGACCTCGCAGCGGCGGGTGCCCGGGGCCGGGGTCGTACTCGTTCCAGAGGGATTCGGCCGGGGAGCCGGTCGGGGTCATGGGTCCTCCCGCTGAGTGGGCCGTACCGGCCACCGCGGCCGGACGCCGCCCCGGGTACCCCACCGGGCCCGGGTGAACCGGGCTCCCGGCCCGGCGCCTGCCCCGGCCGACGGGCACCCGCCCCGCCACCGCCTCGGCTGCCGGGCGCCCGGTGCCGCGCCCGGCCCGACCGCCGGGCTCCCGGCCCCGCCACCGCCTCGGCCGCCGGGTGCCCGGC
The DNA here is from genome assembly GCF_000377145.1 of Streptomyces sp. CNT372. Lineage (NCBI taxonomy): Bacteria > Bacillati > Actinomycetota > Actinomycetes > Kitasatosporales > Streptomycetaceae > Streptomyces > Streptomyces sp. CNT372. The sequence continues at coordinate 195,463 of NZ_KB897786.1, read as the reverse complement.
GCGGGGGCCGTCACGACGACTCCCGCGCGGCCACCGCCCCGTCCGGAGCCGCGAGGCGGATCAGACGCTGCGCCTCCGCGACCAGCGCACCGACGGCGAGCCACTGCTCGGAGCCCTCGGCCGTCATGACGCGCTTGAGGCCGTCCAGCGCCGACCGGGCCCGGGCGCCCGCCGCGGCCCTTTCCTCGTCGTCCGAGTCCTCCCCGGGGCCTGGCGGGTGCAGACGCCGGTCGCGGTCCGTCTCGCAGACCGTGGCGACGGCGCGCAGCAGCTCCGCCAGACAGGACAGGGCCGCGTCCGGCGCGGCGGCCAGCCGGCGGTCCTCGCCCGCCTGGTCGGCCAGCAGCCCGACCAGGCCGGTCAGCCGGCTGGTGAAGCGTTCCCAGTAGGTGTCGTGCTCCAGCGGGGGCGGCGGCCCCACGTTTCTGCGCATGCGCCGGCCGGGGTTGAAGCGGTAGCTCTCCCGGTTCCACAGGCGGGCGTTGTGCAGGGACTGGAGGGAGGCGGTGAGCCGGTCGGCCCGGTTCTGCCAGCGCGCCGCGTCCTCGCTGTCGTACCCCTTCTCGATGTCGTCGGCCATCTCCCGGAGCAGCTGCGCGCAGTCCCGTCCCAGCCCGGCCAGTGACTGCTGCACGTCCCGCAGATGCACGGGCGGGAGCAGGAGGGCGTTGACGGCGATGCCGATGACCGCGCCCACACCGGCCTCGGCGAGCCGGTGCAGGATGTCGGCGCCGGAGTACGAGCCGTAGGTCAGCACGAACACGACCGTCGCGGGCGCGTAGACCGCCTGGTCGCCGAAGCGTGTGTAGGTGCCCAGCAGAGCCGCGGGCGGGAGGGCGAGGGCCATCGCCGCCATCTGGTTGCCCGTGAGCACGGCCGCTCCGGCGGCGAGCAGGGTGCCCGCGGTGATGAGGACGAGCTGCTGCGCGCCGGTGCGGACCGACCGGTAGACCGTGCCCTGGACCAGGGCGACGGCCGTCCACGGGGCCATCAGCGCCATCGGCGCCTGCCACCACCAGCCCGCCACGGCCCAGGCGAGGACGGCCGCGCCCGCAGCCTTGAGGGCCTGCACGGCGGTGTCGCGTTCCCGGCCCGGCACGGCGACCGCGCGCCGCACCGAGGTGGCGACCGCCTCGGCCTCCCAGGCTGCGCTGCGCGGCCACATCCGGAGGTGCCGGGTCATGGGAGACCCCGGGAGGATCGGGGGCGTGCGGGGAAGGGGTGAATGCTCATGGCAGGCGGGTGCCCGCACCGGCGGATTCCACCGCTCCGGACCCCCTCGCCGGTCCCCCGGGGGCACCGGAACCCGGCCGGCTGCGCCCGGGGCAGGTCCGCCCGCCCCGGGACGCCTCCTGCGCCCCGCACGGAGACGTCCGGTGGAGTGGGCGGCGGGGCCGCGTCGCGGCGGAGCCGATCCCCGGCCCCGCCAGGCGTCCCCGCGGCCCTGCCGGGCGAGCGGCCGACCGGGCCCGTTCCGGTCCGTCCGCGCCTTGGGGCGCGGCGGGGACGCACCCGTCGGACGCCCGGGTCCCGCGGCTGCGGACCGTGCGGCTCACTCGGGAGGCGGCAACAGAGGGCCGAGAGGGCCCAGATCGAGGTTGAGGTCCTCCAGGGTGAGGCCGTGCTCCTCGCACAGGCCGCGCATCCGGTCGTGCAGCAGCATCAGCGACAGCCCGAGGCGTTCCTCCTGCTCCTCCGTGAGGTCGCCCTGGTCGACGCGGTGCAGGGCCTGGCGTTCCATCAGCTGGCGGAGGAGTTCGACGAGGGTGAGGACCAGGCGCATCAGGTCCCGCTCGACGGTGTCGGGGTCCGCGGTGATCCGGCGGGCCGGCGCGCGGTCGCCCGGCGGTGCGGTGAGGTCACGGGGAGTGGCCGGGAGCAGCCGCAGGGCGCGCGCCGTGGCCCGGGCGACCTCCTCGCGCCGGGCGGCCGGGTCGCCCGCCGGCGTTCGGGCGCCGGGGCGCGGGGCCGGGGTCACGGGGTCCCGCCGTAGTCGTCGGGGTCGGCCGGGGCCCACGGCGACGGGGTCGACGGGGTGACGGACACGACCAGGGCGCGCAGGGACACGCGGACGAGGTCGATGTCGGCGACGGAGAGCACCACGTCCCCGGTGATGACGGCCCCGCCCGTGAGCAGCCGGTCCAGGAGGTCGATCAGCGCCACCTGCCGCTCGGGCAGCGGGTCCGCCGCCGTGGGGGCGGGAGCGGGGGAGGCGGTGACGGGCAGCTCGTCGGTCACGGCCGCCCCTCCTGCGCGCCCCCGCCGGAGCCGTCCTCACGGCCCTCGTCGTCCCCCACGGGCACCCCGCCCGTGAACGAGTACGGCGCCCACGGGCCGGTGACCTCCACCCGGACGCCGTCCAGGCCCTCGGCCGCCCGGCCTACCGCCTCCCGGAAAGCCCCGCCGTACGCCCCGGGCACCAGATACGCGTCGTTGAGCACGTTCTCGTCGGTGGTCCCGGCCAGCGACCCGCTCTGCGGCCGGTGCCGGGCCCGGGCCACGGCGTACCGGGACGCCTCCGTCTGCACCTGGGACGCGGTGGTCGCCGCGTTCCGCCGCACGGCCGTGCGGGCGCCCTCCTGGGCGCGCCGCTGCCGCAGATAGGAGCGGCCGGGCGCGCCGGGCGTCTCCGCCGCCGGGTCCGGCACCGCCCCGGGGGCGGGCGCCACGGCGTAGACCTTCACGCCCCATTCGGCGCGGCCCGTCAGCCGGTCCAGAGCCGCCGCGAGTTCCGTGCCGTGCTCGCGCAGGACCCGGCGTGCCCCCGCCGCGTCCAGGTACACGGTGGCCAGCCGCAGGGGCAGCACGGTGGTCCGGGCCGCGAGCGCGTCGACGACGGCGTGGTGGGCGCGGGCGATGGCCGTCAGCCGGTCCAGATCCTCCAGCTGCCGCTTCAGCGCCTCCTCGTCGAAGTCCGCGGCCGGCACGGCGCTCACGGCGAGCACCAGGCCGGGTGCGGAGTCGTCGCCGATCAGCGAGACGGGCGCCCCGGCCACCCCGGCGAGCGGTGACACCGCCTCGGCCAGGCCGCCCGCCGACCGCGCCACGGCGTAGGCGTAGGCGACCCGCCGCCCGGCCGGTTCCCCCGGCGCGGTCCGCTCGGTCGCCCCGGTCCGCTCGGTCGCCCCGGTCTGCTCAGCCGTCATCGCGGCGCTCCCGCCGGCTCCGCCGCTCCGTGACCGCCCGCGGGGACTCCTCGCCGCTGCGCAGCGCGTCGATCTCGGCGCGCAGCCGTTCGTTCTCCTCCGCGAGGGAGCGCCGGGCGCGCTCGTCGCGGGGCAGGTCACGGGGCGGACGGGCCCGGGAGGAGAGGGAGGGGTCGTGCTCCCACCAGTCGATGCCCATCTCCTTGGCCTTGTCGACCGAGGCGACCAGCAGCCGCAGTCTGATGGTGAGCAGTTCGATGTCCAGCAGGTCGATCCGGATGTCCCCGGCGATCACGATGCCCTTGTCGAGCACCCGTTCCAGGATGTCGGCGAGGTTGGCGGAGGAGCCCTGCGCGTACGGGGGCGCCGCCCGGCCGGGATAGGTGCCGAGGCCCCCGGAGGCGGGGCCGGGTGCTGCGGGAGTCGGTTCGGTCACGGCGGCATCAGCCTTCCGGGCTCAGGAGCCCTGTCCGGCGCCCGGCGGGGGTCCCTCGGGTCCCGTCCGGTGCGCCTGCAGGGCCTCCAGCCGGTCGAGGAGTTCGTCCTCCTCGCGGTCGAAGGTCTCCTCGTCGATCTCCCCGGCGAGCAGCCTGCGTTCCAGCTCGGCGAGGGCGGCGTGCACGGGCGCCGGGTCGTAGTACTCGGACTCGGCGGCCTCCTGGACCTGTTCGGCCACCCACACCACCCCCCGGACCGGGGCGAGCGGCAGGGTGACGAGCTGGGTGAGCAGTCCCATCGCGGGGTCCTCCTCAGTTCGGTCGGGTCCTCGGACCCTTCGATCGGGTCCTCGGACTGCGGACGAGCCTCCTCGGACTGCTTGGCCGGGTCCTCGGACCGCGGACGAACCTCCTCGGATCTCAGACGAAGCTGTAGGGCGGCAGCGGGCCGTTGAGCCGGAACTCGAAGTCCTCGCCCATCTGGTTGGCCACGCTCAACTCCGTGGTCAGGAACATCTCCTCCTGATCGTCCGGCACCAGCAGGGACACGTTGAGGAAGTCGTCGCCCGAGGTCTTCGCCATGTGCAGCTCCCGCGAGTACGGGCGCAGCGCCTCCACGACCCCGGAGGCCAGCGCCTCCTGCCGGGCCCGCACCTCCACCGCGACCATCTCGCCGAGGCGCAGCGGCGCGTCGGGCCCCGCGCTGCCCGCACGGATCTCCCGGTTCAACTCACGTGCCTCCGAGGACGACTCCAGCACCTGGCGGAGCATCGGCTCCTCCTCCTGCCGCACCTTCAGGTTGTACTCGGCACAGCCGGTCACGGAGGACAGACGCTCGGTGTACTGCGCGGCCCGCTCGGCGAGTGCCTCGCGGACCGCCTCGTCGTCGGGGGCGACGAGCCCGAAACGGAGGGGCAGCACCGGCCCGTCGGCCATCAGCCCGTTCTGCACCCCCTGATGGGCCTGGAGGTCGCGCCGCTTGGGGCGCAGGCCGTCCGGCGCGTCGCTGACCACGGCGGCGAGCCCGCTGCCGCGGACCAGCCGCAGGGCCCCGGGCGGGTCCCCGACACCGGTGAGCCCGTCGATCTGCGCCGGGTGCTGTCCGTCGACGACGGAGTACACGTACACGGTCATCTGCTGCTCCCTCTCACTCCCTCTGCCGGGACGTGGTGCGTGCCCGGCGGGCGGGCTTGCGGGCCGCGCGGCGCGGGCGTTCGGCGGGCTCGGGCTCCGGCTCCTCCTCGGCGGCCCGGTCCTGCGCGTCGTCCTCGGCGCCCTCGTCCTCGGCTTCGTACTCGTCCTCGGCTGCGTACTCGGCTTCGTACTCGTCCTCGTCGTCGGACGAGGAGCGGGACCCGCCGGGGAGGGCGTCGGTGACCGCTTCCACGGCGCCGGAGAGCGCCCCCTTGGACTTGCCCTTGGCGCCGCCCTCCACGGTGTCGCCGACGATGTCGGTGAGCTGGGCGGGGGCCTTGTTCCCGGACTCCAGGTCGAGGCGGTTGCACGCCTCGGCGAAGCGGAGGTAGGTGTCGACGCTGGCCACGACGATCCGGGCGTCGATCTTGAGGATCTCGATGCCCACCAGGGAGACCCGGACGAACACGTCGATCACGAGCCCGCGGTCCAGGATGAGTTCGATGACGTCGTACAGGCTGCCGCGCTCCTGGGGTGCGCTGCCGCTCTGCGGCACCACGGTCATGGGTGCCTCCCTTCAAGTCCGGGCGAACGGTCAGTCGCGCCGGTCGATCTGTCCCCGTGTGTACCGCCGGGTCCTTTCGTAGCCGACGAGTTCGCCGTCCCGGTCGAGCGTGACGTGGTAACTGCCGAGGACGCTCGTCGTCTCGGGGACGCGTTCCAGTTCCAGGACCTCCACGTCCGCCTCCCAGCCGTCGTCCGTGCGCCGGAGGGCGGACACCGACTCGGGGGCCCGGCCCAGCAGCTCCTGGAGGCTGCCTGCGGCGGAGCGCATCGCCTGCGCCGCGTCCGTGTTCTTCCCGGCGGCCCGGGCCTTGTCGGTCCTGCCGGCCTGTCCGGCGGCCCCGGCCCGCCCGGTTCTTCCGGCTTTCCCGGCCGGCTTGCGTTCGCTGCCGGAACGGCGATCGGTGGCCATGGTCGTCCTCGGTGGTCGTCCTCGGTGGTCGTTCCTGGTGGTCCCGTGGTCCGGGCACGCGGTCCCGGGTACCCGCCCGCGAGTGAAACAGACAATAGAATCATATGTGGATGAATCCTTCGCGGTAGGGCAGGGTGCTAAGTGGCGGACGGGTGACAGATCCGCCGTGCGGGCCGCGGCCGCGGGCCGCCGCCCCGGGCGGGCGCTGCGGGAGCCCTCCGCCCTGCCGAAGGGAATCCCGATGGATGACACGACCAAGATCGGGCTGGCCGCCGCCGTCGCGGGCGGCTATGTGCTCGGTAGGACCAGGAAGGGGCGGCTCGCGCTCACCGTGATCGGGCTGGTCGCGGGCCGAAAACTCGCGCTCGATCCCAAACAGCTTCTGGAGCAGGGCGCCCGCCGTCTGGCCTCCCATCCCCAGGTCTCCCAACTGGGGGACCAGCTCAAGGGCGAGGTCTTCGAGGCGGGGCGCTCGGCGCTCTCCGCGACGGCCGACCGCCGTCTCGCGGGCCTCGCGGACTCCCTGCACGAGCGCACGCTGCGGCTGGGGGACACGTCCCGTGGCGATGAGGACGAGGAGAGTGAAGAGGACGAGGAGGAGCCCCCCGAGGACGCCTATGAGGACGAGGAGGGGGAGGAGGAGCCGAGGCGCAGCAGGCGTCGGCGGAGTTCCCAGGAGGGTGGCGGCGGTTCCGGATCCCGCTCCGCGCCGAAGAAGCCATCGGCCAAGAAGCCACCGGCCAAGAAGGCCGCCGCGAAGAAGGCCGCCGCCAAGAAGACCGCCGCCAAGAAGACCGCCGCGAAGAAGACCGCCACGAAGAAGACGGCCGCCAAGAAGACCACGGGTCGGCGGAGGTAGTGCCATGGCCACCGGACAACGCGGGAAGGCGTCCGACCAGACCTCCGGACTGGATCTGCTGAAGGGCGAACTGGCCGACCATGTGTCGGCCCGGGTGACTGCACTCGCCGAGCGGGCGGGCGACCGGCTCGCCGATCTCGCCGACGACCTCCTCGATGTCGCCGACAACGGAGGCGTGCTGCCCGAGGCCGGGCTGCGCGTTCTCCAGGGCGAGTCCCCGCTCAAGGCCTTCATGGGTGAGAAGGCCAAGGGCCTCAAGGAGAACGTGGTCGGCAAGGTGAAGGACGTGTTCGGCAAGGGCGGGGGAGGAGGCCGCAAGGCCGGGAGCACCAAAGTGATGAACATCGTGGAAGTCCTGGACGTGGGCGTGCCGTTGCGCAGCGCCTACGACCACTGGACGCAGTACGAGGAGTTCAGCTCGTTCACCAAGGGCGTGCGGAGCGTGTCCCAGAGCGACGAGACCAGCAGCGACTGGAAGGTCAAGGTCGGACCCTCGACCCGGGGGTGGAAGGCCACCGTCGAGGAGCAGATACCCGACGACCGGATCGTGTGGACGTCGGAAGGGGCCAAGGGCTCCACGCGCGGCTGTGTGTCCTTCCATGAACTCGGTCCGACGCTCACCCGGATCGTCCTGGTCGTCGAGTACTACCCCTCCGGCTTCTTCGAGAAGACCGGCAACCTCTGGCGTGCCCAGGGGCGGCGGCTTCGCCTGGACTTCAAGCACTTCCAGCGGTACGTCACCTTCGCCGAGGAGGAGGCCGAGGGCTGGCGCGGCGAAATCCGGGACGGCGAGGTCGTCCGCACCCACGAGGAGGCCGTCGAGGAGGAGGAACAGGCCGGGGACGACAGCCGGGACGAGGGCGAGGGCGAATACGAGGACGAGTACGACGAGGACGCGGAAGGCGCCGAGGACGAGGCGGAGGACGTCTGGGACGAGGAGGGCGAGGAGGAGGAAGACGAGAGCGGGGAACCGGAGGACGAGGAAGACGAGGACGAGGTGGAGACCGCCCGGCGCTGAGCTGCGCCCCTTCAGCCGTCTGCAGGCAGGCAGTGGGTGACGTACTGAAGCACCGCGTCGTGCACCCGGTATCGCACCCGCCCGTATGCGTCGGCGCCGTCCGCGTGGACCAGTTGCAGGGACATCAGCTCGTCGAGGAGATCCGCCGCCGCGGCCGGTCCCGGGGCCGCGTGCGGCACCAGTCCGTCCGCGGTGAAGCCCTCCGTTGCCGTGCGCAGCCGTCGCAGGGAGGCCCGGACCGCGACCGGCAGCACCCCGTGGCAGGCCGCCACGCTCGCCTGCAGGGACAGGTCCCCGATGCGCAGGAAGCGGATGCGGTCCCGGCCGTCGGCCAGCCGGGCCGCCAGGTCGCCGAGGGAGCGGTGCGGACGGGCCGAGAGCCACAGTCCGGCGATGTGCAGGGCCAGCGGCAGCCGGGCGCAGCAGCGCACCAGCTCGGCCGCGGCCGCCGGTTCCGCCCGGGTGCGCGTGGCGCCGACCAGTTCCTCCAGCAGCGCCAGGGCGTCCGGCTCGGTCAGGACGCCGATCCGCCGCCGGAACGGGGACTCCAGCGCGGGCAGTTCGCGCCGCGCGCCCGCCAGGACGGCGCTGTGGCCGCCGTCCACGAGGAGCGGCCGGATCTGCGCCTCGCTGTCCGCGTTGTCGAGGACGACCAGGACCCGTCGGCGGCTGAGCGCGTCCCGCAGCCGCGCGGCCGCCTCCTCCGGCCCGCCGGCGGGCGGCACGGCGCCCAGGGAGCGCAGCACCCTGCGCACCAGCGCGTCCGGGGGGAACGGGGCGGCGGACGTGGCCGGATGAAGGTCCACGAAGACCTGGCCGTCCGGGAAGCGGTCGCGCGCGCCGTGCGCCGCCGCCAGGAGCAGCGCGGTCCGTCCGCCGCCGGGCGGACCGACGACGACGGCAGGCCGGCCGCGGTCGCCGTGGTCCGGGGCCGTCAGATGCGCCCGGAGCGCGTCGACGTGCGTCCGTCTGCCGACGAGCCGGTGGCGCGGGGGCGGGGGCAGCTCCGCCGGGAGCGGGCCCGTGGGCCGGGCGGGGCGGGGGAGGCTCACGGGGGAGGGGTGCCCGGGTAACAGCCCGACGTCCGCGGGCCGTACGCCCAGGGCCTCGGCGAGCAGGAGCAGGGACTGCTTGCGGGGGCGGGCGGTGTGACCGGTCTCCAGATTGCGGATGGCCCGCACACTCACCCCGGACCGCTCCGCCAGGGCCTCCTGGGTGAGGCAGGCGGCCTCGCGTGCGGTGACCAGGGCGGTCACCAGGGTGTCCAGCGAGGGCGGGTCGCCCGGTGCGCCCGCCTCCCGGTCCTGGGGGCCCCGCCAGGGACCGGCGGCGGCCTTGGGGTGGCGGCCCGCGGGTGCGCCCCCGGTGGTCCGGAGCCGCCCGGTGGCAACGCGCTGTTCTGTCACGACATCCCTGGATCGATGTGGTGGGCCAGGAGGTGTCCGGAGGCCCGCAGGGCTCCCGTTATAACCCGCGGCAGCCCTGTGGTCTAGTCCAACTGGGCGTGTCGCGGGCGGGTGGCCGCCGCGAGCCGTCAGGGTGCCGGGCGTCCTCAACGCCCGCTCCCCGGGGCCGCCTTGACGCTGCGAAAAGTCTAGGCCAAGCTCCCCGTGGCGGTTCCGGGACGCACCATGACCCGGTGCGCGGACCCCGGGCCGCCGCTGCGACGGGCACAGTCCATCTCCGAGTGCGTCGTCGAGGGCGTCGCGGACCCGCCGCTCGTCCGACGTGTCCCGACCCCGATGACCCCCATCCCGCGACAAGGCTGCGCGCGGCCCGGACGGCCGCTCCGTGAAGGGACGAACCCCCCGATGACGACATTCGCCACTGCCGACGACACCCTCACCCGGGACGCCCTCGCGGTGCTCCAGCCCGGCTTCGCCGGCACCACCGCGCCCGACTGGGTGCGCCGCCGGGTCGGCGAAGGGCTCGCCTCCGTCGCCCTGTTCGGGCGCAACGTGACGTCCCGGGATCAGGTCGCGGCGCTCACCGCCGAGTTGCGCGCCGAGCGGGACGACCTGCTGGTCGCCATCGACGAGGAGAGCGGTGACGTCACGCGCCTGGACGTGCGCACGGGCTCCTCGTTCCCCGGCAGCCTCGCCCTCGGCGCCGTGGACGACCCGGAACTCACCCGGGGCGTCGCCCGTGAACTGGGCCGCCAACTGGCCGCGTGCGGCGTCAACTTCAACTGGGCGCCGTCCGCCGACGTGAACGCCGACCCGGACAACCCGGTCATCGGCGTGCGCTCCTTCGGCGCGGACACCGCGCTCGTCGCCCGGCACACCGCGGCGTACGTCGAGGGCATGCAGGCGGCCGGTGTCGCCGCGTGCACCAAGCACTTCCCCGGGCACGGCGACACCAGTGTGGACTCCCACCACGCCCTCCCGCGTATCGACGTGGACGAGGAGACCCTGCGCACCCGCGAACTCGTGCCCTTCCGCGCCGCCGTCGAGGCGGGCACCCGCGCGATCATGAGCGCGCACATCCTGGTCCCCGCCCTGGATCCGGAGCGCCCCGGCACCGTCTCGCGGCGTATCCTCACCGAGCTGCTGCGCGGGGAGCTGGGCTACGACGGGCTGATCGTCACCGACGGCATGGAGATGCGCGCCATCTCGGGCACCTACGGCCTGGAGCGCGGTGTCGTCCTGGCCGTCGCGGCGGGTGCCGACGCCATCTGCGTGGGCGGCGGACTGAACGACGAGGGCACGGTGCTGAGCCTGCGGGACGCGCTGGTCGCCGCCGTGGCCTCTGGTGAACTGCCCGAGGAGCGGCTGGCGGACGCCGCCGACCGGGTCCGCCGGCTCGCCCGCTGGACCGCGGGGGCGCGGGCGGATGCCGGGGCCGCGGCCGACCCGGAGATCGGGCTGCGCGCCGCGCGCCGCGCGGTCACGGTGACACGTGCCGGGTCCGCGGCGCCCGTCACCGGGCCGGTGCACGTGGCGACCTTCGCCCCGGAGCCGAACATCGCGGTGGGCGACGAGACCCCCTGGGGCCTGGACGCGGACCTGGCACGCCTGCTGCCGGGCACCCGCGGCGGGGCGTACCGCGGGCCCGGTGCGGGCGCCGAGGCACTGGCGGCGGCCGGGAACCGCCGGATCGTCGCGGTCGTCCGCGACGAGCACCGGCACCCCTGGATGCGCTCCGCCCTGGACGCACTCCTCGCCGCCCGCCCGGACACCGTGGTGGTGGAGATGGGCGTACCGCAGTCCCCGCCGCGCGGCGCCCTGCACCTCGCCACCCACGGCGCGGCCCGGGTCTGCGGCACGGCGGCGGCCGAGCGGATCGTGGAGGGCTGACACCGGGGGCGGGGGCGTCGGAGGGGGCGGTGGAGCCCGCCGCCGGGCGCGGCCGGGGCGGGACCGTCGCGGGACCGGCAACTGGCAGGCAATTGACGGCAACTTGGGCCGGTGGCGGTTGACTCCCGCAATTGGTCCAGGCCAGCTTGAGGGAACCTCAGTTCGATCATCAGAGCCGGTCTGGGGTTCTGCCACTCGGCGCCACCGACCCTTCCCGAGCCCTGGAGTGCTGGCATGCCGACTCCTGCCCCCTCCCCTTCCCCGTACCTCCACCGGGCCGCCTCCGCGCGTCCCTACTTCAGCGCGGACGGCGAGACCTACCTCACGCCCACGCCGCTGCGCGACCTCCGCAAGACCCTGCCCCTGCGGGTGCTGTCCGAGGAGGACTTCGCCTTCTGGCAGACCTACGGCTATGTCGTCGTCCGGGGCGCCGTCACCCCGGGCGAGGCCAAGAGCCTCCTCGCATTCGCCTGGGAGTTCCAGGGACTCGACCCGGACAGGCCCGACACCTGGTACCGGGAGCGGACCTTCCGCTCGGACCTCGACCGCGATCTGTACGTCTACGGCTTCGTCGAGGCGTACCACCACCAGCTCCTCTGGGACACCCGCCAGTCGCAGCGCGTCCACGACGCCTTCGCCGACGTGTGGGACTGCGAGGAGCTGTGGGTCACCCTGGACCGGCTCAACCTGAACCCGCCGAACAGGGGAAACCGCTCCCGCTCCCTGATCGAGCCCACCGACGAGGGCTTCGACATCGAGCTGCACTGGGACGTCGACACCACCCTCGGCGTGCTGCCGCAGCGCGTCCAGGGCATCCTCGCCCTCAACGACACCGAGCCCGAAGCCGGCGGCTTCCAGTGCGCGCCCGAACTCTTCCGCCGCTTCGAGGAGTGGCGGATCGCGCAGCCACCCGGCCGCGACCCCGTCCGGCCCGGCGCCGACCGCGCCGAGTTCCCCGTGGTGCGCCCCGACCTCCAGGCCGGCGACCTGCTCATCTTCAACGGGCTGCTCGCCCACGGCGTCGCGCCCAACCTCTCCGCGAACCAGGTCCGGGCCGTGCAGTACCTCTCGATGATGCCCGCCCTGGAAGAGCACACCGAACTGCGCCGCTCCCGCGTCGAGTCCTGGCGGACCCTCGCCACCCCCGGCTGGAACGGCACCCTTCTCGGGGACGCCGACCGGCACGAGTCCCAGCGCTACGGCCCCGCCGAGCTGAACGGTCTGGGCCGCAGGCTGCTCGGGCTGGACCCCTGGAGCGGACAGGAGCCCGCCCGGTGACCGAACGCCTCGACCCCGCACGCCCGGTGGCCGCAGATCCCACTCCCGCAAGCCCGGCGACCGAACGCCCCACCCCCGCAAGCCCGGTGACCGAACGCCCCGGCCCCGCACGCTCTGCCGCCCGGCGCCCCGCCCCCGCGCCGGCCGCCGACGACGCCCCGATCTGCCTCACCCTGCCCACCAACCGGGCCTGCTCCGCCACCCTGGCCGCCACCGCCGCCGAGGCGGCCCACGCCGCCCGCGCCTTCGGCACCGAGGTCCGCCTGCTGGTCCTGGACTCCGCCCCCGAGGCCGTCCGGGCCGAACACGCCCGTGTCCTGGCCGCCCTGCCCGCCGCCCCCGGCGTCACCGTGCACCACCTGGACGAGGCCCGGCAGCGCGCGCTGCTGCGGGAGACGATCCGCCGGACCGGACTCGCCGGACCCGAGCGCCTCCTCGGACTGCTGCTCCCCGACGCCGTCTCCTACGGCGCCTGCACCGACCGCGCCTTCCTCCTCGCCGCCGCCCTCGGCTGCCGCTCCGTGCACCGCAGGGACTCGGACAGCCGTTACCAGACCCTGGACGGGCAGCCGGTCTTCCCCGTGCACCACGAAGTCGCCTCCCTGGGCAGACGGGCAACCGAGGCGTCCGCCGCCGTCACCCGCGTGCGGCTCGACCCGGCGCACGCCCACCGGCCCGTCTCCCTCGCCGGCGCCTCCTTCATCGGCGCGCCCTCCGTGGACCTCGCCGAGATGGAACGGCTGGACGAGGGGGTGTACCACGAGGTCGTCGGCCTCTGGGCGCCCGGCGGCCTGCCCGGGGAGCGCAAGCGCGCGCTGGTGGCGGAGTCCTTCCGGGGCGCCGGGACCGAGCCCTTCACCGGCGACGACACCACCCTGACCCTGGTCGACCCCATGCGGGTGGACATGTGCAACATCGCCTTCGACCGGTCGGTGTACGAACGGGTGCCGCTGCCGCCCGCGACCGACACCATCGGCAGCGACTACTTCCTCCTCCACCTGGTGCACGACGCGACCCTCCCCGGTGTGCTGCACAACCGCCACATCGAGAACTTCCACACCCCCCAGCGCCGTACCGACGCCGGCTTCCTCGCGTACCAGACGCGTTTCGTGAAGTTCCTGCTCTCCATGCTCTACTTCCACGCCGTCTACGCCGCCCTCGCCGAGGCCGGCCCCGCCCTGCTCGACGCGGACGACCGGCTGCGCCCCGAGGCCGTCTCCGCGCTGCTGCGCGCGAGCACCGGCCTGGACCGCGCCGAGAACCACTGGCGGCTGGACCGCGTCGACACCTGCTACCGCAAACTCGGCGGCCGCTACGCCCACTTCGCGGACCTGATCGCGGACCGGCGGGAGGCCCTGCTCGACGAAGCCCAGCGGGACATCGAGGACTTCGCCCTGCTGACCGATGTCTGGGGCCCGCTGATGCGGGTCGCCCGCGAGGCCGGCTTTGGGGGTGCGGAGGGGTGAACGCCCAGGTACCCGCCCGGCTGGCCACCGCCCTCGCCGCCGCGCCCTCGGACCGGCTCGTCCTCGACCTCGCCGGAATCGCGGACGCCCACCGGCGGCTGACCCGTGAACTCCCGGGCGCCGCCGTCCGCTTCGCGGTCAAGTCCTGCCCCGTCGACGAGGTCCTGACCTGCCTCGCCGGAGCGGGAGCGGGCTTCGACGCGGCGAGCCCCGCCGAGATCGCCCAGGTCCTGCGCCTGGGCGTGCCCGCCCGGCTGATCCACTACGGCAACACGGTGAAGTCCGACGCGGAGATCGCCGAGGCCCACCGCCTCGGCATCCGGACCTTCGCCACCGACAGCGTCGAGGACGTGACGGCGGTCGCCGCGTACGCCCCCGGCGCCCGGGTGTTCTGCCGCCTCGCCACCAGCGGCGACGGCGCCCTGTGGGGGCTCAGCCACAAGTTCGGCTGCTCGCCCGAGGGGGCCGTGCGGGTGCTGACCGCCGCCCGGGCCGCCGGACTGACACCGGCCGGTCTCTCCGTCCACGTCGGCTCCCAGCAGATGACCACCGAGGCATGGACCGAGGCCGCCGAGACCCTGGCCGGCACCCTGCTCGCGCTGCGCGCGCACGGTATCGCCCCGGACCACGTCAACCTCGGCGGCGGCCTGCCCGCCGTCGGCTACCTCGACCGGCGGGGCCGCCCGCTCGAACCCCCGCTGGACAAGATGTTCGCCGTCATGCGCGACGGCATGGACCGGCTCCGTCAGGTCAACGGCGGGCCGCTGGCCTTCGTCGTCGAACCGGGCCGCCATCTGGTGGCCGACCACGGCGCCGTCCGGGCGCACGTCAGCCGCCTGACCACCCGCCGGGGGCCCGGCGGGCAGGACGCGCACTGGCTCTACCTCAGCGTCGGCAAGTTCAACGGCCTCTACGAGATGGACCAGTTGTGCCACCGGATGGTCTTCCCCGGACGCACCGGCGAGGCCCTGGTGTCCGCCGTCGTCGCGGGCCCGACCTGCGACAGCGACGACGCCTACGCCGACCCGGCCCAGCGCGTCCCGCGCGGCCTCGCCTCGGGCGACCCGGTCTGGATCCTGTCCGCCGGTGCCTACGCCACCAGCTATATGACACGCGGCTTCAACGGCTTCCCGCCGCTGCCGTACGCCTTGGCGGGCGACGTGACCCCGGCCGCCGCCCCGGCGGAAGGGCGGCAGCGGTGAGCGCCGGCACGCGCGTCCGCCCCGTCCGGGACGCCGACTGGCCGGGGGTCGCCGCCGTGGAGGCCGCCGCGTACGCGGGCACCTCCCTCGTCGAAGGGCGGGCGGCACTGGAGTCCAAGGGCCGGATCTCCCCGGACACCTGCTTCGTCCTGGACCGGGGCGGCCGGATCGCGGGCTACCTCCTCGCCCTGCCCTACCCGCCGTTCCGCTTCCCGGACCTGGCCCGCCCGGAGGCGGCCGCGCACCGGGCGGCCAATCTGCATCTGCACGACCTGGCCGTGGTCCCGGAGCTGCGCGGCCGGGGCTGGGGCGGGCGGCTGCTGGCGCGGCTGACGTCCGGCGCGGACCCCGGCTGGGAGCGGGTCTCCCTCGTCGCGGTGGGCGGGATGGCCGGCTTCTGGGCGTCCCGCGGCTTCCGCGCCCACCCGGAGGTGCCGGTTCCGCCGGACTACGGTGCCGGCGCCGTCTATATGTCCCTCGCCCTGCCCGGCAGCAGCGACGAGGGACACCTCCCCCGTGAATCCCGCGCCGAGCCCCGCCCCGCGGCCCGCCCCCAATCCCGCGCCGAGCCCCGCCCGGCAGCCCGTCCCGAATCCCGCACCGCAGCCCGTACCCAGGAAGGGGGCAGTCTCCCGTGCCCGGTGTCATGAACGGCTTCCGCACGAACGACTTCAGACGGACACAGCTGGCGATCGCGGCCCTGTTCTGTTTCCTCGGCTTCCAGTACGCCACCTGGGCCGCCCGCCTCCCCGCCCTCAAGACGCAACTCGGCCTGAGCGAAGTCGAGATGGGCGTCCTGCTCACCGCCTGCGGGGCGGGGGCGGCGGCCTCCTTCCCCCTGGTCTCCCTGCTGATGCGCCGCCTCGGCTCCCGGCGGCTCGCCCTGCTGTCCGCGCTCTGCCTCGCGGCCCTCCTCCTCGCTCTGGCCGCCGCCCCGAACTACCCGGTCGCCCTGCTCGTGATCTGCGCCGACGGGGTGGCCGTCGGCTGCCTCAACGTGGCCATGAACGCCCAGGGGGCGGCCCTGGAGAAGGCCCACGGGCGGGCCGCCATGGCCCAGCTGCACGCCACTTTCAGCGCGGGGTCCTTCCTCGCCGCCCTGGTCGCGGCCGGTATGCACCTGGTGACCCCGGCCATCGCCCAGCACTTCGCCGTCGCCGCCGTCCTCCTGCTGGGCCTGCTGGGCTGCGCCCGGGCCCGGCTGCTGCCCGACACGGCACCCGGGGAGCAGCCGGCCGGGGCGAAGGAGGCGGCCGGGGCGAAGGAGGCGGCCGGGCGCCGACGGCTGACGGCGCCGACCCGGATCACGCTCTGGCTGGGCGCCGCCATGGTCTGCGGGACGTTGGCCGAGGGCTCGATGAACGACTGGTCCGCGCTCTATCTGAAGAGCGTCGCCGGCGCCCCGGAGCAGCTCGCTCCCATGGGCATCGCGGTCGTCTCCGTGATGATGGTCCTCGCCCGGCTCCTCGGGGACGGCTGGCGCGAACGCTGGGGCGACGCCCGGGTGGTCCGGGTGGGCAGCACGGTCGCGGGCGCGGGTCTGGCCCTCGCCCTGCTCGCCGGGGGAGTGGTCCCCGCGCTGGTCGGCTTCGCCTGTATGGGCCTGGGTCTCGCGGCCGTGACGCCCTGCCTCTACGTCGCCGCCGCGGCCGAGGGCCCCTCCGCGCTGGCGCTGGTCGCCTCCCTGGGCACCACCGGCCTGCTCGCCGGGCCCGCCGTCATCGGCTTCGTCGCCGGGGCCGCCGATCTGCGGTGGGGGATGGGCGTGGTGGCCGCCGCCGCCCTGCTGGTGCCCCTGTGCACGGCCCGGATCCGGTGGGGCACCGCGGCCGGGAAGGAGGCACCGGCCGCCGTGTAGCGGCAGGGGCGGCCGCGCATCGGCAGAGGGCCGCGTAACGGCAGGGGGCCGCGCATCGGCAGGGGGCTGCGGGATCAGTAGTTCTGCCACTCGTGGCGCGCGTACTCCAGCACCACCGGGTCCATCAGGGTGCTCGGCCGTACGTCCTGCGGGCGCCGGTCCACCGGGAAGACGGTGGCGGCCCGCAGGACGTCGTCGTCGAGGAAGCGCAGCGGCGGCGCGCCGTCCGCGAGGCGCAGGGGCGGCGCCGCCGCGTCCCGGCCGGGACGGGCGAGCACGAAGCCCCAGTTCCCGAAGCTCGGCACGTCCACCTGGTACTCCGTGGTGCGGTAGCCCGCCTCCCGGATCGTCGCCGTGATCGACCAGTACGACTTGGGGGCGAAGAACGGCGATCCGCCCTGCACCACGACCCGGCTGTCCGGCTTCAGCGCCCGCCGCAGCAGGTCGTAGAACTCGACCGAGTACAGCTTCGCCAGCGCCGCCGTGTCCGGGTCCGGGAAGTCGATCAGGACCGCGTCGTAGCGCCGGCCGCCGTCCCGCAGCCAGTTGAAGGCGTCCGCGTTCACCACCGTGACCCGGGGGTCGGCCAGGGCGCCGCCGTTGAGCTCCCGCAGCGGGCCGTAGCCCCGGGCCAGGCGGGTCATCGCCGGGTCCAGGTCGACCAGGGTCACCTCCTCGACGTCCTCGTAACGCAGCACCTCGCGCAGTGCGAGGGCGTCGCCGCCGCCGAGGACCAGGACCGAGGCGCGGCGCTCCGACAGGGCCGGGTGGACCAGCGCTTCGTGGTAGCGGTACTCGTCCACCGAGGAGAACTGCAGGTCCCCGTTGAGGAACAGCCGGGTGTCCGGTTCCCCGTTGAAGGCCGTCGAGCGGGTGATGACGATGTCCTGGTAGGGCGTGGTCTCCGCGTGCACGATCGGGTCCCGGTACAGCTGCTGACGGGCCGTCACCTCGATGTCGTCCGCCAGCACGTACACCGTGCCGAGGACGGCCAGTACCACGGCCATCCCGGCCAGCAGGCCGACCCGCACGACCCGGCGGATGGTCCGCCGGAAGATCCACACCACCACCAGGACGCCCGCCAGGGCGTTGACCGCCCCCACCACCAGGGCGCCCTTGAGCTGCCCGAAGGCCGGCAGCAGGAGCAGCGGGAAGCAGAGCCCGCCGATGAGCGCCCCGATGTAGTCCACGGCGAACATGTCGGCGACCGCGCTGCCCGCCTCCTGCCGCCGGATCCGCTGGAGCAGCGTCATCAGCAGCGGGATCTCGGCCCCGATCAGCAGACCGACCAGGAAGGACACCACGACCATCGCCGGCATGTAGAGGCGCAGCCAGGCGAAGGCCACGTACAGCACCAGCACCGACAGCCCGCCCGTCAGCGCGAGCAGCCCCTCCACGACGGCGAAGGCGCCCACCGCGCGCCGCTGGAGCGGCTTGGCGGCCAGCGAGCCGATGCCCATCGCGAAGACCATCACGGAGATGACCACGGAGGTCTGCATCACCGAGTTGCCGATGAGATAGCTGCCGAGCGCCGTCAGCGCCAGCTCGTAGACCAGTCCGCAGGCCGCGCAGAGGAACACGGCGAAGAGCAGCAGGAAGCGCGCGCCCCGGGAGTGCGTCGCCGGGGCGGAGACCGGCGGGCCGGTCTCCGCGGGCGGGGCGGCGGCGCGGTCCTGCGTGGTGGTGCCCATGGTGTGCGCGCCGTCAGGAGACGGCCGCGCCGACCATGAAGGCCGTGCCGATGTACAGGGCCGCCTGCACCCAGGCGGCGGGGTGCGGCCGGTCGCCGTTGTCGTCCAGCACCGCGTGCCCGAGCCGGCCCGGCGTCAGCAGCCCCACCACCAGCGAGACCACGGTCATCACGGCCACGCCCGCCAGGCCGTACACCAGGGTGCTGAACAGCCCCAGTCCGAGACCCAGTTCGGACTCGCTCGCGCGTATCGACTGGTCGATGACGAGGCCGATGGCGACGGTCTGGCCCGCCAGCAGCACGGCGGCGCCGCGGTTGCGCTCGGTCCACACCACGTGCACCAGTTTGCCGGGCGTGACGAGGTCGAGCGCGATGAAGCCGACGGCCATCACGACGAAGCCGACCAGGCCGTAGAGCAGGGCGTTGCCTGCCGATTCCAGGATCTCTGACACGGGAGTGCCTTTCGGGCTTACGGGCTTGCGGGCTTGGCTTACGGGCTTGCGGGCGGTTGGGGCGGGCCTGCGGGGCTTCGGGGCCTCGCGGAACGGCGTACGCAGGCGCGGGGCTGCCGGCTACTTGCCGGACCCGGGTCCGCCGCCCCGGAACGCGCTGTCGGGGTTCGGCCACAGCGAGCCGATCCGGGAACGCCAGCGCTGGTGGCCGGTGCGGTAGTCGTCGATCTCGATCCGGCTGCCGCCCGCGGCGAGCGGGGTGACCGCCACGATGTCGTCGCGGTAGCGGAGGAGTTCGACGTCGGGCGTGCTGATGCGGTCGCGCGCCGAGGTGTGTCCGTGGATCTCCTTGGCCACCACGGACAGTCCGTCGGTGGTGTCCGTCCAGCCGGCGCCGGGGGCGGCGCTGCGGTACTCGCTGCGTATCCACGAGGACGGCACGGCGTTGCCTCCGCTCCCCTCGCCGTCGTCGCCGCAGGCGGTGAGCGCCAGCGCGGCGATCGCGGCCACGGTCGTCACGCTGATGAGTCGGGCGGTCCTCAACGGGCCTCCAGCCGGGTGTGCGTCGCCACGATCTGGCGGCTCTGCGGGTACGTGTGCCAGGTGCGCCAGGTCAGTCCGTGCGCGTCCGGGCCGACGGTCAGGGCGGTGACCGCGTGCGGGGAACCGGGGAACACCCCGTACAGGGCGTCCGGGCTCGACTCCGCGCGGGCGAGCAGCCGCTCGACCTCCGTGCCGAACGCGGCCCCGGACAGGGTGCGGACGCGCGCGCCGAACCGGTAGGTCCAGTCGTCGAACTCGTGCACCGCCGACTCGGGCAGCCCGCCCGCCACCCCGGGCAGGCAGGCGACGGTCTCCCGCACCGGCCCGGCGAAGACCTGGTGGGAGGCGCCCAGCAGCCGCAGGCGCACGTCCAGGCCCGCCACCCGCGTCTCGCGGACGGCGAGGGCCGGATGCGCGGCCCGGCCGAGGGTGAAGGACAACTGGTCGGCGCCCGTGTCCAGGTACGGGATCGCGAGTGCTATACCGCTCATGCGCCGGCGCCTCCGGCGGCCTCGCCCGAACGGCCCGGCTCCGCCTGCGTGACGCCGTCCGGCACGCTCGCGGGCCGCCGGCGCGGCGGACCTGCGGCGGTGGCGCAGGCTGCGGACTCGGGCATCAACGGAGGGCCTCGGAACTCGTGTCGGTACGGGCGGGAGCGCGCCGAGTATGGCACAGGCCCGGCCCGGTCCCCCAAGGGGTTCCCGGCCGGGCCCGCCGACGTGCGGTGCGGGCGCGGCGGGTCAGCCGCCCGCCGCCTCCCGCGCGTACCCCGGCTCGCGGCCCTCCGGCAGGAAGAGCACCGAGTTGACGTACCGTTCCCGCTGCGGGGCGTCCCCGCCCGCGGCGGTTTCGGACCGCCCGCCGCCCGGCGTCAGGGTGCGGCGCAGCATCCCCCGGTGCACCAGGTGCTCGGTGCGCGCCTGGTGGGCCGCCAGGTCGAAGTCCGCCAGCGCCACCCACCGCCGGCCCGGCAGCAGCCAGCCCCGGAAGCCGAGCCCGGACAGCAGGTCCACCACCGGCGCCACCGGCTGGATCCGCGCCTCCAGTTCGATCAGCAGCGCCGGCCGCTGCCGGGACAGCACGCCCTCCGCGCCCCGCAGCGCGGGCAGTTCACCGCCGTCCACGTCCATCTTCAGGAACACCACGTCCCCCAGGCCGAGTCCGTCGACCGTCAGCGCGGGCACCTCCACGCTGTGCGCGTGCACGCTGCCGCGGGTGAGCGAGGAGAGCCCCCGGTCGCCCTGGTCGCCCTCCGGCAGCCACAGCCGGGCGGTGCCCGCGCGGTCGGTGGCGGCGCCGTGCACCACCCGGGCGTTGCCCGGCAGGGAGGACTTCAGGTAGTGCGCCAGATGGGCCACCGGCTCCACGGCGACCACCCGGTCGCAGCGGGCAGCCAGCCGACGCGCCCAGGGGCCGTACCAGCTGCCCACGTCGACGGCCGTGCCCCCGGCCGGGCAGTAGTCCGCGAGCCGGGCCAGCTCCGGCTCCAGACGCGGATAGAGCGCGCAGGCCGCCGAACCGACCCAGCGGGCCGGCAGCCGGGAGGCGACCGCGGCCGCCAGGGTGGTCATCGCGCCGCCGTCCCGTCACCCGGCGCGGAGCCGTCCGCGGTGGCGCGCACCCCGGAGGAGGGCAGCAACTGGGGGATACCGTCCACGACCGGGTATCTGAGCTGGAGCCGCGGGTTCCACAGGGCGTCGTGGCCGGGCAGGAGGGTGAGCGGCCCCTTGTCGAGCGGGCAGGCCAGGATCTTCAGCAGCGGGTCGTCGGGCTTCATCGGAGGACTCCAAACGGGACGTGCACCGGGGCGACGGCGGTCGGGCGGTTGGTCGGAGGTCGGGCGGTCGGGCGGTCGGGAGAGAGCGGGATACGGGACGGTGCCGGGAAGGCGGGTGGCCGGGGACAGCGGGTGGTGCGGGGCCGTGCCGTGCGGCGCCGGCCGGTCGGGGGTGGGCCGCACCGCACGGCACGGGTCAGGTGGCCGGAGCCGGATCGTGGCGGGGCATGGCCAGCAGCACCGACAGCGCCAGAGCCGTCCCCGCCACCCGCAGGGTCAGCAGCAGCGGGTCCTCGGGCAGCGTCTCCCCGAAGGTCAGCGTCCCGAGGACCGCTGTGAACAGGCAGGTCACCGTGGTGCACACGGGCACGATCAGCGAGGCGCGGCACCGCTGGAGCGCCGCCTGCGACATGACGAGCCCGGCCGCCGCCGTCACCAGCAGCAGATACGGGTACGGGGAGCCGAACAGGGCGCGCGCCGCCGCCCCCGGGCCCTCGCCCGTCAGGGTCCCCGAGGCGCCCTTGATGGCCAGCGAGCTGACGCCGTACAGCAGACCGACCGCCACGCCGTAGCCGATGCCGTTCGTCGGCACCCGGTGGCGCTTGCGGGACCGCTTCTCGACCTGCCGGTACAGCCACACCCCGGCGCCCAGGGTCGGTACGCACACCAGGAGGACCAGCGCCCACGGCGCCCCGGTGCTCACCGTGTCCTCGCCCTCCCGCACCGAGGCCACCACCATCAGCAGCGCCACCAGGACCGCCCCGAGGGCCCAGCGCTCCCGGCCGGACGGCTGCTCCCCGAGGACCGCCGAGGACAGCAGCAGGAGCAGCACCAGACCGGAGACGAAGATGCCCTGCGCCGCCGCGATGGGCAGGGCCCGGTAGACGACCAGCTGGGCCACGAACCCGGCCGCCAGGGCCAGCGAACCGGCGATCCACGCGGGGCTCGTCGCCAGGATCAGCACCGCGCGCAGGGGACGCCCGGCGGACAGCCGAGGCAGCCGCCCCAGCGCCCGCTTCTCCAGCACGAACCCCACGCTGTACAGCAGGTTGGCGACCAGGGCCGCGCCCACACCCCACCACATCCGCTACCTCCGCCGGGCGTGCGCCAGCAGGATCGACGCGGCCGAGGGGACGGCGCACGCGGCCCGGTCCAGCAGCCGCATCCCGCGCGGGACGCCGTGGAACGGGGCACCGGTGATCGACACGTCCGTGAAGCCGGAGGCGGTGAGGAAGGAGCGCAGCGCGCGGGCGGTGTAGAGCCGGAGATGGCCGACGACCTCCCGGCCCGGGCGGCCGTGGATGCCCCGCAGGCTCACCTCGGAGAACACCGGCTGCACCCCGGCGAGCAGCAGGGCACGGTTGTACCAGGCCGCCAGGTTCGGTGTGGACAGCATCAGATGACCGCCCGGGCGCAGCACCCGCCGCAGCTCGTCCAGTGCCCCGTCCGGGTCCACCAGGTGCTCGATCACCTCGCTGAACAGCACCGCGTCCGCGCAGCCGTCGGCGAACGGCAGCCCGCCCGCCTCGAACTCGCCGCGCACCACGTGGTCCACCCGGGTGCGGGCCCGGCGCAGCGCGTCCTGCGACCAGTCCACGCCGACCAGCCGGTGGCCCCGGAGATAGGGCGCGGCGGTGGCCGCCGCGGTGCCGTCGCCGCAGCCCACATCGAGGACGAGGGCGCCGGAGCCGCCGGTGGTGGTGCGCAGCGCCTCGGCGAGCAGCCGGGCCTGGCGGCTGCTGCGGGCGTCGCCGGAGGCCACGGGCACGGCGGGGTTCTCGTAGAAGTCCCGCAGCCCCGGGGGCGGCGCGGCGTTCACCGGGCCCCCTCGTCCGCGGAGTTCGCACCGGTCGCGGGCCCGTCATCGGCGGACCCGTGATCGGCGGGCGGCCCGTTCGTGGCGGACCCGTGATCGGCGGACCCGTGATCGGCGGACCCGTCCGTCGCGGCCAGCCGCTCCGTGAACAGCTCGCGCAGCCGGGCCCCGTCCGCGTCCCCGAGCAGGGAACGGGACCAGCGCAGCGCGAGATGGAGCCTCCCCCCGGTGGACGCGGTGGTGAACGTCAGTCCGCGCGGCATCCGGGCCGGGGCGGAGAACCAGACGGCGCTCGCCCGGCCCGCGTCCCCGAAGTCCAGCGGGTAGGGGATCCGGCCGATGTTGCTGAGCAGGGTTGTGGAGGTCCACGGGCCGGCCGCCCGGCGCAGCACCCGGGTCGCCCTCGCCCGCACGCCCACCGGCACCACGGGCGCGGTCAGCAGCGCCGCCAGCGACCCCAGCGGCGGCCGGGGCACGGCCTTGAGCGCCCGGGTGCGCTCCGCGGTGCGGCGCAGCAGCTCCCGGGGGTCGGCGTCCGGTCCGGTCTCCCCGGCCGAGAACGGCACCTCCACCAGCCGGGTGCCGTTGCCGATCGGCATCTCGGGGCCCCGGGGACGGTCGTCCACGGGCATGGTGATCCGCAGCGGCCGGCCCGCCGGAGCGCCGTGCAGCCGGTTCCACTCGGCGACGGTCAGGGCGGTGGCCACCATCAGCTGGTCGTTCACCGTGTACGGCGCGCCCGGCTCCCGCCGGGGTACGGCCAGTTCGCACACGGTCATCCCGTTCCCGGGGGCGTTCGGACCGGGCGTCCCGGCGGCCACCCGGGCGGGCCGGCCGTATGCGGCGCCCGGCACCGCGGGCGGCGCCGCCGGGCCGGAGGCGGCCCGGGCCGCGGGCGCCGGCACGGGGGCCGCCTCCCCGGCGTACAGTTCGGCCGCCGTCGCCGCGATCCGCAGGCACGCCGGGCCGTCCAGCGCCGCGTGGTGCAGCGTGAACAGCAGCACACAGCCCGCCCGGCCGGGCTCCTCGACGACCTCCAGCCGCAGCGGCGGCGAGGCGGTCAGCGGGGGCGGCTCGGCCAGGGCCCGGCCCCGGGCCGCGTCCAGGGCGCCCGGCGCGGCGGGCGGGAAGGACACGACCTCGGTGTCCGGGGCGCCGGTCAACTCCCAGGCGTAGCGCAGCGCGTACGGCCCCCGCGCCCGCTCCCGCACCAGCACCCGCGGATGCCGGGCGAGCGCCCCGGCGACCGCCTCGCGCAGCCGCGCGGGGTTTGGCCGGCCCGGGAGGTGGATCTCGATGTGCACGGTGTCCGGCTCGGCCGCATCCGCGCAGTGCCGGGCGATCTCGTCCACCACGGGGAACGGCACGATCCCGCCCCCGTCCCCGCCCCGGGCGCGCGCGGTCCCGGCGGGTTCGTGCAGTGCGGTCATCGCCGCCCCCCTCGTGCGTCGTACCGATCCGCCCGCCCTCCGCCCGCCCGGCCGCGGGCGGCGGCCACCACCGCGCCGCCCCGCCGGGCCGGGCGCGGTGCGGCAACGCCCGGGCCCGCAGGGCCCGTTGCCCGGACGTCCGGGCCGGCCCCGCCCTGCCCGGACGGCAGTCCGGTGCAGTGGGCCCCGGAGCCGGCGGTCTTGCCTGTGAAGTCCCGGCGCCGGACTGCTGCGGTGGCCGCGGGCGGCACGCCGGGCCGGAGGCGTGGGTGTGTGTCGGCTCGCCGGTGCGGGAGGGCGGTCGGTCCCGCAGGGCCCGTTGCCCGGACGTCCGGGCCGGCCCCGCCCTGCCCGGCCCGCCCGCCGCGGTGGCGAGCCGCCGCCCCGGCCGTGGGCGCGGAAGCCGCGCCGCCCCGCCGGGCCGGGGCGAGGGCCCCGGCCCGGCGGAGGACGGCGACGGGCACGGGCCTCATCGGGTGTCCCCGTCCGGCCCCGGACCGGACTCCGGCTGCTTGCGCAGGCCGATCGTGCGGCCCCCGCCGTCGGGCGCGGGAGCGGCCGGGGGATCGACGGGACGGGACGGCGGCGGCACGGACGGCGCCGGCCCCGGGTCCGCCGGACCGGCCGCCGTGCGGGGGTCGCCCGCGCGGTGGGACGCCCGCGTCCGGCCGTCCCGGAAGACCGTCACCACGGCCGCGAACAGGGCGGTCAGCGCCAGGAGCTGGGCGAGGGCGCTGTACGCGCCCCGGCCCGCCGCGGGCCCGTCGCCGCTGCCCACCAGGGCCACCGCACCCGCCGCCGCCATCGCGGCGAGGGCCACCGGCACCAGCAGCCCCGGCCGCAGCCAGGCCACCACCGCGAGCACCGGCACCACCAGGGCCACCGGGCCGGCCACCACCACGGCGACCAGGGTCAGGACCACCGTGCCCAGCAGCAGCCCCGGCGCGGGCGGCTCCACCGCGGGCGCGGTGTCCTCGTCCGCCCGGCGCCGGCCCACCGCGAGGGCGGCCAGGGCCAGCAGCAGCACGCCCGCGCCGACCAGCCCGGCCGTGTAGACCTTCGAGGGCTCGTACGTCAGAGTCACCGTGCCGCCCTCGCCCTCGGGGACGAGCCAGCCCTGCTGCCAGCCGTCGATCCGCAGCGACTCCAGCTCCTTGCCGCCGAGTTCGGCCTTCCAGCCCGCGTTGTGGTTCTCGTGGATCTGGAGGTAGGCGGCCTCGCCCGCGCCGACCCGGACCGTGCGCCGGTCCCCGTCGCCGGACATGGTGCCCGCGCCGCGCGGCGCGGCCTCGGAGGCGGCCGGGTCCCCGGTGGACAGGGTCACCGAGTCGATCGCGAGCGGACCCGCGTCACCCGCCTCCACCGTGTGGGTGCGCCGGTCCAGGTCGACCCGGCCGCCCTCGGTGCACAGCGACACCTCCACCGGCCGGCGCTCGGTCAGGTCCCGCACCAGGCCCTCGGCCCGGGTCTCCATGAAGGTGCCGTCCACCGACACGACCGGGCCCTTGCCGCACGGCAGGCTGAAGGTCTTCTCCGGGTCCGGCTGCGGCGCCCGGAACTTCTCCAGCGCCGGGATGTGCAGCTCGCTCAGACCCACCGGAAGCTGCAACTGGTCGTCCGCGACCGGATTGTGCAGCGTCAGCGGCGCCTGCTTGGAGATGGTGATGTCCATCCGGTCGGTGGTGATGGGCGCGAAACGGGCCATGCCGTTCTCGTCCACCGCCGCGACCGCCGTCCCGTCCGGCGAGCTGATCTGCACCTGCTCGGGACGGGTCGACAGACCGCCCGCGCCCGCGAAGACCATCTCCCCGACCGAGGTCTTCTCCGGCCAGCGCAGATGCAGCACCGGCCGCTCGCCGGAGATCCACGCCGTGGTCAGGTCGCCGTCGGTGAGGTTGCGCGGGCTCAGGTTGGTGCCGAGCCGCGCCGTGGAGTCCGCCGAGACGAGGATCTTCTCCCGCTGCCCGGTCAGTTCGAACAGCAGCTCGTCCAGGGCCGCCCCCGGCACCGGCAGAGCCGTCGCCCTCAGCGTGTACTGGCCGGCCCGCGCCGCGTCGAACTGCCGGTGCAGACCGGTCTCGGCGGCCACCGCGGACAGTCCGCCCGGGTCGCTGCCGCGCCGCAGCGAGTACGTCACCGACTCGCCCGCGTCCTTCGGCGCGTCCGCGGGCAGCTCCAGCATCCGCGTCACCTGGACGCCAGGGATCGCGATGTCCGTGAACCCGGCGCCGGTCAGCCCCGGCCGGCCCTGCTGGGAGTCGAGGATGGTCACCTTCAGCCAGGCGGCCTGCCCGTCCGGCGCGGCCACGTCCTGGGCGCTGCCGTCCGGGCGCAGCGGACTGACCCGGCTGCCCTGGTCGGTCTCCACCCGTACCGAGGTCGGCGCGGCGCGCACATTGCCGCTGGGCAGGGGGGTGATCCGCAGCGTCGGCGGGATCGAGGTCGGGGTGGAGAAGTCGATCCGCACCCACTCGCCCTTGGGCGTGCCCGGCGATCCCTCGGCCCAGCCCGTCTCCGGGTTGCCGTCGAAGGCGTTCACCGGGTCGTACTGCGGCAGATGGAACAGCCAGTTGCCCACCGAGGACGCGGTCACCTTCGCCGCGCCGCGCAGCACGGCCGTCGTCTGGTGCCCCTCGCCCTCCACCGGCAGGATCTGCCGTGGTGCGGCGCCCGGGTCCTGCACCGACTCGGCCGCGTTTCGCTCGGTCGCCGTATAGGTGTGGGACGTACCGGAGTTGACGAGTCCGAAGCGGGTGTCGGCGCGGCGCATGCCGTCGCCCGCCGCGTAGAGCGGCGGCTGCTCGACCCCGGGGTGCCGGTCGCCCGCGAGGACGGTGGGCCGGCCGTCGAGGGTGCCGTCGGCGCCCAGCGGCAGCAGGCTCTCCGGGCCGCCGCTGACCACCGCGGTCTGAGCGGCGGGTGAGATCCGGGCCCGGCCGGGACGGTCCGTCCCGGCCGGCGGCTCGTAGATCTCCACCGCCCGCCGGCGCGGGAACAGCGCCTCGACCTGCACGGGCGTGTCGTCGGCGATCCGGCCTGCGGTGGTCACCGGGCCGAAGCCGGTCACCCGCTGGTAGCCGGACGCCTCCAGCGTGCGCACCACGGTCGCGGTCGGCACATGGCCGAGCTGGTCCGGGTCCAGGTCGTTGCGCACCACCACGTAGTGCAGACCGGCCCGGTTGAGGTAGGTGCTCAGCCCCGGCACCTCGCCGCCGGAGGTGAGCGCCTGCTCGACCGCGTCCATCGCCCGACGGTTGCCCGGGGTGCCGAAGGGCACGTAGTCGCGCTGCGCCCACGGCGAATCGGCCAGCACGTCCAGCGGCTGGTCGATCGGCGAGCCCCAGGTGTAGATGCCGTGCGCGGTCGCGGGCACCACCAGGGCCCGGTCGTCCGAAGAGTTGTCGGCCAGCCAGTCGGCCGTGGTCTCCCAGTACGCGGGCAGCTTCTGGAACGAGCCCGGCTGGAGGATCGCGCCCGTCAGGTACGGCAGGGCGAGGCCCGGCAGCACGGCGACCGCCGCCAGCACCGGGGCCACGCGCCGCACCCGCACCGGGGCCGCGTGCGCCAGCAGGTGCATCAGGCCCAGCGCCAGCACCAGCGCCAGACCGGTCTGGAACTTGTACACGTTGCGGAACGGCACCAGCGGCCCGTTGAGCAGGTCCTGCACCACCCCGTGGAACGGGCCGCCCAGCGCGCCGCCGTACCCGGCGAGGGTGACCAGCGCGACCGTGATCGCGGTGAGGACCAGCCAGCGGCGTTCCGGCACGTCCCGGCGGGCGAGCCCGGCGAGACCCAGCGCTGCGGCGAGCGCGGAGCACACGATCACCACGGCGGAGGTGGCGACGGCCCAGCCGGCCGGCAGCCACGCCTCACCGAAGTTCAGATAGCCGACCCAGTTGCCCGCACCGCGCAGCACCTCCGTCGCCGACATGGTCGCCGTGGTGGTCTGCGAGGTCTCCACGTACGGCATGAAGTTCTCGCCGTAGGTGCCGAGCAGCAGCAGCGGAACGATCCACCAGGCCGTCGCCATGATGACGAACGGCGCCCACCAGGCGATCAGCGGCCACTTGCGCGGCCCGGCCGGGCGGCTGAGCAGGTACAGGCCCACCGGGAGCAGGGACGCCAGCGTGGAGGCCGCGTTCACGCCGCCCATCAGGGGCACGATCAGCGCCGAACGCGCCGCGGCCACCCGGGGCGAGTACCGCGGGTCGGCCAGCGGCAGCAGCACCCACGGCAGCACCGCGCCGGGCAGCGCGGCGGCCGAGGTCGAGCCGACGACGATGGTGTACGTCGGCCACAGCGCGTACACCGCCGCGCCCAGCAGCCGGGTCCGGTCCGAGCCGATGTCCAGCCGCTCCGCGAGCCGCAGCGCTCCCCAGAACGCGACGGACACCACCAGCGACAGCCACAGCCGCTCGGCCAGCCACACCGGCAGCGCGACCAGGTCGGCCAGCGCGTGGAACGGCAGCATCGGGATCGCGTAGCCGACGTACTGGTCGGCGATCCCGCCGAAACCCGCCCGGTCGTGCCACAGGCTCCCCAGGTCGCCGATGAAGCGCCACGGGTCGGTGACCACGCCGAGTTTGGTCTCGAACGTCATCCGCCCGGGCGCCGCGGCGAGGAAGGCCGCGAACACGGCGGCCCAGAAGCCGAGCAGCCAGCGCCGCGACCGGGGCCGCGGCCCCGGTGCGGTCGCGCCCGCGGGCTCGGGGCCCGGTGGCGCGGCTGGCGGACGAGCGGGGATCGTGCTGGTCATGGACACCGCCGGAGAATGAGGAGAAGGTTCCAGGTGGCGACTTCGCGCAGGTACGGGATCCGGGGCACGAGCCCCGGGACCACCGGCCAGTAACGCGAGCGCGCCGAGACGATCCGCACGTCGTCCCGTGCGCGGATGTGTCGCAGCGTCTGCCCCACGCCGATGGGGAAGAGGTTCTCGCCGAGCCGGTGCTTGGCCGGCCGGCCGGTGCGCCGCTCGTAGCGCTCACGCGCCCGCTCGGCGCCGAGGTAGTGCCAGGGCGCCCACTCGTGGCCGCCCCAGGGGGAGAGCCAGTTGGTGAACGACACGTAGACGAGCCCGCCGGGGCGGGTGACCCGTGCCATCTCGCTGAGGAAGGTGTGCGGGTCGGCGACGTGCTCCAGGACGTTGGAGGAGAAGCAGAGGTCGGCGGCGCCGTCGGCGAGCGGCAGCAGATAGCCGTCGGCCAGCACCGTCCCCTCGCCCGGCGCCCCGGCCAGCTCCGCCGGGTCCGGCTCGAAGAGGTAGCTCTCGGCGCCGCGCCGGCGGAACTCGCGGGTGAAGTGGCCCGCACCGCCGCCCACGTCGGCGACCACCCGGCCGTCGAGGCGCATGTACCGCTCGACCTGGTCGGCAGCGTCCCGGGCCAGCAGCTCGTAGGCGGTCGCCGGGTCCTCCTGCTCCCGCATGAAGGCACGGAAGAGGGTGAGCGAGCGGCGGAACGAAGGATCTTTCACGCGCGTGTACCGTCCGTGCGGGGAGAGCGGGCGGGGAGCGCGGCGACCGGCCCGGCCAGCGGACCGTGCGGGCGGGCGGGCGTCGCGGGGGCGGGTGCCGTCGCGGGGGCGCCGTTCGCGCGCCGGGCCGCCACCGGGGACGGAACGCCCCCCGACGCCCCGGCCCGGGCCGCCGCCTCCGCCGCGACCGCGCGGAAGCCCGCGACCGTGGCGCTCCACCGGTACGCGGCCGCCCGTTCGGCCGCCGCCTTGCCCATCTCGGCGCGCCGCGCGTCGTCCAGCGCCAGCGTGCACCACGCGGCGGCGAACGAGGACTCGCCGCGCGCCAGGACGCCGGTGACCCCGTCCTGGACGGAGTCCCGCAGCCCCGGTACGTCGAAGCCGATCGCCGGCGTGCCGCGGGCGGCGGCCTCGGTGACCACAAGTCCCCAGCCCTCCACCGCCGCCGGGTGCAGCAGCAGCCAGGACTCGCACAGCAGCCGGTGCTTCTCCTCCTCGGAGACCCGGCCGGTGAAGACCACGTCCGGACCGGCCATGCGCTCCAGACGGGCGCGCTCGGGCCCGTCCCCGACGATGACCAGACGGCCCCCGGTGACCGGGCGGACCCGCTCCCACAGGCGCAGCAGCATGTCGACGCGCTTGTAGTCGACCAGCCGGCCGAGCGCGGTGAAGAGCGGGGTCGCCGAACGCGGGCTGCGCAGCCCGGGCTCGTCCACGCCGTTGTGCACCACCCGGATCCGGTCCTGCGGCACGCCGAGCGCGCGCAGTTCCCCGGCCGTCGACGGCGACACCGCGACCAGCAGATTGCCGCGGTGCGCCCGGGCCAGCGCCCAGTGCTCCAGACGGCGGCCGAACCGTGCCACGGGCGACGGGAAGCGCATGCTCCACAGGTCCGTGTGCACATGGTTGACCAGGCACAGGGTCGGCCCCCGGTGCCAGAGCGGGGCCAGGTACGGCATCCCGTTGCACACCTCGACCAGCAGGTCGCACTCGCCGACCTGGCGGG
Organism: Streptomyces sp. CNT372; assembly: GCF_000377145.1. NCBI lineage: Bacteria > Bacillati > Actinomycetota > Actinomycetes > Kitasatosporales > Streptomycetaceae > Streptomyces > Streptomyces sp. CNT372. Next base: position 164,607 of record NZ_KB897786.1, on the reverse strand, counting down.
CGAAGGCGGACCGGGCGGCCAGGAAGTGGCCGAACTCGGAGCCCGCCGACACCACCCGGTAGGAGCGGTGCGCGGCCGGGCCGCCGCAGAGCAGGGTGACCTCGTGGCCGGCGGCGGTGAGCCCCGTGGCCAGCTGGTCGATCAGAAGTTCGGAGCCGCCCGCGGACCGGTTTCCCAGGTCGCGGTGGGCGAGGAAGACGACCCGCCGGGGCGGGGCGCCGTCGAGGGAGTCGAGTGAGACGCCTGCCGCCGCCCCCGGGACGGGCGCGCCCCCGCCGGCGGACGGACCGACGGAGGGGAACGCGCTCGCGAGGGACGGGGGAGCGAGGCGTGGGGGAGGTACGTGCTGGGGCATTGCGTGCTCCAACTCGTTGCGGTGTGCGGAGGGTTGACGGGCGCCGGCGGCTGAGGGAGGCCGGCCGGCCGCCCGGTGGCGCTGTGGGCGCGGCACGAGAGACCGACGAGACGACGGAACGACGAGACGACGAGACGACGGAACGAAGGGATACGGACGGGTGCGGGGGAGGGGGCGACCGGTGGGGAGCGTGCTCTGTGGTGGGGAGAGTCAGTGTTCGGTACGCGTTCGACGCTCGGCTACTCACGGGTATGACAACTTCGCGGGAACTCGGGTGAGCGAATTCGTCCTCAGGTGAGTGCTGCGGGCTCCCGCTCGCTCCGGCGTCCGCGCACCAGGAGCACGACGCCCGCGGCGGCGAGCAGCACCCCCGCGATCCCGGCCCCGACCGGCACCGGTCCGGACAGGAGCGCGAGCTTTCTGCCGTCCGCCGAGGCGAGGTCCACCTGCTGCCGCTGGGTACGTTCGGTGAACGCGATCCGCTCGCTCGCCAGCAGCACGATCGCGTCCTTCTCGGACCCCGGCGCGCGCAGCGTCTTCCGCGGTCCGATCGCCGCGAACAGGATCCGTCCGGTGCGCTGGTCGACCACCAGCTCGATGCCGCTGTTGGAGTACCACTCCTCGGCCAGCACCTGCGGGGTGCGCGGCTTGCCGACGAGGCGCCCGGGCACCTGCCGCACCCCGGTCCGGGTGGGCTCCACGGTGCCCGTGAAACGCAGCCCCTCGTGGCCCTTGATCGTCTTCCGGCCCTCGTGGCGGAGCTGCACGACACCGCCCAGAGTGCCGTCCCACCAGCGGTAACCCCGCTCCTCCACATCGAAGGGGAACTTCAGGTACGCCTCGCCGTCGAAGACCGGTGACTCCTCGCAGCAGTGCACCGGCTCATTGGTCTCGCGGTCGGTCACCCAGCGCTCCAGCGTCCACTGGAGGGAGTCGCGCACATCGGCGGCGGGCAGGGTGCCGTCGGTGTCGACGGAGGTGGACACGTCCCAGACGGCGTTGCCGCTGCGCAGGCTGTCGGCGACGTCGCCGCGCACCTGCCGGGTGATGGTGATCCGCTGGTCGTCCACGGTCTTGAGCCGCGACGTGTCGAAGTAGCTGCCGGTGCCGGTGAAGACGGTGGTCGTGTCGATGTCGACGGGCGTCCGCTTCGCCTGCGGCAGCACATAGGCGAACAGCAGTGGTGCGAGGACGAGCAGAAACGTCCCGGCACCCAGCAGGGCGAGGGACAGGGGTGAAGCGGTGCGGCGCATCCGGGCTCTCCTGAATCGAAGGAGTCGAGGTGGAGCGCACGGACCCCGGGCCGGTCAGCCCTTCGGCGCCCTGACGTTAGGCCCGCTCTTGACGGATTGTCAATGTCATGTTGAAACTGTGCGTCCAGCCGGTGGGGGCCGGCAGCCGGTGGGATCTCTCCAGCAAGGAGCTGACCCGACTATGCCCAGAACACTCGCAGCCGCGATCACCGTGGTGGCCGCCGCCGCACTCGCCGTCGCCGCGGCTTTCGGTGCCGTGGCGCTGCTGAACGCCCCGCCCGAGCAGCCCAACACGCCTCTCATCAGCTACGACACCGCGCCCCGATGACCCGGACCGCGTGGAGCGAGGTGCCCCAGTCCCAGGTCGACCGGTTCGCGTCCCGGGTCCTGGCCGAGTCCGGGGCCCTCGCGGACTCGATCCTGCGGGAGATCCGCCTGGCCTTCCCGCATCTGCGCCTCGTCGAGGACGAATCCGGGACGCCCCTCGCCCTGGTCGGCATCCGCCGCGCCATCGAGGGCTTCGTCCAGAACCTCGCGGCCGGGGCCCAGACGCCCCGGGTGCCGCCGGTGATGTTCCAGGAGTTCGGCCGGGGCGAGGTGCGCGGCGGACGCAGCCTCGACTCCCTCCAGGCCGTCTACCGGCTCGGCATGCGCCTCGCCTGGCGCCGGTTCGCCGAGATCGGCCAGCAGGTCGAGATCGCCGCACCGGCGATGTACGAGCTGGCCGAGTCCGGCTTCGAGTACCTGGACGGCCTCGTCGAGCAGTCGGTCCGCGGCTACGCCGAGGCCGCCGCCCGGCGAGCCGGGGAGCGCCTGCGCCTGCAGAGCCAGCTGATCGACGTGCTGCTCGCCGAGCACCGCGCCGACCGGGCCACCGTCCTCGGCGACCGCGCGGCCCGCATCGGCTGGGAGCTGCCCGGCACCGTGGCCGTGGGCCTGCTGATCCGCCCGGCCCGCGAGGCCGTCGCCCCGGCCGTGGAGCAGGGGGTCCTCCTTGACATGGAGAGCGAACGCCCCCGCCTGGTCATCCCCGAGCCCGACACCGCCGGCCGCGCCGAACTCCTGCGCCGCGCCACCGCCGGCTGGTCCGGCGCGATCGGGCCCTCGGTGCCGCTGGCCGCCGCCGCGACCTCGCTGCGCTGGGCCGAGACCGCCGTCCGCCTCGTGGAGAGCGGCCTGCTGCCGGCCGGCGAGGTGCTGCACTGCACCGAGCGCACCGAGGAACTGGTCCTGCTCCCCTCCCACGAGCTGATCGACGCCGCCGCCGTCCGCTGCCTCGCCCCCCTCGACGGGATGAGCCCCACCCAGGCCCGCCGCCTCGCCGCGACCCTCCTCGCCTGGATCGAGACCTCGGGCGGGGCGCCCGAGGTCGCCCACCGCCTCGGTGTCCACCCCCAGACCGCCCGCTCCCGGCTCCGCCAGATCCGCGAACTGTGGGGGTCGGCGCTGGACGACGCGGACCGCCGCTTCGAGATGCTCCTCGTCCTGCGGGCCCGGCGCCTGCGCGGCGAACTCAAGGAAGGGGCGGGCTGAGCCCTCCGGGACACGACCCGCCCCCCGGGCGCTCAGGAGCCCGTCAGCCAGGCGTACGCCGCTGCCGCCGTGAACTCCTCCTGCCCGCCCGGAAAGAGCAGGTCGGCGGCGCGGAAGGCCGGATCCTCCGCGGCCTGGGGCACATACGGGACGCCGATGCACCGCATGCCCGCCGCCCGGGCCGCCGCCGCGCCCGCCGGGGCGTCCTCCACGACCACGCACCGCGCGGGGTCGCTCCCCAGCCGCCGGGCCGCCTCCAGGAACACGTCCGGCGCCGGCTTGCCCCGCGGCACCTCCTCGGCGGAGACCGATGCGGTGAGGTGGGCGTCCAGCCCGGTGCCCGCGAGCACCGCCTCGATCGCCGCCCGCGACGACCCGGACGCCACCGTCATCGGCACCCCCTCGGCCGCCAGCCGCTCCACCAGGGCCCGCATCTCGGGGAACACGGGCGTGGAGGCCCGTGCCAGCTCCAGATAGAGGCTGTTCTTCGCCGCGAGCAGCTCCTCCAGCGGCACGTCGAGCGCGTACCGCTCCCGCAGGGTCTCCAGGGTCTCGCGCGTCCCGATGCCGATGAACGCGGTGTGCTCGGCCCAGTCGAAGCCGTCGACCCCGTGCGCGGCGAGGAGCCTGCGCCCCGCCTCGAAGTAGTTGGGCTCGCTGTCCACGAGGGTGCCGTCGAGGTCGAAGACCACGGAGAGGCCGGTCAGGGGCGCGGATGCGTTGCTCATGCCGCCCAGGATGCCAAGCCGCCCCGGGCCGGTGTGCGGCGCCCGCGTGCCCGTCGCACCGCGCCGTCGTTGGGCACGGCATGATCCCCGCACCCCGCCCCGAGGCCCGCTTCCCCTCCCGGCCCGCCCGCCGTGCCCTCGCCGTCTGCGCCGCGGCCCTGGGCGGTGCCCTGACCGCCGCTGCCTGTGCCGTGCCGGCGGCCCACGCCACGGACGGCGGACCGGCGCGGGCCGCCGTCGACACCCTCAACGAGTTCGTCTCCCCGGAAGCCGTCGACGCCCGCAGCGCCGACGGCTCCCTCACGGTGGACGCGCCCTTCCTCCAGCGCGACTAGGAGGTGTCGGGCGCGAGGGGCCCGGCTGGTGCGAAGGCCCGACCCGGGGGAAGGGCGCGCCCGCTACCCCTCGCGCGGCTGGATGAAGCGCAGCATGTTCCCCGAGGGGTCCCGGAAGGCGCAGTCGCGGACGCCGTACGGCTGGTCCATCGGCTCCTGGAGGACTTCGCCGCCCGCCGCGCGGACCTTCTCGAAGGTCGCGTCGCAGTCCCCGGTGCCGAAGATGACACCGCGCAGCAGACCCTTCGCCAGGAGTTCCGCCATCGCGTCCCGGTCGGCCTTCGAGGCGTTGGGGTCCGCGAGGGGCGGTTCGAGGACGATGTCCACACCGGGCTGGGCCGGGGAGCCGACCGTCACCCAGCGCATCCCCTCGAAGCCGACGTCGTTGCGCACCTCCAGACCGAGGGCGTCGCGGTAGAAGGCGAGCGCCTTGTCGTGGTCGTCGACGGCGATGAAGCACTGTGCGAGTGTGATGTCCATGCGCCTCACGCTACGGGCGCGGTGCCGGATCCGGCTTCTCCGATCCTGATCCGTTCGCGGCCGTGTGCGCGGGCCGGTCCGCCGCCCCGGTCGCCGTTCCGCCCGCGGGCGGGTTTCTGACCGGCCGGGTGTACATCCTGGCGACACAGGCGGGGATCGACGCCCCCTCCTCGTGCGACCGCGCCCGGTACGCGCTCGGGCTCTCCCCGACCAGCTCGGTGAAGCGCGAGCTGAACGACCCCAGCGAGGTACAGCCCACCGCGAAGCAGACCTCCGTCACCGACAGATCGCCCCGGCGCAGCAGCGCCTTGGCCCGCTCGATCCGGCGGGTCATCAGGTAGGTGTACGGCGTCTCCCCGTAGGCGGCCCGGAAACTGCGCGAGAAGTGGCCCGGCGACATCAGGGCGGTACGCGCGAGCGCCGGGACGTCCAGCGGCTCCGCGTACTCGCGGTCCATGCGGTCACGGGCCCGGCGGAGCCGGACGAGGTCCTCCAGCGTCGTCACCCGACCACCATGCCACGGCGCCCGGGGCGCACGGCCACCCGTTCGGGGGCGTTATCCTTGGCCCATCCACGTATTGCGGCGCCGTGCAGCGCCGGGCGGCGACGAGGCCGGTCCGGACCGCGGCGCCTTCGCCGTGCCTGCCCGCCGTCCCCCACCCCCGGACGGCAGCGGAACGGCGTGCACGATCGCAAGGGAGCGGCGCACCGCCGTGAAGAGGATGTTCGTGGCCCCGGACCCGGGGCGGCTGCGACTGCGGACCTCGGCCCGCGCCGTCGTCGGCGTCTTTGCCGCCGTCGCCGCCTCCGAGCTCTGCGGGTTCTCGCTCACCGCGTCGATCACGGCCGGTCTGGCGGCCCTGCTCGCGCTCTTCACCGTCACCGACCCGACCGTGCGCGCCCAGGGGATCACCACCGCCCTGCTGCCCGCGGCGGGCTTCCCCGTCCTCGCGCTGGCGACCCTCCTGCACGAGCTGCCGCTGCTGCGCGCCGCCGCCTGGCTCGTGGTCGTCTTCGGCGGGGTGTACGCGCGGCGGTTCGGCCCGCGCGGCCAGGCGCTGGGGATCTTCGCGTTCATGATGTTCTTCGTCACCCAGTTCCTGCACGCCGTCCCGGCGCAGCTGCCGGAGCTGTTCGCGGCGGTCGCGGCCGCCCTCGTCGCCTGCTCGGCCGTGCGCTTCGCCCTGTGGCCCATCGAACGCCACACGTCCCCGCCCGCCGCCCCCGCGCCGCTGCCGGGACGCGGCCTGGCCCGGCACACCACCCGGCAGGCGTTCCAGGTCACGCTCGCCTGCGCCGTCGCGATCGCCGGCGGGCAGCTCGTCTCGGGCGAGCGCTGGTACTGGGCGGTCGGCACCGCCTGGTGGATCTTCGTCAACACCGCCTCCCGGGGCGAGACCCTGGTGCGCGGCTTCCGCCGGGTCGTCGGCACCGTGACCGGTATCGCGGCGGGCCTGCTGATCGCCGTCCCGATCGCCGGCGCCCCCGTGCCCACCGCGCTGCTCGTCGCCGTCTGCGTCTTCGGGATCTTCTACACCGCCGCGCCGTCCTACAGCTGGATGATGTTCTTCGTCACCGTCATGGCGGGCCTGCTCTACGGCCTGCTGGGCGTGCTGCACCCGGGGCTGCTGGTGCTGCGGCTGGAGGAGACCCTGGTCGGGGCCCTGGGCGCGGTGACCGGCGTCGCCCTGGTGCTGCCCGTCACCACCCATGCCGCGACCGACGCCTGGATCCGCCGCGCGGTGGAGTGCGTCCACCGCTGCACCACGACGGCCGCCCGGCGGCTGGCGGGGGACGCCACGGCCGACCCCGCGCGCGAGGCCGCCGAGCTGGAAGTCCTGATCGGCCGGGTGCGCCTCTCGCTCGCCCCGCTGACCCACCCGCTCAGCCCGCTGCGCGCCCGCAAGGCGCGGGCACTGAAGGTCATCGCGCTGCTCGATGTGTGCGCCCGGGAGATCCGGGGCCTCGCCGCGGTCGCCGCCGACCCGCTGGCCTCGCACGACGCCCGGCTCACCGCCGCGTGCCGCCGGGTGGAGGACGCGGTGCACGCCCTGGTGCCGCCCGTGGAGTCCGCCCGCCCGGCCGCCGCCGAGGTGGCCCCGGCGCCCCCGCACCACCCGGGCGCCGAGGCGGCCCTCGCTCATCTGCACGGCCTGGAGCGCGCCCTCGCGGACCTCGCCGCGCCGGTCCGCACCTCGCCGCGCGCACCCCTGGTCCCCGCCTGAGAGGCGGCTCCGGGCCCACCACGGGGCCGTCTTGGTCTAGACCTGTTAGGTTCGTCCTGTACGCGCACCCGTGCGTACCGACGCGCACCCAGGCGCAGAGGGGGAGGCCACCGTGGGCGGCAGCAACGCGGGACGTGTCTGCATCGGATCGTTCACCTCGGCGGGCGGGCAGGGGATCACCCTCGCCACCCTCGACGAGGCGACCGGGGCGCTCACCGCGACCGGGGTGAGCGACGCCGTCCCCGACCCCTCCTACCTCGCCGTCTGCCCCGGCGGCGGCCTCCTCTACGCGGTCTCCGAGACCCCCGCGGGCGCCGTCGCCGCCTTCCGGCTCGACGGGGACACGCCCGTGCCCCTCGGTGCCCCGGCCCCCGTCCGCGGCGACCACCCCACCCATCTCTGCCTCGCCGGCGGGCACGTCCTGACCGCCGACTACGGCTCCGGCGCGGTCAGTGTGCTGCCCCTCGGCCCGGACGGCGTCCCGGGCGGGGCCGTCCACGTCCTCACGTACGAGGGCCAGGGCCCGGACCCCGACCGCCAGCGGGGGCCGCACGCCCACCAGGTGCTGCCCGACCCCTCCGGCCGCTGGGTGCTCGGCACCGATCTCGGCACCGACGCGGTGCGCGTCTGCGCCCTCGATCCGGGCACCGGACGCCTCACCGTCCACCACGAGGCCCGGCTGCGGCCCGGCTCCGGCCCCCGCCACCTCGCCTTCCACCCCTCGGGCGCGCTGGTCCTGGTCCTGTGCGAACTGGCCCCCGTGCTGACCGTCTGCCGCTGGGACGCGCACATGGGCGTGCTCGACCCCCTCGGCGAGTTCCCCGTCGTCCCCGACGGTACCCAGGGCCCGGCCCACCCCTCCGCCCTGGCGCTCTCACCCGACGGCCGGCGCCTGTGGGCCGCGGTGCGCGGCCCGGACACCGTCGCCGTCCTCGACCTGGACGAGAGCGCCGGGAAGGCCGCCCTCACCGCCTCTGTCCCCAGTGGCGGCCACTGGCCCCGGGACCTCGTCCTGGACCCCTCCGCCCGGCGCCTGTACGCGGCGAACGAGCGCTCCGGGGACGTCACCTGGTTCGACCTCGACCCCGGCACGGGCGTCCCCCGGCGGGCCGGGTCCCTGCCCGTGCCCGCCGCGAGCTGCGTGGTCTTCGTCTGAGGCCGGGTCCGCCGTGCGAGACCCGTGGCGGAGGGACGCGTGCGAAACGGCCCCGGGACGACGCGCGCGGAACGGCCCCGGCCCCGGGACGACGGCGGGTCGTCCCCGGGCCGGGGCCGTATGCGCAGGGGGGCCGGTCAGCGCAGCTGGGTGCCCTGGGGCTGTGCGATCCCCAGCGCCGTCGCGTACTGCGACAGCACCAGCTTGCCCACCGCCGGGTACGCGCCCAGGGGCTCGGCGGCGGCGCAGCCCGCGTCCTTCGCGGCCGCGTCGAGCAGGCCCTCCGGCAGCTCGGGGCCGACCAGGTACGGGGCCAGTGCGAGCTGGACGGAGCCGGAGCCGCGCAGCTGCTCGGCGGTCGCGGCGACGGAGCCCTTCTGGTCCAGCGCGGCGGCGATCACCGGCACGGCGAGCCGCGCGGCGAGCAGCATGCCCGTGATGCCGGCCGCCTGCACGGCCTCCTCGCCGCCGACGGTGGCCAGCACGATGCCGTCCGCGGCGGTCGCGACGGTGAACAGGCGCGCGCGGTCGGCACGGGCCAGCCCGGCCTCCGACAGGCGGACGTGGACGGCCTCCGCGAGCAGCGGGTGCGGGCCGAGGACGTCCGTCAGCTCCACGGCCGCGCCGGACTCCGCGACGGCCTCGCGCAGGCGGCCCATCAGGACCGCGTCCGGGCCGGCCAGCAGCGGGACGACGACCGCGACGGGGCCCTCCGGTTCGGCGACCTCGCGGCCGGCGGCGCGCGCCAGCTCGTAGCGCTCGGCACGCTGGGCCGCGGCGTGCGCGATCACCGCCGCCGGCGTCGGGTACTCGGCACCGTCGCCGTCCAGGTAGCCGATACCGGCCTCCAGACCGGGCAGCTCGGACCGGGCGATGCTGATGACCTCTTCGGCCAGACTGCGCGTGGCGGGCGAGGGTGCGCCGGGCACGGCGAGCACGAGGACGGGCGCGCCCTCAGGGGCGGCCACCGGCTCCGGGCGGCGGTGTCGCCCGGACTGACGGGGTCGCGGCATTCGTACTGGCAGGCCGGGTGCAGGCCCAGTGGAGGAGCTCATGGCGCCGCATGCTACTGGTTTGACCGGTCCGCCTGTTCGGGGAGGGGGCGGTCCTGAGTGGTCTGTCCGTGTTTATCCGTTCGAGAATGTGCGGATTCAGCGGCCCGTTCCGTCGTACAGGTGGAGCATCGACGGATGCGGTGGCAGACGTAGGGAATCCGTGGCGAGCGCCTCGGCGAGCAGCAGCGCCCCGGTCAGCGGATCACCGGCCGCGGGAACGAGCCGGGCGCCCGGCAGCCGCTGCGCGAGCGCGGCCCGCAGCGGGGCCGTCAGCGCCTCGCCCGTCCGCGTCAGCCCACCGGTCACGGCCACCCGCACCCCGTTGTCCGCGCCCCGCACCCCGTTGTCCGCGCCCCGCACCCCGTTGTCCGCGCCCCGCACCCCGTCGTCCGCCTCCGGCCCGCCGCTGTGCCCGGCGTGCGCGCCGGGCGGGCGCTCGTCCCCGGGGGTGCGTGCCCGGGACGACGCGGCCCGGTCCGGGCCCCCGGCCCCCACCGGGGCCGCCGCTGCCGCCGTGTCGGCGATCTCCCCGGCGGCGCGCGCCATGATCCCGGCCGCGACCGTGTCCCCGGCCGCCGCGCAGCGGGCCACCTCGGGCGCGAAGGACGCCAGCACGGCGGGCCGGTCGGAGCGCGGGTAGAGCAGCCCGGGCAGGGAGGCCGCCGGGCCGAACACCGCCTCCATACGCTCCAGCAGCGCCCGGGAGCCGCCGCTGCGGTCGTCGTGGGCGCGCAGGGCCGCCTCCAGCCCCGCCCGGCCGATCCACGCCCCGCCACCGCAGTCGCCCAGCAGATGCCCCCAGCCGTCGGCCCGCCGCCAGGTCCGCAGATCCGTCCCGAGCGCGATCATCCCGGTGCCCGCCGCCACCACCACGCCGGGGGCCTGTCCGAGCGCGCCCGCGTACGCCGTCACCGCGTCGGCCGCCAGCCCGAGCCGGCGCACCCCCAGATCGGCCTCCAGCGCGCCAGGCAGCTCGGCGCGCAGCCGGTCGCCGAGCGTCGCCAGCCCCGCCGCGCCGATCACCACGGCGGCGGGCCGCACGTCGCCGCCCCAGGGGCCGGGCAGGCCCCGCACCAGGGGAAGCAGCAGCTCCCGCAGATGGGCGGCGTCGATCCCCCCGGGGCCGGTCCGCACGGGCTGCCGCGCGGACGCCGTGACGGCCGCCTCCCGCGCGCCGACGGGCGCGAGGGCGACGCGCAGCCCGGACCCCCCGGAGTCCACCCCGAGCACCAGCCGGGGCGGCTCCCCGGCCGCCCCGGGCCTGGTCGCGGCCCGCGCGGCTCCGTCCGGTCCGGCCTCCCCGGGCCCGGCTTCGTCCGGCGTGCTTCCGACCGCGCCCGGCCCGGTCACGGCAGTCGCCAGTCCACCGGCTGCGCCCCCTGCCGCAGCAGCAGATCGTTGACCTTGCTGAACGGCCGCGAACCGAAGAAACCCCGGTCCGCGGACATCGGCGACGGGTGCGAGGACTCGATCGCGGGCAACTCGCCCAGCAGCGGACGCAGATTGCGGGCGTCCCGCCCCCACAGCACCGACACGAGTGGCTTCCCCCGCGCGGCCAGCGCCCGGATCGCCTGCTCGGTCACCTCTTCCCAGCCCTTGCCGCGATGCCCGCCGGGCTTGCGCGGCGCCGTCGTCAGCGCCCTGTTGAGCAGCAGCACACCCTGCTCCGTCCAGGGCGTCAGATCGCCGTTGGACGGACGCGGGTGCCCGAGGTCCGCGTGCATCTCGCGGAAGATGTTGTCCAGGCTCGGCGGCCACGGCGACACCTCGGGCGCGACGGAGAAGCTCAGTCCGACCGCGTGCCCCGGGGTGGGATAGGGGTCCTGACCCACTATCAGCACCCGCACCTCGTCGAACGGCTGCTGGAAGGCCCGCAGCACGTGCTTTCCGGCGGGCAGATAGGTACGGCCGGCGGCGATCTCCGCACGGAGGAAGTCCCCCATGGCGGCGATCCGCCCGGCGACGGGGGCCAGGGCCTCGGCCCAGCCGGCTTCGACGATCTCGTTCAAGGGTCGCGCTGTCACGGGGCGTCACTCTACTGTTGCAACAACCCGTCTCTCACCCGTCCGTCACCCTGCGGTGACCACCGGGCCGCGGGGAGCGCCTCGGCCGAGCCCCCTGGATCGTTCGGCGGACGGCACGGGCCGCCCGCCGAACTGTCGCCGCGCGCAGGCGGGTTGTCGACGGGAACAGGCGCCGTCGCAGCAGGCCGGGGCATGATCACCGAAGAGCAGGGCGGGCCGGGGCCCGCCCGCTCCCGGGCCTCAGCTCAGCTCAGCACCGCCGCCCGCACGCACAGCACATCCGGCAGGTGCGAGGCGAGCAGGCGCCAGGTGTCGCCGTCGTCCGCGCTCGCGTACAGCTCGCCGTTGCGGTTGCCGAAGTAGACGCCGGCCGGGTCCGCGTCGTCGGTGCAGAGGGCGTCTCTGAGGACCGTGCCGAAGTGCTCGCCGTCGGGCAGGCCCTCGGTCAGCGGCTCCCAGGTGGAACCCGCGTCCCGGGTGCGGTAGACGCGGCAGCGGCGGTCGGCGGGGACGCGGTCGGAGTCGGCCGCGATCGGGAAGACGTAGGCGGTGTCCGGCCGGTGCGGGTGGGCGGCGACGGCGAAGCCGAAGTCGGAGGGGAGCCCGGCCCCGATGTCGGTCCAGGTCGCCCCCGCGTCGTCGCTGCGGTAGACGCCCCAGTGGTTCTGCAGATAGAGCCGGTCGAGATCCCCCGCGTCCTGCGCGATCTTGTGCACGCACTGGCCGAACTCCGGGTCCGGGTCGGGCAGGAAGACCGCGGAGACGCCCTGGTTCGACGGGGCCCAGCTCGCGCCGCCGTCCCGGGAGCGGAACACGCCCGCGGTGGAGACGGCGACCGTCACCGCGTCGGTGTCGCGCCGGTCGGTCACCACCGTGTGGACGGCCTCCCCGCCACCGCCCGGCACCCAGCGGTCCCGGGTGGGGTGCTCCCACAGGGGCCGGACCAGCTCGAAGCTCTCCCCGCCGTCCTCGGAGCGGAACAGGGCGGCGGGCTCGGTGCCCGCATAGACCACGCCGGGGGCGGCCGGGGAGGCGGGATGGAGCTGCCAGACCCGCTCCAGGGACGCCCCGGTGTCCAGGGGGAACTTCACCGCCGGCCGCTCCGGCTCCACCCAGGTGCGGCCCAGGTCGTCGGAGTGGAACACGGAGGGGCCCCAGTGCGCGCTGTCCCCGCCCACCAGCAGCCGGGGCGCGGCCCCCCGGGTGTCGATGCCGACGGAGTACACCGCCTGCGCGTTGAAGTGCGGGCCGTCGAGCTCCCAGTCGCCTCCTCTGCGGCGGCCCAGGAACAGCCCCTTGCGCGTGCCCACGGCGAGCAGCACCTCGGTTGCGTCGGTCATGACCGTATCCCTCCAAAACGCCGTTGTTCCGGACACGGGACAGTCTGCACCCCGCCACTGACAACCGCGCCGACGACAACCGCGCCGACGACAACCGCGCCGACGACGACGGCGCCTCCGACGACGGCGCCGACGACGACGGCGCCTCCGACGACGGCGCCTCCGGCGACGGCGCCGGCGGCTCCCGGCCGTGGCGGACCGTGCGGGCGTGCCCCGTGGCGTAAGAGGTGACCGGTCCCGGCGGCCGAACTCATCGGCCGCCGGGCGACGGGATGCACCGGGCGACGAGACACGCCGGTGCCGGGACACGCCGGGCGAGGGGATCAGGGACGGTGCGACTGCGGGGGCTCAGACCGAGCGGTGGTACTGCCGCGGCACGTGCACCTCGCCGCCGAGGGCCCGGGCCGCCTGCCGCGCCCAGGACGGGCTGCGCAGCAGCTCGCGCCCGAGGAGCACGGCGTCCGCCTCCCCGTTGGCCAGGATCTTCTCGGCCTGCTCGGCCTCCGTGATCAGACCGACCGCGGCCACCGGAAGCCCGGTCTCCGCCTTGACCCGCGCGGCGAACGGGACCTGGTAGCCCGGCTCCACCGGGATGGTCACCCCGGCCGCGTTGCCGCCCGAGGAGACGTCCAGGAGGTCCACCCCGTGCTCCCGGAGCAGGGCGGCGAAGCGGACGGTGTCGTCCGCCGTCCAGCCGTTCTCCGCCAGCCAGTCGGTCGCGGAGATCCGGAAGAAGAGCGGCAGTTCACCGGGCCAGACGGCGCGCACCGCGTCGACGACCTCCAGGGCGAAGCGGACGCGGTTCTCGAAGGAGCCGCCGTAGGCGTCGGTGCGGCGGTTGCTGTGGGGGGAGAGGAACTCGCCGATGAGATAGCCGTGCGCGCCGTGCACCTCGGCGACCTCGAAGCCGGCCGCGAGCGCGCGCCGGGCGGCGTCGGCGAACTGCCCGACGACCTCCGCGATCTCCTCGGTGGTCAGCTCCGTGGGCACGGGGTGACCCTCGGCGAACGCGACCGGGCTCGGGCCGACGGGCTGCCAGCCCTCCGCCTCGGGGCCCAGCGGGCTGCCGCCCTTCCAGGGCCGGTCGGTCGAGGCCTTGCGCCCGGCGTGGGCGAGCTGGATCCCGGCGACGGTGCCCTGGCTCTTCAGGAAGCCGGTGATCCGGCGCAGGGCCTCGGTCTGGGTGTCGTTCCAGAGGCCGAGGTCGGCCGGGCTGATCCGGCCCTCGGGGCTGACGGCGGTCGCCTCGACCAGGACGAGACCGGTGCCGCCGGTCGCCCGGGCCGCGTAGTGCGCGAAGTGCCAGTCGTTCGCCACCCCCGCCTCCGGCCCGGACGTCTCGGCGCTGTACTGGCACATGGGCGCCATCCAGACGCGGTTCGGGACGGTCAGCGACCGGAGGGTGTAGGGCTCGAACAGCCTGCTCACAGCGGACTCCATTCAGGTCGGGGCGAGTCGGATCACGGCGGTGCGCCGCGGGAGGGCCCGCACGGCGGTACGGCCGGCGGCACCTTCGTACGATACGCATCGTAGTACGGCAAGTGTCAAACTACGATGGTTCTCGTACCATGGCAAGCCCCCGAGAAACCCCCGAGCAAGCGGAGCCGCAGTGACCAGCACGACCAGCAAGCGAGTGCTCGAACACCCGGCGCGGAACGAGATCCGCCTGGAGGACGTGCTGCACGCCCTGGCCGACCCCATGCGCCTGACGGTGGTGCGCGAACTCGCCGCGGGGGAGGGGGAGCTGGCCTGCTCGGACATCGACCTGCCGGTCACCAAGTCGACGTCCACGCACCACTTCCGGGTGCTGCGCGAGAGCGGGGTGATCCAGCAGATCTACCGGGGAACGGCCAAGATGAACGGTCTGCGCCGCGAGGACCTGGAGGCGCTCTTCCCGGGCCTGCTCGACAGCGTCCTCGCCGCGGCCGCCGCCGAGTCCGGCCGCGACCGCCCGGCCCCCGTAGGGCGCTGACCGGCCGCTGCCGGCCGGCCCGCACCGGCCGGGGCCGACCCCCGCCGAGCCGCTCGCGGCGCCGGCGTCATGGACGCCCGGCGGGCCGGGCCGGGTGGTTCACCTCCCGTCGTCGCCGTCCGCCGCGTCTCCCCGCGCGCCGTGGGCGGCACCCGCGGCCGCCAGCAGCCCCGCCCAGTCCGCGATCTTGACCCGCCCCCGGCCCAGTTCCCGGCCGAGGGCCGTCTCCGCGCGCTCGATCGCGAGCCAGCCCGGCCAGCGGACCGGGTGCAGGCCCGACGCCCGCAGGGCGGACACCGGGTCGGGCGGAAGCGGCCGCGCCGCGAGGTCCAGGGCCGCCGCGTCCGTCAGCAGGGACGCCGCCGTCTCCTTCGCGCAGGGCCGGTTGCTGCCGATGACCCCCGTCGGGCCGCGCTTGATCCACCCGGCCACGTACTCGCCGGGGGACGGCACACCGTCGCGCAGCACGCGCCCCGCCGCGTTCGGGACGATGCCGCGCTCCGCGTCGTACGGGAGGCCCGGGATCGCAACCCCGCGGTAGCCCACCGCCCGCAGGACCAGGCCCGCCGGGACGTCCTCGTGGCGGCCGGTGCCCCGGACCCCGCCCCGGCCGTCCGGGACCGTGTGCTCGAAGCGGACCCCGGCGACCCGCCCGCCGCCCTCCAGCAGTTCCACCGGACGCAGGAAGAACCGCAGCCGCACGCGCCGGTCGTGCCCGGCGGGCGGCCGGGCCGCCCACTCCCGCACCACGGCGAGGTTCCGCCGGACCACCGCGGGGACCGCCGCCGGGTCCGCGAAGGCGGGCTCCGCCGCGAGATCCGCCTCGTCGACGCGCACGTCCACCCCGGGCAGGGCCCCCAGCTCCCGCAGCTCCTTGGTGGTGAACCGGGCCCCGGCGGGCCCCCGGCGCCCCACCACGCTCACCTCGCGGACCGCGCTCGCCGCCAGCGCGCCGAGCGCCGGTTCCGGCAGGTCGGTCCCGCGCAGCGCGGTGGCCCCGCGCAGCAGGATGCGGGTCACGTCCAGGGCCACGTTGCCCAGCCCGATCACCACCGCGGACGGCCGGTCCAGCGGGACACCCGCCGGCGGCGCGTCGGGATGCGCGCTGTACCAGGCGACGAACTCGGTCGCCGAGTGGCTGCCGGGCAGGTCCTCCCCGGGGATGCCGAGGGCCCGGTCCGCCGCCGCGCCGACGCAGTAGACGACGGCGTGGTACAGCTCCAGCAGCCGGTCCGGCCCGAGCCCGGGCGAGCCCACCGCCACATGGCCGACGAACTCGACGCGCTCGTCCTCCAGCACCGTGCGCAGGCTGTCCTGGAGCGACTTGATCTTCTCGTGGTCCGGCGCCACGCCGTAGCGCACCAGCCCGTACGGGCACGGCAGACGGTCCAGGACGTCGACGCGGACGCCGGGCATCCGCGTCTGCTCCACCAGGGCCCGGGCGGTGTAGACCCCGCTGGGGCCGGATCCCACGACGGCGACACGGAGCACGGCCGCCTCCTTCCCGCGGTACGGCAGGAGACCTCCAGCATCCCACCCGGCCCGGGGCCACCACCCGCCGTGCCCCACGTGGGCGTCGCGCCTGCCGGGCCCGGCCCCGCGGCGCACCGCGCGTGCCTCGCCTCACATGTCCCGCATCCGCCCGATCTCGCTCGTCTGCTGCGCGATCACATCGTTCGCCATCTCCTCCACCAGGACGTTGTTGCCCTGCCCCAGGACGTCGCCCGCCATGGTCACCGCCCCCTGGTGATGGGTGATCATCAGCTTCAGGAAGAGTTCGTCGAAGGCCGCACCCTTGGCCGCCCGCAACTGCTTGAGCTGCGCCTCGGTCGCCATCCCCGGCATCAGCGCGTGGTCGTGCCCGTGCCCGCCGCCGCCCTTCTGCGGGTGGGCGGCCAGCCAGCCCCGCATCGCGTCCACCTCCGGCTTCTGCGCGGCGCTGATCCGCTCCGACAGACGCCTGACCTTGTCGGACTCGGCCCGGTCGGGCACCAGCCGGGTCATCTCCAGGGCCTGCTCATGGTGCGTGATCATCATGTGGACGTAGGAGTAGTCGGCCGCGTTGGGGCTGTCGTCGGGCAGCGCCTTCGCCGCCTCGGAGGGCGAGAGCGTCCTGGCCGGCTCGCCCGGACGCCCCGGCGCCAGCACCGAGGGCCCGGTGTCCTTGCCGTCCCGGGCGGAGGTCTCGGAGCCGGAGTCCGCGTCGCACGCCGTCAGACAGAGGGCGGCGAGGGCAACGGCCGCCGTCGCGAGGGGTATGCGGGTGCGGCGGGACCTGGGGGGCTGCAACACGTCGGCCTCCTGTGCCACTTGTGGTTGAGGGGGAGCGTACTTGCTCGTGCGTAAGGAGTGTCGAGCAAAATCTTGCATGACAATCGCGCTGCGGTCTGTTGAGATGTCCATGCAAGGGAACATACTGCCGGGGTCCGTGAACCGTTCGACAACGAACGGCTACGAGGGAGGATGCAGTGACCCTGTTGCACACCACCCGAACGAGGCGCAGACAGCTCGGAGTGGCCGCGGCCGCCGCCGGGTTGCTGGCCACGCTCCTGACCGCCGGACCCGCCGCGGCCATCCCCGACCCCGGGGACCCGCCCGCCGGGGACAAGGTCTCGTCGGGTATGGCGGCCGAGACCCGGTCGGCCATCAAGCGCGGTGACATACCCGGCGTGGACGAGGTCGTCCACAGCGACAACATCGAGCACGTCACCAACATCCCCAAGGACGCGATCACGGGGACCAACTCGGACCTGGCCTTCCAGGGCAAGTACGCCTTCGCCGGCAACTACGACGGCTTCGTGATCTACGACATCCGGAACCCGAAGAAGCCCAGGACCGTGTCCCAGGTGCTCTGTCCCGGCTCCCAGAACGACATCAGCGTCTCCGGCGACCTGCTCTTCCTGTCCACCGACTCCTCGCGCAGCGACGACTCGTGCAGCAGCACCTCGCAGCCCGCGACCGAGAAGTCGTCCTGGGAGGGCATGAAGATCTTCGACATCAGCGACAAGCGCAACCCGCGCTACGTCGCCGCCGTCGAGACTGCCTGCGGCTCGCACACCCACACGCTGGTGCCGGAGCGCAAGAACGTCTACGTCTACGTCTCCTCGTACTCTCCCAACGCGGCCTTCCCCGACTGCCAGCCGCCGCACGACGGCATCTCGGTCATCAAGGTCCCGCGCAAGGCGCCCCACAAGGCCAAGGTCGTCGGCTTCCCCGTGCTGTTCCCCGGTGAGGGACCCGACGGCGGTGGCAATCCGGGCGCGCCGACCAACCCGGGCGTCTCCAAGACCACCGGCTGTCACGACATCACCGTGCTGCCCTCCAAGGACCTCGCGGCGGGCGCCTGCATGGGCGACGGCATCCTCTTCGACATCAGGAACCCGGAGCGGCCGAAGGTCATCGACCGCGTCCAGGACAACGTCAACTTCGCCTTCTGGCACTCCGCCACCTTCAACCAGAAGGCGAACAAGGTCGTCTTCACCGACGAGCTCGGCGGCGGTGTCGGCGCGACCTGCAACGCGGAGATCGGCCCCCACCGCGGCGCCGACGGCATCTACGACATCAAGGGCCGCGGCGACCACCGCAAGCTGGTCTTCCGCAGCTACTTCAAGATCGACCGCCACCAGGCGGACACCGAGAACTGCGTCGCCCACAACGGCTCGCTGATCCCGGTGAAGGGCCGCGACATCATGGTCCAGGCCTGGTACCAGGGCGGCGTCTCGGTGTGGGACTTCACCGACTCCTCCCGCCCCAAGGAGATCGGCTGGTTCGAGCGCGGTCCGCTCAGCGACACCACCAGCGTCACCGGCGGTTCGTGGTCCGCGTACTACTACAACGGCTACATCTACTCGAACGACATGGCCAAGGGCTTCGACGTCCTGAGGATCGACGACCGGCGGACCGACGCCGGCAAGCGGGTGCGGATGGACGAGCTCAACGTCCAGACCCAGCCCGACTACTTCGACGACTTCGACGACTGAGCCGGCATCCGTGACGTTCCGCCGGGCGGCTCACCGCCCGGCGGAACGCCCATCTCCCAGTCCAGTCCGTACCGCTGGAACAGCTCCGCCCGCAGCCGCGCGCGGGGCATCGGCGCGCCCGGCAGCAGCACCGCGAAGACCGCGCCCATCAACAGGGCCCGCAGCAACGGGTACTCCGTGTCCGGGTCCTCGGCGCCGTAGCGCGTCACCGTGTCCCGCAGCAGCGCGGCGAGTTGCTGCTGCTCGGGGCACTGCACGAAACCGTCGGCCTGGAGGATGCCCGCCATGTGCGCGCGCATCAGCACCGGACGGTCCACCGCCAGCCCGAGGATCGCGTCGACGGCCCGGGCCAGCAGCTCCCGCCCGTCCTCGGTCCGCGGCTCGCGCTCCAGCGCGGCACGCAGCGTGCGGTGCATCAGCCGGTGCACCGCCGACTGGAGAAGCTGCCGCTTGCCCGGGAAGTAGTACGAGACCAGGCCCCGCGCCGCCCCCGCCCGGTCCGCGATGTCGCCGAGCTTCGTGGCCTCGTAGCCCCGCTCGCCGACCAGCTCGACCGTCGCCTGGAGCAGCCGCTCGCGGGAACGCCGCCGAAGCTCCTCATTGACCTCTGCGCTTCGCGGGGACATGCTGGACTCCTGCGTTGACTGGCTCCGAGCCAATATACTCAGCGCGTGCCGCGGCCGGCCCCCAGGGCCGACCGCGCTGTGTGCCCCCGGACCGGGCGACGCGGGGGATCGCCCGGTCCGGGCTCAGCGCCGCCGCGGGCGGCCGCGCCCCACCGGCATCCGCTCGTACGCGAGGACCGTCAGAGCCGCCACCAGGGCCCCCAGCAGCCAGCCGGCGAGGACGTCGGACGCCCAGTGCACCCCCAGGTAGACGCGCGTGAACCCCACCCCGAGCACACTGACCACCGCGAGCCCCGCCCCCCAGGCGAGCACCGCCCCCCGCGCCCCCCTGCGCACCGCCACCCACAGCAGCAGGCAGCAGCCCAGCACCGCGGTCAGGGCGTGCCCGGACGGATAGGCCGCGTAGTGCGCCGAGTCGACCGGATCGGGCCACTGGGGCCGCTCTCGACCCACCAGGGTCTTGAGCCCCTGGGACACCGCCGCCCCCACCACGGTGGCCACGGCCACCCAGACGGCGAGCCGCCGCTCGCCCCGGACCCACAGCCACACCGCCATGGCCGCGATCAGCAGCCGGAACGCCCAGGGGTCCCAGAACCAGTCGGTCATGATCCGGCTGGCCCGGGCGAGTCCCGGCTTGGCGACCGCCGAGCGGTGCAGCGCCCCGGCCACCTCGCGGTCGAAACCCAGCAGCGGCTGCCACGCGACGGCGACGAGCACGGTCAGCACCGCGGCGGCGGCCAGACAGCCCGCCGCGGTGACGGCGGCGGCGCGGCTCGGGGGAGCGGGCGGCGGGGGGAGTACGGGGGCCGGGCCGTGGTGAGGGGAGGGCATGGTCACGATCCTTGCCCCTCGCGGCGCGGCTACGCTAACCCAGCGCGCGCAGACCCGGAACGAAGGCCACGAGCAGCGGAACCACGGGTACCAGCGCGGCCGCCGCGGTCAGCCGCAGCCGCCGCCCGGCGGTGAGCCGCGGCACCGGGCTCAGCAGCCGGTTCACCCGCTGCGGCACCTGTGCGTCGTGCGGTGTGGCGCAGGGGTCGAACACCCCGCGCTCCTCGTTGAGTTCGACGAGCGCCAGGGCGATCGTCAGCCGTCCGAAGCGGCGCGAGGCGACATCGTCGGCGGCCAGCTCCACCAGCCGGTGCATCTCGTCGCGGAACGCGGCGAACACCGGGATCTGCGGAAAGCCGCCCGCGAGCGCGGCCGAGCAGTTCAGCAGCCAGTCGTGCCGGGCGTTGGCGTGGCCCTGCTCATGAGCGAGGACCGCGTCGAGCTGGCGGCCCTTCAGCCGGCGCAGCGCGGCCGTGGTGACCACCAGCTGCGGCGCGGTGCCGGGCAGCCACCAGGCGTCCGGGCGCTCGCCCTCCAGCACCACCAGCGGCGCGTCACCGGGCTCCTCGCCGGGCATCAGCGGCGCGCGCACCAGCAGGTCCTTGCGCCGCTGCCGCTTGCGCCGGCGGGCCCGGGCGATCTCCCGGGTCAGCATCGCGAGCGTCCACAGACCGCCGCAGGCGAGCACCACCGCGAGCACGGCCGACCAGGGGTTGTCGGCGCTCAGGGCGTACGCCTCGACGACGCCGTGCGGGGCGGGGGCGAAGACGTGGCCGCGCACCAGCTGCCAGGCCGCGGCGGCGCTGAAGGTCATCGAGAGGGTGAAGGAGATGAGGACGGCGGCGACCACGCACTGCCAGAACCAGAGGGCCACCACGGGCTCGCGCTCCGCCCAGTCGGCGCGCATCATCAGCCGGGGGGCGACGACGGCGGCCACGGCGCCGAGCAGCAGCAGCGCGAGCGAGACCATCATGCTCCCAGCCTATGAGCGCGGAGTACCCACGGGTACGGGATGGCGCCGCAAGTGACGCACGCCACGTTTGCGGCGCGGGCACGGCAAGGGCACGGCCGGGCGCGAAAGGCCCCCGGGCCGGCCGGCCCGGGGGCGGGTTCCTCAGAGCGTCAGGAGCATCGCCAGCATCCCCGTCGCCATCGCCAGCCGGCAGGCCGCCGCCGGCTCCCCGCCCCCGTGCCGGGCCGCTGCCCCGCCGGGCGGGGTGCCCGCGGCGGCCGGGACCAGCCGGGCGCCCGCCCGCAGCACGTACACCGTGAAGTAGACGAGCAGCACCGCCGTGACGAGGGGCGCCGCCGCGGCTCCCTCGTGCGCCGGGTGGCCGCCGCCCCCGCCCGGTCCGGCCATGGCGAGCGCCATGTGCACCATCGCCAGGCAGCCCACCAGATGGTGCAGATGGCCCGCCGGGCGCCCGCCCCGCCGCAGCGTCCACAGCACCCGCAGCCCGGCGGCGCCGAACACGGCCGCGTACGCGGGCCCCTGCCAGGGCGCCGGGGCGAGCACCGCCGCCGGCACGGCCATCGCGGCCATCCCGAAGGCCATCAGCGCCTCGCC
This sequence comes from Streptomyces sp. CNT372, assembly GCF_000377145.1. NCBI lineage: Bacteria > Bacillati > Actinomycetota > Actinomycetes > Kitasatosporales > Streptomycetaceae > Streptomyces > Streptomyces sp. CNT372. The sequence goes on along the minus strand of NZ_KB897786.1, from coordinate 143,147 downwards.
CCCGGCGGACTCCCGGGCCTCGCCGCGGCAGTCCCGCATCCGGGCCAGGCAGTACGCGCCGGTCCCCAGGCACAGGGTCATCAGCAGCCAGCCGGAGATCGTCGGCCCGTGCACACGCACCCCTCTCGACGGCTCCCGGCCCCCGGCGGCCCTCGCCGGCGGCGTCGAGACAGCGATGCCCCGCCGCCGCCCGTCCACACGAGCGCACGGGCGTGCAGCGGGCGTACGGGGAGGCGCGGCGGGGAGCGCCACCGGGCGCACGCCCGCCGCCCCCCGTCCCACGGGTGGCCGCCGCCCTCTCCCGGCCGCATCGCGCGCACCCCTTCCGGCGGCCGGTGCGGGGCGCGTTAGTCTCGTCGGGCACCTGGGAGCCCGGGCCGGGCCGCACGCACCCGCACGCGTCGACCTCCGCACCCGCACCCTCGCCCGCAGACGAACGGAGCCGCCCATGGACACGGACACCGCCACGACCCCCGTCCGCGGCCAACTCGTCTACCGCGACGCCGTCGCCGAGGACGTCCCCGTCCTCGTCCCGCTGATCGAGTCGGCGTACCGGGGTGACGCGAGCCGCGCGGGCTGGACCACCGAGGCGGACATCCTGGGCGGGCAGCGCACCGACCCGGAGGGCGTGCTCGCGGTCGTCACCACCCCCGGCAGCCGGATGCTCCTGGTGGAGCGCGACGGCGGGGCGGTCGCCTGCTGCCAGCTCGAACACCGCGGCGACGCCGCCTACTTCGGCATGTTCGCGGTCCGGCCGGGGCTCCAGGGTGCGGGTCTGGGCCGCGAGATCATCGCGGAGGCCGAACGCCGGGTGGTCGCGGACTGGGGCGTGCGCGAGATGCACATGACGGTGATCACGGTCCGCGAGGAGCTGATCGCCTGGTACGAGCGCCGGGGCTACCGCCGCACCGGGAAGCTCAGCCCCTTCCCGTACGGCGACGAGCGCTTCGGCATCCCGCAGCGGGACGACCTCGCCTTTGAGCTGCTGGTCAAGGACCTGGCTCCGCCGCGGAGCTGACCCGCCCGGGGCGGCTGCCCGGCCGCCGCCGCGTCAGCGCTGAACCGGCCCGTGCGCGCCGCCGCCTCAGGCCGCCCACCGGCCGGTGCGCGGCGCCGTATCAGGCCGTGAACCGGCCGGTGCGCGCCGCCGCCTCAGGCCGTGAACCGGCCCGTGCGCCGGATGTCGGGGAAGTCCGTGGTCGCGCCGTCCAGTTCGAGGGCGCGGACCAGGCGCAGGTGCTCCTGGGTGTTGACCACCCAGCCGATGACGCTCAGCCCCTCCTCGCGGGCCCGCTCCACCGTCTCCAGGGTCAGCCGGCGGATGTTGAGCGCCAGACCGGCCGCGCCCACGGCCTTCGCCCGGTCCGTGATGTCCGTGCCCCAGCGGCTCGCGATCAGCACGGTGCGCACCCCGGGCACCAGGGCCGCGATCTCCGCCACGGCCTCGTCGTGGAAGGAGGAGACCTCCACCCGCGGCACCAGATCGCGGCTCTTCATGACCTCGGCCAGGGCACGGGCCGCCGCCACGTCCTTGATCTCGGCCTGGAGAGGGGCGGCGACGGCGTCGAGGACCTCCTCGAAGACCGGGACGCGCTCGCCCCCGCCCGCGTCCAGCCTGCGCAGCTCGTCGAGGGTCTTCCCGGCGATGGGGCCGTGACCGTCGGTGGTCCGGTCGACGTCGGCGTCGTGCATGACGGCGAGGGCGCCGTCCTTGGTCAGGTGCAGGTCCAGCTCGATGACGTCCATACCGCTGCGTTCGGCCCGGACGAAGGACCGCAGTGTGTTCTCCGGCTCGACGCCCATGACCCCGCGATGACCGATGGTGAGGAAAGTCAAGGTTCTCCCGCTTCCGTCGACGGCGGCTCCCGCGCGACCACTCAGCCTAGCCCTCGCATGACGCCCTGTGACCGGTCCTGCGCGGGGTGTCCGGAAGAGGCGCTCCGCGGGCCGCGGCCGCTCGCTTGCCCCGATTCCGGCAGGTGAACCCTCAACGGGCTCGTTATGACGCAGCTCACCGAAAATACTTCTGCGATCATGGGGGTTGCGCAGGATAATTTGCGAGTCGGCCTCTTGTCTGTCGGAACTACTGATGGATACGGTGTCTTGACGCGAGGTTCTCCCGTGAAGGAAGTGACATGACGGAAATTCTTGTGCAGGACGCCACAGAGGCGGCCGTGATCCAGGGTGAGCGCGTGGTCGCCCACCCGGCCTGGCCGGCGCTCAAGACGGCCGTCGAGGAGATCCGGCCCTGGCAGTCCAAGGACGGCTCGATCGACTTCACGGCGGAGGGCGCTCCGCAACGCGCCGCCGCCGAGGCCGCCGTCGCCCGCGTCGTCGGGGCCGTCGAGGCCCTGTCCCCCCTGCTGCCGCACGACGCCGCCTACCACACCGCCCTCGTGAAGGACCTGCGCGCCTGGGCCGCCGGCGGCTTCGAGGTCCCCGACTTCCTGGACTCGCTGCTCGCCTTCCAGCCCGCGGCCGACCGCCGCGACGGCCTCCAGCACCTCGTCGTCTTCCCGATGTACACGCAGAACGGCAACCCGGACCGCAATCTGGAGGCCGTCGTCCTGCGCATGGTCTGGCCCGACTGGCTGGCCGAGCTGGAGCGCACCCGCTACGACAACCCCCTCTTCTGCGGCATCGCCTTCGAGGACTTCACGGCCGGCTACGACACCAACTCGGCCGTCCTCTTCCCCGAGACCATCGCCGTGCGCGAGGCCCCCGAGCGCTTCACCTGGGGCGGCATCTTCTGCGACCGCGAGGCTGCCCGCTTCCGCGCCGTCACCGAGGAGGCCGTGCGCGTCCTCGGCCTGGAACTGCCCGACGACATCCGCGAGATGGTCGGCGACCAGGAGCGCTGCGAGAAGGCGTTCGTGCTCTGGGACATGGTCCACGACCGCACCCACAGCCACGGCGACCTGCCGTTCGACCCGTTCATGATCAAGCAGCGCCAGCCGTTCTGGATGTACGGCCTGGAGGAGCTGCGCTGCGACCTCACCGCCTTCAAGGAGGCCGTGAAGCTGGAGGCCGAGGGCAACGCGCACGGCCGCGACGTCCAGTACGCCGTGCTCTTCGACCGGATGTTCCGCTTCCCGGTCTCCGGTGACCGCGTGCGCAACTACGACGGCCTCGGCGGCCAGCTCCTCTTCGCCTACCTGCACAAGCACGACGTGGTCCGCTGGACCGACAACACCCTGAAGATCGACTGGGAGCGGGCGCCGCAGGTCACCAACCAGCTCTGCGCCGAGATCGAGACCCTCTACCGCGACGGGATCGACCGCCCCAAGCTGGTCCACTGGTTCGCCGCCTACGACCTGGTCTCCACCTACCTCGCTCCCCACCCCGGCAGCCGCTGGGCCAAGGGCCCGGACGCCCTGGACCTCTCCCAGCCGCCGCGCAAGCTCGTGGACGACGTGCTTCCGGACGAGTTTCCGCTGAGCATGTTCTATGAGGCGCTGTCCAAGAAGCTGAAGAACGTGATCGCCTCGACCCGGGGCATCACCGCGGCTTCCGCAGGGCAGTCTTCCGGAGCTGCCGCGTGACCTCGACGACCCAGGAGGCGACGACCATGGACAGGAACGCTGGCGGGGCGCTCGACGGCGCGGTGGTCGCGGTGGCCGGAGCGGGCGGGCCCGCCGGGCGCGCCGCCCTGCTGCGGCTCGCCGAGGCCGGCGCGACCGTGGTGGCGGCCGACGCGGACGCGCAGCGCCTCGCCGAGGCCGTGGACGCGGCCCGGTACGCGCACGGCGGTGCGACCGTCACCGGCGACACCGTCGACCTGCTCGACCTCGCCGCCACACGCGACTGGGCCGACCGAACCGAGAAGGAGTTCGGGCGGATCGACGGCCTGGTCCACCTGGTCGGCGGCTGGCGCGGCAGCTCCCGCTTCACCGAGACCGCCCCGTCCGACTGGGCGCTGCTGGAGAAGCTGCTGATCCGCACCCTGCAGAACACCAGCCTCGCCTTCCACGACAGCCTGCTGCGCAGCGACCGCGGCCGGCTGGTGCTCATCAGCGCGGCCGGCGCCGGCAAGCCCACCGCGGGCAACGCGGCCTACGCGGCGGCCAAGGCGGCCGCCGAGGCGTGGACCCTGGCCGTCGCCGACTCCTTCCGCAAGGCGGGGGGCGAGGACGGCCCCGGCGCGGCGGCTGCCATCCTGGTCGTCAAGGCGCTGGTGCACGACGCCATGCGCGCCGAGCGACCGAACGCGAAGTTCGCGGGCTTCACCGACGTGACGGAACTGGCCGACGCCATCGCCGGAGTGTGGGACCGGCCCGCCGAGGAACTGAATGGACAGCGCCTGTGGCTGACGCCCGCCCCGTGAAGACCGACGCCCGACGCCACCACGACCCCGAGGTGCGCGGCTTCGCCAGCGACAACTACGCCGGCGCCCACCCGGAGATCCTCGCCGCCCTCGCCCTCGCCAACGGCGGCGACCAGGTCTCCTACGGCGAGGACGAGTACACCGGCCACCTCCAGCGGATCATGCACAGCCACTTCGGCCCCACCGCCGAGGCGTTCCCGGTCTTCAACGGCACCGGCGCGAACGTGACCGCCCTCCAGGCCATGACCGACCGCTGGGGAGCCGTGGTCTGCGCCGAGTCCGCGCACATCAACGTGGACGAGGGCGGTGCGCCGGAGCGGATGGGCGGCCTCAAGCTGCTCACGGTGCCCACCCCGGACGGCAAGCTCACCCCCGAGCTGATCGACCGGCAGGCGTGGGGCTGGGACGACGAGCACCGGGCCATGCCCCAGGTCGTCTCCATCACCCAGAACACCGAGCTGGGCACCGTCTACACGGTGGACGAGATCCGCGCGATCACCGAGCACGCCCACTCCCTCGGGATGAAGGTGCACCTCGACGGCGCCCGGATAGCCAACGCCGCCGCCTCCCTCGACGTCCCCATGCGGGCCTTCACCAACGCGGCCGGCGTCGACGTCCTCAGCTTCGGCGGCACCAAGAACGGCATGCTCTTCGGCGAGGCCGTCGTCGTCCTCAACCCGGACGCCGTCAGCCATATGAAGCACCTGCGGAAGCTGTCGATGCAGCTCGCCTCCAAGATGCGCTTCGTCTCCGTGCAGTTCGAGGCGCTGCTCGCCAAGGACCTCTGGCTGCGCAACGCCCGCCACGCCAACGAGATGGCCCGCCGGCTGGAGGCGGGGGTCCGCGACGTGGACGGCGTGGAGATCCTCCACCCCGTCCAGGCCAACGCCGTCTTCGCCCGCCTCCCGCAGGAGGTGAGCCGCCGGCTCCAGCAGCGCTTCCGCTTCTACTTCTGGGACGAGGCGGCCGGCGACGTCCGGTGGATGTGCTCCTTCGACACCCGCGAGGACGACGTGGACGCCTTCGTTCAGGCCCTCAAGGAGGAGACGGCCCGCTGAGCGGAGCCGGCTCCGGTGCGACGCGCCCGCCCCTCCGGGCGGGCGCGTTCGCGTTGTGGGGGCACCCGGGGGAGTGCAATGGAGTGCACTGTCCGGTACCGTTCAGGACACCGCGTTTCGCGGTGTCACCGCGCCCTCCGAGATCCGAACGGCGGACCCCACCCGATGTCCCTCACCCTGACCGTCTCCGACGAGGTGCGAGCCCTCGCGCCCGGATTCGTCCACGTCGCCGTCGAGGCCCACGGCCTCGCCGCCGGGCCGAGCAACGCCGACAGCTCGGCCCTCCTGGACGACGCGGCCCGCCGGCTCGCCGCACGCCTCGCCGGGCGCGCCCCGCACGAGGACCCGCACATGGCCGCCTGGCGCGAGGCGTACACCGCCTTCGGCGCCAAGCCCTCGCGCACCCGCAACTCCGCGGAGGCGCTGGCCCGCCGGGCTTTGGCGGACGGCGGACTGCCCCGCGTCAACACGCTGGTCGACGCCTACAACGCGGTCAGCGTCGCCCATCTGATCCCGGTCGGCGGCGAGGACGCCGACCGCATCACGGGCGGTATGCGCCTGGCGCGCGCCACCGGGGACGAACCGTTCGTCACCGTCGCCGGCGGTCAGGAGACGGTGGAGCACCCGGAGCCGGGCGAGGTCGTCTGGTGCGACGGGGAGGGTGTGACCTGCCGCCGCTGGAACTGGCGCCAGGGCGTCCGCACCCGCCTCACCGAGGAGTCGGTGAATGCGCTCTTCCTGCTGGAGGGCATGGCGCCGGCGACCGGGCCCGGCGCACTGGTCACCGCGGCCGAGGAGCTGGCCGGACACCTGGAGAAGCTGAGCCCCGGGGTGCGGATCGTCCTGCACGCGCCGGAGTCCTGAGACGGCCGCGGGGGGCTGCCCCAAGGCCGCGCGGGCCCGTCGCATCGTGCCCGGTCCGCGCGGGCCCGTCGCCGGACCTGTTCGCGTCGTGCCAGGCCCTCGCGGGCGCGTCGCCGGGCTCGTCGTGTCGTGCCCGGCCCCCGTGGCCCCGGTTCAGTGGGTCTCGCGGACCTCGGCCGGCGTCGGCGCCGTGCCCCCGAGGTGCGCCGGAACCCACCAGGTGTCGGCGGCGTCCTTCGGCCGCACGGGGTACGCCCGCTGCGCGGCCTCCAGCAGCTCCTGCACCCGCTCGCGCAGCCGCCGGGTGATCGCCCCCGCGTACTGGTCCGAGGGGGCCTCGACGGGCTCGCCCACCCGGATCGTCACCGGGATGTGGGAGCGCTTGAAGTTGCGGGGGCGGCCCTTGGTCCACAGCCGCTGGGTGCCCCACAGCGCCATCGGGATCAGCGGTACGCCCGCCTCCTGGGCGAGCCGCGCGGCCCCCGACTTGAAGGACTTCAGGGTGAACGACTGGGAGATCGTCGCCTCCGGGAAGACGCCGACGATCTCGCCCGAGCGCAGCGCGTCCAGCGCGTGCCGGTAGGCGGCCTCGCCCTGCTTGCGGTCCACGGGGATGTGCTTCATCCCGCGCATCAGCGGCCCGGATACCTTGTGCCGGAACACCGACTCCTTCGCCATGAAGCGGACCAGCCGCTTCTGCGGCAGCGCCGCGAGACCCGTGAAGATGAAGTCCAGATAGCCGATGTGATTGCTCACCAGGACGGCGCCCCCGGTCCTGGGGATGTGCTCGGACCCCTGAGTGTCGATCTTCAGGTCCAGCGCCTTGAACATACCGAGGGCGGCGCCGACGACCGGTCGATAGACGAGCTCTGCCATGGGGGGAGGACCCTTTCGTCGTGCCCGGGGAGGGGTCTCCCGGTGTAAGTTACGCAGCCGTAGGTTTTCGGCATCGGGCCGATCGTGCCCCATGAGCGGCCGGGTGACCAGCCCCTGGGCCCCCGGTGGGCGAGATTCTCGTCACGTTCCGCCGTCACCGGGTCACACCCGGCCCGGGAATCGCGCACCGCCTCTCGTGTGTTGCCAACGTGCGGAAGCCGGGCACGGTTCCGGGGGAGACGAAAGGGGCGCAGAGGTGCGGAACGGCAGTGCGGCGGGCGGGGCGGGCGGGACATCGCGCGGGACACGCCTGGAAGCCGCCGATCTCGGGACGGCACTCGGGAAGCGGGCCACCCTGGTGCAGTTCTCCACCGCCTTCTGCCAGCCCTGCCGGGCCACCCGCCGCACCCTCGCCACGGTCGCCGGCATGGTCGGCGGCGTCGCCCACGTCGAGATCGACGCCGAGGCGAGCCTCCCGCTGGTCCGCCGGCTCGGCATCGACCGCACCCCCACCGTCCTGGTCCTCGACGCCGCCGGGCACATCGTGACCCGGGCCGCCGGCGCGCCGCGTACCGCCGACGTCATCGCCGCGCTGGGCAGGGCGGTGTGACGGCCCGTGAGGCGGGCGGGGCCCGCAGGGGGCGCCGGTCCGTGAGGTTGGTCCCACATCCCCGTGCGCGCTTGACCGCACACCGCAACGATCGCCAGGCTGATCACGTGCACCAGGAAATCCTTCTCCACGGGCGGGCCCATGTCGACCTCGCCCGGGTCGCGAGCGCCCTCTGTCCCGCTGTCGCACACGCCGACTAGCAGTGGCCGCAGCGTCCGCACCGAAGCAGAAGGACTCCGCCATGACCGCACCGACCGGCCTGGGCGCCCCCGCGCGTGCCGTCTCCGCGTCCCCGCCCCGCCTCCCCGGCGCCGATGGCGCCCCCGCCGCCGTCGTCCCGCAGCGAGTGGCGCCCGGCGCCCTGCTGCCCGGCACCCCCGACCTGCTGCGCTCGGTCTTCCGCGGCCATGCGGCCGGTGTGGCGGTGATCACGGCCCGGGGTGCCGGACCGGGCGCGAAACCGGTCGGGTTCACCGCCACCTCCCTCACCTCCGTCTCCGCCGACCCGCCCCTGGTCTCCTTCGGTGCCGGCACCGGTTCCTCCAGCTGGCCCGTCCTCGCGGAGGCCGAGTACGTGGGCGTGCATCTGCTCGCCGAGCACCAGGCCGCCCTCGCGGCCACCTTCGCCCGCTCCGGGGCCGACCGCTTCGCCCCGCCGACCTGCTGGGGCCCCGGCCCCGAGGGCGTGCCGCTGCTCGACGGGGTGCTCGCCCGGCTGGTCTGCCGCGTGGTCGCCCGGGTGCCCGCGGGCGGCCACCGGGTGCTGATAGCCGAGGTCACGGCGGGGGAGCACGGGGGCGGCGGGCGTCCGCTCGTCTACCACGAGGGGCGCTTCACGGGTCTGCGTGAACCGTCCTGACGACCGTTGTCAAGGTCACAGTGCAAAGCGCTTGCTTAGCGGGAACGCTGTGGGTGTACTGGCGAGTAATATTTTGGTCGGAGCGCAGGCCCGCCCCGACCGGGATCCGCCCCTTCGGACGCCTATGCTGCGTTCACAAGGCATTTCCAATAGAGACGATGCAGTAGGAGAGCCGGCGTGAGCCTGAGGATCGTTGTCTGTGTGAAGTACGTGCCCGACGCCACCGGCGACCGGCACTTCGCCGATGACCTGACCGTCGACCGCGACGACGTCGACGGCCTGCTGTCGGAGCTGGACGAGTACGCGGTCGAGCAGGCGCTCCAGATCGCGGAGGAGGCCGACGACGCCGAGGTCACCGTGCTCACCGTCGGCCCCGAGGACGCCAAGGACGCGCTCCGCAAGGCGCTCTCCATGGGCGCCGACAAGGCCGTCCACGTCGAGGACGACGACCTCCACGGCACCGACGTCATCGGCACCTCGCTGGTGCTGGCCAAGGCGATCGAGAAGACCGGCTACGACCTGGTCATCGCCGGTATGGCCTCCACCGACGGCGTCATGGGCGTCCTTCCGGCGATCCTGGCCGAGCGCCTGGGCGTCCCGCAGGTCACCCTGCTGTCCGAGGTCTCCGTCGAGGACGGCACCGTCAAGGGCCGCCGCGACGGCGACACCGCCAGCGAGCAGCTCGAGGCCGCCCTCCCGGCCGTCGTCTCCGTGACGGACCAGTCGGGCGAGGCCCGCTACCCGTCCTTCAAGGGCATCATGGCCGCCAAGAAGAAGCCGGTGGAGTCCCTGGACCTGGAGGACCTGGAGATCGAGGCGGACGAGGTCGGCCTCGAGGGCGCCTGGACCAAGGTCGACTCCGCCGCGGAGCGCCCGGCGCGCACCGCCGGCACGATCGTCAAGGACGAGGGCGAGGGCGGCAAGCAGCTCGCGGAGTTCCTCGCGGGCCAGAAGTTCATCTGAGGCTTCGGCCACCCCCAACGCCCCCTTCGCACTTCGCAAGCAGGAGAGAAGAAGTCCCATGGCTGAAGTTCTCGTCTACGTCGACCACGTGGACGGTGCCGTCCGCAAGCCCACCCTGGAGCTGCTGACCCTGGCCCGCCGCATCGGCGAGCCGGTCGCCGTCGCGCTCGGCGCGGGTGCCGCCGACACCACCGCCGCGCTCGCCGAGCACGGCGCCGTCAAGGTCCTGACCGCCGACGCCCCGGAGTTCGCCGACTACCTGGTCGTCCCGAAGGTCGACGCCCTCCAGGCCGCCTACGACGCCGTGTCCCCGGCCGCCGTCCTGGTGCCGTCCTCCGCCGAGGGCAAGGAGATCGCCGCCCGCCTCGCGGTCCGCATCGGCTCCGGCATCATCACCGACGCCGTCGACCTGGAGGCCGGCGACGAGGGCCCGGTCGCGACCCAGTCCGCGTTCGCGGCCTCCTTCACCACCAAGTCCCGCATCACCAAGGGCACCCCGGTCATCACGGTCAAGCCGAACTCGGCCGCCGTGGAGGCCGCGCCGGCGGCCGGCGCCGTCGAGGCCCTGAACGTGTCCTTCTCCGACCAGGCCACCGGCACCAGGGTCGTCTCCCGCACCCCGCGCGAGTCGACCGGCCGCCCCGAGCTGACCGAGGCCGCGATCGTGGTCTCCGGTGGCCGCGGTGTCAACGGCGCGGAGAACTTCGCGATCATCGAGGCCCTCGCCGACTCCCTCGGCGCGGCCGTCGGCGCCTCCCGCGCCGCCGTGGACGCCGGCTGGTACCCGCACACCAACCAGGTCGGCCAGACCGGCAAGTCGGTGTCGCCGCAGCTGTACATCGCCTCCGGCATCTCCGGCGCGATCCAGCACCGCGCCGGTATGCAGACCTCGAAGACCATCGTGGCCGTCAACAAGGACGCCGAGGCCCCGATCTTCGATCTGGTCGACTACGGCGTGGTCGGCGACCTCTTCCAGGTCGTCCCGCAGCTCACCGAGGAGGTCAAGTCCCGCAAGGGCTGACCGCTCCACCTCCCGCCCAGGGGCCGCACGGTGCTTCCACCGTGCGGCCCCTGCCGCGTCCGGCGCACCATTGACGCAGCTCACGGCCGCGTAATACTTTCGTTCAACAGAATGTTGAATCCGTGATGCGGAAAGGCGCGGCGCGAGCACGCGCACGCGGCACGGACCGGACGGGTAGCGGAAGGTGTGGGAATGGGGCAGCAGGAGAAGGTGGCGACGAGCCTGGCCGGCGCGGTCGGCGAGGGAATCGGCGCCTCCCTCGCGACGGTGGACGCCGAACTCGCCCGCCGGTACCCGGGGGACCCGGGCACCCGCCAGCCCGTCCACACCGTCTACGTGCCCGGCGACGCCTACGCCGCCGAAACGATCCGCGCCTGGGGTGACGCCGCTCTCGCCGCCCTCGACGAGCACGCCCCCGACCCCGCCGCCCTCGCCCGGGTCCTCGGCCTCTCCGAGGAGCTCGCCGAGCCGGTCTACACCCGGGTCCGCGCCAAACTCGAACGCGAACCCGTCGAGGACCTCCGCGTCGACTTCGAGGACGGCTACACCGGCCGCGACGAGGACACCGACGCCGCCCGCGCCGCCCGCCTGATCTCCGCGGCCTTCGAACAGGGCACCTCCGCCCCGTACATGGGCATCCGCATGAAGTGCATGGAGGCCGCCGTCCGCGACCGCGGCATCCGCACCCTCGACGTCTTCCTCACCGGCCTGATGGACGCCGGCGGCCTCCCGGACGGCCTCGTCCTCACCCTCCCCAAGGTCACCTACGCCGAACAGGTCACCGCGATGGTGCGCCTCCTCGAAGAGTTCGAGAAGGCGCGGGGGCTCCCGGCCGGCCGGATCGGCTTCGAGATCCAGATCGAGACCAGCCAGTCCATCCTGGGACCCGACGGCACCGCCACCGTCGCCCGCATGATCGACGCCGCCGAGGGCCGGGCCACCGGCCTCCACTACGGCACCTTCGACTACAGCGCCTGCCTCGGCGTCAGCGCCGCCCACCAGGCAAGCGACCACCCCGCCGCCGACCATGCCAAGGCGGTCATGCAGGTCGCCGCCGCCGGGACCGGCGTCCGTGTCTCCGACGGCTCCACCAACGTCCTGCCCGTCGGCCCCACCGAGCAGGTCCACGACGCCTGGCGCCTCCACTACGGACTCACCCGCCGCGCCCTCGCCCGCGCCTACTACCAGGGCTGGGACATGCACCCCGGCCACCTGCCCACCCGGTACGCCGCCGTCTTCGCCTTCTACCGCGAGGGCTTCGCCCAGGCGGCCGCCCGCCTCGCCGCGTACGCCAACCGCGCGGGCGGCGACGTGATGGACGAGCCCGCCACCGCCAAGGCCCTCAGCTCCTACCTGCTGCGCGGCATCGACTGCGGCGCCCTCGACACCGCCGAGGTCGCCCGCCTCACGGGCCTCACCCGCGCCGACCTCCACGGGTTCGCCGCACCACGCCGGGGCGACCTGACTGCTGGTATCTAGGGGCTCGGTTCGCCTCCGGGCGCTTTCAGCGGATGCCGGCGGCCGGCCGTGCTCGGCACCTCGTCCCTCGGCGCCTGCGCGCGGCCTCCCTTTCGGCACCCGCGCGCCCTTCGGCCCGCTCGCCGACCCGGAACGGGGCGAACGCCGGGCCCTGGCCGGGTTGCACGGACTCCCGTGCCCGGCCGCCCGGCCTCGGGCGGCCCCGCGCGAGCGCCGGGCCCGGTTCGGGCGGAAGAGGCTCGCAGGCTCGGGCGCCCGCCGCCTGGGCTCGGGGTGAGCGCCGGGCGCGGCCGCAGAGCGCACGCGCTCCCCGGCACGAGTGCTCGGCTGCCGCCCGGGGTGAGTGCCCGGCCCGGTCCGCGGTGACCGGGCTCCGACGCGCACCGGCCGGTGCTCCGGGGGGACGTGGGCCCGGGCCCACACCCCGGGCGAGGCCGGCGCGGCCCGCCCTGGGCCCCGTCCCCGCCGCGCCCGTGCGCGGCCGCGTCAGGCCGGCGGGGGTATCTCGCCCGACCCGCGAGGGATCAGCACCGTCTCCAGCGTCACCCGGGCCGGCGCCCCGCCTGCCCCGTCCAGGCGGCGGAAGAGGCGTTCCGCCGCCGTGCGGCCCAGGGCCGCCGCGTCCTGGGCGATGACCGTGATGCCGAGCAGATCCGCCAGCTCGATGTCGTCGAAGCCGACCAGCGCCACCGGCTCCGGGTGTGCGGCCAGGTGGCGCACCACCGTGACCGTCACCCGGTTGTTGCCCGCCAGGATCGCCGTCACCGGCTCCGGCGCGGACAGCATCGCCGACAGCGCCTCCCGCACCCGCTCCGGCGCGGTCGAGCCCAGCGAGACCCACGCGTCGTCGATGGGCAGTCCCGCGTCCGCCATCGCCGCGCGGTAGCCGCTCAGCCGCTCCGCCGCCGTGTGGATCCGCGGCTGGTCGCCGATGAACGCGATGCGCCGGTGCCCGTGCGCGATCAGATGCGCCGTGCCCGCCCGCGCGCCTCCCGAGCTGTCCGACAGCACCGCGTCCGCGTCGATCCGCCCCGCGGGCCGGTCCACGAACACGGTGGCCACCCCCGCCCGGATCTCCGGCTCCAGATAGCGGTGGTCGTGGCCGGCCGGAATGACGATCAGACCGTCCACCCGGCGCGCGCACAGTGCGAGGACCAACTCCTGCTCACGGCCCGCGTCCTCGGCGCTCGACCCGTTGATGAGGAGCGCCCCGTGGGCCCGGGCCACCTCCTCCACGGCCCGGCTCAGCGGGCCGTAGAACGGGTCGGCCAGATCCTCCAGGACCAGGCCGATGGAGGCCGTGCGCCCCTTCCGCAGCACCCGTGCGCTGTCGTTGCGGCGGAACCCGAGGGACTCGATCGCCTCCTGGACCCGGCGCTCGGTGTCCGGAGTGACGCCCGGCTCCCCGTTCACCACCCGGGACACGGTCTTGAGGCCGACCCCGGCGCGTGCCGCCACGTCCTTCATCGTCGGCCGGTTGCCGTACCGCGGTTCGGGGGCCCGGCGGCTCCCCGGGGCGGGCAGGGGTCGGGTCGTGTCGGCCACGCTGTGCCTTCTGTCCGGGGACGGGCGGTCGCGTCCGATCGTATGGGAAGGTGTGGCGTCGGGCATAGGGCCTGGACAACGTTGTCAAGGCAGGGAAGACTGGTATCCGGCCGCAGGTCCGACACACGTCCCGGGGGATCGCACACCGATGCACACCAGCCTCGTCGCCGCGCTCGACATCGGCGGCACCAAGATCGCCGGAGCGCTGGTGGACGGTGACGGGACGCTGCTGCACCGCGCCCAGCGGCCGACCCCGGCGACCGAGGGCGCCGAGCGCGTGATGGCCGCCGTCGACGGTGTCCTCGGAGAGCTCGCCGCCTCCCCGCTCTGGCCCGGGGTCCGGGCCGTCGGTATCGGCAGCGCCGGGCCGGTGGACCGCTCGGCGGGCACGGTCAGCCCGGTCAACGTCCCCGGCTGGCGCGGCTTCCCGCTGGTCGCCCGGGTCGCGGAGAGCGCCGGCGGGCTGCCGGTGGAACTGGTCGGGGACGGCGTGGCGATCACGGCGGCCGAGCACTGGCGCGGCGCCGCCCGCGGCTTCGACAACGCGCTGTGCATGGTGGTCTCCACGGGCGTCGGCGGCGGTCTGGTGCTCGACGGCCGGCTGCACGCCGGACCCACGGGCAACGCGGGCCACATCGGCCACATCAGCGTCGACCTGGACGGCGACCTGTGCCCGTGCGGGTCGCGCGGCTGCGTCGAGCGCATCGCCAGCGGCCCGAACATCGCCCGCCGGGCGCTGGAGGGCGGCTGGCGGCCCGGTCCGGACGGCGACACCACGGCCGCGGCGGTGGCCGCCGCGGCCCGCGCGGGCGACCCGGTCGCCGTCGCTTCCTTCGAACGGGCCGCCCAGGCCCTCGCGGCGGGAATCGCGGCGACGGCCACACTGGTCGAGATCGACATCGCGGTGGTCGGCGGAGGTGTCGCCGGTGCGGGCGAGGTGCTGTTCGGCCCGCTGCGGCGCGCCCTCGGCGACTACGCCACGCTCTCCTTCGTCCGCCGCGTCAGGGTCGCCCCGGCCCGGACGGGCACCGACGCGGGCCTGGTGGGCGCGGCGGCGGCCGCGCTCCTGGGCCGCCGGCCGGAGCCGACGACGGCGTAGCCGGACGGGAGACGGCTCCGGCCTTCCCCGGCCCTTCCCGGGCCGCCCCGGCCCGTCACCAGGGGCGGTCCAGGGACTGCTGCTGGGGGACGACCACCAGGAACGCGTCGGACTCCAGGTCCATCACCACCTCCGCGGGCAGGCCCTCGTCCCGGCGGTGCCGGGCGTACTCCTCGGCATGCCAGCTGCCCCGCGGATCCCCTGCGGGGAACTTCTCCAACACCGTGCGGCGCATTGCGCACCCCCTTGTCTCCTTCCGCTCCAACGACGGCGCGGGCCAGGTGTCACGGGCCCGCGCCGTCCGGTGGATCGTGGCCGGGTCCCGGCGGGCCGGCGCCCGCCCGGCCACAGTTCGGCGACGGACCGGCCAACCGGTTGTGGGCGGACGTTTCCGTGGCAGGGTGTTGCGGGCAATCCACTACGGGCTACGGAAGAGGGGGACCCGTGATCGTCTGGATCAATGGTTCATTCGGAGCGGGCAAGACCAGCACCGCGCGCGAACTGATCGATCTGATCCCGAACAGCACGTTGTTCGACCCCGAGGTCGTCGGCGCGGGCCTGAGGCACCTGCTGCCCGCGAAGAGCCTCGGCGAGGTCTCCGACTTCCAGGACCTGCCGATCTGGCGGCGCCTGGTCGTGAGCACCGCCACCGCCCTGCTCGCCGAGGTGGGCGGGGTGCTCGTCGTCCCGATGACCCTGCTGCGCCAGGAGTACCGCGACGAGATCTTCGGCGGGCTCGCCGCCTGCCGCATACCGGTCCGGCATGTGCTCCTGGCACCTGATGAAACGATCCTGCGTGCACGGATCGCCGCCCGGGAGGTCCCCGGCACCCCCGACGGGGAACAGCGCGTGCGCCAGTGGTCGTACGACCACATCGAGCCGTACCGTGCCGCCCTGCCCTGGCTCACCGCCGACGCCTACGTGGTCGACAACGGCCGCGTCGACGCCCGGGAGGCCGCCCGCCGGGTCGCGGACGCCGTCGGCAGCGGGGACGCCGCCGCCTGCCAGATCGTCCAGACCCCCGCCCCCACCGCCGAGACCGTCGCCGCGGGCGTCCTCCTCTTCGACGAGCGGGACCGCGTCCTTCTGGTCGACCCCACCTACAAGCCCGGCTGGGAGTTCCCCGGCGGTGTCGTGGAACCGGGCGAGCCCCCGGCCCGCGCCGGGACGCGCGAGGTCGCCGAGGAACTCGGCCTCCGGCTGCCGGCCGCACCGCGGCTGCTCGTCGTCGACTGGGAGCCGCCCCGCACCCCCCGCTTCGGCGGGCTGCGCCTCATCTTCGACGGGGGCCGCCTGCCGGCCGCCGAGGCGGACCGGATCCGGCTGCCCGGGCAGGAGCTGCGCGCCTGGCGGTTCGTCGGCGAGGAGGAGGCCGCCGGACTGCTGTCCCCCGGCCGCTTCGCGCGCCTGCGGTGGGCGCTGCGGGCACGGGAACGGGGCACGGTGCTCAACCTGGAGGCGGGCGTCCCGGTCGGCGGCTGACGGCGGCCCGGGGCCGGGTCCCGGGGCCGGGGGACAGCAGTCCGGCGGCCCGGGAGGCGGAAGCGCCCCGGCCCCGTTCCCCGGCCCTGTTCTGCTTCCGGGCGCGACGGGGGGTCAGGCGGACTTGGAGCGCGCGTAGTTGGCCAGGAAGAGCGCCTCGGCGACCGACATGCGCTCCAGCTCCTCGGGCGACACGCTCTCGTTCACCGCATGGATCTGCGCCTCCGGCTCGCTCAGGCCGATGAGCAGGACCTCCGCCTCCGGGTACAGCGCGGCCAGGGTGCTGCACAGCGGGATCGAGCCGCCCATGCCGGAGGTCTGCATCTCCTCGCCCGGGTACGCCACCCGCATCGCCTCCGCCATCGAGGTGTACGCCGGGCTCGTCACGTCCGCCCGGAACGGCTGGCCCTGGCCCACCTGTTCCAGCGTCACCCGCGCGTTCCACGGCGTGTGCTTCTCGATGTGCGCGAACAGCAGCCCGGTGGCCTCGGCCGCGTCCTGGCCCGGCGGCACCCGCAGGCTGATCTGGGCCCGCGCGCTCGCCGGGATCGACGGGGTCGCGCCGGCCACCGGGTGGCAGTCGATGCCGACCACGGTCACCGCCGGCCGCGCCCAGATCCGGTCCGCGACGGTGCCGTTCCCGGGCAGGCCGACCCCGTCCAGCACCCGCGCGTCCCCGCGGAACTCGGCCTCGTCGTACTGCAGTCCGTCCCACTCGGCCTGCGCGGGGAGGCCGTCGATCACGGTGGAGCCGTCCTCGGCGCGCAGCGAGTCCAGCACCCGGATCAGGGCCGCCAGAGCGTCGGGCGCCGCGCCGCCGAACTGGCCGGAGTGCAGGTTGCCCTCCAGGGTGTCGATGCGCACACGGATCATCGTCATCCCGCGCAGGGTCGCCGTCACCGTCGGCAGCCCGACCCGGAAGTTCCCGGTGTCGCCGATCACGATCGCGTCGGCGGCCAGCAGCTCCGGGTGGGCCTGCGCGTACCGCTCCAGGCCGCCGGTGCCCTGCTCCTCGGAACCCTCCACGATCACCTTGACCGTGACCGGGACACCGCCGTTCGCCTTCAGCGCGCGCAGCGCCAGCAGATGCATGACGAAGCCGCCCTTGCAGTCGGCCGCGCCGCGCCCGTACCAGCGGCCGTCCCGCTCGGTCAGCTCGAAGGGCGGGCTCAGCCAGGCCGACTCGTCCAGCTTCGGCTGCACGTCGTAGTGCGCGTACAGCAGCACCACCGGCGCCCCCGCCGGGCCGGGCAGCACGCCGTACACCGACTGCGAACCGTCCGGGGTGTCGAGCAGCGCCACGTCCTCGAAGCCCTCCGCGCGCAGGGCGTCCGCCACCCAGTTCGCGGCCGCCTCGCACTCGCTGCGGGGGGCCACCGCCTCGTCCGCCACCGACTCGAAGGCCACCAGCTCGGCGAGCTCCGCGCGGGCGCGGGGCATCAGCGAGGCGACGGTCTCGGCGATCGGATTCGCGGTCATGGGCACGCTCCTTGTGGGTGCGACGTTGTGCGGGGTACGGGGGGTGAACGTGTGGTCGATCCTCCCACAGCGGTCAGCGGGAACCCGCGCCGTAGGATGCGGACCAGACGCGGACGAGATGCATGGGCCATGGGTCGGATCGGGAGCAGAAGTACATCGTGAGCAGCGAGAACGACGCCACCGGAGCGGACGCAACCGGAGAGGGCGCCACGGAAGAGGGCGCCCCCGGCGCAGGGGCCACCGGCGCGGAGGCAACCGGCGCAGGGGCCACGGGCGCGGACACGGCCGGAGAGGACGCCGCCGACGCGGCGGCGGCAGACGAGCGTGACGGCCGCGAGGAGCGCGGCGAGCGTGACGACAGCACGGTGTGGGACGTCGTCGTGGTCGGCGCGGGCCCGGCCGGCGCCTCCGCCGCGTACGCGGCGGCTGTGAGCGGCCGCCGGGTCCTCCTCCTGGAGAAGGCCGAACTGCCCCGCTACAAGACCTGCGGCGGCGGCATCATCGGCCCCTCCCGGGACAGCCTGCCGCCCGGCTTCGAACTGCCGCTCCAGGACCGGGTCCACGCTGTCACCTTCTCCCTGGGCGGCCGCCTCGCCCGCACCCGGCGTTCCCGCCGGATGCTCTTCGGGCTCATCAACCGCCCCGAGTTCGACGCCCGGCTCGTCGAGCACGCGGAGAAGGCAGGCGCCGTGGTGCGCACCGGGGTCACCGTCTCCCGGGTGGAGCAGCACGGCCCCGCGGTACCGGACCGCCGCACGGTCGCCGTGGTGCTCTCCCTGACGGGGGCCGGGGCCGCCGAGCGCGCCGAGGAGACGGTCCTGGCGCGGGCCGTCGTGGGGGCGGACGGCAGTGCCGGCCGCATAGGCGCACACGTCGGCGTCCGGATGGACCAGGTCGACCTGGGCCTGGAGGCGGAGATCCCGGTCCCGGAGACGGTCGCCGAGGACTGGGCGGGCCGGGTGCTCATCGACTGGGGCCCGATGCCGGGCAGTTACGGCTGGGTCTTCCCCAAGGGGCGCACCCTCACGGTGGGCGTGATCTCGGCGCGCGGCGAGGGCGCGGCCACCAAGCGGTATCTGGAGGACTTCATCGCGCGGCTCGGCCTCGCCGGGTTCGAACCGGACATCTCCTCCGGCCACCTCACCCGGTGCCGCAGCGACGACTCGCCGCTCTCCCGCGGCCGGGTCCTGGTCTGCGGCGACGCGGCGGGGCTGCTGGAGCCGTGGACGCGGGAGGGCATCTCCTTCGCCCTGCGTTCCGGGCGGCTGGCGGGGGAGTGGGCGGTCCGTATCGCGGAGTCGCACGACGCGGTCGACGCCCGCCGGCAGGCGCTCAACTACGCCTTCGCGATCAAGGCGGGCCTGGGCGTCGAGATGGCGGTCGGCCGGCGGATGCTCGCGGTCTTCGAGCGCCGGCCGGGGCTGCTGCACGCGGTTCTCACCGGATTCCGGCCCGCGTGGACCGCGTTCACCGACATCACGCGCGGTACGACGACGCTGGCCGGTCTTTTCCGGAGCCACCCGCTGGCGCGGCGGGCGCTGGACGCCCTGGAGCGGCGGAAGTAGCGGGGCCCGACCCGTCCCTGCGGCCGGCCCGCAGGGACGGGTCGGGCCGGGGCCGGCCCGCGTGGTGCCCGGGCCCGGGAAGCAGCGCGGGTGCGGGGCGTAGTCGGGGTCCGCCGGAACGGGCCCGGGTCGGTCGGCCGGGCCGGGATTCCGCCGGGTGCGGGGCCCGGGCCCGCCGGAACAGGGCCGCGTCGGTCGGGCGCGGGGCCCGCCTCCGCTGCCGGGACAGGACCCGGGCCCGGTCCCGGGGTCGGTGGGTCACCCGGTGACCGTGATGCGGAACACCGGGTGGTCGGGGGCCGCGGCCCGCAACTCGGCGTCGGTCGAGGCGGCCGTCACGCCCTTGAAGTACGGGTTGACCTCCCAGCCCCACTTCTCCAGGTAGGCGCGGAGCACGGGGACCTTCTCGTCGTCACCGATCTCGACCGCGGTGAAGGTGCGCGCCTTGCGGCCGACCCGCAGCTCCCCGCCGCCCGCGACGCGCATATTGCGGACCCACTGCGAGTGGCCCCGGGCGGAGACCAGGTAGGGGACGCCCTCATAGCTGTGCTGGTTCACGGGGATGCGCTGCATGGTGCCGCTCTTGCGGCCGCGCACCGACATCTCGGCCGTGCCCATCAGGCTGATGCCGTGGCGGGCGAGCCGCCCGACGAGTCTGTTCAGCCGGACGTCGAGGGGGCTGCCTTTGAGGTAGTACGGCTTCTGCTGAGGGGTGGGCTGCGGCTGTGGCGTGGACATAGCTGACCCCGATCCGAGGGCGAAAGAGCTGGCGGAGAAAACCGAGAGCACTGCTCTCGCTTGAGAACAGTGTGCACGAGAGCGGTGCACCAAAGCAAGAGCAGTGCTCTCGTTTTGGATCGGTGCTCCGAATCGTGACAGACTGTCTCGCCATGACGACCGCTCACGGGGCCAGGCAGCGGGCCCGAACCGAGATCACCACGGCCATCAAGGACGAGGCGCGCCGGCAGCTCGCCGCCGAGGGAGCCGCCAAGCTCTCTCTCCGTGCCGTCGCCCGCGAACTCGGCATGGTCTCCTCCGCGCTCTACCGCTACTTCCCCAGCCGCGACGACCTGCTCACCGCGCTGATCATCGACGCCTTCGACGCGGTGGGAGCGGCGGCCGAGGCCGCGGCCGCGCCGGACGAGGCGTACCCGGCCGGCCCCGGACGCGAGGGCGGCCCCCGCCGCCCCGGACCCACCGCGCCGCACGGCCGTCAGGTGGCCCGCTGGGTCGCTGTCGCCGCGGCCGTCCGCGCCTGGGCCGTGGCCCACCCCCATGAGTACGCGCTCATCTACGGTTCCCCGGTGCCCGGCTACACCGCGCCGACGGACACCGTCGGCCCGGCCGCCCGCGTCGGCATGGTGCTGATCGGCATCGCGCGGGACGCCCACCGGACCGAGGGCCTCGCCCTCCCGCCGCTCCCCGAGCCCCTGCAGGGCGAGGCGCGCCGCATCGCCGAGGACATCGCCCCGGAACTGCCGCCTGCGGTCGCGGCCGCGCTCGTCGCGGCCTGGGCGCAGCTCTTCGGGCTCATCTCCTTCGAGGTCTTCGGCCAGTTCAACCGGCTCGTCGAGGACGGCGAGGTCTTCTTCCGGCACAACGCCCGCCGGATCGCCGCCGAGGTCGGCCTGCGCGGGGAGCCCGCCGCCCGGTCGTGACCCGGCCGCCGACCGGGTGCCACTGCGCCCCGCCCTGCTCCGCGAGGAGCGGGCGCGACCGCCACGCCGGGCCGACGCGCCCCGTCCGCCGCTCCGTCCGGCGTGGCGGCAGGGAGGAGGGGCACGCCCGTCCACCCGCCCGTGCGCCCGGGGGTCGGGGCGTCGGCCGGGATGCCCTGTCGTCGTCCGTCCGTCCGGCCGGGGCCGCGCTGCCCGGCGATGCACGCGGCAGGCCGGTCGCCCACGCCCGCCCCGCGCCCGGCGATCGGAGTGGCGCGGGCCGGTGCCCGCGCCGGTCAGGGCCGTTCGTGCGGCCCGGCCGCGCCCCTCGCTCTCGTCAGGGAGCGGTCGTCGCGCGGGTGCGCTCGCCCGAGGAGGCCGCGGCCGGGGCCGGCGTGTCCGCCGCGCGGTCCGGGGCGGATGCGTGGCGCGCCCCGTACGCGATCACCGCCGCCGCTCCCGCGAGCACTGCCACCGTGGTCAGCGCGGTCGGCAGGGAGAACCAGTCCGCCAGGAAGCCGATCGCGGGCGGACCGAGGAGCATGCCGCCGTAGCCGAGGGTGGACGCGGCGGCGACCCCGCTCGGGCCGGCCAGTTCGCCGGCCCGCCCGACCGCGACCGGGAAGATGTTGGCGAGTCCGAGACCGGCCACCGCGAAGCCGGTCAGCGCCAGCCCCACCGTGGGCGCGAGGGCGCCGAGCAGCATCCCGGCCGCGGCCGTGGCCCCGCCCGCCACCAGCGTGCGGGTCTGGCCGAGGCGTTCCAGCAGCAGAGTGCCGCTCAACCGCCCGGCGGTCATGGCCAGGGCGAAGAGCGAGTAGCCCGCGGCGGCGACGCCGGGGTGCGCGTGCAGGTCCTGCTCCAGGTGCAGGGCGCTCCAGTCGGCCATCGCGCCCTCGCCGTAGGCGGTGCACAGGGCGATCAGGCCGAACAGGACCACCAGTCGCCGCGTCCGCCCGGTGAGCCGCGCCGGGGCGGACCGCGCGGCGGTCCCCGTGGAATCGGAGGCGCTCGCAGCGGCCGGTGCGGGCCCGGACAGCAGTGCCGGCGCGGCGACGGCGGTGACCAGCAGCCCGACGACGGTCAGGCCCACCAGGTGCGCCGTGGGGGAGAGGCCGGCCGCGACCAGGCCGCCGAGGCCCGCGCCGAGCATCCCGCCCAGGCTGAACGCCGCGTGGAAGCCGGGCATGACGGGCCGTCGCATCGCCGCGACCAGGTCGACCGCCACGCTGTTCATGCTGACGTTGATGCCGCCGTACGCGGCGCCGAAAGCCAGCAGCACCAGGCCGAGGGCGAGGGCCGAGCCCGTCAGCGGCGGCAGGGCCATGCTCAGCGACAGCAGGACCGCGCTCCCCACGGTGACCGCGCGGCTGCCGTACCGGCGGCACAGGCGGCCGGTGAGCATCATGGTGACGACCGCGCCGGCGGAGACGCCGAGCAGCGCGAGGCCGAGATCGCTCGCGGACGCCCCCGTCTGCTGCTTGATCGCGGGGATGCGTACGACCCAGCCGGCGAACAGGAAGCCGTCGAGGGCGAAGAAGAGGGTGAGAGCGGTGCGGACACGAGGCAGGGAGGCGGCGGCGGGGTCTCCACCGGGGCCTCCCGGAACGGCCGGACGGAGTTTGTTCAGAAGCGGCACAAAGTCAGGATAGGGGCCCGGTGCCCTCCTGTACAACACGGCCGCACAGCGCCCGGGCGTCGCCGCGCGCGTTCCCGCCCCGCTCCCGTGACCCGGCGCCCGCCTCGTCCGACGTGTGCCGCCCACCCCCGGCCGCGTAAGCGGACGGCCCCTCCGTCACCGCGCCGGACGGTGTCCCGGATCATGGGAGACTCGCCCTCATGAACGGCAAGGCGACGTCCACCCGGACACGACTGGAGAGAGGCCGCAGCGCCCTCGGCCCCGCCCTGGAACTGGTGCACACGGGGCGGGCCCCCACCCGGGCCGTCCTGACGGCCGAACTCGGCGTCACCCGCGCCACCGCCGGCGCCGTCGCAGCCGAACTGGAGGCCCTCGGTCTCATCCGCGTCGACTCCCGCCCCGGCGCCGCCGCCGGTTCCCAGGGCCGCCCGTCGCACCGTCTGTCCGTCGACGAGACGGGGCCCGTGGTCCTCGCCGCCCAGGTCCACGCCGACGGCTTCCGCGCCTCCCTCGTCGGACTGGGCGGGCGCACCGTCGCCACCGCCCCCGGCTGCACCACCGTCCAGGCCGACCCCGCCCAGGTCCTCGGCGAGGTCGTCGCCGCGGGTGCCGGGCTGCTGCGCGACAGCGGCCGGCGCTGTGTGGGCGCGGGGCTGGCCGTGCCGTCCGCCGTCGCCGAACCCGAGGGCACCGCCCTCAACCCGCTGCACCTCGCCTGGCCGGCCGGTGCCCCGGTCCGGGAGATCTTCGCCGAGCAGATCGCCGCCGCCGGCATCGAGGGCCCCGCGTTCACCGGCAACGACGTCAACCTCGCCGCCCTCGCCGAGCACCGCCACGGCGCCGGGCGGGGTGCCCAGCACCTGCTCTGCGTCGCCACCGGGCACCGGGGCGTCGGCGGCGCGCTGGTACTCGACGGACGCCTGCACAGCGGCAGTTCGGGACTCGCGCTGGAGGTCGGCCATCTGACCGTCAACCCCGAGGGCCGGCCATGCCACTGCGGCAGCCGCGGCTGCCTCGACGTCGAGGCCGACCCCCTCGCCTTCCTCGTCACCGCCGGACGCGACCCCGGTCCGGAGGTCTCCCTGCTCCAGCAGTCCCGCGACATGCTCGCCACCGACTACACGGACCCCGCGGTCCGGTCCGCCGCCGAACAGCTCATCGACCGGCTCGGCCTCGGCCTCGCCGGACTGGTGAACATCCTCAACCCGGACCGGATCATCCTCGGCGGACTCCACCGCGAACTGCTCCGGGCCGACCCCGAGCGGCTGCGCGCGGTGGTCGCCGACCGCAGCCTGTGGGGGCGCAGCGGGGGGGTGCCCATCCTGCCGTGCACCCTGGACCACAACAGCCTGGTCGGTGCGGCGGAACTGGCCTGGCAGCCGGTGCTGGACGACCCGCTGGCGGCGCTCGCCTGACGGACCGGGCGCGAAGAGGCCGCGCCCCGGTGGGGTGGGCGCGCCCGGGTGGGGTGGGCGCGCCCGGGTGGGGTGGGCGCGGCGGTCGGGCGTCGGAGCGGTGGCGCCACCCGTCCGGAGGAGCCGCGGCAGGCGGTGGACCGTCACCGGGTAGGCCACGCCGTATGAGCGACGCACCCTCCGGCCCGCACCGCGCGCACCGGTTCGAGGATCTGCACCGGAGGGTGGCCGAGTCCGCGGCCGGGCTCGCCTGGAACCGCGGGCGCGAGATGGAGCTGATGCACCGCGCCATGGGCTTCGCGGCCCTCGGCTTCCTCACCCTGGTCCCGCTGCTCGTCGTGGTCGCCGCCGCCGACCCGGTCAGCGCCGAGGGCTTCGCCCGCTGGCTCGGCCAGGCCCTCGGGGTCTCCCCCGGCTCCCAGGAGGAGGTGGAGGAACTCTTCGGCAGGCCGGGCGAGGCCCTTCAGCGCACCACCGCCTTCGGTCTCGCGGCCCTCGCCGTCTTCGGCCTCACCTTCGGCTCCGCGGTGCAGACGGGCTACGAGAAGGTGTGGGACCTGCCTACAGCGCGCTGGCACACCATGTGGCGCCACGTGGTGTGGCTCGCCATGCTCATCCTCTTTCTGCTGGTGTTCACCAACAGTCCGGTGCCGCACCCCTCGCCCCTGGTCGCCGCCGCGGGCGCGCTGGCGGATCTGATCGCCACCTTCCTGTTCTTCTGGGCGTCCCAGCGCCTGCTGCTCGGCGGCCGGGTCCGCTGGCGGGCCCTGCTGCCCGGCTCGGTGGTGACCAGCATCGGCATGCTCGGCCTGCGCGTCTTCTCCCAACTGGTGTTCTCCCCGCTGATCGCCTCGAACGCCGTGACCTACGGGCCGTTCGGAACCGTCCTCGTCGTCCAGTCCTGGCTGGTCGGGGTCGGTTTCGTCGTCTACGGCGGCGCGCTCGTCGGCCGGATCCACCACGAGGGGCGGACCCGGCGGCGGCTGGAACGCGAGCTGGCGCAGGACGAGCTCTGACGGCAGGCCGGACCGCGACCGGGCCGGGCGCGGCCGGGGTCCCGGGCCTCCCGTCGTGTGTGCTACCGGGCCGGAGGGGGGCTGTCGCCACCGGTGCGACGACCGCGTGTCAGCGTGTGGCGCCGGACCGTTGCATGGCGAGGCGGGGCCGCTTCCGGGTGGCGTGGCGGGACGCCCGCCGGGACACTCTCCGGTCCGCACATAAGGCCCGGGACCGTGTGGTCCCGGGCCTTATGTGCTGACTGAAGGTGGCTGCGGCGGGCCTCAGCCCGCGACGGGCGACCGGGCTCCCGCCGTGCTGTCGATGACGACCTTCGGCAGCTCCGCGAACGGGCCCGTCGTCGTCGCACCGTAGACGGCCGGATACTCCGGCAGCGCGGACGCCGTGGTCGACGCGGGCAGCGTGAACCAGACGACCTTCCCGGCGTCCCCGCGCGGCCGAACCCCCCAGCTCTCGCTGAAGGCGGCGATCAGCGCGAGACCGCGTCCATGGGTCGAGGTGGAGTCCGCGTCGTACACGGTCGGCAGACGCGGATCGTGGTCGTGGACGGAGACCGTGAGACGGTCGAGCAGCAACTCGACGTCCACGGTGCACCGTTTGTCCGGCTGAGCGTGCCGGTGCACATTGGTCAGCAACTCGGTGACGCCGAGCGCTGCCGGATCGATCAGAGGATCGAGATGCCAGTAGCGCAGTTGCGCCGAAATGATTCTGCGGACCTGACCGATCCGCGACGGCAGGGCCTGGAGCTCCACCGTGCAGTGCCTGCTGGGCTGGCTGATCACGGCTGCGACTCCCCGAAATAGTCCGGAAGAAGACGAGACACAAGATCCAGCAGTCGGCCGCCTGCTGAACGAACCGGCGGGGCTGGATCTCAGCGTGACCGCCGGTGAACCCTGGGTGATGTGGAACCAGCGTGGACCCTCGCCCGGGGGGCCGCAACTCGCGGCCGGACCGAGCCCGTTCTCACTTCCGCTCGGCGCCGTCCTTGCCGCCCGCACCGCGCACGGCGTCGAGGAACCGGCCCGCCAGCACCTTGGCGTCCGGGCGCCGCCCGCGCTGCCCCATGGTGAGCCGGTACCGCTTGCCGTTCACCGTCGCCACCGTGCTGTCCTCACCGGCGAACCAGGGCCGGCCCGCCGACACCCCGCGCACCGGCGCGCTGTCGATGACCCGCCCGTAACTGGTCATGAGCTTCAGCCGGCCGTCCTTGATGAGCACCTGTCCGGCCCTGGTCAGGGACCTCGGCCAGCGCTCGATGCGCACACCCGTGGCACTGAAGTCCGGCTCCGCGGTCGCCATGTCCCGCCCCCTTCGCGCGATGTCTCCGGCAAGTCTGCACATGTGCCGCCCCGCGCACCAGTACGCGGGGCGGCGGTCGGCCACAAGTCTTCCCTATGGAACCCCAAAGTGAACATTTGCCCAGGTGAGGGACTTACTGTGGACACAGGTGCCCGCACTGGGGCCAGTGGTGGACAGGACGGGGAACGGCACAGATGAACACGAGTGGGAAGCCCGTGGACGCCGGGACGCAGCACGAGCCGGCGACCGGGACGCCCGTGCCGTCCGGGACGGCGGAGACAGCCGCCGGGCGGGTGGCGGACGGCCCCGCCCCCGATGCCCCCGCCCCGGCGGCGACCGTCGACGTCGACCGGAGCGACGACGCCTACCGAGCGTGGCTGAAAGAAGCCGTTCGCAAGGTCCAGGCGGACGCCAACCGGTCCGCCGACACCCATCTCCTCCGCTTCCCCCTCCCCGACGCCTGGGGCATCGACCTCTACCTCAAGGACGAGTCGACCCACCCCACCGGCAGCCTCAAGCACCGGCTCGCCCGCTCCCTCTTCCTCTACGGCCTCTGCAACGGCTGGATCCGGCCCGGAAAGCCGGTCATCGAGGCGTCCAGCGGCTCCACAGCGGTGTCGGAGGCGTACTTCGCCAAGCTCATCGGCGTCCCCTTCGTCGCCGTGATGCCGCGCACCACGAGCCCGGAGAAGATCCGGCTGATCGAGTTCCACGGCGGGCGCTGCCACTTCGTCGACGACTCGCGCAAGATGTACGAGGAGTCCGCGACGCTGGCCGTACGCACCGGCGGCCACTACATGGACCAGTTCACCTACGCGGAGCGGGCCACCGACTGGCGCGGCAACAACAACATCGCGGAGTCGATCTACCAGCAGCTCCGTCTGGAGCGGTACCCCGAGCCCGCGTGGATCGTCGCCACGGCGGGCACCGGCGGCACCTCGGCCACCATCGCCCGCTACGTGCACTACATGCAGCACGACACCCGCGTCTGCGTCCCCGACCCGGAGAACTCCTGCTTCTTCGACGGCTGGACGCACCACGACCCGTACGCGAGCAGCGACTGCGGCTCCCGTATCGAGGGCATCGGCCGACCCCGGATGGAGCCGAGCTTCGTGCCCGGCGCCATCGACCGGATGATGAAGGTCCCCGACGCGGCGAGCGTCGCCGCCGTGCGCGCCCTGGAACAGGCCATCGGGCGCAAGGCCGGCGGTTCCACCGGCACCGGCCTGTGGAGCGCGCTGAAGATCGTCGCGGAGATGGTGGAGCGCGGAGAGCGGGGCAGTGTGGTCACGCTCATCTGCGACCCCGGTGACCGCTACCTCGACAAGTACTACTCCGACGAGTGGCTCGCCGGCCAGGGCCTGGACATCCGCCCCTACGCCGAGGCGATCGACACCTTCCTCAGCACGGCCCGCTGGCCCTGCTGACGCCTCACCGGGCTGCTGACGCCCCGCCGGAGTCCACCGTCGCGCGGGCTCACGTGCCCGGGGAGGCCAGCCGCCGGTCGAGGTTGCGCATCGCGTCCCGGAACGCCCGCCCCAGGCCGACGCGGCCGAGGCGCAGGGCGGCGCGCAGCGGAGCGGGCCCGTCCGCGGCGAAGGTCCACCGCACCCGCGACCCGGCCGGTGTGGCCGTGATGGTCCACTCCTCCACCAGGGCACGCAGACCGGGGGCGTTGGTCTGCTCCACGCGGTACGTGTAGCGCCGGTCGGGCTCGCGGACGAGGACGCTCTCGGTGAAGACGGTCCCGCCCTTGAGCCGGACCTCGCGGCCCGCGCCCCCGTCCGTGGACCGTGCGGCGGTCACGGCCGTGAACCACTGCGGCCAGTCCGCGGTGTCCTCGGCGAGTGCGGTGTACACGGCACTCGGCCGGGCCGACAGCGTCGCGGCGAACACCAGCCGGATCGGTGCCTCGTCCACGAATTCCAGCTCGACCGGGCGCAGTTGACGGGCCATGGTCCGTACCTCCAGGGGGCGGCGAAGGGCGGCGGACCGACACCCTAGCGGCGCGGGCCCGGCCTGTCCCGGCCGGGGGAGCGGGGCCGGAGGCCGCACGCGACCTGCGGCCCGCTCCCGTGCCCGGACCGGGCCGCTCCGGCCCAGGGCCAGGCCCGCTCCCGTGCCCGGACCGGGCCCGCGCCGCCCCCTGGCCAGGCCCGCCCCGGCCCCGGACCGGACCGGGCCGCTCCGCCCCGGACCCGGCCTCGGACCGGGGACGCCGAGCCCCGTCCCCGTCCCCGTCCCCGTCAGCCCAGCGGCGCGAGTTCGCCGCCGTCCCGGAGGCGCCCCACCAGACGCGGCCGGTCGCCGGCTTCGGCCCGGGCCGCGAGGGTGCGGCCGTCGGCGTCCGCCGTGACGTCGCCCGTGCTGCGGATGCCCGTCACCGCACGGCTCCCGGCGGCCAGCACGAACCAGTTGCCGCGCGGGGAGCGCCAGGTGGCGCCTGCCAGGACGTGCTGGCCGAAGCGGCTGCACGCTGCCGTGTCCCCGGCCTCGGCCACCACCGGGTCCGTGCCCGGCCGCCGCCCGCCCGGCTCCTGGAGCTGCACCAGCACCCGGCCCGGCCCCCGCCAGGTCTCGGCCCGGGTGCACACCCAGGCGGCCCGGCCGCCGCCGTCCGGCAGTGACTGCTCCGCGAACACCCAGTTGTTCACCGACCGCACTCCCGTGCCCCGCAGCGACGGCAGCAGACAGGCGCTGCGCGCCCAGCTCGCCAGCCCCGGCGCTCCCGTCGCCTCGCGCGGCTGCCTCGGCGGGTGCCCGGCGCTCGGTGGCGGAGTCCACGTCAGATGCACCGGCGCCGGGTCCCCCAGGTCGGTGACCAGGAGGGCGTGCTTCTCCACGATCCGTTCGGAGGAACGCAGTTGGAGCGCCGGCCAGCTCGTACAGCCCTGCTCACCGCGCGGCCGGGGCACCTCGGCGGTGATCCCGTCGCGGACCGCCACGGCCCGGGCGGGGGTGTCCGGACGCAGCAGGTCCCGGGCGGCGGACCGGGCGACCCACGGCGCGAGCAGATACCGGGCGCCCGTCTTCGAACGGCTGACGACCACGGCCGCGGACGTCGTCACGTCCGCGTCGTCGGTGCGCGCCAGATCGAGCACCGGGCGGCCGCCCTGCGCGGCCGGTTCGGCGTAGCGCACCAGGCGCCGCCCGTCGTGCAGCAGCACTACGGCGGCAGCGTCCACCTCGCCCGCGTACAGGAGTTGGGGAGGTTCGGCGGCGGGCGCCGTGGAGGTGCCCGGGGTGGCGGACACCTTGGCGTCGGTCCCTCCCGCGAGCGCGATCAGCGCCCGGCCCAGCAGCGCGGAGTCCTCGGCGCGGTCGCCACGGGCCGGCCAGACCGAGAAGTCGACGCGCGAGGAGTCGGCCCACCGCTCGGACTCCGCGACGCGCAGGGCCGCCGGCTCCGTCGCCCGCGCCGCGAGCCCCGAGCCCGGGGGACCCGAGGCCGGGGCGGACCCGGTGCCACCGGTCCCGGAGGCGAGGGTGAACAGGACCGCCGTCACGGCGGCCGTCGCCGTGACCGCGGCGGCGAGCCGCCCCGCGTGCCGCCGCCGCAGCAGATCGGTCGGCCGCGTCTGCACCCGGCTGGGGTCGAACTCGGCCGAGGTCAGCAGGGATTCGACGCTCGCCGCGCCGACGGTCCGCAGCCGCCCGGCCGTTCGTACGGCGTCCTGCGGGTCCGCGACCCGGGCGGCCGACAGCACCGCCAGCACCTCGGCCGGCTCCAGCCCTTCGAGCACCCGCAGGGCGACCGCTGCCCGGGCCGGGCCCGTCAGCGCGGACAGGGCCTGGTCCAGGGCGAGTTCATCGGCGCCCCCGGCGCTGGGGAAGAGCCGCAGCCCCAGTACCACGGGCAGCGACGGCCGCAGAGCCGCGGGGGAGGGGACACGCGCGGGCCACCGGCCGGGCCGCCGCTCACGGCGGAGCGCGGCCCGCAGCACCCGCTCCCGCACCCACCGGTACGCGGGCCCGTCCGTGACGCGCCGGGCGGACGCGGTGCCGGATTGGGGCGCGGTGCCGGATTCGGGCGTGGTCCCGGATGCGGGGGAGGTCCCGGATTCAGGCTCGGTACCGGTCGCGGTCCTGCGGGCGGGCAGGGCCCGCTGCACGAGGGAGTGGGCCGCCAGGACCCGTCGGTGCCGCCCGAGCGTCGGAGGGAGAGTGAGATAGGCGAGCCGGACGAGCCGGACGTAGTGCTCGACGACGACGGCTTCGGCATCCGCCGCGCCGATCCGGGTGGTGCCGCCCTCGGCTGTGCGGGACGGGACGTGCTGGCTCGGCATCGGGAGGGCCCTCCGGACGGTCGGACATCGCACGCGGGCACACGCGCGCTGATCCCTACGTCAAACGAGCGATTCGTCGCACGGTCACACCGGACCGCCGGCCCCGACGCCCACCGGGGCTCAGGGGCGCCCGGACAGCAGACCGTCCAGAGCGCGGCCGAACACCACCCTGCCCACCCGCGTGACCAGCGGATCGAGCAGCGCGGGCACACCCCGGACGCCCAGCTCCTCCACCCACAAAACCACCGAGCCGCCGCCCGGCACCGGACGCACCTCGATCTCGGCCCACCCCGTGACCGCACGCCCCCGCTTCTCCAGCCGGCACACCCCCGGGCCGCCGCCAGCCGGCGGGTCCCAGCGCACGACCTCCATCGGGTCGTCGAACCCGAACGCCTCCGGCCCGCTGCGCGCCACGAACACCGTGCCGACGTCCGACGGCCCCTCCGTCACCACCGTCACACGGGTGAACGGCACCCCGGCCGCGTGCGCCTCCCAGTCGGTCACCCGGCGCCAGCACTCACCGGGCTCCAGGCCCGTCCTGCGGCCGATGCGGAACAACGCCACCGTTCACTCCTTCCCGCGCCCGTCACTGCCCAACTCCCGGACTTCCGCGCCGTCTTCCCCGGCGACCACCAGCGACGGCAGATGCTCACCGATCTCCGCACGCGCCTCGGGCGACAGACCGGAATCCGTGACCAGCGCGTCCACGTCCGCCAGCTGGGCGAACGAACTCAGGCCCACCGTGCCCCACTTGGTGTGGTCCGCCACCACGACCACCCGGCGCGCGGCCCCGACGAAGCGCCGGTTGGTCTCCGCCTCGGCCAGGTTCGGTGTGGAGAGCCCCGCCTCCTCCGAGATGCCGTGCACGCCGATGAAGAGCATGTCGAAGTGGAGCGTGCGGATCGCCTGGTCCGCGACCGGGCCGACCAGGGCGTCCGACGGGGTGCGCATCCCGCCCGTCAGCACGACCGTCGCCGCGCCGGGCCGGCGCCCGTCCGCGCCGCCTGTCTGCTGCGCGGTGTGGAACACGTCCGCCACCCGGACCGAGTTGGTCACCACGGTCAGATCCGGGACGTCGAGCAACTGGTGCGCCAGGGCGTAGGTGGTGGTGCCGCCGGACAGGGCGATCGCGCTGCCCGGAACGGCGAACCGGGCGGCGGCCCGCGCGATGTCCTCCTTGGCGGTGGGCTCCAGCGCCGACTTGGCCTCGAACCCGGGCTCGTGCGTGCTCGCCTCGACGACCGGCACCGCGCCGCCGTGCACCTTCTCCACCAGCCCGGCCCGCGCCAGGGCGTCCAGATCGCGGCGGACCGTCATGTCGGAGACGTTGAGCCTGCGGGTGAGTTCGTTGACTCGGACCCCGCCGCGCCGGCGGACCTCGTCGAGGATGAGGGCGCGCCGCTGTTCCGCGAGCAGGTTCTGCTGGTCGGTCACCGCCCGGCCGGTCCTTTCCGTGTCCACGCCGTGCCGTGCCGCACCGCGTCCCCTGACAGGGTGTCTCATCCTCGCACGCGTCCCCCGCGGAGGGTTCGGGGCGAGGCCCAGAGGGGGAGATTCCGTGGGGCGGGGCGAGTTGCCGTGTGTCCGCCCCGCGGTCCGAGAGAGAGCGAGTCGCCCGTGTCCTCCGCGAATCCGGCACCCCCGGACCCGGCTGCTCCGGGGCCGGCCCGCGCCGCGCGCCCGGCGGGGCACGGGCAGGGGCCCGCGCTGGAACTGCTCGTCCACGGTGTCGGCGGCGCCACCCCGCAGGAGATGCTCGGCGACCCGCGCACGGTCCGCGTCACGGGTGACGGCAAGGCAGCCGTCTTCCGCCGCACCGACGACGCCGACGCCGAGGAGAGCCCCGAGCGGTACGCGGACCGCCCGATTCCGGAGGCGTACTGCTGGTCCAACCTCACCTCGGGCAACGGGGCCCGTGCGGTGTGGCTGCTCCTGCTGCCGTTCATGGTCGCCAACCTGGCGCACTGGATGCGCCCGAGGGCGCGGGGCAGCAGGCGCACCACCCGGCTGTACGGCGCCCTGGTGCGCCTGGTCGCCCTCAGCCTCACGGTGCTGCTCACGGCCGCGGCCTGCGAGGTAGCCCTCGATCTGCTGGCCTGGCAGTGCGCGGGGTCCGCCGCGTGCGCCGGGGAACGGGCCTGGCTGGGCTTCGTCTCACCGGAGCGCGGCGGCTGGTGGTCCCAGCCCGGCCGCCGGCTCGCCCTCGCGGCACTCGTCCCGGCCGCCCTCGTCGGGCTGCTGTGGTACCTGTCCCACCGCACCTGGAGCGCGTACGAGTCCCAGCGCCCGCCGTCCACGGGCACGGGGACGCCGTGCTGCGAGCCGCCACCGGGCCCGCGGGCGCCCGCGCCGACCGGGCACGGCACGGGTCGGGCCGACCGCGCGGATGCGCCCGCCGGGCGCGAGGGCAGCCGCCCGGACGGCCGGACGCGGCACGCGGACCTTCCCGCCGGGCGGGCGGGGGACGATACGGGCCGGACGGACGCGCAGGCCGGGCCCGCGCCCGCGCGGACCGGGCGCGCGAAGGGCGCCGCCGGGCCTGCCGGGGACGCCCCCGGGCGTGCGCGGGAGGACGCGGGAGGTGTGGAAGCGGCCGCCGGGCGGGGGGACCTTCCCGCTGGACATGCGGCCGGGTCGGCGGCCGACCGCCCGGTGTGCACGGGCGGCCCGCCCGGGCCCGCGACCGGCCGGGCCCCGCGCGCCGGTCTTCCCGGCGGCCCCGTCGGGGACACCGCCGGGTGTGCCGAGGGCGCTCCCGGGCCCCTCGGGGGCCTGGCCGGGCCGGGGGCGTTCGGGGTGGGGCACCGGGAGGGCCCCGCCGTACGGACAGCAGGCGCCGCGGGACGCCCGGAGGACGCCGTGCCGGTTGCGGAGCCCGCCGGGCCAGGGACCGGCCGGGCCCCGCGCGCCGGTCTTCCCGGTGGCCCCGTCGGGGACACCGCCGGGCGTGCCGAGGGTGCTCCCGGGCCCCTCGCGACCCCCGCCGGGCCGGCGGCCGTCGCCGTGCCCGGCGGTGGCGGGGCACGCTGCCCCGTGTGCGGGCGGACGGGCACCGTCCCGGCCCCGGACGCGGACGGCGACGGGCCCGGCCGGCCCCCCGCCGGCCGGCACGCCCTCGGGCGGCCCGGCTTCTGGTACGGCCGCCGCCATGTCGCGCGGCTGCGCGCCGCGCACACCGCCGCCGGGTTCCTGACCGTCGCCGCGGCCGTCACCGGCGCCGCCGCCCGTGACGACCGCCCGGCCGAAGACACCGCGCTCGTGGTGTTCGGCACCCTGATCGGGGTCGCGATCGTGGTCGCCGGCTGCGCCGTGCTCCGGGTGGTCCTGCGGCGGGGGCGCAGCGAGCGGCGTATCGACGCCCGCCTCGACCGCGCCGCCGTCCGCCACCTCCCCGGCGCCGCCCTCGTCCTGCTCGCCCTGGCCCTCGTCCACGCCGCCTGGTCGCGACCCGGCTGGGAGTCGGCGGGGACCCTCCCGGGCGACGCCGTCTTCCGGGTGATCGTCCTGGTCCAGGGCGTGCTGGTGGTTGCTCTCGCCGCCGCGGCCCTGCGTCTGAACCGGCGGGCCCGGCACCCGCGCGCGGTCCTGAACGGACTCGGCGGCCCGGCCGTCGCCATGCTGGCCTGCGCCCTCGGGGGCGTGATGACCGGCGGCGTCGCCCAGCGCGTCGCCGACTGGCTCGACGGCCCCGGCACGCCCGGCATGGGCGAGGGCGGCACGATTCCCGGCCCGCCCGTCCTGCTGAGCTGGCAGGCCTCGGTCATCCCCGTACTCCTCGTGGTCCTGCTGGTGCCCGCGCTCTGCCTCGCCGTGCGGACCTGGCGCACCGGACGGCGGCTCGAAGCGGTCGTGGAGCGCGAGTACGGCCCCGTCAGGCCCGACGAGGCGCGCACCCGCCGTATCGCCCACGCCCGTGCCCGGGCCCGGCTCACCGAACTCGCCCCGCCCGTCGTCGGCGTCGTCTCGGCGGCGACCCTCGTGCTGGGCGTCGGGGCGGTTGCCGGCGCCTGGCTGACCGGCGAGGTGCCGGGGCGCGCCTTCGCGGGTTCCGGGCCGCTGCCGGAGTCGGCGGCGGACACCGCGCAGGCGCTCGGCTCCTGGATGGTGGGCTTCGGTTTCATACTGTTCGTCGCACTGGGCCGCCGCGCCTACCGGGACGCCTCCGCCCGCCGCACCGTCGGCATCCTCTGGGACGTGGGGACCTTCTGGCCGCGCGCCGCCCACCCGTTCGCGCCGCCCTGCTACGCGGAGCGTGCCGTACCGGATCTGACCTGGAGGATGTGCACCTGGACGGCGCGCACCGGCGGGCGGCTGGTCATCTCCGGGCACTCGCAGGGCAGCGTCCTCGCGGCCGCCGCGGTCTGGCAGCTGCCCGCCGCGACCCGCCGCCGGGTGGCCCTGCTCACGTACGGCTCACCCCTGGAACGGCTCTACGGGCGCTGGTTCCCCGCCTACTTCGGCCCGGCCGCGCTGCACGGGCTGCGCGACGACATCGACTGCTGGCGGAACCTGTGGCGGCCCACCGACCCGATCGGCGGACCGGTACTGCCGGCACCGCCCCACGACGGCTCCGGACACGACGGCTCCGGACACGACGGCTCCGGACACGACGGCTCCGGACACGACGGTCCCGGACACGACGGTCCCGGACACGATGGCCCACGACACGACGGCCCCGAGGTCGACCGGGAGGCGCTGCGGGACCCGCTCGCCCACGGGCGCGACGCCCGCCGTCCGCTGCCCGAGCCGATCCTCGGGCACTCCGACTACCAGGCGGACCCGGCCTTCGCCGAGGAACGCGCCCATCTGCTGGCCCGGCTCGCGCCCGCCGTACCCCGCCAGGCCGGTGCGCCGGGCGAGGCACCGCCGGTGAATGCGTCACCGGCGTGCCCGCCGCCGGGAGCGGCGGATGGCCCGTGGGGTCAGGGCAGTTCGGGCAGATCCTCTGTGTAGAGCAGCGTCAGATCGTCGGTGCTGGCGTCGGTCAGCCCGGCGACCCGGACCGCGTGCCGTTCCACCATGGACTCGAAAGTCCCCCGCGCCGTACGGCCGTTGCCGAACGCGGGGCCCTTGGGCAGTGCGCCGAAGTACTTCAGCAGCGCCTCCTCCGCGCCGGGCGCGAGCCGGTACTCGTGCTCCTCCGCCTGCTGCACCACGATCCGGAGCAGCTCCTCGGGCTCGTAGTCCTGGAAGGTGATGGTGCGGGAGAACCGGGACGCCACACCGGGGTTGACGTTCAGGAAGCGGCGCATCTCGGCCGTGTACCCGGCGACGATCACGACGACCGCGTCCCGGTGGTCCTCCATCAGCTTCACCAGGGTGTCGATGGCCTCCTTGCCGAAGTCCCGGCCGGAGTCCTCCGGGGAGAGGGCGTACGCCTCGTCGATGAACAGGACGCCGCCACGGGCCCGTTCGAACGCCTCCTGGGTGCGGATCGCGGTCGAGCCGATGTGCTCGCCGACCAGGTCCACCCGGGACACCTCCACCAGATGCCCGCGCTCCAGCACGCCGAGGGAGGCCAGGATCTCGCCGTAGAGGCGGGCGACCGTGGTCTTGCCCGTGCCGGGGGAGCCGGTGAAGACCAGATGGCGGCGGACCGAGGCCGCCTTGAGCCCGGCCTCCTGCCGCCGCCGGCCCACCTCGATCATGTTCGTCAGCGTCCGCACCTCGCGTTTGACGCTGTCCAGGCCCACCAGGGCGTCGAGTTCGCCGAGGACGTCGTCCGAGCTGCGGGCCTCGCCCGGCACGGGCACCGGCGCCGCCGGGGGTGCGGCGGGTGCGGCCGGGGCGGGGGCCGGGACCTGTGCCGGGACGGCCGAGAGCAGTCCGGTGGTCGCGCCGGGCGCGGGCGCGGGGGCGCCGGGCGCCGCGGCCGCCGCCCGCTCGGCGCCGGAACGCACCGTGCCGCTCTCGTCGCTGGTGCACTCCTCGACGACCGGGCCGTCGTCCTCCCCGAACTCGTAGCCCCCGCGCGCGCACCGCTCGGTGCGGCAGCGGCTCAGCATGGTGCGGCAGCCGTCCATCACATGGAAGCCGTAGCCGCCGCTGCCCGTCACCCGGCAGCCGCGGAAGGTGCCCCGGCCCCCGGCCGAGACATAGAACCCGGCCTCGGCGGGGGAGGTGACCGTGCAGCGCTCGATCAGCGGATCGGCGCCCTTGGTGACGATCACCCCGGTCTGCGCGCCGTCGATCGTGCAGCCGTTGAGGGTGCCGCCGCTGCCGTGGTCGCGGAACCAGGCGCCGGTGGACACCTCACGCACCCGGCAGTCGTCGAGCTGAGCCGTCGCGCCGTCGCTCACCGACACGGCCGTGTTGCGCACCTGGGAGATGTCGCTGTCGACGACGTCCGCCCGCGAGCCGCGGTCCAGGACGAACAGGGCGTCCGGCACATCGTGGACGCGGCAGGAGTCGAGCACCGCGGTGGCGCCGTCGCTGACCCAGACAGCCGGGTAGTCGCCGGTGCTGTCGTGGATCTCGCACTGGTTGGCGTCCACCCGGGTGCCCGGGTCCCACACGGACAGGCCGTTGCGGCCGAAGCGGCGCACGGTGGACCGGGTGAGCGTCAGGACGGAACGGGAGCGCAGATCGACCGCGTTCTCCGGGATGTCGTGGATGTCGCAGTCGGAGAGGGTGAGCACGGCGTCGGTGTCCAGGGTGACGCCGTCGGAGGAGGTGCGGTGAACCTGGGAGTCCGTCACATGGGCGGCCGCACGGGAGGTGACCTGGACGCCGACGCCCTTGATCTCGTACACCTCGCAGCCGATGGCCTCCAGCCCGCTGCCTTCGCCGGTCACCGCCAGCCCCGCGCCGGAGGCGTGGTGCACCCGGCAGCGCTCCAGCCGCGGGTGCGCCCCCCCGCGCACCGACACACCGGACTGGCCCGCCGACACCACCTCGCATTCCTCGAATACCCCGCCCGCGCCGTCCAGTACGGCGATGCCGACGCCCGCCGGGTTGTCGACGGTGCAGCGACGCACCGTGGGGCGAGCGGCGCCGCGGACCTCCAGACCGGCGGCCGAACGCGTCACGATCCGCACGTCGACCAGCTCCGGTGTGCCGTCCTCGACCAGCAGGGCGGGGGCCGCCGCGTCCTGTCCCTCGACGAGCAGGTCCCGCACGGTCGCCGACGCCCGGACGGTGAGCGGCACCCCGTCCGCCGGGGCGATGCGCACCGAGCCGGCCGCGCCGTCCGCCCCGCGCAGGGTGACCGCGCGCCGCAGCACCAGGTTCTCCCGGTAGGTGCCTGGCGCCACGGTGAGGACGTCGCCGTCGCCGGCGGCCTCCAGGGCGGCGGCGAGGGAGGGGTACTCGCCCGTGCGGCGGCGCCACCTCGACGTGCCGGTGTGCGTCACCTGGACCGTGCCCTGTGCCATCGTGCTGCTCTGCCCCCACCTCGTGATCCGTGCGTCAGCCCGCGCCGCGCCGCCCGGACGGCACCGGACGCCGAGCGCGCCGGCCGCGCGTCCGCCGGCGGCTGGTGGCACCACCGTAGCGCGCGGGACGGGCCGGAGTTGACGGGATGTGGCAGGTCAGCTCCCGGCGCCCGCGCGCCCCCAGTCGGGCCCGACAGCCGCCCAGGCCCGGTCCAGGTCCGCGAACCGGCGCCGTACCAAGTGCCGGAGCACCAGCCGGCGGACGCATTCCACCAGGAGGGCGGTGGCCACGGCGGCGCCGATCCCCGCGAGCACGGCGTGGGCGCGGATGCTGGTGAACTCCATGGGGCGGGGCACTATCCGCCCCTCCCGGTCCGTCCACACCGGGAAGGTGTCGCCCGCGCGCGGGGTGCGCCCGGCGACGAACAGGGTGCCGGAGTGGAGGCGTCCGTCCGGACCGGTCCAGGACGCGGCGACCGGCCGGCG
Organism: Streptomyces sp. CNT372; assembly: GCF_000377145.1. Taxonomy (NCBI): domain Bacteria; kingdom Bacillati; phylum Actinomycetota; class Actinomycetes; order Kitasatosporales; family Streptomycetaceae; genus Streptomyces; species Streptomyces sp. CNT372. Next base: position 104,750 of record NZ_KB897786.1, on the reverse strand, counting down.
GCGCTCCTCGGCCGCGGCCGTGTCCGGGTCGTGGTCCCGGTGGGCGGCGGGCAGCAGGCCGGCGTCCAGCGGTCCGAGCACCGTCGCCGTCGCCGGATGGGAACGCTGGTGCTGGAGGCGGACCGCACGGCGCAGGGCCTCGTCCGTGGAGGAGGCACCGATCCAGCCCACGACGGGCACGGCGACGAGCAGGAGCACCACGGCGGCCAGCGCGAGCCAGGCCTCGCCGAGATCCGTGGCACGGCACAGCGGGCTGCGGCGCCAGCGCCAGACGCCAACGACGGTACGCACGGCGGCGGTCACCCCCCTTCTGCGTCCGCGACGGCCCCGGCGCGGCCGCAGGCGGACCGGCAGGGGAGGGACACGGGGAGCGGACGCCTCGCTGTGACGTGCCCCCCGGGCCGGGCGCCCGCCCGCTCGGCGCGGGGCCCGTCACCACCGTGGTCGTACCCGCCGCCGCGGTGGTCGACGCCTGTGTCAACGCACCGGCACCGGCGCCTGGTTCCCGGTGCGCGCCGGTTCCCTCCCCGGGTACGGCACGCGGCCCGCCCCGCGGTGCCGGCGATGCGTTCCCCCGCGCCGCTGCGCGCGCATCCGCCGGTGCCATGGGCCGGGCCCGTGAGTGGTGCCTGGTTCCTGTGTGCTGACGCTGTGTGGCCTCGGCACATGGGCTCTGGGCACATGGGCTCTGGGCACATGGGCTCTGGGCACATGGGCTCTCGGCACATGTGGTGTTCCGGGTGGTCAGAACCCGGAGCACCTGTCCTAAATCACCCGGCGCGTACGCGCGGCCGCGGCCGGGCGCCGTGTGCCGGACACGGTGGGCTCAGTACCCCCGGCCCTGGTAGGGGCGGTTGTACGGATCCTCGTACGGGGCCGGCGCGGGCCGGGCCGCCGGCCGCATGGCCTCGTAACCGGCGGGCGCCGGACGGGGCGGCTGCGGGCTCTGGTAGGGCGCGCTCTGGTAGCCGCGGGGCGCGCTCGCCTGCTGCGGGATGTACGGCGCGGGCGCCTGCTGCAGCGGGACGGGCTGCGGCATCTGCTGCGGATAGCCGTAGCCGTAGGAGGGGGTGGACGGGGAGGATGCCGCCGGGAGGGCGGGCAGGGCCGCGGGGAGCGCCGGCAGGTAGCTGTTGCCGGTGTCGTAGGCGGCGGGCACTCGGATCGGGGCGATCTGAGGCGTGCCCCGCTCCGCGACCAGGGAGTCGTAGATCGGGGTGTCGGGAAACGACGGCGCGGAGGAGTAACCGCCGCCATAGGTGGCGCGGGGGGAGGTCATGGCACATAAGTTAAGCCCACGATGTGCTGGTTGGGGAGCCCGATAAGAGGGTTGTTTCGGCAGCGCTGAGTAACCACGGATACCCAATACGAGCGAATCCGGTGAAAACGGCCGCCCCGGCGGTCGGTGATCGTGTAAAGGGCAAGCTGAGAGAGGGTTACCGATGGGTCGGGCCCGCCGAGGGGGACGTATGCGAAACAGGCTGACAACACGCGAACTTCCGGGCGCCCGGCGCCGGAACGGGGGCGATCATGCAGATGTCTAAGGGCGGCAACATCCCGGTGGGGACCCAGCGGGTCCGCGTCGAGACGGGATGGACCCAGGGGCCGGGCGTTCCGGACATCGACGCCTCGGCGCTCCTCCTGGTCGACGGCAAGGTGCGCTCCGACGCGGACTTCGTCTTCTACAACCAGCCCTCGCACGCCTCCGGCGCCGTGCGCCACGAGGGCAAGGGGCCCGCCACCGACACCGTGGCCGTGGACCTCGACCGGGTGGAGGGCCCCATCGAACGCATCGTGCTCGCCGCCTCCGCCGACGGCGGCACCTTCGGCCAGGTACCCGGCCTCTATGTGCGCCTGCTCGACGCGACCACCGGTGCGGAACTCGCCCGCTACGACAGCCAGGACGCCGGCGTGGAGACCGCGTTCGTCCTCGGTGAGCTCTACCGCCGGCAGGGCGCGTGGAAGTTCCGCGCGGTCGGCCAGGGGTACGGCACCGGACTGGAGGGCCTCGCCACCGACTTCGGCATCACCGTCGACGAGCCCCAGCAGGCCGCCCCGCCCGCCCCGGCCCCGCCCGCCCCGGCCGTCGCGCCGCCGCCCCCGCCCGCCCCCGTCGCGTACACCCCGCCCCCGGCTCCGGCCGCCCCGCCCGCGCCCGCCGCGCCGGTCCGGCTCTCCAAGGTCACCCTGACGAAGGAGGCCCCGTCCGTCTCCCTGGTGAAGCAGGGCGGCACCTCGGGCGCGTTGCGCGTCAACCTGAGCTGGCAGGTGCGCAAGCAGTTCAAGGGCTGGGGGGCCAAGCTCGGCCGGGCCATCGCCGTCCACGGCGACCTGGACCTCGACCTGTGCGCCCTGTACGAACTGACCGACGGACGCAAGGGCGTCGTCCAGGCGCTCGGCAACGCCTTCGGCGCCCTGCACCAGCCGCCGTTCATCCACCTCGACGGCGACGACCGCACCGGCGGCACCTCCGGCGAGAACCTCACCGTCAACCTCGACCACACCGCCGCCCTGCGCCGCGTGCTGATCTTCGTGACCATCTACGAGGGCGCGCGCAGCTTCGCCGACCTCGACGCGACGGTGACGCTCCAGCCGCAGCACGGCGCGCCGGTCGACTTCTCGCTCGGCGAGTGCACGGTCCCGTCCACGGTCTGCGCCCTCGCGCTCATCACCAACACCGGCTCCGACCTCGTCGTCCAGCGCGAGGCCCGGTTCCTGGTCCCCGAGCGCGGCGTCAGCCCCCAGCGCACCATCGACCACGCCTACGGGTGGGGCATGAACTGGACCCCCGGACGGAAGTGACCCGACCGGGGCACCCGGGGTCCGCGCGATCCCGGGCGCCCCGTGCCGGGCGGGTGCGCTACCGGCGCCCGGGCGCCGCCTCGGGGCGTGCGTACGTCCGCCCCTTCCATGCCGCGCCCCGGCCCCGGTGATGGCCGATCGCCGAGTCGACGGCCATCAGCAGATAGAGCATGGCCGTGAACGGAAGCGCGGGCGCGGTGAGCGGGGACAGCCCGTAGTAGCGCAGCACGGGCAGAAACGTCCCGGCCATCACCGCCCAGGCGAGCCCGCCCGCCCAGGCGGCCGCCGCGTCACCCGACACCAGCCCGGCGGCCAGCGCGACGGGCGGCACCCCATAGACGAGCAGCAGCCCCGCCACGGTCCCGGCGAGCAGCGCCGGACTGTGGCGCAGCTGCGTGTACGCGCTCCGCGACACCATCCGCCACAGGTCCCGCAGCCGGGGGTACGGACGCACACTGTGCACCCGGTCCGCGAGGCCGAGCCAGATCCTGCCGCCCGTGTCGCTCACCGCCCGGGCCAGGCTCACGTCGTCGATCACCGCCTGCCGGATCGACGCGGGGACGCCGGCCCTGCGGGCCGCGTCGGTCCGCAGGAGGACGCAGCCGCCCGCGGCCGCCGCGGTGCGCGAGGCCGGGCTGTTCACCCGGCGGAACGGGTAGAGCTGGGCGAAGAAGTAGACGAACGCCGGGATCACCAGGCGCTCCCAGCCGCCGGCCACACGCAGGCGCGCCATCAGGGACACGGCGTCGAATCCGGGGGCGGCGGCGGGAGTGGCGCCGGGGCCGGACGAGTCGGCGGGCGCGTCGGACAGGGGTGCGCGCGACGTGTGCGCATCGGACATAGGCGCACGCCACATGTGCGCAGGCCACATGTCTGCACGCCACATATGCGCCGCGCCCACCGGCGCCCCGCACACCGCGGAGGCCACCAGTTCGCGCAGGCTGTCCGGGTCGTGGGCGATGTCCGCGTCCGTCAGCAGCACGAACTCCGGACCCCGCTCCTCCGCCAGGGCCATCCCGTGCCGCAGTGCCCACAGCTTGCCCGTCCAGCCGGGCTCCGGTTCGCCCGGCGTGGTGACCGTCAGCGGCAGCCCGCCGCACCGCGCGGCGATCGCACGGGCCTCGGCGGCGGTGCCGTCCGCGCTGTTGTCGTCGACGAGGACGACCTCCGCCCGCCCCGGGTACTCCTGGCCCAGCAGCGACGGCAGGCTCAGCGGCAACACCCCGGCCTCGTCCCGCGCGGGCACCACCACGACGACGTCCGGCCAGTGCTCCGGATCGCGCACGCGGGGCGGCAGCCGCTGGTCCGTGCGCCAGAACAAGCCCTGGCCCAGCAGCAGCCAGCACCAGGCGGCCAGCGATCCGGCGGCGGTCCACGCGAGGGCGCTCATGCGCGGCAGTCTGCCCCACGGCGGCGGCCCGGAGCGGCCTGTCGACTATGGTGACCGGGTGAAGATCGCGCTCATGGACTCCGGAATCGGGCTGCTCGCGGCGGCCGCCGCGGTACGCCGGCTGCGGCCGGACGCGGATCTCGTGCTCTCCTCGGACCCCGAGGGCATGCCCTGGGGCCCCCGCACTCCGCAGGACCTGACCCAGCGGGCGCTCACCGTGGCGCGCGCCGCCGCGGCTCACCGGCCGGACGCCCTGATCGTCGCCTGCAACACCGCCAGCGTCCATGCCCTGCCCGCGCTGCGATCGGAGCTGGAGCCCGGGATCCCCGTGGTCGGCACCGTCCCCGCGATCAAGCCCGCCGCGGCGGGCGGCGGCCCCGTCGCGATCTGGGCGACGCCCGCGACCACCGGCAGCCCCTACCAGCGCGGCCTGATCACCGACTTCGCCCAGGGTGTCGAGGTCGCCGAGGTGCCCTGCCCCGGACTCGCCGACGCCGTCGAGCAGGCCGACGAGCAGGCCGTCGACCGCGCCGTGGCCGCGGCCGCCGCCCTCACCCCGCCGGATGTGACCGCACTCGTCCTCGGCTGCACCCACTACGAACTCGTCGCCGAGCGGATCCGCGCGGCCGTCAGCCCCGCCGGGCCCGGACCGCTCTTCCACGGCTCCGCCGAGGCCGTCGCCGCGCAGGCACTGCGTCGCGGCGGCATCGCCGCGGCGCCGGACGCGGAACCGACGGGCCGCCTCACCGTCCTGCTGGGCGGCCGGCCGGGCACGCTTCCCCCCGCCGCCCTCCGCTACGCGGAAGGGCGCGGGCTCGGCGCGGTGACGGCCCCGGCGGGCTGAGGAACCTCGCCGGGGCGGTCCGGTTGGCGCAGGCCCGCCGCCGGCCGGCGGGTCGCTCCGATGCCGGGACGCGGGATCGCCGCGCCCTCGGGAAACTACGCTCCGTCATGGCCGGGCGGTGCTCCGCCGGGCGTTCCTGGGTACCCTCCACAACATGAGGCACCACTTCCGGCACATGGGGCCCAACCATATGCAGCCCGTCCCCGAGGTGTGGACCGGCCGTGCGACGAACCGCATGCAGTGGGTGCTCGCGGGGGCGGGTGCCGCCTGCCTGGCGCTCGGCGTGAAGCTGGCCGTCGACGGGAACTGGGCCACCGGTGCCGCCGCCCTCGCCATGGCGGTCATCGGCTGCGTCGCCGCAGGTCTGATGATGCTCTACGGGACGCTGGCGTTCGTCCACGTCGAGGTGAGGGTGGACCGTGAGGCGGTCGAGGTGCGGTGCGGCCACATGGGGCTGCCGCGCCGGAAGATTCCGCTCGACCAGGTGGTGGGCGCCGACTTCGACCCGAAGGTGACCCCCCACCAGTGGGGCGGCTGGGGCTGCCGCTGGCGCCCGGAGATGGGCACTGCCGTGGTGGTCCGCCGGGGTGAAGCCCTGGTGATCACCCTCCGTGATGGAAAGACCTTCACCGTCACCGTCGACGACGCGGAGTTCGCGGTCCGCGTGATCCGTGAGCGGATCCGTGGCATGCGGCCCGGTTCCGTCAGCCCGACCTGACGCCGGACCGGCTCGGACGCGGACACGGCTGACGAGTTCGCCGCCGGGCCGTACACCGGACCAACGTGCCGGGCGCGCCCCGGCCGGTACGGCCCGGCCGCCCTGCCGGGGCCACAGGTCCCGGCCGTAGACTCCGGCAGGTGAGTGCCACCATCACCCCCGTCGACCCCCCGCAGCCCGCTTCCGCCCCCGCCTCGCGCGGGTGGGCGTCGGCCCGTCGGCTGCTGCGGCCCGCCGCGGCCGGCCTTGCCGGGGTGCTGCTGTTCGTGAGCTTCCCGCCCCGGCCGCTGTGGTGGCTCGCGTTCCCCGCGTTCGCACTGCTCGGCTGGGCCCTGCGCGGGCGGAGGCTCCGTGCCGGGCTGGGCCTCGGCCTGCTCGCCGGGCTCGGCTTCATGCTGCCGCTGCTGGTGTGGACCGGCGAGGAGGTCGGCCCGGGCCCGTGGCTGGCGCTCGCGTTCGCCGAGTCGTTGTTCGTCGCCCTGGCCTGCACCGGCATCGCCGCCGTGTCGCGGCTCCCCGGCTGGCCCGTGTGGGCCGCCGCCGTGTGGATCGCGGGGGAGGCGGCCCGCGCGCGGGTGCCGTTCGGCGGCTTCCCCTGGGGCAAGATCGCCTTCGGGCAGGCGGACGGCCTCTTCCTGCCGCTCGCCGCCGTCGGCGGCACCCCCGTACTCGGCTTCGCCGTCGCGCTGTGCGGGTTCGGCCTGTACGAGTGCGTCCGCCAGGGTCTCGCGTACCGGCGCACCCGGCAGATCCCGCGCGCGGCCGTCGCCGTCGCCCTCGGGGCCGTGCTGGTGTCGCTCGCCGGGGCGCTGGTGGCGCGTCCGCTCGTGGACGACGCGGCCGAGTCCGGCACGGCCACCGTCGCCGCGATCCAGGGGAACGTGCCCCGGCTCGGCCTCGACTTCAACGCCCAGCGGCGCGCGGTGCTCGACAACCACGCGGCGCGCACCGAGGAGCTCGCGCGGGACGTCGCCGCGGGCAGGGAGCCCGCGCCCGACTTCGTGCTCTGGCCCGAGAACTCCTCCGACCTCGACCCCTACCGCAACGACGACGCCCGCCGGGTGATCGACGAGGCGGTGGACGCGATCGGCGTGCCGACCGTCGTCGGGGCGGTCGTGACACCCGAGACGGGGCCGCTGCGGAACACGCTCATCGAGTGGCAGCCGGGCCGGGGGCCCGTGGACACCTACGACAAACGGCATGTGCAGCCCTTCGGCGAGTACATCCCCATGCGGTCCTTCGTCCGCCTGTTCAACTCCGACGTGGACCGGGTCCGCCGGGACTTCGGGCCGGGCGACGAGGTCGGTGTCTTCGATCTGGCCGGCACCCGTGTCGGGCTGGTGACCTGCTTCGAGGCGGCCTTCGACGACGCGGCCCGGGACACCGTGACGCACGGCGCGCAGATGATCTCCGTGCCCAGCAACAACGCGACCTTCGGGCGCAGCGAGATGACCTACCAGCAGCTCGCGATGTCCCGGGTGCGCGCCGTGGAGCACAGCCGCACGGTCGTCGTCCCCGTCACCAGCGGGGTCAGCGCGGTGATCATGCCGGACGGGCGGGTGGTGCGGGAGACTGCCATGTTCACTCCGGACGCGCTGGTCGCCGAGGTGCCGCTGCGTTCCTCGCTGACGCCGGCGACCCGGCTCGGGGTGCTGCCCGAGGTGGCGCTGCTGGTGCTCGCGGCGGGTGCGCTGGGCGCGGTGGCGGCGGGCGCGGTGCGGCGCCGCCGTGCGGCGCAATCCGCCGGGTCGGCCGGGTCGGCCGGGTCGGCCGGGTCCGCGGAGTCGGCCGCGGGCTCCGGCTCCGCGTAGGCGGCGCCCGCCGCCGGACGGCGCAGCGCCGTCGGGGCCGGCGGCGGGAGCGCGCCCCGGCCCGGACGCACGGGCGGAGAGGGGCGGTTCATGGTCCCCTCATGGGCACTCCCGAGTTCATCCGGCAGATCCGCGCGACCGCCGGGCACCAACTGCTCTACCTGCCCGGTGTGAGCGCCGTCGTCGTCGACGACGAGGGGCGGGTGCTGCTCGGGCGCCGGGCGGACACCGGTCTCTGGTCGGTCGTCGGCGGCATCTGCGAACCGGGGGAGGAGCCGGCGTTCACGGCCGAGCGCGAGGTGTACGAGGAGACCGCGGTGCGCTGCGTCGCCGACCGCGTCGTCCTGGTGCGGGCGCTGCCGCACCCCGTGACCTATCCCAACGGCGACCGCTGCCAGTACATGGACATCACCTTCCGCTGCCGGGCCGTCGGCGGGGAGGCGCGCGTCAACGACGACGAGTCCCTGGAAGTGGGCTGGTTCGCCGTGGACGCGCTGCCCGAGCTGGCGGAGTTCGCCCACTTCCGGATCAAGCAGGCCATGACCGAGGGACCGGCATGGTTCCAACCCACTGATCGGCACTGAAGTATGGGCGCTGACCATATGTGTCGGCTGTTGACCCCTGCCTAAGGTGCGGGACATGACCGCGCCCACCGCATCAGGATCCCCGGATCACTCCGTCCATGCCGACCTCACCGGCCGCACCGCCCTGGTCACCGGCGCCGCAGGCGGCATCGGCCGGGCCTGCGCCCTGCGGCTCGCCGCCGCCGGGGCCGTCGTACGGGCCGTCGACCGGGACGCCGAAGGACTGTCCGCCCTGGTCAAGCAGTTCGGGCAGGCCGGTCGGGCCGGGCAGGGGAACGGAGCCGCCGGCGGCATCGAGCCGGTCGAGCTCGACCTGACCGACCTGGCGGCCGCCGAGGAGGCGGCCCGGGGGGCGGACATCCTCGTCAACAACGCGGGCCTGCAACTGGTCCGCCCCATCGAGGACTTCCCGCCCGAGGTCTTCCACACCGTCCTCACCGTGATGCTGGAGGCGCCGTTCCGGCTGATCCGGGGTGCGCTGCCGCATATGTACGCCCAGGGGTGGGGCCGGATCGTCAATATCTCCTCCGTCCACGGGCTCCGCGCCTCCCCCTACAAGTCCGCCTATGTGGCCGCCAAACACGGGCTCGAAGGACTCTCCAAGACCGCCGCCCTCGAAGGCGCACCCCACGGGGTCACCTCGGTCTGTGTGAACCCCGGCTATGTGCGCACCCCCCTGGTGGAGAAGCAGCTCGCCGACCAGTCCGCCGCCCACGCGCTGCCCGAGGAGCGTGTGCTCGCCGAGGTCCTGCTCAAGGACACCGCGATCAAGCGCCTGGTGGAACCGGAGGAGGTCGCCGAGACGGTGCTCTTCCTCTGCACCCCGGCGGCGTCCTTCATCACCGGCACCTCCGTGTCCCTCGACGGCGGATGGACGGCCCACTGAGGGGCGGCGGGACGTCCGGGGTGCCGGGCGGGCAGGGCGGGCAGGGCGGGCACGACGCGGACGGGCAGGGCGGGCACGACGCGGACGGGCAGGGCGGGCACGACGCGGACGGGCAGGGCGGGCACGACGCGGACGGCCGGGACGGCGGGAGCCGCGAGGCGTCCGGGCCGGGGGTTTTCCACAGGGCTGGCGCGGTGCCCGGGGCGACCGGTAATCCTGTCCCCATGTCCCTTGAGCAAGCCTCCTACCTGGAACTCCTCGCCCGCGGCGCGCCGGCCGAGTCCTACGACCACCCCGCGCTGCTGGCCCGTGCGCGGGGTGCCGGCGCCGAGGAGCTCGCCGCCCTCGGCCACGCGAAGGAGCTCGCCCTGCGGGTGCGAGCCGAGCTGGAGGGGCGCAGACGCCGGGAGGCCGAGCTGTCGGCGCTCTTCGAGACCGCCCACGACCTCGCCGGCCTGCGCGACCTCGACGCCGTGCTGCGGGCCATCGTCCAGCGGGCCCGCTCCCTCCTGGGCACCGAGGTGGCCTACCTCAGCCTCAACGACCCCGTCGCCGGAGACACCTACATGCGGGTCACCGAGGGCTCGGTCTCCGCCCGCTTCCAGCAGGTGCGCCTCGGCATGGGCGAGGGTCTCGGCGGGCTGGTGGCCCAGACCGCGCGCCCCTACGTCACCGCCAGCTACTTCGAGGACGAACGCTTCGAGCACACCGGACCCATCGACGCGGCGGTCAGGGACGAGGGCCTCGTCGCGATCCTGGGCGTCCCCCTCAGCCTGGGCAGCCAGGTCATCGGCGTGCTCTTCGCCGCCGACCGCCGGGCCAGGGTCTTCGAACGCGAACAGGTCGCCCTCCTCGGGTCCTTCGCCGCGCACGCGGCCGTGGCCATCGAGACGGCGAACCTGCTGGCCGAGACCCGGTCCGCCCTCGCGGAACTGGAACGCGCGAACGCGATCATCCAGGACCGCAGCGGAGTCATCGAACGCGCCTCCGAGGTCCACGACCGGCTCACGGAACTGGTCCTGCGTGGCGGCGGGGTCGACGACGTGGCCGCCGCGCTCTCCGAAGTCCTCGGCGGGACAGTCGAGTTCACCGAGGACGTGCCCCGCACCGCCACGGCCGACGGGCATGTGGTGCGGGTCCGCCACGGCTGGATCGCCGAGGTGTCCGCCGGCGGGGAGGTGTTCGGCGCGCTCGTGCTGCGCGGGCACCGCACGCTGGACCCCGTCGACCAGCGCACCCTGGAGCGGGCGGCCATGGTCACGTCGCTGCTGCTGCTCGCCAGGCGCTCGGCGCACGACGCCGAACAGCGGGTGCGCGGCGAACTCCTCGACGACCTCCTGGACTCGCCGGACCGCGACCCGAGGCTGCTGCGCGAGCGCGCGGCCCGGCTCCGGGCCGACCTCGACGTGCCGCATGTGGTCCTCGCGGCCCGCACGGACGAACCCGCCCCCGCGCCGGGGCCGCGCCCGGGGGCGCGGGCCGCCGCGCGGGAGAGCGCGGACCGGCAGCGCCTGTGGTCGGCGGCCTCCCATCTCGCCGCGACGGGCTCGGGGCTCGCGGCGTCCCGGGACGGCGGGACGGTGCTGCTGCTGCCCCTTGCTCCCGGCGACACCCCGGCCGAACTCGCCCGCAGAACCGCCCGCCAGCTCGGCGGCACCCTGCGCGAGCCGGTCACCGTCGGGGCCTCCAACCCGGTCGCCTCCCCGGCCGCCGATCCCGCGCCCGTGTCCACCGCGTACGCCCAGGCCCGGCGCTGTCTGGACGCGCTGCGCCTGCTGGGCCGCACGGGCCAGGGCGCGGCAGCGCAGGACCTGGGCTTCCTCGGGCTGCTGCTGGCCGACCCGGGTGACATCGACGGGTTCGTGCGGCGCACCATCGGCGAGGTGGTCGACTACGACCGGCGCCGGGGGACGGACCTGGTGGGCACCATGGCGGCCTACTTCGAGAGCGGCATGAGCCCGGCCCGCACCAAGGACGATCTGCACGTCCACGTCAACACCGTGGCCCAGCGCCTGGAACGCATCGCCCGCCTCCTCGGCCCCGACTGGCAGTCCCCGGCCCGCTCCCTGGAGATCCAGCTCGCGCTCCGCCTCCATGGCATGTCCTCGACGTCGACCGCCGGCCCCTGATCACTGGGGCCCGGGCGCGCGTGACCCCCGAGCGGCCCGACGCGCCCGGGCGCCGGAGGCCGCCGGGCCCGCGTTCGCCGGGGAGGCTTCGCGCGTCACCCGGCCTCCGGCCCGGTGACCGCAGGAGCGCGCTCGTACGGGCCCGGCCCGGGCCAAGCCCGGGCTCCCGGCCGGGCCCGAGCCCCTGACCCCGCCCCACAACACCGCGTCGCGCGGAGCCGAAGCGGCTCCGCGCGACGCGGGGTCCGGCGCCGGTGGCGGCGCGTCAGCGGGTGCCCGTGGTGTCCGCCGGGGCGGTCGAGGCCGGGGTCCGGCCGGAGAGCGGCGATCCGGTCGCCGGGTCCGGGTCCGCCGGTTCCACGTCGTTCAGGTCGCGCTCGCGGGTCTCCTGCGCGCAGGCGATCGCGACGACCGTCAGCAGCGCGGCGGCGATCACGTACAGCGAGATCGGTGTCGAGGACCCGAAGTCCGCGAGGAGCGCCGTCGCGATGAGCGGCGCGGGCGCGCCGGCGGCGACGGAGGAGAACTGCGCCCCGATCGACGCCCCCGAGTACCGCATCCGCGTCGCGAACATCTCCGAGAAGAACGCCGCCTGCGGCGCGTACATCGCACCGTGCAGGACCAGGCCGACGGTGACGGCCAGCAGCAGGGACGGGAAGGACGCCCGGTCGATCAGCGCGAAGAAGGGGAACATCCACGCGCCCACGCCCACCGCACCGATCAGGTACACCGGCCGGCGGCCGATCCGGTCGGAGAGGGCGCCCCACAGCGGGATGACCGCGAAGTGCACCGCCGACCCGATCAGCACCGCGTTGAGCGCGGTCTGCTTGCTCAACTCCACCGCGGTCGTGGCGTAGACGAGGATGAACGCGGTGATCACGTAGTAGCTGATGTTCTCCGCCATACGCGCGCCCATCGCGATGAGCACATCGCGCCAGTGGTGGCGCAGCACGGCGACGAGAGGCATCTTCTCCACGGTCCCGCCGGCCGCCTTGCGCTGCTCCGCCTGGGCCAGCGCGGCCTTGAAGACCGGCGATTCGTCGACGGAGAGACGAATCCACAGGCCGACGATCACCAGCACACCGGAGAGCAGGAAGGGGATACGCCAGCCCCAGGCCGTGAACGCCGCGTCCGAGAGCACGGCGGTGAGCAGCGCCAGCACACCCGTGGCCAGCAACTGGCCGGCCGGCGCGCCCGTCTGCGGCCAGGAGGCCCAGAACCCGCGGCGCTTGGCGTCGCCGTGCTCGGACACCAGCAGGACGGCGCCGCCCCACTCGCCGCCGAGCGCGAAGCCCTGGATCAGCCGCAGCACCGTGAGCAGGACGGGAGCGGCCGAGCCGATCGTCGCGTGCGTCGGCAGCAGACCGATCGCGAAGGTGGCGCCGCCCATCAACAGCAGGCTCAGCACCAGGAGCTTCTTCCGCCCGAGCCGGTCGCCGTAGTGACCGAAGACCAGCGCGCCCAGGGGGCGGGCCGCGAAGCCGACCGCGTAGGTCAGGAAGGACAGCAGGGTGCCCACGAGCGGGTCCGAGTCCGGGAAGAACAGTTTGTTGAAGACCAGGGCGGCGGCCGAGCCGTAGAGGAAGAAGTCGTACCACTCGATGGTGGTGCCGATGAGGCTCGCGGCGACGATGCGCTTGAGGCTGGCGGGCGTTGGCGGAGCGGTCGCGGGGGAGGACATCGGCACCACTTCCTGGCGGTTGGCGGGGACGTTTCGTGTGTCGCCACACCGTAGGAACGCACAGGTCACCGGCGTATGTGGTGGGACACCATAGTTCAGGGGGCCGGAGTGCGCGTGGCCACCATGGGGGGATGGCACAGGTGCCGTGCCGGTCCCGCGATCCGCCACGCTCGGTGGCGGCCACTCCCTGTGTCGCCTTCTCGCCCCGGGTCCGGATTCCCGGGGCGGCACGAACGGCTCCCACCCGTGCAAATGCCGTGACGGGTGGGAGCCGTTCGCGGGGCGAGCCCGCCGTGTCCGGGGCCGGTTCAGGCGCGGCGCGAGCGCCCACCGGTGATCAGACGGTAGAGGACGAGCAGGATCAGCGAGCCCGCGATCGCCGCGATCCAGGTGGAGAGCTCGAAGAAGCCGTCGACGGAGTCGACGCCGAAGATCACCTTGCCGAGCCAGCCGCCGAGCAGACCGCCCGCGATACCGATCAGCATGGTGATGATGATGCCGCCCGGGTCCTTGCCCGGCATGATGGCCTTGGCGATGGCACCGGCGAGCAGTCCGATGACGATCCACGCGATGATGCCCATGGTGTTCTCCGTCCTCAACATGTAAAGGCTGTGTCAGGACAACGACTGCACGCTTTCGCGCCGAACAAACATCCGTGCGCCGACATGATCATGGCCGGCGGTCGTCCCGGTCCGCCGCACCGGGCAGGAATCCGGAGCGGACGAAGAAGTCCAGGCACACGCCGAACACCTCCTCGTCCACCACGGGGCAGTCGACACCCGTGCCCGCCAGGGCACTCCGCGTCGCCGTCGTGTCGAAGACGAGGCCGCCCTCGGAACCCGCGCCCTCGGTCTCCGCCGCCAGGGTGCTCAGCAGCGGGAAGGCCGCGTTGCCGGGGTCCGCCCGGACGCGGTCCAGCCACTCCCGGGGGGCGAGGCCGTCGAGCCGGTAACCGGCCCGGCGCAGCCGGCCCACCAGCGTGTCCAGACGGGTCAGCCGCCCGGCGGCCAGGTGGAAGGTGCCCGAGGCGGCACCCGGCTCCCGTGCGAGGGCGACCACGGCCCCGCTGACGTAGTCCACCGGCACCAGGTCGAAGGCGGTCTCCACACCACGCGGCGCACCCTGCGCCTGGACGCACGCCTTGAGCATCAGCCACAGGAAGTCGCCGGTCTGGCACACGCCCGTCACCGAGTCCCCGAAGATCCGGGTGGGCCGGTACACGGACACCGGCAGTCCCCGCGAACGGGCCTGCGCGATCAGGCCCTCGGCCACCCACTTGCTCCGGGTGTACCCGTGTTCCAGGGCACCGGGCGGGCCGGTCGGGTGCCCGGGGCCGATCACCGCCCCCGGCGCGCCGGGGGCGAACACGCCGACGGTGGAGACATGGTGGACCGGAACCGTCCGGTGCCGGGCCGCCAGCCGCAGGATCTCCTCCGTGCCCCGGACGTTGGCATCGCGCAACTGGACGTAGGAGTAGACCAGGTTGACCGAGGCCCCGGCGTGGTGGACGACGTCCACCGTACGGGCGAGGCGGTCGAACTCCGCCTCGGCGAGGCCCAGTCGGGGTGCGGCGAGATCGCCGCGCAGAACGCTGATCCGTTCCCGGGGCACCTCGTCCCCCAGGCCGTACCGCTCCAGCGCGGCGCGCAGCCTGCCGGTGGCGTGGGCCCGGTCGCGTCCGCGCACCAGGCAGTGGACGGTGGCCCGGGTCCGGCGCAGCAGTTCGCGCAGCAGGAACGCGCCGAGGAATCCCGTCGCTCCGGTGAGCAGGACGTCGCGGGGGTCCTCGGCCACGGCGGTGACCTCGGGCGCCGGGACGATGTCGGCGGCGAGCCGCACCTCCGCCGACAGGTCCGGCTCGGCGGGGGCGGCGGGCCGCGTCGCGGCGGCTGCGTCCACGGCGTCCGTGCCGTCGACCAGGCGCGCGAGACCGGCGATCGTCGGGGTGGTGAACACCGCCTGGAGGGGGACGGCGGCGCCCAGTTCCGTGCGGAGCGCCAGGACCAGACGGGTCGCGAGCAGGGAGTCGCCGCCGAGGGCGAAGAAGTCGTCCCGGACGCCGATACCACCGGGACCGCCGGTACCACCGGTACCACCGGCACCGCCGATACCACCGGGACCGCCGGGACCGCTGCCTCCCGCGCCTTCGAGGCCGAGCAGCCCGGACCAGATCCGGGCGATCGCCGCCTCGGTGGGCGTGCCGGGCGCGTCCGAGGGGCCCGCCCAGGCAGCGCCGCCGGCCGCCCCGCCCCCGCCGCCGCGCGGGCCGCCGGGCGTGCGCGTGGACCTCACGCCGGGGGCGGGCCGCCGTGCCGCCAGGGCCCTGCGGTCGACCTTCCCGCTGACGGTCAGCGGGAAGGCGTCCAGCGCGATACACCGCGCCGGGACCAGGTGACCGGGCAGCTCCCGGCGCAGCCCCGCCACGAGCGCGTCTGCCGCCGGGCCCCCGGAACCTGCCAGGTAGTAGGCGATCAGGCGCTTTCCCGCCCCGGACCCCGGGTCGTGCGCCACCACCACGGCGTCGGCGACCCCGGGCACGGCCCGCAGCACCGCCTCCACCTCGCCCGTCTCCACCCGGTGGCCACGGATCTTGACTTGGTCGTCGTCGCGCCCCAGGCACTGGATACGCCCGTCCGGCAGGAACCGGGCCAGGTCCCCCGTGCGGTAGAGCCTGCCCTCGTCGGTGCGGACGAACTTCTCCGCGGTCAGCTCCGGCCGGCCCGCGTAGCCCCGGGCCAGCACAGGCCCGCCCACGCAGAGTTCGCCCACCGCGCCGACCGGCACCGGGCGCAGCCGCCGGTCGAGCAGCCGGACGCGCGCACCGCCCACCGGCCGCCCTATGGACGGCAGTTCGGGCCAGGTATACGGGTCGCCGGTCAGCAGCGCGGCGGTGACCACATGGGTCTCCGACGGCCCGTACTGGTTGTCCAGGGTCGCCTCGCACAGCGCGGCGAAGAACCGCCGCACGGCCGGAGTCGTCTGCAACTGCTCGCCCGCCGTCACCACCTCGGTGAGGGAGGGGAACCGGCGGCCCGTGGCGCAGGCGTGCTCCGCCAGTTGCTGCAGTGCCACGAAGGGCAGGAACAGCCGCTGGACGTGCTCGGCCCCGATGAGGCCGAGCAGCCGCTCCGGGTCCTTGCGGGTCTCGTCGTCGACCAGGACCAGCGTGCCGCCGGTGGACCAGGTGGCGAAAAGCTCCTGGAAGGCGACGTCGAAGCCGAGGGAGGCGAACTGGAGGGTGCGGGTGCCCCAGCCGGCGGCGGATCGGCGGGACTGCCAGTCCAGCAGGTTGGACAGCGGGCCGTGCGGCATCGCGACGGCCTTGGGGCGGCCGGTCGAGCCGGAGGTGTGGATCAGGTAGGCGAGGTCGTCCCCGGTGACGGGCACCCGGTCCGCGTGGCCCCTGTCCGGGGCCTCGGGGACCTCGTCGAGGAAGCAGCGCCCGACGCCCGCCGGAAGTCCGGCCCGCCCGGCCAGGGCCCGCCGGGTGAGGACCGCACCCACACCGGCGTCCTCGGCCACGAGGGCGAGCCGGCCGGCCGGATGGGCCGGGTCCAGGGGCACATACGCGCCGCCGGCCTTGAGGACGCCCAGGACGGCCACCGGCAGGTCCCAGGAGCGCTCCACACAGACGCCGACCGGGGTGCGCGCCAGCCCCCGCGCGACCAGGCACGCGGCGACGGCATCGGACCGCCGGTCCAGTTCGCCGTAGGTCAGGTCCTGCCCGCTCAGGCGCACCGCCACCGCCTCCGGCCGCTCGTGCGCCCGCCGCCGGAACGCTTCGTGCGCGGGAACGAACGTTTCGGCCGCCGGGGCGGTCCCCGCCCAGCGGCCGAGCAACTCCCGTTCCTCCCGGGGCAGGAGCTCCAGATCCCCGACGGGGCGGCCGGGTTCCGCGACCGCGCTCGCCAGCAGGGTGAGCAGGCGCCCGGCGAGACGGCGCACGGTGGCCGGGTCGTACAGGTCGGTGGAGAACTCCCAGAGGCCCCGGAAGCCCTCCCCGGCGGGGATCAGGTGCAGGAACGTGTCGTACTTGGCCGTCCCGGAGTGGACGTACAGCCGTTCCGCCGCCACGCCCGGCAGATCGAGGGCCGGAGCGGGCGCGTCGTCGAGCGCGAAGACCACCTGGAAGAGCGGGAACCGGCTCAGCGTGCGCTCCACCCCCAGCCCGCGTACCAGATGGCTGAACGGCAGGGCGCGGTGGCGCACGGCCGACCAGACCGACTCCCGTGCCGCGCCCACCAGTTCCTCGAAGGACGACCCGGCGGCGGGGCGCTGCCGCAGCGGCAGCACATCGGTCAGCGAGGCGATCATGCCCGCGGTCCCTGGGGTGTCCCGGTGGGAGACCGGGGTGCCGATGACCACGTCCTCCCGGCCGGTGTGCCGGCCGATCAGCACGGCCAGCGCGGCGGCCAGGACGGCGAACGGGGTGGTCCGCAGACGGCGGGCCAACCGGCGTACACCTCGGCCGAGTTCGGCGTCGATGCTGAACTCGGTCCGGTCGCCGCCGGGGCCGAGCACCTGCGGCCGGGGCCGGTCGGCGGGGAAGGACGACTCCTCGGGGGCGTCCGCGAGGCTCCGCCGCCAGTGGGCGAGGGCCGCCGCGCGGGCCGCTTCGCCGTCCGCCCGCCGGGCGGCCGCGTACGGGCCGAACCGCGGGGGAAGGGCGGGCAGCGGCGGGCGGCTCCCGTCCAGGGCCCCGCGGTAGAGGGCGCCGAACTCCTGGTCGAGGATGCTGAAGCACCAGCCGTCGATCACCGCGTGGTGCACGCGGACGGCGAGCACGTGGTCGTCCTCGTCGAGGCGCAGCAGGGTGGCGGTCAGCAGCGGCGGCCGGGAGAGCGCCACGGGCCCGGACACCGCCTCGCGCAGGGCCGCGTCCAGGCCGCCCGCCGTGACCTCCCGGACGGTCAGTCCGACGGGCACGGCGGGCAGGACCTGCTGGACCGGTCTGCCCTCCACCAGGACCAGGCGGCTGCGCAGCGTCTCGTGGCGCTCCACGATCCCGGTCAGCGCGCTCCGCACGGCATCGGCGTCCACCGGCCCGCGCAGCCGGTTCACCCAGGACTCCAGATAGCGGGAAGTGCCTTGCTGTGCCTGGTCGTTGAGCCAGATGGACTCCTGCTCGTACGACATGGGGTACTCGGCGAGCACCCCGTCCGCGGGCCGGGCGGTCGCGGTGGGACCGGCCGGCAGGGCGGCCCGGTCGATCTTGCCGTTCGAGGTGCGGGGGAGCGACGCCCGCCGGTGGACGCGGGTCGGGACGAGGTAGCGGGGGAGTACGGCCGCCAGGCCCGCGCGCACGGCGTCGGGGCCGCCGTCGCCGTGCTCCTCACCCGCCGGGCCCCCCGGCAGGCCGCCGGTGGTGTAGAAGAGAGCGAGGCCGTCGTATCCATCGGTGTCGCCGGGCCCGGGCACGGGGACGACGACGCAGTCCCGTACCGCCGGCAGCCGCCGTGCCGCCGCTTCCACCTCGGCGGGCTCGACCCGGTGTCCGGCGATCTTCACCTGCCGGTCCGCGCGGCCCCGGAAGTGCAGCACGCCGTCCGCGTCCAGCACACCCCGGTCGCCGGTCCGGTAGAGCCGGGTGGGTCTTCCGTCGAGCGGGACGGTGACGAAGGCGGCGGCCGTGGCCCGTTCGTCGTCCAGATAGCCGTCCGCGAGACCGGCTCCCGCCGCGCAGATCTCGCCCTCCGCGCCGGGCGCCACGGGCACGGTCCCGTCCAGGAGGTGCACGCTCGTACCCGGCACGGGCCGCCCGACGGGAATGCCGCCCGGCCGCTCGCAGTCCGCGGCGGTCACGGTGTGCGCGGTGACGAACACACAGCTCTCGACCGGGCCGTAGCCGTTGACGAGGGTCACCCCGGGGTGGGCGGCGAGGAAGGCGCGGGCGTGCGCGGCCGAGAGGCGTTCACCGCCGGTGAGGACCCGGGCCACACCGCTGAAGCAGTCCACGTTCTCGTCGACGAAGAGGTGGAACAGCCCGGCGGTGAGCCACAGGGTGTCCACGCCCTCGTTCTTGACGAGGTCCACCAGGTCGCCCGGGAGGAGGTAGTCGCCCGGCACGATCACGGAGGTCCCGCCGGTGGTGAGCATCCCCCACAGTTCCAGGCCGAACGCGTCCCAGGACGGCGGCGCCGCCTGGGGCATCACCCGTCCCGGGCCGAAGCCGGGGAGGCCGCCGTCCCCCGGTGCGAAGAGCCGGGTGGTGGCCCGGTGGGGCGAGACCACGCCCTTGGGCGCGCCCGTGGTGCCCGAGGTGAAGAACACCGCCGCCGGGGCGGTGGGCGGGACGGCGGCGGTCCGTCGGGCACGGACGGGCCGGTCTCCCGTGCGCGCTTCGGCCGGCGGGCCGGGGCGGTCTCCCGTGCGTGCGTCGCCCGCAGGGCCGGGGCGGACTTCCGTGGGTGCGTCGGCCGCCGGGCCGGGGCGGCGGAGGTCCGGGGCCCAGTGGCGCGGTCCGGGGGTGCGGGTGACGACGACCGGGGTGTCCAGGGCGCCGGTGATCCCGGCGATCCGGGCCGCGGGCCAGCGGTGGTCGAGAGCGGCGTACGCCGCACCGCACTTGAGGATCGCCAGCAGCACCACGACCAGCTCCCACGAGCGCGGCAGGACGACGGGCACCACGTGGCCGGGCCCCACGCCCCGGGCGGCCAGCCCGGCGGCGCAGGCGTCGGCGAGGGCGTCCAGCCGCCCGTAGCCGATCCGCTCGCTGCCGCAGACCAGGGCGACGGCATCCGGCCGCACCAGCGCCTGGTGGGTCACGGCCTCATGGATGAGCCGCACATCGAGCGGCCCGCCCGCGGGAGCGCCGACCGTTTCGCCGACCGGCCCCCCGACCGGTCGGCCGCCCGGTTCGGGGGCCTCGCCGCGGGGGTGGTGGGCGGGCGCAGCGTCCCGCCCGTCCCGCGCGTCCCGCCCGTCCTGCCCGTCCCGCGCGTCGTGCCCGGGCGGCTGGGCGGCGGCCGCCCCGGCGTCGGACGGACGCCCGGACAGCCCGGGCCCGGCGTTGTCGCGGCGGCCGGGGCCACCGGCCTCCCCCGCAAGGACGGCGTCCCCCGCCGGGACAGCTGGTGCCGCGCCGCCGCCGTCCCGCGCGGCGGTGACGACCGCGCACAGCCCGCCCAGCGTGTCCTGGTCGAAGACGACCGCCGGGTCGACCCGGACGCCCAGCTCGTCACGTATGCGCGCGCATATCCGCAGGGCGTGCAGGGAGGTGCCCCCGAGGTCGAGGAAGCTGTCCTGCGCCGTCAGCCCGTCCGCCGATAGCACGGACGCCACGATCCCGACGACGGCCCCCGGCAGGGTGCGGTGGCCGGTGGCGGGGCGAGGAGGCGGGGCGGGGACCTTCGGTTCGGTCGCGGGAGGCATCTCGTCGGCAGGAGCGGTCCGTTGGGGCGTCATGCCCCCATCGTCGCCTCCGGCGTCTCGCGCCCGCCCAGGGGATCGGCAGGACGTCTCTGAGCCGGGCGGACTCCATCGGCACTTGGCGTGCCGCCCCCTGCTGCCGGAGGCGGCGTCCCCGGGCCCGGCCTCGGCGGACGCCGGACCGGGGGCCGCCGGACGTCCGCACACGTGGTGCCGACGCGTGGAGCCCGACCGCCCGGCAGACCTCGTTCCCGCATCCGCCCGCCCCGCCCCCGCGGAAGGGAGGACGAGGCCGGGGCTCGCGGCGGGGTCGCGCTCGACCCGGGCCCGTGGCCGACTGGAGAGAACGGGAGAAACAGGTGCAGACCGCCGGAACGGGAACGGGGACGGGTGAGGAACAGGTGACGAACCGGACGCCGAAGGGAACCGCCGCGCACGAGGACGGCGCCGCGCACGGGCTCCGCGCCGCGGACCAGAGCCGGGGCCGGGGCGGCGTGCTGGACGGGCGGGTGGCGGTGGTCACCGGCGCCGGCCGGGGCGTCGGGGCCGCCCTCGCCCGGGAGCTGTCCTCGTACGGCATGCGGCTGGTCCTGCTCGGACGGGAGATGGACACCCTCTCCCGGGTGGCCGCCGGGCTCCCGGGAGAGGCCCGCTGTTTCGAGGTGGACGTCACCGACCGCGCGGCCATGGCCCGGGTCGCGTCCCGGGTGGCCGACGAGCTCGGGCCCGCCTCCGTCGTCGTCGCGAACGCGGGCATCGCGGCGACCGGCCCGTTCGGAAGCGGTGACCCCGGGCTGTGGGAGCGGGTCGTGGAGGTCAATCTGCTGGGCAGCGCCACCACCGCGCGCGTCTTCCTCCCGCACCTGCGGCGGACTCGGGGCTACTTCCTCCAGATCGCGAGCACGGCCGCGTTCGGGGCCGCGCCGATGATGAGCGCCTACTGCGCCTCCAAGGCGGGCGCCGAGTCCTTCGCGCAGTCCCTCCGCGCGGAGATCGCCCCGGAGGGGGTCGCCGTGGGCATCGCGTACCTCCACTGGACCGGCACCGACATGACCCGGGACATCGGGGAGCATCCGGTGCTGCTCGCCCTGCGCGCCGCCCAGCCGCGGTTCGCCGGGCGGGTGCAGGCGGCGGGAGAGGTGGCGCGGCGGCTGCGGCACGGCATCGAGCGGCGGGCGGCGAGTGTGCACTGCCCGGCCTGGCTGCGGCTCGTCCAGCCCCTGCGGCCCCTCTTCCCGCCCCTGGTGGCGCGTGTCGCCCGCACCCGCCTGGCCCGCCTCGACCCCGTCGAACTCGACCGGACCGCGGGCGTCCTCGGCCCCGGTGGCGAGGCGGACTGGCGGGCCGCCCACCGGGTCACCTGACCGCACACCATCCGCCCGGGCGCGGAATTCCCGCGCAGGTGTGCGGGGGAGCCCCCGATCCGGTCCGGCAAACCCCCAAGAGGATGTTTCTCCCCGCCGGGCGCGGACATCCGGGTGCCAGGCCGCACCGCACGCCCCGGCGACGCGGACGGCCTCCCATCCACCCAGCGGTTCGACTCGGAGGACGATCATGACGAACGACGCCATCTGGAACTACGGCCCCGCCGCCGGCCACACCGCGGACGTGGACCTGACCGGCTACCGGGTGGAGGCGACCGACGGCCACATCGGCAAGGTCGACAAGCACTCCAACGACGTCGGCTCCCAGTACCTGGTGGTGGACACCGGGGTGTGGATCTTCGGCAAGGAGGTCCTGCTGCCGGCCGGCACGGTCACCTCCATCGACACCGAGGCCGAGACCATCCACGTCGCGCGGACCAAGGACGAGATCAAGAGCGCGCCCGAATTCGACAAGGAGAAGCACCTCGGCGACCGGGACTACCACGACCGGGTCGGCGGCCACTACGGCGCGCACGGTCCGCGTCACTGACCCCCCCGCCGGCCGGCGAGCGGCACCCGCGACGCAGCACGGGCGGGATGTCCCGGACAGGCCCCCGGCCGCCGTTCCCGGCGCCCGGGGGCTCCGTCGTACGCTGGAAGCGGCCCTGTCGAACCTCTGAAACGCCATGCAGAGGCCGCGATGACCGACCCCTTCGGTTTTCTCACGACACCCCGCAGCCCCGTGCCCGCGCGCCCTTGCGCCGAGCGGATCGGGGACTGGCGGGAGGTGCACGGGGACCGGCCCCTGCTGCCCCTCGTCTCCCGGCAGGCGGCGCGCTGCATGGACTACGGGATCCCGTTCTGCCACAGCCAGTGCCCGCTCGGGAACCTCATCCCCGAGTGGAACGCCTATGCCGCGCACGGGGACTGGGCGGCCGCCTCCGAGCGGCTGCACGCCACCAACAACTTCCCCGAGTTCACCGGCCGGCTCTGCCCCGCGCCCTGCGAGGACGCGTGCGTCCTCGCGATCAACGCGGATCCGGTCACCATCAAGAACGTGGAGCAGGCCGTCGCCGACCAGGCGTGGGAGCGGGGGCTCGTCGCCCCGCTGCGTCCCGGGCGGCTCAGCGGCCGCACCGTCGCGGTCGTCGGCTCCGGCCCGGCCGGGCTGGCCGCCGCGCAGCAGCTCACCCGGGCCGGCCACCGGGTGACCGTCTACGAACGCACCGACCGCGTCGGGGGACTGCTGCGGTACGGCATCCCCGCGTTCAAGATGGAGAAGCGGCACCTGGACCGGCGGCTCGCCCAGATGCGGGACGAGGGGACGGAGTTCCGCCCGGGCACCGAGGTGGGCCGGGATCTCGACGCGGCGGAGCTGTGCGGCGTCCATGACGCCGTGATCGTGGCCGTCGGCGCGACCGTGCGGCGTGAACTTCCGGTTCCGGGACGTGAGTTGAGCGGCGTCCACCAGGCCATGGACTACCTGACGGCGGCGAACCGGGCCGCCGGGGGCGACGGCGACGGGTCGCCGGACACACCGCCCTCCGGCGACGGCCCCGTGCCCGCGCCGCTCGACGCCCGGGGCCGGCGGACCGTGATCGTCGGCGGCGGCGACACGGGCTCCGACTGCCTCGGCACCGCCCTGCGCCAGGGCGCGGCCACCGTGATCCAACTGGACATCAACCCCGAACCGGACGGGCGGCGCCCGGGGGACGAGCCATGGCCGGTGCACCCCCGCGTCTACCGGATCTCGCACGCCCACGAGGAGGCGCGAGGACGCCACGGCGCCGACCCGCGCGCCTTCGCCACGGCCACCCTCCGTTTCGAGGACGACGGCACGGGACGGGTACGCGGCCTGCGCCTGACCGAGGTCGAGCCGTCGACGCGCCGGCCGCTCGCCGGGACCGAGCGCGTGCTACCCGCCGATCTGGTCCTGCTCGCGCTGGGCTTCGACGGGCCCGAGCACGGGACGGGCCTGACCCGGGCACTCGGCCTCACCCGGGACGACCGGGGCGCCTACGCCCGGAACGCGGACTTCAGCGCCCGCCCGGCCCCGCCCGGTGCGCCGGGGACGGGGGAAACGGGGACGGGGGAGGGGGCGCCGGTGCCCGACGGGGTCTTCGTAGCGGGGGACGCCGGTCGCGGCCAGTCCCTCGTCGTCTGGGCCGTCGCGGAGGGGCGGTCCGCGGCATCGGCGGCCGACCGCTATCTCACCGGCGCGACGGAGCTGCCCGCCCCCGTCACGCCCACCGACCGCCCTCTGAGGGCCTGAGCCCAGCCGGACCCCTGGCCCGGGCACCACCCCGGACCCTCGGGGGTGGCCCGGGCCTGCCCGGCAACCCGAGCCACCCCCGAGCCCTGGCCCGCACCCGCCCCCGGGCGGAACGTCACGCCCGATGCCCGTGCCTCGGGGCGGAACGTCACGCCCCGGTCAGCAGCTCCCGCACAGCCGCCGCCGTCTCCGCGTCCCGCGCCACCGTGAACGGGAGCGCGTTGCCGCCCGCGAGGCGGAACGGTACGCCCGCCGCGGTGGTCTGAGCGCCGCCCGCCTCCGTCACCAGGAGCAGGCCCGCCGCGTGGTCCCAGGCGTGCTCCCAGCAGAAGGCCGTGGCGTCGAGTGTCCCGCGGGCCACCGCCAGGTACTCCAGCCCGGCGGAACCGGCGCACGGCCGGGGCGCGACCCCTTCGGTGCGCAACCGCAGCAGGGCCCGCCGCTGATCCGGATCCGAGCGCTCCGGATCGGAGATCGCCACGGTCAGCGCACCTGCGCGCGGGGACGCGTCCGCCCGCAGCGCGGCCCCGTCGAGCCGGGCGCCCCCGCCGCGCACGGCGGTGGCCATCGTGTCCGGCACCGGGGCGTACGTCCAGGAGGCGAGGACCTCGCCCCGGTGGGCCAGCGCTACCAGGGTGCAGAACCCCGCCTCGCCGCGGACGAACGGCCGGGTGCCGTCGATCGGGTCGACGATCCACACCGGCCGGTCACCGCGCAGCGCGCCGTAGACGGAGGGGTCGTCCGCCACCGCCTCCTCGCCGACCACCGTGCTGCCGGGGAGCAGCCCGGTGAGGGCGGCGGTCAGCCGCTCCTCGGCGAGCCGGTCGGCCACGGTCACCAGGTCGTGCGGGCCGCTCTTCTGGGCCACCTCGTCGGCGGTCAGCGTGCGCAGGCGCGGCAGGATCTCGGCGGCGGCCACCTCGCGGATGACCGCGGCCACCCGCTCCGAACACTCCGCAGGGAACCCCTCGTCGATCATCCGCCCATCAGACCACACCGTGCGAGATCCCCACGCCACCCCGCCGGGGTGACGGCGGACGCGGGCGCTGGATCCCGTGGCGCCGGGTCCCCCACAATGTCTCCCGCGGTCCCGGGCCGCCCCGCCGCCACGGCGGGCGAGCACACACAACGCACACCCGCACACCGCACCACTGCACAGACCAGCACCACCACACACCCCGCACCACCACACACGCGGCACGGCCGCGCACACCGCACGACGCGACAGGGAGCACCCCCACATGGCCGGCAACGCAGACATGGTGGCCTTCATCCAGGCGCGGCTGGCCGAGGAGGAGCAGATCGCGCGGGACGCCGGGGGCGAGAGCTGGCGCTGCCCGGCCGATGTGCCGGGCGAGGTCCACGACCGCACCTCCGGTATCGCCTTCACCGTGCGCGGGGCGGGCTACGACCGGCACATCGCCTTCCAGGACCCCGCCCGCACCCTGGCGCGCATCGAGACCAGCCGGGTGCTGATCGGCGAGTACGTCGAGGTCGCGCATCTGGACACGGACCGTCCGTCGGCCGACTTCGACTCGGGCCGGGCCGTGGGGCTCGGCTTCGCCGTCCGCCAGCTCGCCGCGGAGTGGGCCGGGCACCCCGGCTACCAGGCGAGGTGGCTGCCGCGCTTCATCCGCTGAGAGCCCACGGCGAAGGGCCCGCCGGGGAGGCGGGGGAGGGGCCGGGAACGGGCGGCCGGCGTGTGTGTCGGCCCGTTTGGGGCGTGCGCGGGCGGTAGTGTCCGTGCCGTTCACGCCCGCACACGGCCCGAAGGTCAGCCCGTGCAGCAGCCGTTCGTCGCCCTCGTCGTCAGCCGGGTCCTCGGGAGCCGGTGGTGGCGTGCCTTCCATGTCAGGGCGGCGCTGTCGGTGTCGCTGTTCACGGTCGTGGTGCTGGTCGCCGGGTCCGCCCTCGTGGTGACCGCCGAACGCGGCGCGCCCGGCGCCAGCATCACCTCCTTCCCCCGGGCCCTGTGGTGGTCCGTGGAGACGGCGACCACCGTCGGATACGGGGACCTCTACCCCGTCACACTCTGGGGCCGGGTGGTCGCCGGGGTGGTGATGCTCGCCGGGATCACCACGTTCGGGATGGTCACGGCGGCCATCGCCACCTGGTTCGTCGGCCGGGCGCACCGGGACGCGCGGGCGCTGGGCGCGGCCGCGCACCGGATGGCGGACGAGGGGGAGCGGGCCGCCCGCGACGAACTCCGGTCCCTGCACGAGCGGTTCGACCGCGTGGAGCGCCTGCTCGCGGAGCGCGGCGACCGCTGACCGCCGTACTCCCGCACCGGTGCCTGCCGAACCCGGCGCGGCACAGGGCGAGTTCGGCCGGTCTGATCCGGCCGCCCCGTGGGCAACCGGACAGTATGACGAAACTTCTGCGGAAGGACGGCGAACCCGGCACGGGGAACGCCGTGACGCGTGGTGCGAGGCGTACGGTCGCGGCCGTGGTGGCGGCGGGCGTGTGCCTCGTCCTGCTGGTGGCGCTCGTCGCCGCGTTCAATCCGTTCGGCGGGATCGGTGACCTCTTCGGCGAGCGCACCGAGGACCGGACCGGTCCCGCCCTGCTGAAATCCGTACGGGACCTGGACCGCTACGAAGGCGCGGCGGGGGACTTCCAGGTCGTCGTGGACCTGGAGAAGGACACCAGGTTCCTGCCCGACGCCATCCGCGGCACCCGCACCCTGTTCGTGGGCGCCGGAAGCGTGTCGGCCTACGTCGACTTCGGCTCCCTGGGCGAGAAGAACGTCCAGGTGAACGAGGACCGCACCGAGGCCACCATCCGGCTGCCGCACGCCCGCCTCGGCTCGGCGTCCCTGGACCCGGACCGCTCGTACACGGTTGCCAAGGAACGCGGCCTGCTGGACCGCCTCGGCGACCTGTTCTCCGGCAACCCGGCCGACGAACGCGCGGTGCACCGGCTCGCCGCCGACCACATCGGCAAGGCGGCCCGGGAGAGCGATCTGACCGGCCGCGCGGAGAAGAACACCACCGCCATGCTGGAGGGGCTGCTGGGGTCGCTGGGGTTCACCTCCGTCACCGTCGTCTACGGCTGAGCCGCCGGGCCCGCATCCCCGCCCGGATGACGCCACGCACGCCAGTGCCGCTACATTCGACCGGGATCACGGACTGTCCTCGGGGCAGAAGATGCCGGAACCACACGCAGGATGCCGGAAGCGCACCAGCGCGCACAGCGGCGGCCGGGACGACGGGAAACAGTGACAAGGATGGCGGAGAACACACTGACGGTGGTGGCCACCGAAGCGGGACCGGACGAAACGGTCCGGGTCGTGGCCGTCCGCGGCGACGTGGACATGGACAGCGCGCCGGAACTGGAGCGCGTGCTCGTGGAGGCGGCGCGCGTCCCCGGGCGGGTCACGGTGGTCGACCTGTCCGGGACCGGCTTCGCCGACTCCACGATGCTGCACGTCCTGCTCACCGCGCAGCGGGGCCACCGGGCCGCCGGACGCCGGATGGTCCTCGCCGGGCCGTTCGGCGAGACCGTGACCCGGCTGCTGGACGTGACGGGCACGGCAGGCTTCTTCGAGATCGTCGCGGGGCTCGACGCCGTGCTCGGCGAGCTCCCCGGGGCGCGCGGTGACTGACACCCTCCCGGCCCCGGGCGAACCGGACCCGGGACTCCGTACCACCACGGTGACCGCCGCCGGGGCCCGCCGCCGGGTCCGCGAGCTGCTGGCGGCCCGAGCGCCCGGGGCGGTGCCCCGGGCGGTCGGCGACGCCCTGCTGGTCACCTCGGAGATCGTCACCAACGCGGTGCGCCACGGCGGCGGGGCCACCGGCTTCACGGCCGAGGTGGCCGGCGGCGTGCTCGTCCTCGCCGTCACCGACCGCAGCCCGGCCAGGCCCGTGGTGGCGGACCCGGACATCCGTCCGCGCATAGGCGGCTACGGCTGGCCGCTGGTGCTGAGCCTGGCGGTCTCCGTCGAGATCGCAGAGACCCCGGGCGGCAAGACGGTCCGGGTGCGGCTGCCCCTGACGTGAGCCCCGGGCGACGCGGTGCGCCAGAACGGTCACACGGTATTCACATCCGGCGGGTCTTGCGGACGTCCGGGGCGGCAACACGGAGAACACCGGACAAGCAATCGCGTCCTCGGGAGGTCCTCCGTGACAGTCGTCGCCCTTCTCATACCCCCGCTCCTGCTCGGCCTGGTCGTGCTCCTGGACCGCTACGAGGAGTACATGCGGGCCACCAGCGCCCCTCGCCCGCCGCGCGGAGTGCCGCCGGTTGCGCCGCTGCCCCTCGCCCCCGGCGCCCGGAGCGCGGGCGGGACGGGGCAGGCGGCGGGGGGTGAGGTCCGCTGACCACAGGAGAGTCCCGCGCGTCCCGGAAGCCGGCCGCCACCACCGACAGCGGGTGGGACGGCCGGCTTCCGGGACGCGCGATGCGGTTCCCGATGCGGTTCCCGAGGGGGCTCAGAGGAGTGCGATCTCCGCGCAGATCGTCTTGCCGCCGTCGACGGGTGTGACCGTCACGTCCCGGCTCAGGCGGCGCACCAGGGCCCAGCCGAAGCCGCCGGGCCGCAGTCCGGGCGCGGCCGGGGCCTGCGGCAGCTCCGGGGAGCGGTCGGTCACACAGATGTGCACGGCGTCCCCCGTGAGCCTGGTCGCGAAGGCCGCCACGCCGCCGCCGTGGCGCAGGGCGTTGGTGACCAGTTCGGAGGTCACGAGCAGGGCGTCGGCGACCGCCACGTCCGCCTCGCTGCCGGTGCCCACCGCCCCGAGTGCCGAGACGAGCAACTCGCTCACCTGCCCGCGTGCCTCCGCTGCGGTGGCGGGCTGCTGCCTGTGGCCCGTGGCGAAGTGTTCCGTGGTCATCCTGCCCTCCTCCGTCCTGGCCCGTCCTCCTCCTCGCCCCTGGTCCCGTCGCGCACGGCGGCGCACGGGCGAGCGGTCGCTGAGGCGAACGGGATTCACACGCTCCTGGGCGTCCGCGGTGCGGCCGGCGGTGCGGCCGGGCCCCTCCCGGGCCCGGGACACAGCGGCGCGGAGCCGCCTGTCGGGCGGCCCGGCGGGCGGACGGTGCGGCAACTCCGCCCCGCCGGGCTCGTGTACGTTGATG
Organism: Streptomyces sp. CNT372; assembly: GCF_000377145.1. Classification (NCBI taxonomy): domain Bacteria; kingdom Bacillati; phylum Actinomycetota; class Actinomycetes; order Kitasatosporales; family Streptomycetaceae; genus Streptomyces; species Streptomyces sp. CNT372. The sequence continues at coordinate 75,822 of NZ_KB897786.1, read as the reverse complement.
CGTGTTGCCCGTGGTCGCGTGAGCAAACCGGCCCGCGGCGCCCGGGTGCCCGGCGGGCGTGGACCCGGCGGCCCGGGAGACGCGGCGGGTTGCAACCGGCCGCCCGCCTGCGGGACGGTGTCATGACCAATGTCCTCCAGGCGGAAGGTGGTGGGGTGCGCACGGTGCGTGGCCCCTTCTGATGACCGGTAGCAAGGGCTCCCCTCCGGCGGTGCGTCCCTGGGACGCGCACGAGGTCTGGGGAGCCGCACCCTGTCCCGTACTGATCACCGACCCCGACGGAGTCCTCGTCGCCGTCAACCCGGCGGCCCGTGAGGTGCTGCCCGGCGCCGAGCCGGGCCGGCCGCTGCGCGACGCCGTCCCAGCCTGGCTGGGCGAGGCCCGCCAGGCGCCTGTGCCGCCCCGTGTCCCCGGCCCCGCCGAGCAGGCCGGACCGGCCTCGCCCGCCGCCGTCGACCAGGTCCTGCGCGGCCGCCTCGGCGACCGCGCCTACGCGGCCCGCCGCGGGAGCACCGGGGACGGCCGGACGGTGTGGTGGCTGGCCGACGAGACCGAACGGGAGAGCGCCGAGGAGGCCCTGCGCGAGGAACGGGCCCGCACCGCCCTGCTCGCGGAGATCTCCGACGCGCTGCTCTCCTCGCTCAACGTGGAACGCTGCATGGACGTCACCGTGCGGATGGCCGCCACGCATCTCGCCGACGCGGCGCTCCTGATCGCCCCCGCGCGCGGCCGCCGCTACCCCGTGGCCCACTGCCACCAGGGCGGTCCGGTCACCCACACCGTCCTCTCCGTCGACCCCCGGGTCCTGCCGGGGCTCAGCGAGGCCCTCCAGGGGTTCCCGCCGGTGCCGTCCCGCTGGATCGACCCCTCCCTGGTGCCCTCCTGGGCCGTCCCGGACGGCTTCGCCGGACCGATCGGCTCGGTGGTGATCACCCCGCTGCCCGGACACGGCGTCCCGGCGGGCGTGATCGTGCTGCTGCGCCGGGGCGACCGGGGCGCGTTCACCGACGAGGAGGAGGCGTTCGCCCGGCTCTTCGCCGCCCGCGCCGGGGTCGCCCTGTCCGCGGCCCGGATGTACGCCGAGCAGTCGCGGATCACCCGCACCCTGATGCGCGACCTGCTGCCGCCCACCCTCACCCACGTCCACGGCGTGGAGTTCGCCGGCGGCTACCGGGCCGGTCTCGACAGCGAGCGCGTCGGCGGCGACTTCTACGACGTGCACCCCGGCCCCGGCCCGGACGACGAGACCCTCGCCGTGCTCGGCGACGTCTGCGGCAAGGGCCTGGACGCGGCGGTCCTCACCGGCAAGATCCGCCATGTCCTCCAGGCCCTGCTGCCGCTCACCGACGACCACGGGCGCATCCTCGAACTGCTCAACAGCGCCCTGCTGACGGCGCATCACACCCGCTTCGCCACCCTGGTGCTGGCCTCGGTGACCCGCCGCGACGACGGCGTCCGGGTCCGGGCCACCAGCGCTGGGCACCCCGCGCCCCTCGTCGTCCGCGTGGACGGCACCGTGGAGGCGGTGCCGACCCGGGGCACCCTCGTCGGCGCCCTGCCCGAAGTCACCGCCGAGACGGCCGAGTTCGTCCTCGCGCCGGGGGAGACGTGCCTCCTCTACAGCGACGGCATCACGGAGGCCCGCGGCGGGCCGACCGGTGACGCCCTGTTCGGCGAGTCCCGGCTGCGCCGGGCGCTGGCCGAGTGCGCGGGACTGCCGGCCGAGGCCGTCGTCGAACGCGTCCAGATGCTCGCCACCCAGTGGAACGGCGGCGGCCGGCACGACGACATGGCCGTCCTCGCCGTCACCGCCCCCGCCGTGCCGCAGCGCGGCCGCCCACGGGACGCGGTGGGTGGCACAGGAGTGGGCAGGCGGGGCGCATGACCGTCACGACCTCCGACCCCCGCACCCCCGCCGCCCTCACCGACCGGCTGTGGACCCACGTCGTCGACGGCGACGAGGCGGGCGCGGCCGACACCCTCCTCGGCGCCCTCGCGGACGGCGCCGACCCGGAGGACCTCCTGCTGGACGTGGTCGGCGCCGTGCAGGCCCGGGTCGGGGCGGAATGGGCGGCGAACCGGCTGACCGTGGCCCAGGAGCACGCCGCCACCGCCATCAACGAACGCGTCGTCGGCGCCCTCTCCCGCGAACTCGGGCGCACCCGGGACGGGGCGCCCGCCGGACGGCTGACCGTGGCCTGCGTCGACGGCGAGTGGCACGCCCTCCCGGCGCGGCTGCTCGCCGAGGTGCTGCGGCTGCGCGGCTGGCACGTCGACTTCCTGGGCGCGCAGGTGCCCACCCCGCACCTCATCGCCCATCTGCACCGGACCAACCCGGCAGCCGTCCTGCTGTCCGCGTCCATCCCCCTGCACCTGCCCACCGCGCACACGGCGATCAGCGCCTGCCAGGCCGTGGGCGTGCCGGTGGTCGTCGGCGGGGCCGCGTTCGGCCCGGACGGACGGTACGCGCACCAGCTCGCCGCGGACGCCTGGGCTCCCGACGCCCGCGCCGCCGCCGCGCTCGTCGCCCGGGGCGTGGACCGGCCCGCGCCGGTGAACGTGCACCAGCCCGTCGAGGACCTTCCGCACCTCGCCGACCAGGAGTACACCCTGGTCACGCGCAGCCGCTACCGGCTTGTCGGGGACACCCTCGCCGACCTGGAGCACCGCTTTCCGGCGATGCGCGGCTACACGGAGTTCCAGCGCGAACAGACCGCCGACGACATCGGCCACATCGTGGGCTTCCTCGCCATCGGCCTGTACGTCGACGACCCGGGCGCCTTCACCCGCTTCCTGCTGTGGACCGCCGACATCCTCACCCACCGCGGCGTCCCCGCCCGCTCGCTGGTCCTCACCCTGGACTCGCTCACCGGGCAGCTCAAGGACTTCCCCCGGGCCCTCTCCCTGCTCGACCACGGCCGCACCGCGCTGGCGGCCCGCGTACCCGGAAGCCGGAATGAACCCGCATGACCCCCAGCCCCTCCCGCTCGCGCTCGCACTCCGGGAGGACCCGCCCGGCACCCTCGTCCTCTCCGTGGACGGGGATCTGGACCACGAGACGAGTCCCGACGTCCTCGCCCTGGTCCGCAGCGCGCTGGCCGGCCACCCCGGCCCGGCCGCCCTGCGCCTGGACCTCTCCGGCCTGGGCGTGATCGACTCGATGGGCCTGTCGGCCCTGCTGATGATCCGCCGGCTGACCGGGGACGCGGGCGCGGCCCTGTGGCTCGACGGACGCCCGGAGCACCTGGACCGGCTCCTGGACCTCACCGGCACCCGGGAGCACCTGACGGGCGGCGGCTGACGCGCGTTCCCGCCGCCTGCCCGCCGCCCGTCGGGGCCCGCTGCCGCTCGGTACCGCTGAGTGCCGCTGTACCGCTCAGTGCGACCGCGAGGGCCGGTCCGTGCACAGCGCCCAGATGATGAAGACGTCGATGGCGATGGAGACGATCGCCCACACCGGCACGTACGGCAGCCACATGAAGTTGAGCACAAGGCTCAGGGACGCGAGGCCCACGCCGAGCCCCCGGGCCCACGGCGCCTCGCTGAGGATGCCCCAGCCGGTGGCGAGCAGGACCACGCCGAGGATCAGCAGGATCCACCCCCACGACGTGACGTCGAACTTGAAGACGTACTGCCCGAGCCGCGCGTAGACATCGTCCTGGGCGATGCCGGCGATGCCCTTGAAGATGTTGATCAGACCGTCGACGAGGAGGAGCACACCGGCGAAGACACTGCCGCCGGCCGCCCACGAGTTGGGCCCGGCGGAACCCGAGCCACGTGAAGTCGTCTGCTGGGACATGGGAACCTCCGGGCGCACGGGACGCCGGTCGCCCCGTGGGAGGGGCCCGTCCGGGCCACCTCCTCGTTGCCGAGTCCCAGTGTGGGCCGATCGGGTGAGCGCGGCGACCGGGATACGCCCGAACGGGTGAAGCGAAAGGTGCCGCCCCGGCCGCCGCCGCGGGCTCGGGCCGGTCCCCGGACGCGCGTGACGGCCGGACGGGACCGGGGCGGGCCGCCACCGTGCGGAATCACGCGAGGGCGCGCGCCGGGCAGGCGCCGGCGGCGGCCGGGACGGACCGCCTCAGAGGGTCTCGCTCAGCGAGTCCGCCAGCCGACGCCGCGCCGCGCGGGTCGCCGGGAGCGCCGCCGCCGCGGCCGCGCCCAGGACGGCCGCCGCCGCGACCCCCGCCAGGACCACCCCCGAGGGCGCCCGGGCGACACCCGCGCCCATACCGCTCGCGCGGGCCTGCGCGTCCACCAGCCAGCTGCCCGACACGACGCCGGCGCCCACCGCGAGGACCGCCGCGGCCAGCGCGGTGAGCGCCGCGGCCGTCACGATCACCGCGCCGATCTGGCGCGGGGTGAGCCCGATCGCCTTCAGCGCCAGCAGGTCCCGCCCCCGGTCCCGCACCCCGGTGCCGATCAGGGTGAGCAGTTCGATCAGGCCGATGAGGGCCAGCACCCCGACCACGGCCGTGATCACCGCCCGCGCCGGTTCCAGCCGGTCCGCGGGGTTGGAGGTCTCCCGGATCTCCAGCGCGCCCCCGGTCGCCCCGGACAGCTCCCCGGCCACCGCGCGGGGGTCCGCGCCCGGCCGCAGGACCAGCGCGTGGAAGCCGGTCCGCAGCTCCGGATCGCGCTCCCGCAGGGTGTCGATGGAGGTGACGGCGACCCGCCCGGCCGCGTCCGGCTCGATGCTGCGCCCGACGATGTGCAGCAGCTGGGGCCGCCCGCCGACCGTCATCCGCACCCAGTCCCCGACCTCGGCCCCGAGCAGGTCCAGCAGTCCCTGACCGGCCACCGCCTCGTCCGGGCCGCTCGGGGCGCGGCCCTCGGCGACGGCGGAGGGGTACGGGGCCGCGGCGGTGCCCAGGCCGCGCAGGGTGACGGTGCCCGTCTGGCCCGGCACCAGCGCCGCCGTCTCCGCACCCGGGTGGGCGGCCGCGACGCCGGGCGTCCGGGTCAGCAGCCGGGCCAGCTCCGCGTCCGAGGCCGTACCGGGCGCTTCGGCGCGGACCGTCAGGGCGGCGGGCAGGCCCATCCGCTCCGGACGGTCGCGGAACTGGTCCAGGGTGGACCAGGCGACCAGCGCGGCCGTGATCAGCACCAGCGGCAGGGCGAGGCGCAGCACCGGCAGCAGGGTCCGTACCCGCAGCGGGAAGGCCGCCCGCCAGCCCAGCACCAGGGCGGGCGGCACCCGCAGCCCCAGGGCCCGCCGGCCGAGGGCGGTCATCGGCGCGGCGGCCGGGAACGCGGCGCGCGCCACCGGGACGGGCGGCACCCTGCCCGCCCGCCAGGCGGCCAGCGAGGTGGCGGCCGCGATCAGCAGCACCGCCCCGGCCGGCACCCCGGTCATCAGCGCCGTATGGCCCGGCAGGTCCTGCCAGACGGCCACGGCGTCCCCGATGCGGCCCGGTATCCGGGGCCCGAGGACGGCCGTCGCCGCCGTGCCCAGGGCCACCCCGAGCAGCGCGAAGGCCAGATGCTGCACCAGGAACGCCCGCACGACCTGGCCCGGGGTGAAGCCCACGGCCTTGAGGACGGCGATGTCCCGCAGCTGCCCGCGCACCCGCGCGGCGACCGCGCCCGAGGCGGCGAGCGCGGCGCTGAGCAGCGCGCCCAGGCCGAAGACGGCGAAGAGCTGCCCGAGGAGCCGGTCGTCACCACCCGCCTCCGCCCGGGCCTGCTGCCATTTGGTGACCTGGGCGACCCGGTCCGCGCCCAGCAGGGTCACGGCCCGCTGGACGGTGAAGTCGGTGTCGGCGGGGTCGGCGAGCCGCAGCCCGGTCGTCTGCTCCCCGGCCGCCCCGCCCGCCCCGGGGCCCGCGGTGATCCGGTCGAGAACGCCCGGGAGCACCCATCCGGTCCCCGGGTCACCGCCCGGCCGGTACCGGGGCTCCGCCGCCTCGGCGACCCCCGCGACCCGCAGCGCGAGCGGGGAGCCGTCGCGGCCGGGTATCCGTACGGTGTCGCCGGGCGCGGCCCACAGCGCGGCGGCGACCGACCGCTCCAGCACGACCTCCGCCGCGCCGGTCCGCCCGCTGAGCCAGGAGCCGCCGGTGAGCAGCGGCCGGGCGGTCTGAGGCGGCTCGGTCCCGGTGGCGCGCAGCTCCACCCCGGCGCGCGCGCCCCGGGCGGTGGCGGTCACCGTCGCGGTGCGGAAGGGGCCGGACACCGCCTCGACGCCGTCGAGGCGGGAGAGGGCCGCGGTGTCCGCGCCGGCGCGGGTGTGCAGCCAGATGTGGGCGCCCTGCGACTGGTTGAAGACCCGCTGCCAGGGGTTGGCCGCGTACCCGAACAGGGCGCCCGCCAGCAGCAGGGAGGCGATGATCCCGGCGCTCGCGAGGACCACGAACAGGGCCTCGCCGCGGTGCGCGCGGAGGTCGGCGTGCGCCCAGCGCAGCGTCGCCCGCACGCTCAGTCCCGCAGTTCGAGCACGCCGGACACGCCACCCCGGGTGGCGCCGCCGGCGCCGCCCAGCTCGGCGTCGTCGGCTGTCCGCCCGTCGAAGAAGCTGATCACACGGTCGGCGGCGCTGGCCATCCGGGCGTCGTGGGTCACCATCAGGACCGTCTGGCCGCGGGCGTGGAAGCGGGAGAGCAGCCGCAGGACCTCGCGGGTGCCCTTGCTGTCCAGGCTGCCCGCCGGTTCGTCGGCCAGCAGCAGGGCCGGGTGGTTGACCAGGGCCCGGGCCAGGGCGACGCGCTGCTGTTCGCCGCCGGACAGTTCTCCGGGCACGGCCCGCTCGCGGCCTTCCAGACCGAGTTCGGCCAGCAGTTCCGCGCGCGAGGCGCGGGCGGCGGCGGGGGAGGCCCCGGCCAGCAGGGCGGGGAGTTCGACGTTGTCCGCGACGGTGAGGTTGGAGACCAGGTTGAAGAACTGGAAGACGATGCCGATCCGCCGGCGGCGCAGCTGGGCCCAGCGGGCCTCGCGGTAGGTGTCGACGCGCTCCCCGTCGAGCCAGAGCTTTCCGCTGTCGGGGCGCTGGAGGCCGCCGACGAGGTGCAGCAGGGTGGACTTGCCGGCTCCGGAGGGACCGGTGACGGCGACGAACTCGCCCGGCCGCACGGTCAGGTCCACGCCGCGCACCGCGTGCACCGGCGTGCCCTCCCCGTGGTGGGTCTTGACCAGCTGCTCGGCCCGCACGATGGGCGGTGCCTCGCCCCCGGCCGGGGCCTTGCTCACTCCAGCTCCTCCTGACAGCGCTCCAGCCAGTCCAGATCGGCCTGCAGATGCAGCATGGCGCCCTCGATCAGCAGCTGGGAGACCGTGTTGTCCCGGTCCTCGGCGGCGGCGAGCTTCGACAGGCTCCGCATGGTGTTGAGATACTGCCGCCGCTGCCGGTTGATCAGGGCGACCGGATCGGCGAGACCCGACTCGGGGGCGAGGGCGAGCTTCATGAAGAACTCGTCGCGCACCCGCGGCTCGTCGGTGGTCTCCTCGAACCAGGCCAGCACCGCCTCGCGCCCGGCCTCGGTCAGCCGGTAGGTGCGCTTGTTGGGCCGGCCCGACTGCTCGACGTCCTCGCCGTCGATCAGACCGCTCTTCTCCAGCCGGCCGAGGGTGACGTACACCTGGCCGACGTTCGGCTGAGGGTACGCGGCGCCCAGGAGCTTCTCAAGGTCCTGTTTCAACTCGTACCCGTGCGCGGGACCGCGGGTGAGCAGTGCCAGGAGCGGCAGCCGCACGCGCTCCCCCTCTCTCCCGCTGCGTAGTTTCCTGTTGGCGTTTCCTGTTGGCGTCCGGTGGCCGTACGGTTCGACGCCACGCTCCGCCCGCCTGCGCCTTCGGGCGAGGTACGGACACCCCCTAGTATCGCCCATGCCTAACCGGTATATATAGGCCACGACGTTCGGCGGCGCAGCCGGATCGCGTACCGGGAGGAAACCTATGCGGTGGATGCGTGCCGCGGGTAGGGGTCTCCTGGTCGCGGCGGTTCTGCTCGCAGCGCACGCGGGCGCCGGGGTGCCCGGAGGCGCCGCGGCGGATGCGGGGGCGCGTGGCCCGATGACGCTGGTGACGGCCGGTGACCTCACCGGCTATCTCCCGCCGCTGATCGAGGAGTGGAACGAGGAGCACCCCGACGAGCGGGTCACCCTCGTCGAGCTGCCCGAGTCGGCGGACGAGACCCGGGCGCAGATGATCAGCGAACTGCGCTCCGGCAGTGACCGGTTCGACGTGCTGAACATCGATGTGGCCTGGACCTCGGAGTTCGCCGCCGCGAAGTGGATAGCGCCGCTGGAGCGGGACCGCTTCGAGCTCGACGCCTTCCTGAGCCCGGTGGTGGACACCGCCACCTTCGGCGGGCGCCTCTACGCCGTGCCGTATGTGACCAACGCGGGGCTGCTCTACTACCGCGAGGACGTCCTGGAGCGCGAGGGCCTGGATCCGCCGCGCACCTGGGAGGAACTGGCCCGCCAGGCGCGCGAGGTCGCTCCCCGGCACGGACTCGACGGCTACGGCGGCCAGTTCCTGCCCTACGAGGGCCTCACGGTGAACGCGACCGAGGCGGTGCACTCAGCGGGCGGATCGATCCTCCGGGACGACGGGGACCGGGTCAGCGTCGACTCCCGGGCGGCTCGCGCCGCCTTCGGCTTCCTGGCCGACGGGGTCCGCCAGGGCTGGATTCCCCGCGAGGCGCTGCACTGGAAGGAGGAGGAGTCCCGCCGGGCGTTCCAGCAGGGCCGGCTCCTCTTCCTGCGCAACTGGCCCTATGTGTACGCCGACGCGGCGGCCGAGGGCTCCCCGGTCGCCGGCCGGTTCGGCGCGGTGCCGCTGCCCGGGCCCGGCGGGCCGGGCACCAGCGTTCTCGGCGGGTCGAACCTCGCGGTCAGCAGCCATGCCCGCCATCCCGCCTCGGCCGCCGACCTGATCGCGCACCTGACCGGCGAGACCGTGCAGCGCCGGGTGCTCACCGAGGGCTCGCTGCCGCCGGTGCGGGCGGATCTGTACGAGGACCCGGCCCTGGTGCGCGCGTATCCGTATCTGCCCACGCTGCGGCAGAGCGTGCTGAGTGCCGTGCCCCGCCCCAAGAGCCCCCGCTACGACCAGGTGAGCCTGGCCGTGCAGGCGGTCGCGCAGGACGTGATGACCCTGCGGCAGACCCCCGGCGAGGCGGTCGCCCGCCTGGCCCGCGAACTGGCCGCCATCTCCCGCCGGGGCTGAGCCCTCTTTCCGTCCGCCCTCGACCCTCTACTTACGTGTTAGGTAGGGGTCGAGGTGTGTTGCAGCCTTTGGATCATGAACAAATCGGGGTAAACAGCTCCAGTTTACGGCGTTTTCACGACACATCGTTGACACCCTTCCGTCGCTGCTACTTAACATGCATGCATAACGCGGCGCTCCGATCGAGTGCGCCCCTCGCATCCAGCAGAAACAGGTCGACGCGAGATGCCCAGCACCCTTGCGGCCGGTACCGGCCATCCCTCCCGCAACGCCCCCGGCGCCGACGCCTGGTGGCGGGACGCGGTGATCTACCAGGTCTACGTCCGCAGCTTCCTGGACAGCACCGGCGACGGCATCGGCGATCTCGCCGGCGTCCGTGCCGGACTGCCCTACCTGCGCAAACTCGGCGTCGACGGCATCTGGCTCAGCCCGTTCTACCCGTCCCCGCAGCACGACCACGGCTACGACGTCGCCGACTACCGCGACGTCGACCCGGTCTACGGCGACCTCGCCGGGTTCGACCGCCTGGTGGCCGACGCCCACCGCCTCGGCCTGCGGCTCCTCCTCGACATCGTCCCCAACCACTGCTCCAGCGAGCACCCCTGGTTCCGCGCCGCCCTCGGCGCCCCTCCCGGCTCCCCCGAACGGGCCCGCTTCCACTTCGCCCCCGGCCGCGGCCCCGGCGGCGACCTGCCGCCCAACAACTGGCGGGCCATGTTCGGCGGCCCCGCCTGGAGCCGTACCACCGGCCCCGGCGGCGAGCCCGGCGAGTGGTACCTCCACCTCTTCACGCCCGAGCAGCCCGACCTCAACTGGCGTGACCCGCGCGTCGGGGACGACTTCGAGGAGGTGCTCCGCTTCTGGCTCGACCGGGGCGTCGACGGCTTCCGGATCGATGTCGCGGCCGGCCTCTACAAGCACCCCGACCTGCCCGACTCCGACGACCCCGAGGCCGACGAACGCAGCCGCGACTCCGTCAACCCGCTCGCCTGGAACCAGCCCGAGGTCCACGGGGTGTGGCGCCGCTGGCGGGCCGTCGCCGACGAGTACGCGGCCCGGGACGGCCGCGACCGGCTCCTCGTCGGCGAGGTCTCCGTCCCCACCGCCCGCGAGCACGCCCAGTACGTGCGCCCCGACGAGCTGCACCAGGCGTTCTTCTTCGACCTGCTCAGCGCCCCCTGGGACGCCACCGCCTTCCGCGCCGTCATCGACGAGGCCATGCGGGACATCGCCGGCACCGGCTCCACCGTCACCTGGGTCCTCAACAACCACGACCAGGTCCGCACCGTCACCCGCTACGCCGGTGAACCCGGTGTCGAGGGCAGCGGACTGGGGGCCGCCCGCGCCCGGGCCGCCGCCATGCTGATGCTCGCACTCCCCGGCGCCGCCTACGTCTACCAGGGCGAGGAACTCGGCCTCCCCGAGGTCCTCGACCTGCCCGACGAGGTGCTGACCGACCCCATCTTCCGCCGCACCGGCAGCCGCCGGCGCATCCGGGACGGCTGCCGCGTCCCGCTGCCCTGGTCCGGACACGCCTCCCCGTTCGGCTTCAGCCAGGGCGAGGCCGGCGCCCGGCCGTGGCTGCCGCAGCCCGACTGGTTCGCCGCCCACGCCACCGACCGGGCCCTCGCCGACACCCGCTCCTTCTGGCACCTCTACCGCGAGGGCCTCCAACTGCGCCGCTCCCTGCCCCAGTTGGGCGAGGGCACACTCCGGTGGCTCGACGCCCCGCCCCAGGTGCTCGCGATGGCCCGGGGCGACGGCCTGATCTGCGCGGTCAACTTCGGCACCGAGACCGTCCCCGCGCCCCTCGCCGCCACCCCGCTGCTCGCCAGCGGCCCCTGCCCCGACGGGCTGCTCCCCGGCGCCACCGCCGCCTGGTGGACCGCCGACCACGCCTGAGCCCCGCCCCCGACCCCCTCCCACCCCTACCGGAAGGACCCGGACCATGCCACGACCCGACCAGCGCGCCGGCCACGCCCGCCGCAACCGCACCCTCACCGCCGCGGCCGCCCTCGCCGCCGTCGCCCTCACCGCGACCGCCTGCGGCGGGAACGCGACCCCCGCCGGCGGCGGTGAACTCAGCGGCGAGACCGTCACCGTCGCCGGTGTGTGGACCGGCAGCGAGCAGAAGAACTTCAAGAAGGTGCTGGACGCCTTCACCGAGAAGACCGGCGCCAGGACCGTCTTCGTCCCCTCCGGCGACAACGTCTCCACCTTCGTCGGCAGCAAGATCGAGGGCGGCAACGCCCCCGACGTGGTGATGGTCCCGCAGGTCGGCGTGCTCAAGCAGTTCGCCGCCGAGGGCTGGCTCCAGCCCCTGTCCAAGACGGCCGAGAAGAGCGCCACGGACGGCCTCGCCCCGGTCTGGAAGGAGTACGGCTCGGTCGACGGCACCTACTACGGCCTGTACTTCAAGGCCGCCCACAAGTCGACCGTCTGGTACGACCCCGAGGCGTTCACGCAGGCCGGCGTCGAGGAGCCCGCCACCTACGAGGAGCTGCTGGAGACCGGCCGCACCCTCGCCGACTCCGGCCGCCCGGCGTTCGCGATAGCCGGCGAGGACGGCTGGACCCTCACCGACTGGTTCGAGAACATCTACCTCTCCCAGGCCGGACCGGAGAAGTACGACAGACTCGCCCGGCACGAGCTCTCCTGGACCGACGCCAGCGTGGTCACGGCGCTGACCACCCTCGGCGAGGTCTTCAAGGACCGGCAGCTCGTCGCCGGCGGCCCCCAGGGCGCCCTGCGCACCGACTTCCCCGGCTCCGTCGAGCAGGTCTTCGGCCCCGCACCCAAGGCCGGGATGGTCTACGAGGGCGACTTCGTCGGCGGTGTCGCCCGCGACGAGTTCGGCCGCACCCCCGGCGAGGACGCCAAGTTCTTCCCGTTCCCCGCGGTCGGCGGCGGCCAGGCCCCCGTCGTCAGCGGCGGCGACGCGGCCGTGGTCCTGAAGAAGGGGAAGAACCCCGACGCCGGGATGAAGCTCCTGGAATACCTCGCCACCCCCGAGGCCGCCGAGGTCTGGGCGGGCGCGGGCGGCTTCCTCTCGCCCAACAAGAACGTCTCCGCCGACGCGTACGCCGACGACGTCACCCGGCAGACCGCCGAGTCCCTGGTGGACGCGGGCGACTCGGTCCGCTTCGACATGTCCGACCAGGCCCCGGCCGCCTTCGGCGGGACCAGGGGAGCCGGGCAGTGGAAGCTCCTCCAGGACTTCCTGCGCGACCCGTCCGACCCGAAGGGCACCGCCGCGAAGCTCGAGGCCGCGGCCGCCAAGGCGTACGGGAACTGAGGCACCCCATGGCCCCCACCGCCCCGGCGGCCGGGCGCGGGAGCCCCGCTCCCGCGCCCGGCCCGCGCGCCGCCGCCGACCGCAGGCGGCGCGCCCAGCGCCGCAAGCGCCTCGTCGCCGTCCTCTTCGTCCTCCCCGCCCTGCTGCTCCTCGGCGCCCTCGTCGTCTACCCGGTCGTCTTCTCCGTCGGCCGCAGCCTCTTCGACGCGAGCGGCGACCGCTTCGTGGGCGGCGCCAACTACGCCGAGATCTTCCGGGACCCGGCCACCCTCAAGGCCGTCCGCAACAGCACCATCTGGGTGGTGATCGCCCCGCTGCTGCTGACCGGCCTCGGGCTGGTCCTCGCCGTGCTCACCGAGAAGGTCCGCTGGGCCACGGCGTTCAAGCTGGTCCTCTTCCTGCCGATGGCGGTCTCCTTCCTCGCCGCGGGCATCGTCTTCCGGCTCGCCTACGAGCAGGACCCGGAACGCGGTGTGCTCAACGCCGTCGTCACCGGGGTCCACGACACCTTCGCGGACCCGGCCGCCTACCCCACCGCCCGGGCCCGCGAGGGCGAGGGCCTGACCGGGAAGCCCGGCGGCCCCTACCTCACCGACCGCGCCCACGGGCCCGGGGACCCGGCCGCCCTCGGCTTCGTCGGCGTGGCCCCCGAGGACGTGCCCGCCGACGCGCTGCCCGCCGCCCGCCCCGAGGCGTCCGGTATCGGGGGAGTGGCCTGGCTCGACTTCGCGCCCGGCGGCGGCACCCGGGGCGAGATCGACCCCGCCGAGAAGGGCCTGCCCGGCCTCACCGTGGAGGCGGTGCGGGACGGGAAGACGGTCGCCACCACCACGACCGCCGCCGACGGCACGTTCCGCTTCGAGGGCCTCGCGGACGGCGCGTACGCCTTCCGGCTCCCCGCATCGGACTTCGCCGCCCCCTACCAGGGCGTCAACTGGCTGGGCCCGGCCCTGGTCACCCCCGCCGTCATCGGCGCCTACCTCTGGGTGTGGACCGGCTTCGCCATGGTGCTGATCGGCGCCGGGCTCGCCGCCATCCCGCGCGACGCCCTGGAGGCCGCCCGGATGGACGGCGCGAGCGAGGGCCAGATCTTCCGGAGGATCACCGTCCCGCTGCTGGCTCCCGTCCTCACCGTCGTCTTCGTCACCCTCGTCATCAATGTGATGAAGGTCTTCGACCTGGTCTGGATCATCGCCCCCGGGCCGGTCCAGGAGGACGCCGGGGTGATCGCCACCCGGATGTGGCTGGTCTCCTTCGGCGGCGGCAACGACCAGGGCCTCGGCAGTGCCCTGAGCGTGCTGCTCCTGCTGCTGGTCGTCCCCGCGATGATCTTCAATGTGCGACGCTTCCGGAGGAACGGATCATGAGCGGACCCGGCACCGTCGAACGCCCCCGCGCCACCGCCGCCCCGCCCCCGCGGCCCCCGGCACAGAGCCCCGCCGGCCCCTCCCGGCGCCGGCGCGGCCTCACCCGGTGGCTGAACAGCGCCGCCGTCCAGGCCCTGCTGGCCGTCGTCGCCCTGGTGTGGATCACCCCGCTCGCCGGCCTGCTGCTGTCCTCCCTCCGCTCGGAGCGGGACAACGCCGCCGGGGGCTGGTGGACCGCCCTGACGGACCCGGCCCAGCTCTCCCTGGACAACTACACGGCCCTCCTCGCGGACTCCGGTATCACCGACGCGTTCTGGAACACCGTGCTCATCTCCGTGCCCACCACGGCCCTGGTCGTCGGCATCGCCGCCCTCGCCGGGTACGCCTTCGCCTGGCTGGAGTTCCCCGGCCGGGACTGGATCTTCCTGGTGGTCGTCGGGCTGCTGGTCGTCCCCGTCCAGATCGGGCTGCTGCCCGTCGCCAAGCTCTTCGGCGCCCTCGGACTGTTCGGGACCGTGCCCGGTGTGGTCCTCTTCCACGTCGCCTACGGGCTGCCGTTCGCCGTCTTCCTGCTGCGGAACTACTTCGCCGAGATCCCCCGGGAGATGCTGGAGGCCGCGCGCATGGACGGCGGCGGGGAATGGCGGATCTTCTCCCGGCTGGTGCTGCCGCTGGGCCGGCCCGCGCTGGCCAGCCTGGCGATCTTCCAGTTCCTCTGGGTGTGGAACGACATGCTGGTGGCGCTGCTCTTCGCGGACAGCGGCTCCCAGCCGCTCACCGTCGCCCTCCAGTCCCAGATGCGGCAGTTCGGCAGCAACATCGGGGTCCTCGCCCCGGGCGCCTTCCTCTCCCTGATCGTGCCCCTGGTGGTGTTCTTCGCCTTCCAGCGGCACTTCGTCCAGGGGGTCATGGCGGGCTCGGTCAAATAGCCGGGCGCCTTGCGGCCCGCGCCGGACGCGGCCCGCCCACGGGGGAGCGGGCCGCGTTCGGACGGGCGCCCGTCACGAGATATCTTGATGTCGAGCAATGTTGCAGACGTGGAGAGCGGAGCACCAGGTGACTGACTCGACCATCATCTATACGCACACCGACGAGGCGCCCGCCCTGGCGACGCACTCGTTCCTGCCTGTGATCCAGGCGTACGCATCGACGGCCGGTGTCACCGTGGAGACCCGTGACATCTCGCTCGCGGGACGGATCATCTCCCAGTTCCCCGAGTACCTCGACGAGAGCCGGCGCATCGACGACGCCCTCGCCGAGCTGGGCGAGCTGGCGAAGACGCCCGCGGCGAACATCATCAAACTTCCGAACATCTCGGCCTCCATCCCGCAGCTCAAGGCCGCGGTCGCCGAGCTCAAGGAGCAGGGCTACGCCCTCCCCGACTACCCGGACGACCCGAAGACCGACGAGGAGCGCGAGATCCGCGCCCGCTACGACAAGGTCAAGGGCAGCGCCGTCAACCCGGTCCTGCGCGAGGGCAACTCCGACCGCCGCGCCCCGGCCTCGGTGAAGAACTACGCCAAGGCCCACCCGCACCGCATGGGCGCCTGGAGCGCCGACTCCAGGACCAACGTCGCCACGATGGGCGTCGACGACTTCCGCTCCACCGAGAAGTCCACCGTGGTCGCCGCCGACGGCGCCCTGCGCATCGAGCTCAAGGGCGACGACGGCAGCACGACCGTGCTGCGCGAGTCGGTCCCCGTCCTCGCCGGCGAGGTGATCGACGCCTCCGTGATGCGCGTCGCCGCCCTGCGCGAGTTCCTGACCGCGCAGGTCGCCCGGGCGAAGGCGGAGGGCGTGCTGTTCTCCGTGCACCTCAAGGCCACCATGATGAAGGTCTCCGACCCGATCGTCTTCGGCCACGTCGTCCGCGCCTCCTTCCCGAAGACCTTCGCCCGGTACGGCGACGTCCTCGCCAAGGCCGGCCTCACCCCGAACGACGGCCTCGGCGGCATCTTCAAGGGCATCGAGTCCCTGTCCGAGGGCGCCGAGATCAAGGCCGCCTTCGACGCCGAGCTGGCCGAGGGCCCGGCCCTCGCCATGGTCGACTCCGACCGCGGCATCACCAACCTGCACGTCCCCTCGGACGTCATCGTGGACGCCTCCATGCCGGCCATGATCCGCACCTCCGGCCACATGTGGGGCCCCGACGGCCAGGAGGCCGACACCCTCGCCGTCCTCCCGGACAGCAGCTACGCGGGCGTCTACCAGGCCGTCATCGAGGACTGCCGCGCCAACGGCGCCTACGACCCGGCCACCATGGGCTCCGTACCCAACGTCGGCCTGATGGCGCAGAAGGCCGAGGAGTACGGCAGCCACGACAAGACCTTCGAGATCCCGGCCACCGGCACCGTGCGCGTCGTCGACGCCGACGGCAACGCCCTGCTGGAGCAGACGGTCGGCGCGGGCGACATCTTCCGCATGTGCCAGACCAAGGACGCCCCGATCCGCGACTGGGTCAAGCTCGCCGTCACCCGCGCCCGCGCCACCGGCGACCCGGCCGTCTTCTGGCTGGACGAGGGCCGCGCCCACGACGCCCGGCTGATCGAGAAGGTCAAGGCGTACCTGCCCGAGCACGACACCGAGGGCCTGGACATCCGCATCCTCGCCCCGGTCGAGGCGACCAGGCTCTCCGTGGAGCGCATCCGCCGCGGCGAGAACACCATCTCCGTCACCGGCAACGTGCTGCGCGACTACCTGACCGACCTCTTCCCCATCCTGGAGCTGGGCACCAGCGCCAAGATGCTGTCGGTCGTCCCGCTGATGAACGGCGGCGGCCTCTTCGAGACCGGCGCCGGCGGCTCCGCCCCGAAGCACGTCCAGCAGCTCGTCAAGGAGAACTACCTCCGCTGGGACAGCCTCGGCGAGTTCCTCGCCCTGGCCGTCAGCTTCGAGCACCTGGCCACCACCACGGGCAACGCGCGCGCCCAGGTCCTCGCCGACACCCTCGACCGCGCCACCGGCACCTTCCTCAACGAGGACAAGTCGCCGAGCCGGAAGCTGGGCGGCATCGACAACCGCGGCAGCCACTTCTACCTGGCCCTGTACTGGGCGCAGGAGCTGGCCAGGCAGACCGACGACGCGCAGCTCGCGGAGGCGTTCGCGCCGCTCGCCAAGACCCTCGCCGAGCAGGAGGAGACCATCGTCTCCGAGCTGGTCGCCGTGCAGGGCTCCCCGGCCGAGATCGGTGGCTACTACCAGCCCGACCCGGCGAAGGCGTCGGCCGTGATGCGTCCCTCGAAGACGCTGAACCAGGCCCTCGACAGCCTGCGCTGACCCGTCCGCCGGGGCCCGGACCGCTCGGTCCGGGCCCCGGCGCATGCGCGAGGGGCGGTCACCCGTGGTCCGGGTGACCGCCCCTTCGGCCGGACCGCGGGGGTCCGGCGGACGCCTCAGTAGCGCTCGACGATCGGCGCGCCCTCGTAGAGGGAGCCCGACAGGCCCAGGGTGGCGTCGTACGCCTTCTCCTGGTCGCCGTTGGCGTCGTGCTCCTCGATCGCGTCGTTGACCGCGTCCCGCAGGGCCTTGTCGTCCTTGTCCATACCGATGCCGTAGGGCTCCTCGGTGAACGGCGCCCCGACGACCTTCAGCTTGTCCGGGGTCTGGGCCGCGTAGCCCTTGAGGATCGCGTCGTCGGTGGTGACCGCGTCGACCTCGCCCGCGAGCAGCTTCGCGACGCACTCGGAGTACTTCTCGGTGGCGACCGTGGTCGTCCGGTACTCCTTCTTCTGCATCTCCAGCAGCGCCGTCGAGCCCGTCACCGAGCAGACCGTCTTGTTCTGGAGCGAGTACGGTCCGCTGATCGTGCGGTCGTTCTTGCGGACGAGGAGGTCCGCGCCGGCCATGTAGTACGGCCCGGCGAAGCCGACCTTCTTCTTCCGCTCCTCGTTGATCGTGTACGTGCCCACGTACAGGTCGACGTCACCGCTCGCGATCGCGGACTCGCGGCGGCTGGTCGGGAAGGTCTTGAACTCGATGGACCGCGCCGCGAACCCGAGGTCCGCCGCGACCATCTTGGCCACCTCGATGTCGAAACCGGACCGCGTGCCCGTCTCGTCCTGGTAGCCGAGGAAGGGCTGGTCGCTCTTGACACCGATCACGAGCTTGCCCGCCTTCTTGGCGCGGGTGAGCGTGGGGGAGTCGATCGAGACGTCCGTGGCGACCTTGTAGGTCGGCAGCCGGGGCTTGTCGCCGAAGGTGGCGGTGCTGCTCGACGGCTCGCTCCCGGCCGTTTGGGAGTCCCCGCTGCACGACGTGGCGGTGAGGGTGACCGCAAGTACGCTGACCGCCGCGATCGCGGCCGACTTGCAGGGCTTCATGGTGCGACTTCCTTCGTTCCTGACGATCCGGGAGAGCAGTGACGTCCGCGGATCTCGCGGGGCGCTGCTCCGGCACCGGGCGCACGGCTCCCCCTGCTGCGCCGCCCCCCGATTCCGAGCACCCTAGGGACAGTCATGTCCGACCGTCATCAGATCTGAGCTGAACTTGAGCATCACGTTCCGGAAACGGCCGTGACAGGGTGTGCGCGGGCCGGACGGCGGCTCTCTGGTTGCTTCTGGCGGGCTCCCCCCGGCACCTTCCTCGGGCCCCGGGCTCTCGGCCGGGGGTGCCGATGACGCACCGCCGGCCCCGCCGGACGCGGTCCCGCGCCGCTGACGCGCACCCCGGGCCGGGCGGGACCGGGCCCGGAACGTGCCGCGCGGCCGCCGCCCCGTACGGACGGGGTGGCGGCCGCGCGGCGACCCGGGGCGTCGGGCAGGGGGACCGTCCCGCGCCGCGCCCCGGAGCCGGGGCCCGATCGGTGCCTCCGGGGGGCCACCGGGGGCGGCACCGCACGGACATACCGATCGGCCGTTCCGGGTTCGGGGTCTGCCTTCTCGGGGCGACAGCCCGACCGGACGGGCTCAGTTAGGCAAGGCTAACCTAAACCATTTCTCGTCCGGTGGTCCAGGACCGCCGGACCCGTGTCACACCGCCGGCGGCAGCCGCTGCTCGGTCCACACGGTCTTGCCCTCCCGCGCGTGCCGGGTGCCCCAGCGCTCGGTGAGCTGGGCGACGAGGAGGAGACCGCGTCCGCCCTCGTCCGTGGTGCGGGCGCGGCGCAGATGCGGGGAGGTGCTGCTCGGGTCCGTGACCTCGCAGATCAGCCGGTGGTGGTGGATCAGACGCAAGGTCACCGGCCCGCCCGCGTACCGGTAGGCGTTGGTGACCAGTTCGCTGACGATCAGTTCGGTGGTGAACACCAGCTCGTCCAGCCCCCAGACGGCGAGCTGATCCGCCGTCAGCCGCCGCGCCCGAGCCGGGGCGGTCGCCTCCGCGGTCAGCTCCCAGGTCGCGACCAGCCCCGGCGCGAGGGTGTTCGTCCGGGCCAGCAGCAGCGCGACGTCGTCGCTCGGCCGGGCGGGAAGCAGGCTCTCGACGACCCCCTGCGCGGTCTCCTCCAGCGACCGCCCCCGGACGCCCAGCGTCTCGCAGAGCCGGGCGACACCGTCGTCCACGTCGTGGTGCTCGCCGTCGATCAGCCCGTTGGTGTACAGGGCGACGACGCTGCCCTCCGGCAGCGTCGCCTCCCCGGTCTCGAACGGCAGCCCGCCCAGGCCCAGCGGTGGCCCGGCCGGCAGGTCCGGCACCTCGGCCCGCCCGCCAGGGGTGACCAGGACCGGCGGCGGATGCCCGGCCCGCGCCATGCAGAACTGCCGGGACACCGGGTCGTACACGGCGTACAGGCAGGTCGCGCCGACGACCTGCTCGCCCGGGCCGCCCTCGTCGTCCGGTTCCTGCTCGCCCGCCAGCCTGGTGACCAGGTCGTCGAGGTGGGACAGCACCTCGTCCGGCTCCAGGTCCAGATCGGCCAGGGTGTGCACGGCGGTGCGCAGCCGCCCCATGGTGGCCGCCGCGTTGATGCCGTGCCCGACCACGTCCCCCACCACCAGGGCGACCCGGGCGCCCGACAGCGGGATCACGTCGAACCAGTCGCCGCCCACCCCGCTCGCCCCGCCGGCGGGCAGATAGCGGTGGGCGACCACGACCGCCGGGTGCACCGGCAGCTCCCGGGGCATCAGCCGCCGCTGGAGGGCGAGCGCGGTCCGGCGCTGCTGGGTGAAGCGGCGCGCGTTGTCGATGGAGACGGCGGCCCGGGCCGCGAGTTCGCCGGCCAGGGTGAGGTCGTCGTCCTCGAAGGGCTCCGGGGCGCGGGAACGCCACAGGCTCATGAACCCGAGCACCAGGCCCCGGGCGGTCAGCGGCACGACCATCAGCGAGTGCGCCCCCGCCGCGCCGGGCTCCCCGCAGGCCGCCCGCTCCGTCCCCGCCGTCCCCTGGTCCTCGGCGACCGGGCCGGGAGCCTCCTCCGGGGGGACCAGGACGCCCTCCAGCACCGGCCGCCGGGTCGCCAGACAGCGGCCCTGCGGCGAATCCTGAGGGAAGGTGCAGAGCGAACCGACCCGGAGCATCCTCCGCTCCGCGGTCGGCAGCACGCTGTGCAGCGCGGTTCTGCGCACCGCGCCGTCGGCACCGTCCGCGACCGGCTCCTCGCCCCGGCTGACCTGCTCCAGCAGATCCACCGACACGACGTCCGCGAGCCCCGGGACGGCGGCCGCGGCCAGTTCGTCGGCGGTTGTCGCCACATCCAGGGTGGTGCCGATCCGGGCCCCGGCCGCGCTCAGCAGCGCCAGCCGGCGCCGGGCGCGATGGCGGTCGGTGACGTCCTCGACGAGTTCGGCGACCCCCAGGACCCGGCCCGCGGAATCCTCCATCCGGAAGGCCGACACGGCGACGTACCGTTCCTTCGCCGGGGCGGAGAGGAGCCGGCAGGACTGCTCGGTGCCGATCATCGGCTGGCCTGTCCGCAGCACCTCCCGCAGCCGGGACTCGATCGTCTCCGCGTCCGCGTGCACCAGGAAATCGCCGACCCGCAGCCCCCGCGCGGCCTCCGCCCGGATGCCGCCGATATGCGCCACGGCCCGGTTGACCCGCAGGATCCGCAGGTCGGGACCGTGCAGGATGAGACCGATGGGGGAGCGGCGGAACAGGCCGTCGATCACCGACCGGTCGATCTCCCACTGGATGACATCGGCGGCGGGCGCACCCACGATGTACCACTCGACCGTGCCGTCGTCCCTGGTCACCGGTCGGACGCGCATCCCCAGACCGAGCCTGCCGCCGTCCTTGATGAGCACCGGCACGACCCCGAACCAGCCGCCCTGCCGGACGCAGTCCTCCATCGCCTCCCGCACGGTGTGCGCGTCCTCGGGCGCCACCAGCAGCCCGACGACGGACCGCCCCAGCGCTTCGTCGGCGGTGTGCCCCAGCGTCGTCTCGGCCAGGCCGCTCCAGCCGGTGATCCGGCCGTGCGCGTCGAGCACCACGGAGACGGCGCGACCCAGCGAGAAGGGGTCCTCCGGGCTCTCACTGAACAAGGTCACGGATCCGGTCATCGCTTCCATCCTCCGCCGGGTGCCCCGGTGGCGCACGCGGGCGTCCCCGGTGACGCACGCGGGCTGCGCCGGGGCCCGCCACCGGCGCGCCGATGAGTTCCGCGCACCCGGACGGTCCCAGATGGTGACACCCGGCGGCGCGACCACCACCGTGCCGCCGCCGCGCCACACCAGGAGAACGTCATGCCCCGCATCACCCCCAACCTGTGGTTCGACACCCAGGGCAAGGAAGCGGCCGAGTTCTATGTCTCGGTCTTCCCGAACTCCAGGATCACCAACGTCTCGTACTACGGCGAGGCCGGTCCCCGCCCCGCCGGGACGGTGCTCACGGTCGACTTCGTCCTCGACGGCGAACCCTTCACCGCGATCAACGGCGGCCCCGAGTTCACCTTCGACGAGGCCGTCTCCTTCCTCATCGACTGCGCGGACCAGGAGGAGGTGGACCACTACTGGTCGAAGCTGACCGAGGGCGGCGGTAAGGAGGGCCCGTGCGGCTGGGTCAAGGACCGCTACGGGCTCTCCTGGCAGGTCGTCCCCGCCGTGCTCGGCGAACTCCTGGCGGACCCGGACCCGGCCCGCGCCCAGCGGGCGATGGCGGCCATGCTCGGGATGTCCAAGCTGGACGTGGCGGCGCTCCGGGCGGCGGCCGACGCCGGCTGAGCACCCCGGGCGGGCCCGCCGCCCGGGGCCGCGCCCCCGTCCGGGCCGCGCGGAGACCGCCGAACACCGCACGGACGACCTCTTCGCCTACGCGGCCCAACTCGGGCTCCGCCAGGCCCCCGTGGACCGTGAGGTCCCGTTCGCGTACGGCCCACGCCGGCCCCGCGGCCCGGCGCAGGTGGTGGAGCCGTGCGGGGCGATGCTCTCCGCCATGGTGCGCGCCGGGCCCCGGGCCTGAGCCGCCGGCGCGCACAGGGCCGCCGGGCGCACACGGGACGGCCGTCACCCGCGCGGTGCGGGTGACGGCCGTCGGCGCGGGCGCGGCGGCCTCAGCCGCTCCGGGACCACGGTGAGGCGGGATCCTCCCGCAGCGCGTCGTCGGCGCCGGGCTCGGGGTCGTTCGCCGTGTCGATCCGCGTGTGCTGCTGACGGGCGCGGAGGTACTGCTCGACCTCGTGTTTCATCGCGTCGTCCTTGTGCGGGCCGACCCGGTTGCCGCCTTGCTCCATGGAGCACCTCCTCGGTTCGCGTGTGCTCTTGCCCGACCCGTACCCCGTGGGGCCGTCCCGACACGGGTCGGTTCACGCGCCCCGGCCCCCGGGCGGCAGGACGCCGTTCCGGGGGCCGGGAGAAGAGCGGGCGGGCGGCCCGGCGCGGGTCAGGTGCCCTTCGGCACGCCGGTCCGGCCGCTGCGGAAGAGCGCCGTGCCCGCCAGGAGCACCGTGGCCGCCCCGCTGAGCACGGCGGCCGCCTTCGCCCAGGTGACGGTGTCACCGAGGCTGCTGTTCAGCAGGTCGACCGTGCCGGCGCCCGCGAGGGCGTGCAGGGCGATGATGCCGACGGCGAGTCCCGCCGTGGCCGCCCACACGGTCGCCGTGTCCCGCGTCACGAGCCACACCGCGCAGAGCAGGCACAGCAGCAGGACGGCCACCGAGAGCAGCTCCGCGTAACCGCCGGAGCGGAGGGCGGGGAGGTCCGTCGGGAGGTGGATGGCGCCGCAGACGAGCAGCGCCAGCGCGGCGGGCCACCGCAGGACGGAGCGCAGGGCGGGGGAGACGGAATGCCCGCCGGGACCCGCGGCGAGCGCGCTGTTCAGGGCCGACGTGGACCACTGGGTCGCCGCGCGGTGCTCGGCGCGCTCGCGGCGCGAGGGCTTCTTGCGACGGGAGCCGCTGCCGTCCCGGCCGCCGTCGGGCTCGGAGGATTGGGAGGGGGTGCCGCCCGGGGTGCGCCAGTCGCTGCTGTCGCTGCCGAGGATGTTCACCAGCTGGACCACGTCGTCCACCGGCCGGCCCACGGCGGCCGCGCGCAGGGTGGTGTCGGCCTGCTGGACGTCCTCGCCGGAGGCGTTCAGCAGGGCCACCAGGCGCCGGACCTCCTCCAGGGGGCGGCTGACGGCGGCGGCGCGCAGGGCCACGTCCGCGGGGCCGGTCACCTCGCCGGTCCGCTGGAGACGGGCGACCAGGGCCGCGACCTCCTCCAGGGGGCGTTCGGTGGCCGCGGTGCGGAGCACGGTGCGTATGGGCTCGTCGTCGTCCTCGTGGTCCCTGCCCCTGTCCGTGCCCGTGCCCGTGTCCGTGTCCGCACAGGCGGTGGTGTCGGCTTCGGAGTCGGTTTCGGCCTCGGTGCCGACGGGGGGCCGGTCCGGGCCCGGGGCCCCGTCGTGCTCCGGGGAGCCGTCGCCGGCGGGTGTCCCGGGGTCGGCCGGGCCGGTGTCCTCGTCCGCTACGGCGACCGCCACGGGAGTCCGGGCCGGGGCCGCTTCCGGCGCCTCGGGGGTGTCGTGCGCCGTGACCGGCGGGGATGCGGGGCCGGCGAACCCGGGGTCCGGTACCGGGGCGGGGCCGGCGGGCGGTCGGGTGTCGGGGGAGGCCGGGTCTGTGCTGGGGAAAGGGTCGCGGGTCATGGCGCGTGCTCCGTTCGTGGGCCGGCGTGGGGCCGCCCACCGTGTTCGACTCGTGCGCGCCTTCGAGCTGCGCACTTGCTAACCACTAGTGCGCAGTTCGTCGCGTTGCGCCATCCGGGAACCATGCTGCTGGGCCGGGAGGGGGAACCCTCGCCCGGTCGGACGCCGCCCCGGGGCCCGGCAGCGGCGCCCCGGGCACCCGGCCAGGGACGCGTTTGCGCTGGACCGGGCCGTGCGGGGCCGGGCGCGTACGCCGTATCAGATCGCGGCCGGGTCGGACCGGGTACGGATCGCGGCCGGGCCGGGCCGCGTGGGGAACGCGGTCAGGACGCCTCCAAACCGGGCCGCGCCGCCCCCGCACCCGCCCCGGCCGCCCCGATCAGGGCGTGCAGACGATCCGCGGCGGCGCGCCCGAAGGCCGGGCTGTTGATGTGGTCGTCCACCTCGACGAGCCGTACCGCGCTCCCCGCCAGCCCCTCCCGCAACGCCGTGAACAGGGCTTCGTCCGTCTCCGGCGCGTGGTACGGCCCGCCCGGCGCCCCCAGGGTGGACAGCCCCCGCAGCGGCACGCACACCTCGGCCGGGCCGGCGGCGGCCCGCAGTTTGGCCGCGACGCGGCGGCCCAGCTCGGCGCACTCCCCGGCGGTGGTGCGGACCACGCTGATCGACGGGTTGTGCACCCGCACGTCCCGCTCGCGCATCGCGGCCGGGACGGTCTCCGGCGGCCCGAACTTCACCATGTCCAGCGCCCCCAGGCTCACCACCTGGGGTGTTCCGGCCCGCCCGGCCGCCGTCAGCCGGTCGGGGCCGGCGGTGAGGATGCCGCCCGCCAGATCGTCCGCCAGCTCACTGAGCGTCAGGTCCAGAACCCCGGCGAAGAGCCCCTGTCCGGCCAGCGACTCCAGGGTCCGCCCGCCCGCGCCGCTGACATGGAACACGAGGACCTCGTAACCGAGTTCGGCCAGGCGCTCCCGTGCCGCGTCGACGCCCGCCGTGGTGACCCCCGCCATGCTGGTGGCGACCAGGGGCCGCGGTCCGCCCGCGGCGAGGTCGGACGGGCGCAGGGCGCGCCGGGCGGAGGCGAAGCCCTTCGCCATCCCGGCGGCCGCGTCGGCGGCGTTCGCCAGGACGGGCCCGGACACCCTGTTGATCCCGGCGATGTCGACGACGCTGTACATCATGGTGATGTCCGCCGATCCCACGTAGGGGGACACGTCCCCGGCCGCCATCGACGACACCATCAGCTTGGGGACGCCGAGCGGCAGGGCGCGCATCGCGCGGGTGGCGATGGAGGTGCCGCCACTGCCGCCGATCGCGAACACGCAGTCGAGGCGGCCCTGTTCGTAGAGCCCGGTCACGACCTCCGCCGCCCCCCGGGCCATCACCGTCACGGCGGCGCCCCGGTCGCCCGCCGCCCGCAGCGCCTCCGGGTCCGCCCCGGCGGCACGGGCGACCTCCCCGCTCGGCACGTCCGGTGTCGTCCGGGGCGTGCCGTGCGCACCGGTGTCGACGACCAGCACCTCCACCCCGTGCGCGAGCAGCCGCTCGCGCAGCCAGCCGTACTCCTCGCCCTTGGTGTCGAGCGTCCCCACCAGCACAACTGTCGCCATGGGAACCACTGTTCGCGATCTCCGCCTCCTGGGCAAGGGGGGCGTGGGCCCCGTCCGTCCGCCGGCCCGGCCCCGTCCGTCCGCCGGCCCGGCCCCGTCCGCCCGCCGGCCCGCGCGGGAGCCGCTCCGACGCGGCCGGGCGCGTGGAACAGCACGGGCAGGGACGTGGATGCGATGCTCGGACCGACGCACTCGGACGCTGGACGCGCTCGCTCAAGGAGGCATGCCCCCATGTCGGAGAACAGCGGCTGGGCGAATCCCCTGCGGGACCCGCTCGACCGGAGACTGCCCCGTATCGCCGGGCCCTCGGGCCTGGTCATCTTCGGTGTCACGGGCGACCTGTCCCGGAAGAAGCTGATGCCCGCGGTCTACGACCTCGCCAACCGGGGGCTGCTGCCGCCGGGCTTCTCCCTCGTCGGCTTCGCCCGCCGGGAGTGGCAGGACCAGGACTTTGCCCAGGAGGTGCACGACGCCGTCCGGGAGCATGCCCGGACCCCCTTCCGGGAGGAGGTCTGGCGGCAGCTCGCCGAGGGGATGCGCTTCGTTCAGGGCGACTTCGCCGACGACGAGGCCTTCGAGCGGCTGCGGGCCACCGTCCAGGAGCTCGACAAGGAGCAGGGCACCGGCGGGAACTTCGCCTTCTATCTCTCCGTACCGCCGAAGTTCTTCCCCGAGGTCGTCCAGCAGCTCAAGGACCACGGACTGTCCGGCCCGCCCCCCGGCTCCTGGCGGCGCGCGGTCATCGAGAAGCCGTTCGGGCACGACCTCGCCAGCGCCCGCGAACTGAACGCGATCGTGCACCAGGTCTTCGCCCCGGACGAGGTCTTCCGGATCGACCACTACCTGGGCAAGGAGACGGTCCAGAACATCCTGGCGCTGCGGTTCGCCAACACCCTCTTCGAGCCGGTCTGGAACCGGTCCTACGTGGACCACGTGCAGATCACCATGGCCGAGGACATCGGCATCGGCGGCCGGGCCGGCTACTACGACGGCATCGGCGCGGCCCGGGACGTCATCCAGAACCACCTCCTCCAGCTCCTCGCCCTGACCGCCATGGAGGAGCCCTCCTCCTTCGACGCGGACGCCCTGGTCACCGAGAAGCCGAAGGTCCTGGGCGCGGTGCGGCTGCCGGCGGATCTGGGCGGGCACGCGGTGCGGGGGCAGTACACGGCGGGCTGGCAGGGGGGCGAGAAGGTGGTCGGCTACCTCCAGGAGGAGGGCATCGCGCCGGCGTCGGCGACCGACACCTACGCGGCGGTGAAGCTGGGGATCGACAACCGCCGCTGGGCGGGCGTCCCCTTCTACCTGCGGACCGGCAAGCGGCTCGGGCGCCGGGTGACGGAGATCGCGGTGGTCTTCCAGCGCGCCCCGCACTCGCCGTTCGACTCCACCGCCACCGCGGAACTGGGCCAGAACGCGCTGGTCATCCGCGTCCAGCCGGACGAGGGCGTGACCATGCGCTTCGGCTCCAAGGTGCCCGGCACCTCGATGGAACTGCGCGATGTCACCATGGACTTCGCCTACGGGGAGTCGTTCACGGAGTCCAGCCCCGAGGCGTACGAGCGCCTGATCCTCGATGTCCTCCTCGGTGACGCGAACCTCTTCCCGCGCACCGAGGAGGTCGAGGAGTCCTGGAGGATCCTGGACCCCGTGGAGGAGTACTGGGCCGGCCACGGCAGGCCCGCGCAGTACCCGGCGGGCACCTGGGGCCCGGCGGAAGCGGACGAGATGCTCGCACGAGACGGACGGAGCTGGCGCAGGCCATGAAGATCGACCTCACGGACACCACGGCCGGAAAGATCAACAAGGCCCTTGTGCGCGGCCGGCGCGAGATCGGCACCCCGGCCGTCGGCATGGTGCTCACCCTCGTCATCGTCACCGACGAGGAGCACGCCTACGACGCCATCAAGGCCGCCGGGGACGCCTCCCGCGAGCACCCGTCGCGCACCCTGGTGGTCATCAAGCGCCACGCCCGCTCGCCGCGCGACCGCCACGACACCCGGCTCGACGCCGAGGTCCGCGTCGGCAGCGACGCCGGGGCGGGGGAGACCGTCCTGCTGCGGCTGCACGGCGAACTCGCCGACCGGGCGGACTCCGTGGTGCTGCCGCTGCTGCTGCCGGACGCCCCGGTGGTGGTCTGGTGGCCCGTCGACGCCCCGCCGGTCCCGGCCGCCGACCCGCTGGGCGCGCTCGCCCAGCGCCGGATCACCGACGCCTACGCGGTGGAGGACCCGCTGCGCGAACTGGCCGCCCGCGCCGAGGGGTACCAGCCGGGCGACACCGACCTCGCCTGGACCCGGCTCACCCCGTGGCGGTCCATGCTGGCGGCCGCGCTCGACCAGGCGCGGGCCGAGGTGCTGTCCGCCGTGGTGGAGAGCGAGGCGGACAACCCCAGCGCCGAACTCCTCGCCCGCTGGTTCTCCGACCGGCTGCGGGTGCCCGTCGAACAGGTCGTCACCGCCGGGCCCGTGGTCACCGCGGTCCGGCTGCGCACCGCGGACGGGGAGATCCACATCGACCGGCCGGAGGGGCCCGTCGCCCGTCTCGCCATCCCGGGGCAGCCCAACCGGGTCCTCGCGCTCAAGGTGCGCTCCACGGCGGAGCTGATCGCGGAGGAACTGCGCCGGCTCGACCCGGACGAGGCGTACGCGGCCGCGCTGCACGCCGGGATCCTCCCCCCGCCGCCGGGCGCGGAACTGGCCGAGGGCCCGTGACGGCAGCGCCGCAAAGGCGTACACGCTCCGCCACCGGGCGCTGACACGGAGAGAATTCAGGGGTGCGGCACCGATGCCGCACCCCTGAATGTGTGAAGGGCCTGTGAGGTGCCGTCCGGTATTCCTCCCCTGCCGTGGATCTGCACACTCGCTTCCCACGCGGCACACCGCCTCCCCATTCCCCGAACGGCATTGGCCCAGGCCATTCCGACTCTGTGTCGGAATGTCCCGTTCCGCTACGGTGTCCAGGGTGGGCGGGCCGTGGCGGCCCGGGCGATCCCGTGAAGAACATGGCACTTATTGATGCAGGGGTGTGCACGAGGCGGCAATAAACTCCCGTTTCCACCGCCCGGGAGGGGAATTCGGGCGTCATTGCGATTGGGCCGTCAACGGGCCTCCGTGCTTTGATCCTTCACACCGCGGGATTCACCGACGGGTTCCCGGATCCGGGAATCTCCCCACCCCGCTGGGCGGCCGGCGCGCTTCATCTCGCGTGCCCGGACGCCGTATTTCGCAACAGCCATCCGAAGGGAAGCTTCACATGAACTTCGTCCCCACCCAGGAGATCTCCGACAGCGAGCTGGACAACGTGGCCGGCGGCCTGCAGAGCGCCGTGGTCGGCAACGCGACCGCCGCTCTCGACAGCATCGCCCCGGTCTCCGGCACGGTCGGCGCCGTGACCGGTGTGGTCGAGGGCGCCACGGGCATCAACACCGCGGCCATCACCGGCCCGGTCACCGGTCTCGTCGCCGGTCTGTAGGACCTCCCGGCACGCCGGCCCGCTCTGCCGGCACCCGCGGACCGTGCGCCCCGGAACCAGCCAGGCTCCGGGGCGCACGGCCGCTCCCGCTCCCTCCCGCTCCCTCCCGCTCCGTCCCCGCGACACCCCACCGAGCCGTTCCCCCGTCCCCCGGCCGCCCAGGGAAGAGTTCGTGCAGTTCCGCCAACAGGCCCTCGCCAAGCTGCAGTCACCGGAGGAACTCGACCTTCCGGTGCGCTACGCCCGCCCGCAGGGCCTGCTCGTCCTCGCCGTCACCCTCGCCGTGATGGCCGCGGCCGCCGTCTGGGCGGTCACCGGGACCGTCGCCTCCACCGTGGCCGCCCCCGGCGTCCTCACTCACGGCCAGGGCAGCTACGTCCTGCAGAGCCCGGTCGCCGGACAGGTCACCAAGGTCCTCGCCGAGGAGGGCGGACGCGTCCGCGCGGGCGCCCCGGTGGTCGAGGTGCGCACCGCCGAGGGCACCGCCGTGGTGCGCGCCATCGCCGCCGGCCGCCTCACCGCCCTGGTCGCCACCATCGGCTCCGTCCTCACCACCGGCAGCGACGTCGCCGCCGTGGAACGCGTCGAGCGTCCCGGCGACCCGCTGATGGCCGTGCTCTACGTCCCCGCCGACAACGCCGCCGGGATGTCCCCGGGCACGCGGGTCGATCTCACCGTCCAGTCGGTGCCCGCCCAGCGGTACGGCGTGCTGCGCGGCACCGTGAAACACGTCGGCGGGGCCCAGACCCGGCAGCGGATCGCCGCCTTCCTCGGCAGCAGCCAGCTCGGCGAGCAGTTCTCCCGCGACGGCCGGCCCGTCGCCGTACTGGTCTCCCTGCGCCGCGACACCGCCACCGCGTCCGGGTACGACTGGTCCGCCGGCGGCCCGCCGCGCACCCCCGCCTCCATGACCCCCGTGAGCGGCTCCGTCCGCCTCGCCGCCCAGCACCCGATCGATTGGCTGCTGCCGTGACCCCGACCCCAACCCCGCCACCGGCCGGCGACACCGCCCCCGCCCCCGCCCCCGCCCCCGCGCCACGCCGCGCCGCTGCCCCCGGCCGTCGCCGGGCCCGCCCCGCCCCGGCCACGCGCGGCGGGCGGGGCACCCGCCGGGCCGCGCCGAAGGGCCGTGCGCCCCGGCCCCGGGCCGTCCGCACTCCCACCGTCCTCCAGATGGAGGCCGTCGAGTGCGGCGCCGCCGCCCTCGCCATGGTCCTCGCGCACCACGGCCGCCACGTCCCCCTGGAGGAACTGCGCATCGCCTGCGGCGTCTCCCGCGACGGGTCGCGCGCGAGCAACATCCTCAAGGCCGCGCGGAGCTACGGCATGACCGCCAAGGGCATGCAGATGGAGGCCACCGCCCTGGCCCAGCTGCCCGCCCCGGCCATCCTGTTCTGGGAGTTCAACCACTACGTCGTCTACGACGGCCCGGGCCGCCGGCTCGGCCGCCGGGGCGTGTACGTCAACGACCCCGACAAGGGCCGCCGCTTCGTCACCGAGGAGGACTTCGGCACCAGCTTCACCGGCGTCGTCCTCGTACTGGAACCCGACCGGGCCTTCAGCCGCGGCGGGCGCAGACCCGGCGTCCTGCGCGCGGTCCCCGCCCGGCTGCGCGGCACCACCGGCACCCTGCTCGCCGCTCTGCTGGCCAGCCTGCTGCTGGTCGCCGCGGGCGCCGCCGTCCCCGCCCTCAGCCGCACCTACATCGACATGTTCCTGATCGGGGGACAGACCTCGCTGCTGGGGCCCCTGTTCGCCTCCCTCGCCGCCCTGGTCGTGCTCACGGCCGTGCTCACCGCCCTCCAGCAGGCGAACCTGCTGCGCGGCCGCATCATCTCCTCCACCCTCGGCAGCGCCCGCTTCCTCGGCCATCTGCTGCGTCTGCCCGTCACCTTCTTCACCCAGCGCAGCCCCGCCGACCTGGTACAGCGCCTCCAGTCCAACGACGCCGTCGCCGAGACCCTGGCCCGCGACCTCGCCGCGGCCGCCGTGGACGGCGTGGTCGTCGTCCTCTACGCGGCCCTGCTGTGGAGCTACGACCCCCAGCTGACCGTCGTCGGCGTCGGCATCGCCCTCCTGAACATCGTCGCCCTGCGCGTCGTCATCCGGCTGCGCGCCACCCACACCCAGAAACTGCGCGCCGACAGCGCCCGGCTCACCAACACCTCCTACACCGGTCTCCAGCTGATCGAGACCATGAAGGCGACCGGCGCGGAGGACGGCTGGTTCCGCCGCTGGGCCGGACAGCACGCCACCACCCTGGAGGTCCAGCAGCGCCTGGGCGTACCGAGCGCGGCCCTCGGCGTCGTCGCCCCCGCTCTCGCGACCCTCAACAGCGCCTGCATCCTGTGGATCGGCGGACTGCGCGCCGTCGAGGGACACATCTCCATCGGCCTGCTCGTCGCCTTCCAGGCCCTGGTCGCCCGCTTCACCGCCCCCATCACCCGGCTGAACGGCGTCGCCGGACGCATCCAGGACTTCGCCGCCGACGTGGCCCGCCTCAAGGACGTCGAGAACTTCCCCGCCGACCCCCTCTACACCCGCGACGCCCCCGACCCGGGCTCCCGCCGGCTCAAGGGCCATGTGGAACTGACCGGCATCACCTTCGGCTACAGCCCCCTCGACGCGCCCCTGCTGCGCGGCTTCTCGCTCTCGGTCGGGCCCGGCCGCCAGGTCGCCCTGGTCGGCGGGTCCGGCAGCGGCAAGTCCACGGTCTCGCGGCTGGTCTCCGGCCTCTACCGGCCCTGGGAGGGCACCATCCGCATCGACGGCGAACGGCTGGAGGACCTCTCGCGCAGCGCCCTGGCCGCCTCGGTCTCCTTCGTCGACCAGGACGTCTTCCTCTTCGAGGGGACCGTGCGGGACAACGTGGCCCTGTGGGACCCCTCGATCACCGACGAGGCCGTCACCGCCGCCCTGCGGGACGCCGCCGTACTCGACGTCGTCCTGCGCCGCCCCGACGGCATCCACGGCCGGGTCGAACAGGACGGCCGCAACTTCTCCGGCGGGCAGCGCCAGCGCCTGGAGATCGCCCGCGCCCTGGCCCGCCGCCCGAGCGTGCTCGTCCTCGACGAGGTCACCAGCGCCCTGGACGCCGAGACCGAGCGCGTCGTCATCGACAACATCCGCCGCCGGGGCTGCGCCTGCGTGGTGATCGCACACCGGCTGAGCACCGTGCGCGACAGCGACGAGATCCTGGTCCTGGACCACGGACAGGTCGTCGAGCGCGGCCGCCACGAGGAACTGGTCGCCGCCGGGGGCGCCTACGCCGGACTGGTCCGGGAGCGCTGACATGACCGTCCCCCACCAGCACCCCCACCAGCACCAGCCGTCCGGTGACCCCGTCGTCCGGGCCCTCGGCGGGCTCGGCACCCCCGTCGACTGCACCGGCCCGGGCAGCCTCCCCCTGGAGGGCCCGCACGTCCTGTGGCTCGTCACCGCCGGCTTCCTCGACCTGTTCGCGGTCGACGCGGCCGAGGAGGGCCACTGGCACTTCCTCGGCCGCCTGGAACCCGGCACCCTGCTGCTCGGCCCGGTCGCCGGCCCCCGGCACACCTTCCTCGGCCGCCCCTCGGGCGGGTGCGCCCTCCGCCGCGTCCCGCTGCGCGAGCTCTACCCCGACCCGTACGGGCAGGACCCGCACACCGGCCGGTGGCAGCACCCCGCCGGCCCCCACCCGGACGCCCCCGCCCAACTGCCCAGCCCCTGGGCCGAGCTGGAGTACGCCTTCGCCCTCGGCATCGGCCGGGGCCTGGGCGTCCTCTTCCAGGCCCCCCTCGAAGGACGCCCGCCCGGCGACACCGGCATGGCCGACGACGACGTGCTCTGGATGCCCGTCGACCCCGGCAGTGTCCGCCTCGGCGCCACCTACAGCGCCGAGGCCGCCGCCGACCTCCTCGTCGAAGGCGCCATGTGGCAGCGGATGGTGAATCAGCAGCACCGCCTGCTGACCGCCGTCGACCAGTGGATCGAGCAGGCAGAACGCGCCCACGAGGACCGGGCCGCGGCCGGCGTCCGCGCCGGGGAGGAGGTCCGCGCCCGCGCCGACGAGGCACTGATCGCGTCCATCGCCCGTCCCGGGCGGGGCGGGCGCGCCACCGCGCCGGCCGCGGGCGACGACGCCGTCTTCGCCGTCTGCGACGCCGTCGGCCGCGCCGCGGGCATCACCCTCACCCGGCCCCCGCGCGAGGACGGCGGCGACGAACGGGTCTCCCCGGTGGAGCGGGTCGCCCAGGTCTCCCGCGTCCGCACCCGGCCCGTCCGGCTCACCGGCCCCTGGTGGCGGACCGACAGCGGCCCCCTCGTCGGCCACCGCGCCGCCTCCGGCGCCCCCGTCGCCCTGCTGTGGCGGCGCGGCCGCTACGAGGCGGTCAACCCCGCCACCGGCTCCCGGGCCCGCGTCGGCGAGGGGAACGCGGACGACTTCGAGCCACGCGCCCTGATGTTCTACCGGCCCCTGCCCGAACGCCCCCCGAGTGTCCTCGCCCTGGCCCGCTTCGGACTGCGCGGCAGCCGTGCCGACCTCCGCCGGCTGCTCCTCACGGGCCTGGTCACCGTCGGCCTCGGCGCCCTGGTGCCGATCGCCACCGGCCGGGTGCTGGGCGAGTACGTCCCCCACGCGCAGACCGGGCCGATCGTGCAGACCGCCCTCGCCGTGATGATCGCGGGGATCGTCTCGGCCGCGTACACGCTGATGCAGAACCTGACCATCCTCCGGCTGGAGGGGCGGATCGAGAGCGTGCTCCAGCCCGCGGTCTGGGACCGGCTGCTGCGCCTGCCGACCCGCTTCTTCACCGAGCGGTCCACCGGCGAACTGGCGAGCGCCGCCATGGGCATCGGCTCCATGCGGCGGGTGATGTCCGGCATCGGACCGGTCGCCGTCCAGTCGGCCACCGTCGGGCTGGTGAACATCGCGCTGCTGCTCTGGTACAGCGTGCCGCTGGCCCTCGCCGCCCTCGGCATGCTGCTGGGCGTCGCCGTGGTGTTCCTGGTCCTCGGCCTGTGGCAGGTGCGCTGGCAGCGCAGGCTCGTCGAACTGGGCAACAAGCTCAACAACCAGGCGTTCCAGACCCTGCGCGGCCTGCCCAAACTGCGCGTCGCCGCGGCCGAGGGCTTCGCCTACGCGGCCTGGGCGGTCGAGTTCGCCCGCTCCCGGGACCTCCAGCAGCGGGTCGGCCGGATCAAGAACCTCACCACCGTCCTGGACGCCGTCTATCTGCCGCTCTGCTCCCTGGTGATGTTCATGCTGCTGGCCGGGCCCGCCCGGGGCAGCATGTCGGCCGGCGAGTTCCTCACCTTCAACGCGGCCGTCACCATGCTGCTGACCTCGGTCACCCAGCTCACCGGCGTCCTGGTCTCCGCGGTCGCGGTGCTGCCGATGTTCGAGCAGGTCCGGCCGATCCTCGAAGAGAGCCCCGAGGTGCGCGGCGCGAGCTCCCGCCCCGGCACCCTGACCGGCGCGGTCGAGGCCCGGAAACTGACCTTCCGCTACACCGGGGACGGCCCCGCGGTCCTGGACGACGTCTCCCTCTCGGTGCGCCCGGGCGAGTTCGTCGCGATCGTCGGCCCGTCCGGCTGCGGCAAGTCCACCCTGCTGCGGCTGCTCATCGGCTTCGACCGTCCGGAGTCCGGCTCGGTCCTCTACGACGGGCAGGACCTGGCCGCCCTCGACCGGGCCGCGGTGCGCCGTCAGTGCGGGGTCGTCCTCCAGAACGCGCAGCCGCTCAACGGCTCCGTGATGGAGTGCGTCTGCGGGGCGGAGACCTTCACCCAGGAGGAGGTCTGGGCGGCGGCGGAGATGGCGGGCCTCGCCGAGGACATCAGGCGGATGCCCATGGGGCTGCACACGATGATCGCGAACGGCGGCGCCGTCTCCGGCGGCCAGCGCCAGCGGCTGATGATCGCCCAGGCCCTCGTCCGCAGGCCCCGCATCCTCTACTTCGACGAGGCGACCAGCGCCCTCGACAACGAGACCCAGCGCACGGTCATCGAGTCCACCCGAAGCCTCAGCGCCACCCGGGTCGTGATCGCCCACCGGCTGACCACGGTGATGGACGCGGACCGCGTGATCGTGATGTCCGAGGGCCGGATCGTCGAGGAGGGCCGCCCCGCCGACCTGCTCCGCAACCCGGGCGGGCAGCTGTACGAGCTGGTGCGCAGGCAGCTGGCGTGAGCTTCCGCGGTCCCGGGGCGGGGGGCGCCGGGCGCGCTCGGCCGGACGCGTCCGCGAGGCGCGGCGGGTGCCGCGAAGGCCCCGGGGGCTCAGGAGGCCCGGGGGACCGGCTGCGCGGTGTGCGCCACGCCGGGGAGCGGCCGGCGGCGGGCCGGCTGTCCGGCGGCCTCGGCGACGAGGGCGTCGGAGACCAGGCGGACGCCGCGTGCGAGCCGGTTCAGCTGCTCCAGCTCGGCCGCGTACAGCCGGATGGTGTTCTCGATGACGGCCTCGGCCACGCCCAGGGTGGGCAGTTCGGCCCGGGCCGTCTGGAGCCCGACCCGCACCGCGCGCATCTCGTGCTGGAGCTGGAGCTGCACATGGCGGGCGAGCAGGACGTGGTGGCGGGTGAGCGTCGCGTATCCGGCGTACCGGGCCGGCAGGAGGTCCCGGAGCCACCGGGCCGCCGTCCGCTCCCAGTCGCGCGAACCGGGCGTCCTGACCTGGCAGGGCCAGTCGGGGCCCGGTACGGAGGAGATCGGGTGCATGGCGTCGCTTCCGGGTGATCGGGTCTCTGGTCGAGAGGCTTGTGGCGGTCCCGGCCCAGGGGTTGACCGGGACCGCCAAGGGGCATTCCGCGGTACGACGGAGTGCCCGGATTGAACACCGGAGACGGACGCGAGGAGGGAGCGCCGACACCGGGTGTTCGGTTCGGGAGCGGCACCCGCGCCCGTGGTGGCGCAGGACCAGCTGCCAGAAGCAGTAAATATATATACCGTTGAGTAAGCAAGGGTATGAAAAATTTCATGCACGTCACGACGTGAAAATGTCCCGTTAACACGCGGGTCACACGGGAAGGTCTGCGCGCACATCGGGCCATCGGCCGGTGGTCCTCGGCCGGTACGCGAGTGCGGGGCCGGGGCGACGGCCGGGGGCGGGGCGCGCCACCGGGGAACGTCCCGCCGAAGGGAGGGGCCGCGCCGCCGGGCGCGGTCAGTCCTCCAGGAAGAAGTCGTGCTGCTCGGCCACCTGCTCGTAGCCCTCCAGCCGTGACTGGGTCCGCTCCGGATCGGCGTCGGCCATGGCCTGGAGCACGGCGGCGGAGAGCACCCCGGGCGCCGAGTACGAGTCGAAGACCAGGCGGGAGCCGGTGCCGGCGCACAGCGTCACATCCGCCTCGTCGACCAGCGGCCCCAGCGTCAGGTCCGTGATCAGGGCGACCCGCAGACCCGTGCTGTGCGCCGCCCGCAGCGCCGCCAGCGTCTCGTTGGCGTGCCGGGGCATCGCGTACGCCAGCACCCAGGTCCCGCCCGCCTCCCGCGACTGCAGCAGCGCGTCGTAGGCGACCGAACCGCCCCGGGTCACCAGCCGGACGTCGGGGTGGATACGGCGGGCCGCGTAGGCGAAGTACTCCGCCAGCGACACCGAGATCCGCAGTCCCAGCACGGTCAGCGGCACCGAGCGGGCCAGCTCACGGCCCAGGTCGAGAACCTGGTCGGTGTCGGCGAGCACCCGCCGCAGGCTCTCCAGGTTCGCGATCTCCGCGTCCACGGCCGCCTGGAGCTCGTTGCGCCGGATCTCCTCCCGGGTCTCCTGCGCCCCGGCGACCGCGCTCAGCGCGATGGGCTGGAGGGCCTCGCGCAGTGCGGGGAAGCCGCTGTAGCCGAGGGAGGTGGCGAACCGGGTCACGGAGGGCTGGCTGACCCCCACGCGCTCCGCGAGGTCCGTGATCGACAGGAAGGCCGCCTCGGTGAGGTGGTCGATCATGTACTGCGCGATCCGGCGCTGCCCGGGGGAGAGCCGGTGGCTGCCGAAGAGGGCGCGCACCCGGTCCGCGGGGGCGGCCGCGAAGACCGGCTCCGGCTCCCGGCGCCCCGGCGTGATCGCGGCGGCCTGAGCGCGAGCCTGCTGCCCTGATGCCACCGTGTGCCTCCTTCGTGGGTACCGGCCGTGCTCAAATCTAGCTCAGACGGCCCACCCGCCCCGCGTCCGCGCCCACCGCCGGGCCCCGGCCCATTCGGAGATGCGGATCCGGCCCGCCGGGGAGCATCCTGACAAGATGACCCGGTACGGCGCGGGCGGGCGCCCCGAACCCGATGCCGAGCGCCCCGACCCCCAGGCGCCTGCCACGGCCGCCCGGGGGACACCACCGCACGCCCCCGCGGGCCGGGGCGGCCCCGCCCGCGGCACCGGCGCGCCCCGCGCGGACGCGCCCGATCCCGCGCCCGCCTCGAATGCCCCCGATCCCGCGCCCCGCGCGGACGCGCCCGATCCCGCGTCCCCGCCGTCGGACGCGCCCGACGGCGGGGACGGCCCGCCGCGTGACGAGCTCGCCATGGTGCTCGCGCAAGCGGAGGCCGCCGCGATCGAGGCCGTCGGCGGGTTCGCCGGGGGGCTGTACATGCGGACCAACACCCCCGAGCTGCTGCTCCTCGCGGTGATCGCCGGGCTCCCCGCGGACCTGTTCCGGCACTGGTGGCGGATGCACGTCAACCGCCCGTTCCCGCACTCGGACTGCTACCGCTCCGCCCAGCCGGTCTACCTCGGCGACGCCGAGGAGGCCATGCGGCGCTATCCGCAGCTGATGGCCGGGCTGCCGTTCCCCTTCGGCTCCCTGTACGTGCCGATCACCCACGGCCGCGAGACCTTCGGCGTGATCAGCGTACTCAGGTCCGCCACCCCGGGCCGGCCGGTCGGCGACGCGGACCGCCGGCGTATCACCGGCATCGCCGCCCGCCTCGGCGCCACCCTCGCCGCCATGCCCACCGCCCGCCGCCCCATCGAGTGGGCGGGCGCCCCGCTCGCCGTCACCCTGCCGGCCCTCTCCTCGCCGCCCGTCCGCTTCGGCTCCTTCGACTGGGACCTCACCGCCGGCACCGTCACCGGCGACGCCGGCTGGTGCGGCATCCTCGGCATCAGACCCGCCCGCCTGCCCGTCAGCGTCGAGGAACTCGCCGCCCGTATCGAACCCGAGGACGCCTACGGCCTCTGGGCCGTCGCGGGCCAGGCCGCCGCGTCCGACCGGCCGGTCACCCGCCGGCTGCGCCTCCAGGGCTCCGACGGCCGCCCCCACCTGGTCGAACTCTCCGGCCGGCGCGGCGACTCGGACCGGACCGCGCCCGGCACCCGCCTCACGGGCTTCCTGGTCGACCTCGGCGCGGGCCCGGTCGTCGCCGAGTCCGCGGACCGCCTCCCGCACGGCGTCTGCTCCATCGACCGCCTCGGCCGCATCGGCTACGTCAACGCGCACGCCGAGACCCTGCTCGCCCGGCCCCGCTCCGACCTGCTCGGACGCGTCCTGTGGAAGGCCGTCCCCTGGCTCGGCCAGGCCGCCTTCGAGGACCACTACCGCTCCGCCCTGCTCTCCGGGGACCCCGTGCACTTCCTGGTCTCCCGCGACGAGGGCTGGCTCTCGGTCTCGATCTTCGCCGGGCTGGACGGCCTGACCGTCACCCTCAGCCCCGGCGACCAGCCCGCCTACGCCCCGGAGTCCGTCCTCGCCCCCGGCAGCGGCATCGGCTCCCCGGCCGACCGGGCCGTCGCCCTGTACCGGCCCGTCGCCCTCGCCATCGCCCTCACCGAGGCCGTGACCGCCCGTCAGGTCTCCGCCGTCGTCACCGAGGAACTGCTGCCCGCCTTCGGCGGCCGCCAGCTCGCCATCTACCTGCTCAGCGACCGCCATCTCTACCTGTCCTGGGAGACCGGCTTCCCCCGGGGCTTCCTCAACCGCTTCGACGGCGTCGGCCTGGACGCCAAACTCCCCGGCGTGGAGACCCTGACCACCGGCCGGCCCCTCTTCTTCGAGTCCATGCAGCACCTGGCCCGCGCCTACCCCGGCATCCCGCTCGACGCCCATGTCGGCGCCCGGGCCTTCCTCCCGCTGATTGCCTCCGGCCGGCCCGTCGGCTCCTGCATCCTCGGCTTCGACCAGCCGCGCGGCTTCAGCCCCGAGGAACGCACCGTGCTGACCGCCCTCGCCGGGCTGATCGCCCAGGCCCTCCAGCGCGCCCAGCGCTACGACTCCGAGGCCGCCC
This sequence comes from Streptomyces sp. CNT372, assembly GCF_000377145.1. Taxonomy (NCBI): domain Bacteria; kingdom Bacillati; phylum Actinomycetota; class Actinomycetes; order Kitasatosporales; family Streptomycetaceae; genus Streptomyces; species Streptomyces sp. CNT372. The sequence goes on along the minus strand of NZ_KB897786.1, from coordinate 36,724 downwards.
TCGCCCGCGGCCTCCAGGACGGACTCCTCCCGCACCGCCTCCCCGTCGTCGACGGACTCGACACCGTGGCCCGCTACCTCCCCGGCACCCAGGGCATGGAGGTCGGCGGCGACTGGTACGACGTCATGGACACCGGCCAGGGCCTCGGGCTCGCCATCGGCGACGTCCAGGGCCACGGCGTCTCCGCCGCCGCCACCATGGGACAGCTCCGAAGCGCCGTCCGGGCCCTGGCGGTCAGCGGCCACAGTCCCGAGGAGGTTATGCGCGGCACCAACCAGCTCCTCATGGACCTCGACCCGGGCCAGTTCGCCAGCTGCTGCTACCTCGTCCTGGACCCCGCCACCGGACGCGCCCAGGCCGTCCGCGCCGGCCATCTCCAGCCGCTGCTGCGCCACCCCGACGGCCGCACCGAGGTCCTGGACCTGCCCGGCGGCGTGGTCCTCGGCGTGGACGCGGACGCCGCCTACCCCGTCACCGAGCTGTACCTCGAACCCGGCGCGGTGCTGGCCCTGTTCACCGACGGGCTGGTCGAACAGCCCGGTATCGACATCGACATCGGCATCGAGCGGCTGCGGCGCGCCCTGTCCGCCGTCGGCGAGGCGTCGCTCGCCGGCACCGCGGACCGGCTCATCAACGAGGCCCGCGAGGTCTCCGACCGGCCGGACGACATCGCGCTGCTGCTCACCGCCCGCTGGACCGACGGGCCCCGGCGGCCCACCCGCTGACGTGCCGCCCCCGCCCGGCCGGCCCGGCGGCCCCGACGACCCCCGCTTCCCGGCCGCCACCGCACCCGGCTGCGCCGGTCTGACGGCCCTCGACCGGGAGGTCACCCGCTGCCGCGCCTGCCCCCGGCTGGTCGCCTGGCGGGAGGAGGTGGCGGCCACCTGCCGCGCCGGCCACCGCGAGGAGACCTACTGGGCCCGGCCCGTGCCCGGCTTCGGCCCGCCCGGTGCCGCCCTCGCCGTCGTCGGTCTCGCCCCCGCCGCGCACGGCGGCAACCGCACCGGCCGCATGTTCACCGGCGACCCCTCCGGCGACCTCCTCTTCACCGTCCTCCACGCGGCCGGGCTTGCGTCCTCGCCCGCCTCCCTGCACCGCGGCGACGGACTGGCCCTGCACGGCGTCCGGATCACCGCGCCCGTCCACTGCGCCCCGCCGCGGAACCGCCCCACCACCGGTGAACGCGACACCTGCCGCCCCTGGCTCACCGCCGAACTCGCCCTGCTCCCGGACCTGCGCGCGATCGTCGTCCTCGGCGGCTTCGGCTGGCAGGCCCTCCTCCCCGTCCTGCGGGACGCCGGCTGGCGACTGCCCCGCCCCGCACCCGCGTTCGGCCACGGCACGGCGTACGACCTGGTCCGAGCCGACGGCCGTCCCGGCACCCTCACCCTGCTCGGCTGCTACCACCCGAGCCGGCGCAACGTCTCCACCGGCCGGGTCGATCCGCCCATGCTGGTGGACGTGTTCGTGCGCGCCGCCCGGCTCACCGCCCCGGCTCGCGGTGCAGCACCGCCAGGACCTTGTCCGGGGTGAACGGGGGCTCCCGCAGCCGCGCGCCCAGCGCGTGGTGCAGGGCGTTGCCGATCGCCGCGGCCGTGCCCACGATGCCGATCTCGCCGATGCCCTTGCTGCCCATCGGGTTCAGATGCGGGTCCTCCTCCGCGACCCAGTGCGCCTCCACGGACGGCACATCCGCGCAGACCGGCACATGGTAGGAGGCGAGATCGCACTCCGCCGTGTCCCCGAAGCGCGGGTCGGTGGTGCTGCCCTCGGTGAGGGCCATGCCCGCGCCCATCACCAGCCCGCCGACCAGCTGGGAACGGGCGGTGCGCGGGTTGAGCACCCGCCCCACGGCGAACACCCCGAGCAACCGCGCGAGCCGCACCTCACCGGTCACCGCGTCCACCGCCGTCTTGGCGAACACCGCGCTGAACGCGTGCCGGGCGTACGGCACCTCGGCTCCCGCCTCCTCGCGGGTGTCGGCCGTCGCCGCGAGCCCCTCGGGCGGCACCCGCCCGCCGTGCCCGGCGAGCAGCTCCGCCAGCCGGACGGCCGCCCGGTGGACCGCCCACCCCCAGGACGCGGTGCCCGCGGAACCGCCCGCCAGCGGGGCGGCCGGCAGCTCCGTGCTCCCGATCTCCGCGCGCACCGCCTCCTGCGGCACCCCCAGCGCTTCGGCCGCGATCCCGGCCAGGACCGTCCGCGCCCCGGTGCCGATGTCCGTGGCGTTGACCCGGACCCGGAAGCGGCCGTCCGGATCCGCGTGCGCACTCGCCCGCGACGGGCCCACCAGCACCGGATACGTCCCGGCCGCGACCCCCGAACCCCACAGCGTGCCGCCCTCGTTGCGCGTTCCGGGGCGCGGATCACGGCGGTCCCAGCCGAACCGCCGGGCGCCCTCGCGCAGACAGGCCGCAAGATTCCGGCTGCTGAACGGCCGTCCGCTGTCCGGCTCCCGGTCCGGATCGTTGCGCAGCCGCAGCTCCACCGGGTCCAGGCCCGCCGCGCAGGCGAGTTCGTCCATTGCCGACTCCAGCGCGTACATACCGGACGCCTCCCCGGGGGCCCGCATCCAGGAGGGCGTGGACACGTCCAGGGCGGCCACCCGGTGCACCGTCCGGCTGTGCGGCGAGGTGTACATCACCCGGCCGGGGACCGCCGCCTGCTCCACGAACTCCCGCACCCGGGAGGTCCGGGTGACCACCTCGTGCTCCAGCGAAACGATCCGCCCGCCGGCGTCCGCCCCGAGGCGCACCCGGTGCAGGCTCGGCGCCCGGTGGCCCACCACCGCCGCCAACTGCCGCCTCGGCAGCGCCAGGGTCACCGGCCGGCCTGTGTGGATCGCCGCCATGGTGGCCAGCACCACATGGGGCCGGGGTGTGCCCTTGCTGCCGAAGCCGCCGCCCACATGTGCCGAGACCACATGGACGTGCTGCCGGTCCAGCCGGAACATATGTGCCAGGACCGCCCGGACCATGTCCGCGCCCTGACTGGAGTCATGGACCGTCAGGGTGCCGTCCCGCCACTGGGCGGTCGCCGCGTGCGGCTCCATCGGATGGTTGTGCAGGGCGGTCAGCGCGTACTCCGCCGTCACCCGCACCGCCGCACCCGCGAACGCCCCGTCCGGGTCGCCCCGCTCCCGCAGCCCGGGGTGGCCGCCGTTGGCCTCCCGGGGGGTGTACAGGTCCGGCCGGTCGCGGTCCAGGCGGACATCGTGCTCCTCGACCGCGTACGCCACCCGTACCGCGTCGGCGCCCGCCCGGGCCTCCTCCGGCGACCGGGCCACGACGAGCGCCACGTACCAGCCCCGGTGCGGGACCCGGTCGTCCTGGAGGACCGCCAGCGTGGGGTCGTCGGGCGGCTCCAGCCGGAGCGCGTTCTCGTGGGTGAGCACCGCGAGGACGCCGGGCAGGGCCAGGGCGGCGGACGTGTCGATCCCGGTGATCCGGCCCCGGGCGACCGTGGCCGGAACCGGCCAGGCGTGCAGCCGGTCCGGCGGCCGGTACTCCGCCGCGTACCGGGCCCGGCCGGTCACCTTCTCCGCCGCCTCCTGCCGTACCGCGCCGCCCCCGGACTCCCGCCCGGCCGCGCCGTCCCTGGACTCCCGCCCGGCCGCGCCGCCCCCGGGCGCGTTCACCGGGCACCCTCCGCGAGGTCCGAGAGCACCCGCACGGCCAGATCCCCGGCGAGGCGCACCTTGAAGCCGTTGTCCCGCAGCGGTTCGGCCGCGTCCAGCTCGGCCTCCGCCGCCCGGGCGAACGTCTCCGGCGCGGCGGGCGCCCCCAGCAGCCGTTCCTCCGCCGTCCACGCCCGCCACGGCCGGTGCGCCAGACCCCCGAACGCCAGCGCCGCGTGCCGGACCCGCCCGTCCTCGACGGCCAATGACGCGGCCACCGACACCAGTGCGAAGGCGTACGAGGCCCGGTCCCGGACCTTGCGGTACGCGGAACGCGCGCCCGGCACCGGCGGCGGCAGCTCCACCGCGGTGATCAGCTCGCCCGCCCGCAGCTCGGTGTCCGCCTCCGGCCGGCCGCCCGGCAGCCGGTGGAAGGCGGTCGCCGGGAGGGTACGCGTCCCGGCCGCGCTCTCCATGCGCACGGTGGCATCCAGGGCGGCGAGCGCCACCGCCATGTCGGAGGGGTGCGTGGCCACACAGGACGGCGAGTGCCCGAGGACCGCCAGGTCCCGGTGCACGCCCTCCCGGGCCGGGCAGCCGCTGCCGGGCACCCGCTTGTTGCAGGGCTTGGTGACGTCCTGGAAGTACAGGCACCGGGTGCGCTGGAGGAGGTTCCCGCCCGTGGTCGCCGCGTTCCGCAGCTGCCCCGACGCGCCGGACAGCAGGGCCCGGGAGAGCACCCGGTAGCGGGACCTCACCAGGGGGTGCGCGGCCAGGTCGCTGTTGCGGACCGTCGCCCCGATGAGCAGCCCGCCCTCCGGGGTCTCCTCGACGCCGTCCAGCGGCAGCCGCCCGATGTCGACGAGGACCCCGGGACAGGCGGCGCCCAGCTTCATCAGGTCGACCAGATTGGTCCCGCCGGCGAGGAACTGCGCCCGGGGCCCGGCCGCGTACGCGGCCAGCGCCTCCGCGGTGCTCCCGGCCCGCACATAGCCGAAGGGCCTCATCCCGCCACGTCCTCGATCGCCGCCACGATGTGGGTGTACGCGCCGCAGCGGCAGAGGTTGCCGCTCATCCGCTCGCGGATCTCGGCCGCCGTCAGCGGCACCGGCCGGGCGGCGCCCGCACCGCCCCCGCCCGTGTCCTGCGGTCCGCCCTCCGCTCCGTCCGCGGTCTCGTCCCCGGTGACGAGGGAGGGGTGCCCCGCGGCCGCCTCGGCGATCATGCCGACGGCGGAGCAGAGCTGGCCCGGCGTGCAGTAGCCGCACTGGAACGCGTCCCGGGCGGTGAACGCCTCCTGGAGGGGGTGCTGCCGTCCGCTCCGGGCCAGCCCCTCGACGGTCGTGATCCGTGCCCCGCCGTACGCCACCGCGGGCAGCAGGCAGGCGAGCAGCCGGCGGCCGTCGACCAGGACCGTGCAGGAACCGCACTGCCCGTGGTCGCAGCCCTTCTTCGGGCCGGTCACCGACAGCCGCTCGCGCAGCGCGTCGAGGAGGGTGGTCCGGTGATCCAGGGCGAGCGTCCAGGCGACCCCGTTGACCCGGAGGGTGACCACCGAGGAGTGGGCCCGGGCGCCGGGGCCCGCCGGCCCGGTCGTGGTGCTGGCTTCCACGCGTCGCCTCCGTCCGCTCCGGCCGTACCGTGGTGCGCCGGACGTCGGTTTGGTCCGGCGGCACCTACCAGCCTGTGGCGGAACGCGGCGCGGCGCGCGCCGGGAGCACCCGGCGACGGGGCCGGTGACGGGGTGCGGCGCCGGCCCGGCAACCGGTGCGGAAGCCGTCCGGGGTCAGGAGCCGGGGCGCCGGTCGCCGGGCGCCGCGGTGTCGTCGTCGCCCTCGTGCTCCGGCGGTTCGGCCACGGGGCGGCTGCCCATGTTGCCGTAGCCGTGCATCTCGTGCGGGGTGAGCCGCCCCGGGGTCTGGCGCCCCTGCTCGGGGTCGATCTCGTCCGGTTCGAAGCGGGACTCGACATGGGACTGGCGGGCCGGCGGGGTCGGCAGCTCGTCGCGCGTGGGCGGAGCGTCGCGGCGCCGGTTGGCGCCCTGCCGCCAGACGACGTACACGAGCAGGACCAGCAGACCGACCACGACGAGCAGGAAGACGATGACCGCCGGGGCTCCGTCGCTGGCGAGCTGGGTGGCGGTGTCGTTGGCCGATGCACTGTGAAGGGTCATGCCTACCGACTACCCCGTCCCGCGCCGATGACCGCCGTGATCGACCCGGACGGCGCACCACGCCGCCCGGGTCGCGCGGGCACGCCCCAGGGGCGGCCTCAGCCGCGCAGCGAGCAGCGGTTCAGCAGGTCCGCGCCGTCGCCCCGGCCCGGCGGCGGGAGCGGCAGGGTGCGGCTCGGGGCGGGCCGCTCGCCGCGCCCGATCCAGGACTCCAGCGCGGTGAACGCCGAGCGGTGGCACGGCGTCAGCGGACGCAGCCGGTCCGGGAACACGTCGTACAGCGAATCGACGTGGGTGCCGCCCCCGACCCGGTAGTAGCGGAACAGAGAGCCCCGGCCCGCGTCGCGGACCATCCGCGCGTAGACGTCCGAGCCCTCGCCGATCGGCAGCAGCACGTCCAGGGTGCCGTGCAGGGTGATCAGGGGTTTCCCGATCCGCCCGGTGAGCGCGATCTTCCGCACCGCCTCGCGGACCTCTCGGGGACGTTGCCGGTAGGCGTAGTCCGCGTCGCACGCCGGGGTGCCCGGGGCGCAGAACGGGGTGCCCGCCTCCAGCGGGCCGTCGAAGCCCGGGTCCAGCTCCTCGCGGTAGATCCGCTGCGTCAGGTCCCAGTAGTACCGGTGGTGGTAGGGCCACAGGAACTCCGAGCCCGCCGGATACCCGGCTCGCACCAGCTCCCGGTGGGCACGCGGCGCGTCCGGCCCGCCTGCCGCGTACACCGGGTAGTGGCGCAGCGCCGGGGGCAGGAAGGTGAGCAGGTTCGGGCCGTCGGCGCGCCAGAGGGTCCCCTCCCAGTCCACTCCGCCGTCGTAGAGCTCCGGGTGGTTCTCCAGCTGCCAGCGCACCAGATAGCCGCCGTTGGACACTCCGGTGACCAGGGTGCGCCGGGGAGGGCGGTGGTAGCGCTGGTCGACGACCGCGCGGGCCGCCCGGGTGAGTTCGGTGACCCGGCGGTTCCACTCGGCCACCGCGTCCCCGGGTGCGGTGCCGTCCCGGTGGAAGTCCGCGCCGGTGTTGCCCTTGTCGGTGGCGGCGAAGGCGTAGCCGCGTGCGAGCACCCAGTCCGAGATCGCCCGGTCGTTGGCGTACTGCTCGCGCACGCCCGGCGAACCCGCGATCACCAGACCGCCGTTCCAGCGGTCGGGCAGCCGGACGACGAACTGCGAGTCCCGCATCCAGCCGTGGTTGGTGTTGCCGGACGAGTCGTCCTGGAAGTGGCCGTCCAGCTGGATGCCCGGCACCCCGCTGGGGGTGGCGAGGCCCGCGGGGGTGAGTCCGGCCCAGTCGGCGGGGTCGGTGTGACCGGAGGCGACGGTGCCGGCGGTCGTCAGTTCGTCGAGGCAGGCGGCCGTCAGCCGCCGGGCGCCCGGCACCCGCAGCTCGGCGACTCCGGCGCAGTGCCCGGCTCCGCCCCCGGGCGGGGCGGACTGCCGGGCGGCGGCGGGCACGGCGGTGACGCAGAGCAGCAGGGCGGCCGCCGCGGCGGCCCCCGGCAGCAGCCGGTGGGCCGGGCGGCGGGGCGGGGGAGCGGGGACGGTGCCCGACGGCGGGATGGAGCGCACGGTGCGGCCTCCTGGGACGCGTGAGAGGGACAGGGGGTGCGGGCCGGCTCAGGGGCAGGCGCCGTCGGCGACGACGTAGTGCCCCGGCGGGGACTCCCTGAGGGTGTGGGTGACGAACGTGTTGTAGAGCCCCATGTCCTGGCCGGAACCCTGGGCATAGGTGCGGCCGCCGCCGGTGGTGGCGCGGCCCGCCTGCACATGGGCGTAGTTGTCGGCGGTCCAGCAGACGGCGCCGCCCGGTGTGGTGACGGTGACCGCCGGGGAGCGGGCGCCCTCGGCGCCGTCCGCGCCAAGGGCCGCGACCGTGTACATATGGCGGGACCCCATGTTCAAGCCGGTGTCCGTATGGGCCGCCTCTGTGGGGCGCGCCACCACGGTGCCGTCCCGGCGGAGCGCGTACCCCGTAGCGCCCGGGACCGCGTCCCACCGCAGTGAGACGGTGCTGCCGGTGGTGCCCGCAACGGTGAGCCCGGTGGGCGCGGGCAGGGTCCCCGGGTCCGGTTCGCCGCCGCCCGTCAGCCCGAAGAACTCGGCGATCCAGCGGGCGGAGCAGATCGAGTCGATGAAGTGCGCGGTCCCGGTGGCGCCGCAGTTCTCCGGGCCGCTGCCCGGGTCCACGGGTGTGCCGTGGCCGACCGACGGCACCCGGTCCACCTCCACCGCGACCCGGCCGGCCCCGTCGAGATACTGCTCGCGCCGGGTGCCGTTCGGGCCGATGGAGTCCGTCCGGTCCGGGCTCTGGCCGATCCCGTGCACCGCCGTCCACTGGTCCCGCAGCTCGTCCGCGTTGCGCGGGGCGACGGTGGTGTCCCGGTCGCCGTGCCAGACAGCCACTCGCGGCCAGGGCCCGCCGTGGGACGGATGGGCCTCGCGCACCCGCTGCGCCCAGACCGCCGGCGTCCGGTCCGACCCCGGGCTCATACAGGGGTACGGGCCCGCGTCCCGGGCGCAGTCGTACGGGATGCCCGCGACGACCGCGCCCGCCTCGAACACGTCCGGATAGGCGGCCAGCATCACCGCGGTCATCGCGCCGCCCGCCGACAGCCCGGTCACGAAGGTGCGTCCCGGGTCGGCCCCGTAGGCGCTCTCGGCGTGCGCCACCATCCGCCGGACCGACTCCGCCTCGCCCCGGCCGCGCCGGTTGTCCGCCGCCTGGAACCAGTTGAAGCAGCCGCTCGGGTTGTTCGCCGAGGTGGTGCCCGCGAACACCAGCAGGAAGCCCCTGCGGTCCGCGAGCTCCGTCAGGCCCGCGTTGTCCGCGTACAGCCGCGCGCTCTGGGTGCAGCCGTGCAGGGCCACGACCACGGCCGGCTGCGGCGGCAGCGACGCCGGCCGGTACACGTACATCTCCAGCGCGCCCAAGTTCGCGCCGAAGGACACGACCCGCTCCAGGGGGACCGCCGCCCGCGCGGGCGAGGCAGGGGCGAACCACAGCCCGCCCAGCAGGACGGCCAGTACCGCGAGCAGCCGCCCGACCGGACGGCGGACGCCCGGGGAACCCGGGACCGGGCGCGGCCGGACGCGTTCCGGCCGCCCTTCACGACGAAACATCCGAACCTCCCGCAGCCGACGGTGACGCCGGTCACGGTAGGAAGGGACCACCGGTGCGGGACATGGTGACGGCACCCATAGCGGTGCCCCGCGACGCCTTGCCGCACCCCCTTGCGCGACACCGCCCCACGCGCTAACGGCCGCCGCGCGGACGGCCGTTGGGGCGGCGGCCGGGAGCTCCCGTCAGACCGCGGCCCGCGGTGCGGACTGCGGACCGGGACTCGGCGGCGCCTCCGGAGCGGGCTCGGACGCCGGGTCCGGCGCCGGCTGGGAGCCCTGCTCGGACGCGGGCGGCGGCTCCTCGGAGGGCGGCGGCGCGGACGGCGGGTCCTCGGGCGGGGGCTGCTGCTCGGACGGCGGCTGCTCCGGGGGCGGATCGCTCCCCGGGTCCTCGGAGGACGGCGGCGACTCACCGGGCGAACGGTCCGGCGAGGTGGACGGGTCCGGCTTCGGCGAGCCGTCACCGCCCGGCTCCTCCGTCTCCTTGTCGCCCTTGGCGGTGGTGTCGCCCGCGGGACGCGCGATCCAGTCCTTGGACTCGGCGTCGTAGAGCACGAACTCCTTCACCGGCTTCTCGGCCGGGGCCACCACCACGACCTCCGAGGCCCGGTAGCCGGGCCAGGGGTCGCCGACCTGCTTCGGTGCCGTGTCCTGGGCGACGGGCGGCAGCAGCGGGTTCCCGCAGGCGCAGCGCGCCCGCGGCACGCCCCGGTCGTCGACCAGCACGGCCGTCCCGGCCTGGAGCACCGCTTGGTAGGAGGCCGGACCGCCGTCCCGGAAGCCGTGGTTGGTCACCCGGGTGTCCATGCGCAGCTGCACGGGCGTCAGCGACCGCAGGTACGCCGGAACCCGGTCCGGCGCGATGTCCTGCACCTCGGCGAAGGCCCGGTTCCGGTCCGGGGTGGCCGACAGGAACCGCACCTGCTTCTCCACGTCGCAGCTCGCGACGTCACGCGTCCCGCCGTACAGCCCCGGGGAGGAGCCCCGCACACTGCGCGTGGCCGGGGTGCCGGTGGGGCTGCGCTCGGGGGACCGCGACGCCTCGGGCGGGGTCGTGTCCCGGGCCGTCGACTCGGTGAACGGGTCCGGACCACTGGTACTCGCCGCCTGGAGGAAGACCTCGCCCTGCTCCCCGCCGCCGTTGCCGCCCGGCCGGGTCAGCACCACGGCGGCGACCACCGCGGCGATCACCACACAGGACACCAGCGCGATCCGGGGCGCGGACCGCCACCAGGGCCTGCCCGGTCCGCCGGACCCGGCGTGCGCGCCGCCCTCCGGCCCATCGGGACCGCCCGGGCCCGGGCCGCCACCAAAACCCCCGGGGCCGCCCGGCCCCGGCGGACCGGACGCGCCCGAGCCGCCCGGACCGGGCGGCCCAGAGCCGGGGGACGAGGAGTCCGGGCGCGTCGCGCCGGGCTGCGAGCCGCCCGACAGCGGTCCGGACGGCGGACCCGTCGGACGGTCGGACGACGGCGGACCGGCGGGCGGGTGCCCGGACGACGGGGACCGTGAGGATCCGGACGGTGACGGGGGTTCGGTACTCATGGGGCGCTTCTTCCCGGAGCAAGACGCGGACGAGGCACGCGGTCCGCGGGCCTCCCCCTCCCTGCCCATTGTCTGCCCGGCGGCCGTGGGGCCCGCAAGTCGTCAGCCCGGCCCCGCCCCGGGGCCGGGCCCCCTGACGCGGTCGGCTCCGCCCCGGTGCGCGCACCCGGACGCGGTCGGCTCCGCCCTGTGGCCCGGACCCGGACGCGGTCGGCTCCGCCCTGTGGCCCGGACCCGGACGCGGTCGGCTCCTCCCGGGGCGCGCACCCGCCGCGCCCTGTTTAGCGTGGCCGTGTGAGCGACCACCCAACGACCGCCCCGGCCGCGCCGCCGCGCGCCGCACACGGCTGGCCCCAGGCACTGCTGGCCGTGGTCGCCGGACTCCTGGCCATGATCGTGACCGCGGCGCTCGGCCTGTGGGCCGCGGGGGCGGCCGGCCTCCCCGACGGCGCCTATGTGAAGGTCGTCGCCGCGGTCGTCGTCCTCGCCGCCGGCGGGTCCGTCGAGGTCGCGGGGGACACGGGGGCGATCGCCGAGGCCGACGCGGGACTGACCGCCCTCCCGCTCTCCGTCACCGTCGCCGGCGCCCTCACCGTCGCCGCCGGCTTCCTGCGGCCGCTGCGCCGCCGGGCCGTGGCCGGAGCACCCGAACTCGCCGGCTGGTCCCTGCGGATCGCCGTGCTGTGGCTGCTCGGCCTCACCGGGCTCGCCGTCCTCGCCCGGCACACCTTCGCGATCACCTTCGACGACCCCACCGGCGGTCTCATCGGCGACCTGTTCGGCGTCGAACCGCGCGTCGGCTTCCGCACCGAGGTCCCGCAGACCCTGGTCATCGGACTGCTGTGGCTGGCGGGGGTACTCGCCCTCGCCCTGCTCGTCTCGCGGGGAGCGCCGCTGCCCTCCCCGCTGCTGCGCTTCCAGGAGGGGGTCCGGCCCGCCGCCCACGCGATGGTCGTGCTGCTTCTCGCCGCCCTCGCCGTCGGACTGGTCATCGGGCTGGTGGTGGCGGCCACCCGCGGGCACCCCGCCGACACCTTCGCCGTCATCCTCCTGGGCCTGCCCAACCTGGTGTGGCTCGCCCTGACCGTGGGTCTCGGCGGGGCGTGGCAGGGGCGGGCGGAGGGCCCCTTCGGGCTGCCCGTGCCGCAGGTCCTCGACCAGGTCCTGCGCACCGGCGACCTCTCCACGGTGGACCTCGGCACCCTGACAGAACGCGACGGCCGGGCCTGGTGGCTGCTGGCCGGCGCGGCGGTCCTCGTCCTCGCGGCCGGCTTCCTCATGGCCGTCCGCTCCCCGGCCCGGATCCCGCCGTGGCGGCACGCCCTGCACCTGGCCGTCGCCCTCGCGGTCACCGTGCTGTGCGTGTCCCTGCTGGCCCGGGTCGAGGCGCACTACGGTCTCTCCCTGCTGGGCATCGGCGACCTCGGGGGCGACCTCGGCGGCGAGGTGTCGCTGCGGCCGGTCCTGTGGCGGAACGTGGGGCTGGGCGCGGCCTGGGGGCTGGTGGCCGGCTTCGCCGGGGGCCTGCTGGCCACGCGCTTCCGGCACCAGGGCGAGGCCCCGCCGAAGGACTGACCGGCCGTCCGGCCGGGCGCGTTGGGGCGTCACTGAGCGGCGGCCCCGCGGAACACCGGGCGGGCCCAGCGCGGGGGCTCGGGCGGGCGTCCCGCCCCGTCCTCGCCGCCCGCACCACCGCCCGGCCCCACCACCCGGGTGGGCGTGCGGGGCGTTCCGGCCCGCGCCGCGGCCCGCAGCGCCGCGACGAAACCCGTACAGGAGGCGAACCGGTCCTCCGGGTCCTTGGCCAGGGCCCTGCCGAGCACGGCGTCGACGGCCGCCGGCAGATCCGGCCGCTGCTCCGTCAGCGGCGGCGCGGGGTCGTACTGGTGGGCCCAGAGGAGCGCCATGTCGTCGTCCCGGCGGAACGGCGGCGCCCCCGCCAGGGTCTCGAACACCACGCAGGCGAGGCTGTAGACATCGCACCGGCCGTCGGTCGGACGGCCCGAGATCTGCTCCGGCGCCACGTAGTCCAGCGTGCCGACGAACTGGCCCACGGTGGTGAACCCCGTCAGCGACAGCGACTTCTTCGTCAGCCCGAAGTCGGTCAGGTACACATGCTCGGGGTGCTCGCTGTCGGTGCCCTCGGCGATCAGGATGTTCCCCGGCTTGACGTCCCGGTGCACCAGCTCGTGCGCGTGCGCGGCGTCGAGCGCGGAGGCCACCTGGGCCGCGATCCGGCCCGCCGTGGGGAACGGCAGCGGGCCCTGGCGGTCCAGCAGGACGCGCAGGTCCTGCCCGGCGACGTAGCGCATCGCGATGTAGAGCATCCCGTCGGTCTCGCCGGCCTCGAACACCGGGACGATGTGCGGGTGGTCGATGGACGCGGCCACCCGCGACTCGTGGCTGAAGCGCTGCCGGAAGGTGTCGTTCCGGGCGAGTTCGGGCGCGAGCAGCTTGAGCGCGACCGTACGGTCCAGCCGCAGGTCACGGGCCCGGTACACCACGGCCATGCCGCCGCGGCCGATCTCGCGCTCCACGAGGTAGTCGGCGACCTTGCGGCCGACCAGCTCGGACGGGCGCCCGGCGTGCGGTGAGGCGGCCTCGGCCATCACCGCTCACCGCCTCGCGGGTCCTTCCGGGCCGGGCCCCCCGTCCGGCCGGGGGCCGGTGCCCGAACGACCCGGGTGGGCTCGTGCCCGGGTTGCTCACCGGCGTCCCGTCCCCGGCGGTCGCGCTCCGGCCCGCCCTCCACCGGCGGCGGCGCCGACACGACCCGGGTGGGTTCGTGCGGCCCTTCGACGGGGGCGACGACGCGGGTGGCCTCGGGGGCGCCGGATGCTTCGGGCGCCGGGGTGACGGCGCGGGTGGGCTCGGCGGGGCCGGACGCCGGGGGCACCGCCCGCGTCGGTACGGGGGTCTCGGGGGCGGGGTCCACGGCGTGGGTGGGCTCGGGTCCGTCTGCCGGTTCCGGCGCCGGGGTGACGGCGCGGGTGGGCTCGGCGGGGCCGGACGCCGGGGGCTCCGCCTGCGTCGGCTCGGGGGTCTCGGGGGCGGGGTCCACGAAGCGCGTCGGCTCGGGGACGTCTGCCGGTTCCGGCGTGGGGCCGACGGCGCGGGTCGGCTCCGGGGCCTCGGGGCCGGGGTCCGCGGCGCGGGTCGGCTCGGGCGCGCCGGGTGCCGGGGCGACGGCGCGGGCCGGATCGGGGGCGTCCGGGGCGGGCGAGGCGGCCTCCGGGGCGGGGGTCGCGCCGACGACACGGGTGGCGTCCGGAAGCTGTGCGTCGTCACCGGCGCGGGGCGCTGCGGCGTCGCGCCCCGCTGGCCGGGGCGGCTCGGCCTGCCGCTGCCGCGGCTCCGGCGTCACGACCCGGGTGGGGTCGTGCCCCGCCGCCCCGCCCGCGCCACCCGGCGGCGACGCGGGCGGGGGCGCGGCGGTGTCCGGGGCCGGGGCCACAGCCCGGGGCGCATCGGGACCGGGCCGCGCGGGCGCCGGTCCCGCCCCCGCCGCCCCGCCCGGCTCCGGGGGCGACGGGCCCGCGGCGGGCTGGGACCCCGCCGCCAGCGTGGTCAGGCGCGTCCCGTCGCAGTGCACCCACCGTTCGTGCTCCGCGTCGAAGAGCCACATCGACTCCCCGTCCACCACCATCCCGACCCGCAGGCCCTGGGTGCGCCGCCGGTACCCCTCGCCGTCCGTGCGGCCGGCCGCCAGGTCCTCCGCCGCGCGGCGGTAGCGGCCCAGCGAGTCGTCCACGCGTGCCAGCAGCGGCCGGGGGTCCTCGGCGGACTCCGTCGGGTTCCCCGCCGGGGGCGGCTCGGCGGGGACGGGGACCAGCAGCCGCCCGTCCACCCACGCCGACCAGCCGTTGACGCACAGGACCTGCGCCCAGTCGCCGCGCCGCTCCAGCAGCTGCACCGGCAGCAGCGGGTCCATGGGCGCGGTGGGGCGGGCGGTGTCGGGGGTCTCCCAGGCCGGCATCCCGGCGCGGGGGACGACGTGGGTCGGGGCGAACTCCCAGCTCGTCACTGGCGCCTACTTCCGCATGATCGCGGGCTCGTGCCGCCGCAGCAGACGGGCCACCGCGAAGCCGAACAGCGCGGACAGCACGACCAGCATGCCCATGTCGAGCAGCCAGATCCCCACCGAGTGCGCGAACAGCGGGTCGCTGCTCAGCTCGCCCGGCACGATCCGGCCCAGGTCGATGGTCCCGGCCATCGCCGCCAGCGCCCAGCGCGACGGCACCAGCCAGGCGAGCTGCTCGATGACGGGCACGACGTCCAGCTCCAGCAGGGCCCCGCAGAAGACGACCTGGACGATCGCCAGGAGGACCAGCAGCGGCATGGTGACCTCCTCCTTGCGCACCAGGGCGGACACCAGCAGGCCGAGCATCATCGCGGTGAACGCCAGCAGGGCCACGGCGAGGGTGATCTCGACCAGCGGGAGGGTCACCACGCCCTCGCCGCCCGGCGCGTTGAGGTCCACGCCCACGAGTGCGACCAGCGTCAGCACGACCGCCTGCACCACCGTGACCGTGCCCAGGACGACGATCTTCGACATCAGATACGCCGATCTGGACAGCCCGACCGCCCGTTCCCGCCGGTAGATCACGCGCTCCTTGACCAGTTCGCGCACCGCGTTGGCCGCACCCGTCAGCACCCCGCCCACACACAGGATGAGCAGCGCGTTGAGTGCCGTCTCCCGGTCCAGGACGCTGCCCGCGAGAGCCCGGGCCATCGCCCCCATCACGAAGGGCAGCGCGATCATGATGACCAGGAAGGTCCGGTCCGCGGCGAGGGCCGCCGCGTACCGGCGCACCAGGGTCCGCAACTGGGCGCCCCAGCTCTGCGCCTTCGGCGGCGGCGCCACCGGCCCGGCCGCCGGACCGGCGGGCACGGGCGGCCGGGCCGTCCCGCCCGCGATGTACCGGGTGTGGAACGGCGAGGCCGCGTACCCTCCCGCCCAGTCCCGCTCCCGGTCGGTCTCGAACGCCTCGAAGGCCTCCGGCCACTGCTCGGTGCCGAAGTACGCGAGGGCGTCCTCCGGCGGGCCGTAGTACGCGATCCGGCCGCCCGGCGCGAGGACCAGCAGCCGGTCGCACACGTCCAGGCTGAGCACGCTGTGCGTGACCACCACGACCGTGCGCCCGTCGTCGGCGAGCCCGCGCAGCATGTGCATCACGGAGCGGTCCATCCCGGGGTCCAGGCCCGAGGTCGGCTCGTCGAGGAAGAGCAGGGACGGTTTCGTGAGCAGTTCCAGGGCGACGCTGACCCGCTTGCGCTGGCCGCCGGAGAGGCTGTGGATGGGCTGGCCGGCCCGCTCCTCCAGGCCCAGTTCGCGGATCACCTCGGCGACGCGCTCCTGCCGTTCCGCGCGGGCGGTGTCCTGCGGGAAGCGCAGTTCGGCCGCGTACCCGAGGGCCCGGCGGACGGTCAGCTGGGTGTGCAGGATGTCGTCCTGCGGGACGAGCCCGATCCGCTGGCGCAGTTCGGCGTAGTCGCGGTACAGGTCGCGCCCGTCGTACAGGACCGTCCCGGAGTCGGCGGGCCGCAGCCCGGTCAGCGCGTTGAGCAGGGTGGACTTCCCCGCGCCGCTGGGACCGACCACGGCCAGCAGGCACTTCTCGCCGACGGGGAAGGACACATGGTCCAGCAGGGTCTTGCGGCCCCGGTCCACGGAGACGGCGAGGTCCTGCACGTCGAGCGAGACCTCGCCGGTGTCCACGAACTCCTGGAGCTGGTCGCCCACCAGGCAGAACGCGGAGTGGCCGATGCCCACGATGTCGCCGGGCCGCACCGGGGCGCGGCCGACCGGGCGGCCGTTGAGGTAGGTGCCGTTGTGGCTGCCGAGGTCGGCTATCTCGTAGCCGCCGTCGGCCAGGGAGCGCAGTTCGGCGTGCCGGCGGGAGACGATCAGGTCGTCCACCACGAGGTCGTTGTCCGGGAACCGGCCGATGCGCACGGTGCGGGCGGGCAGCGGGCGGACCGTGGTGGGGCGGCGGAAGGTTCCGGTGGCGGAGGGCATGGACACCGAGGAGGGGCGCGCGGCTCCGGGGCGCTGTTCCCCGTGTCCGGGTGGCTGCGGCTCGGGTCCGGGTGGCTGTGCGTCCCGTCCGGGCGGCTCTCCGTCGGTACCGGGTGGCTGTCCGTCGGTGCCGGGCGGTGCCGGGGGCGCGGGTTTGGCCGGGGCCGCCGGTCCGGGGGCGGGTGGTGCGGCGCGGGCCGGGGCCCGGCGCACCAGGGTGGCGCTCGGGCCGTCCGCCGCGCTGCCGAACCGGATCACGCTGCCCGGGCCGACGCTCCACTGCCGGATGCGATGGCCCTCGGTGTACGTGCCGTTGGTGCTGTCCTCGTCGTGGACGGTCCAGTGGTCGTCGACCGCGTGCAGCACCGCGTGGTGCCAGGAGACGCGTGCGTCGTCGATCACGATGTCGCTGAGGGGGTCGCGGCCGACGTGGTAGTCCCGGCTCGGACTCAGCACCGTGGATCCGCTGTCGGTTTCCACGAGGAGTTCGGGCGCCGTCGGTGCGACAGGGCGCTCTGCCATGTCCGAATTCTAACGATCTGCCCGTCCGGCCGCCCGGTGGTCCGCCCGTGGTGCGAACCCTGGCGCAGGTCACGCACCCCGGCCCTCTGATTGCGCCGACCGAGCGCGGGCCGTGCGGGTTGCGGGTCCGGCCGTGCCGGGTCATCCTCGTGGTGACCCAGAAGCGACAAGTGCTCACTCTTCGTACTCGGGGTTCCATCCCATCCAGCGAATGACGGGCCGTCGCGGTGAGGAGCCACGGTCATGAACGTCCCGGTTGCCGCCTGTCACTACATCGTCGAAGTGCCGGCATCGCCCGAACGCATCCCGCAGATCCGGCGCATCGTGGCCGCGTATCTGCGCTACTGGAGTCTCGCGCCGCATGTCGAACCGGTCTGCAGCGCGGTCGACGAACTCGTCGACAACGTCGTCCGGCATGTCACCGGCGACAAGACCTGTGTGGTCGAACTCCGCTCGACGGGGAGCCGCCTGGTGGTCTCGGTCGCCGACCACGACCGGCGGCTGCCGCCGGTCCACACCTCCGCCCCGGTGCGCGGGGGCCTCGCCAAGGTCGCCAAGCTGAGCGACAGTTGGGGCACCTGCGGTACCGAGGACGGCAAGGTGATCTGGTTCAGCCGGCGGGTCAAGGAGGCCGAGCGGGTCCTGCGAGGGCCGCGCGCGCCGCGGGTGCCCGCCGTCGAGTTCCGTCCGCTGCCGCTTCCCGTGGCGGCCGAGGCCGCCGAGGCGGCCGCGATCGAGGTCGGCGCGGTGAGCTGACGCGCACCGCGGCAGGGGCCCGGGGCCGAGCATCCGTGCTCGGCCCCGGGCGCGTTCGGGGCCGGCGGGCGGCGGCCGGCCCTCGGGGCGGTCCCTCGCGGCCCGCAGGTCTCGGGCCCGCCGGTCCGCAGGTCTCGGGCCCGCCGGTCCGCAGGTCTCGGGGCCGCCGGTCCGTCGGCGGCCGGTCGTCCGGCAGCCTGGTCCGTCGCGGTGGGCCCGCCGGTGGTGGTCAGGCAGCGTTGCGGTCCGGGCCGGCCGGACGGCGGCCCGGGCCCGGCCTCGGTCCGCCGGCCGCCGGTGGCAGGGCGGCCACCAGGCCGAAGAACCGCGCCTCGTTCCCCGCGAGTCCGACCGCGGTGAGCGCCGCGTCCGCCTCCGCCATCGGGGCGGTCAGCAGCGGCAGGGCGTGCGGCGCGTGCCCCGGGTCGGCGAGCGCGGCCCGCGCGGTCTGCAGCAGCCGTACATACGCCTGGGCGGCGGCGAGTTCGGGTTCGTTCATCTCGCTCTTCCCCTCGTGAAGGTGTCGGACCGTCAAGGATGTCGTGGACCACTGACAACCGGGTGCCGGGAGGGGTCGGTGAAGGGCCGGCGGTCCGCCGGGTGGCGGGCCGCCGGCCCTCGGTGCACGGGGTGTTCCGGTGCGGCGGTGCTGCTAGAAGACGCTCACCCCGTAGGCGTTCAGCGCCTCCACGACCGGCTGGAAGAACGTCGTGCCCCCGGTGCGGCAGTTGCCGCTGCCGCCCGACGTCAGGCCGAGCGCCGTGCTGCCGGAGAACAGCGGACCGCCGCTGTCACCGGGCTCCGCGCAGACGTTGGTCTGGATCATGCCGTAGACGACGTCGCCGCCGCCGTAGTTGACCGTCGCGTTGAGGCCCGTGACGGTGCCGCTCCGCAGTCCGGTGGTGGAGCCGCTGCGCTGGACGGACTGGCCCACGGACGGGTTGGCCGCCGAGGTGATGTCCCGGTAGCTGCCGTTGTAGAGGTACACCCGGCCGTCGGCCGCCGCGGAGTTGGAGTGGCGGATCAGGCCGTAGTCGTTCACGGGGAAGCTGCTGCCGGCGCGGCTGCCCAGCAGTGCCGTGTTGGCCGAGTTGGTGTACCAGGTGCTCGCGCTGTCGGTGCAGTGGCCGGCGGTCAGGGCGTAGTAGGTGCTGCCGCTGCGCACGTTGAAGCCGAGCGAGCAGCGGCCGCCGCCCGCGTAGATGGCCTGGCCGCCGGCGATGAGCTTGGTGAAGGTGCCTTCGGTGCGGTTGATCTCCAGGGCGCCGGCGCGGTTGCCTGCCTGCTGCTTGATTCTCTTGATCTCGGCGGCGGTGACGGTGGAGTCCACGGTGACGACGACCTTGCCGGTCGCCGTGTCGGTGTACCAGGCGGTGCCCGCCACGTCGGCCTTCGCGACGGCGTCACCCGCCTGGGCGAGCTGGGCGGCGGTGGCCCTGGCGGGCGCGGGCTCGGCCAGGGCCGTGGGGGCGGCAAGCGCGGTAGCGGCCACGAGGGCGGACGCCACGGCGATCAGCCGTGCGCCCTTCGCGGTGCCGCCGAGGGGGGACAGGCGCTTGAGATTCACTGCATCCTCCGGTGGGGGATCCGGGGCCCGTTGGGTGGGCGGGCCCTTGGAAGGGCGATCACCGGGCTGCCGGCGGAGTGGTCCGCCATGTGCCTGACAATCGCCACGAGAGGAATCGTGGGTTCCGAAGGGGAAAGCCACAAGATCGCCTTTCGGCCGCTCTCCGCGCGCCCGCCATGTGATCGCGGCGGTCCCGGGATGCGGAGGGGGCCGGGGTGGCCGTGCGGTGGGGGTGCGGGGGCGTGGGTGCGGCGGAGAGCAAACGATTCGGTTGTTTGCTCCTCAACCACTTCCGCGAAGGAGCGCCCCGAGAAAGGGAGCTTCCGGCTCCGCATGTGTGCCGGAGCGTGATCGAGTGAAGCCGTGGCGTATGCACACACCGTTTGCGGCGGTGTCCCAGGGCGGGGGCCCGTGTGGCCCGGGCCCATGTGCCGGGCGCACATGGGCCCGGAGGCCACAGCTGCCCCACCCATATGCCGCGATCGGCCCCGTTCGCCCAGCGCCCGCCGGTGTCCGGATCCCGACCGTCGTACGGTGAGCCCATGTGCTGGAGCGCCACAGCCGACCTGGTGGCCGGTACCGCGATCTCGGCCGCCGGGATCGCCGCCGTCGCCGGCACCCTCCGCCACGGCCGGGTCCGCGAACTGCCCCTCGCCGCCCTTCCTCTCCTCCTCGGCGCCCATCAGCTCGTGGAAGCCGCCGTATGGCAGGCTGGCGGCGGCACCGGCCCCGCCACCACCGCCTGGGCCGTGATCGCGCTGCCCGTGCTCGCCGCCTGGGTACCGCTCGGCGTCCTGCTGGCGACGCCCCCGGCGGGCCGTGCCCGCCTGTACGCGCCCGCCGCGCTGGGTGCCCTCACCGCGGCGGTGCTCTCCTGGGTGCTGGCCACCCGGACGGTCGGTGCCGAGGTACGGGAGCGGACCGTCGGCTACGCGATCGGGCTGCCCCACGCGGCCTGGCTGCTCGCGGGCTATCTCCTGGCCACGGTCGGCTCGCTCCTCCTCGCCCGGGACCGGGTGCTGCGGCTGCTCGGCGTGCTGACCGGGGTCTCCGCCGCGGCCTGCGCCGTGCTGTGGCGGACGGCGTTCGTCTCCACCTGGTGCGCGGCCGCCGCGCTGGCCTCCCTGGTGCTCGTCGCGTGGGCGCTGCGCCGCGCCCCTTCCGGCTCCCGCCCCGCCCCGCGGCACCCGGCCGGCCCGGCCGCGCCCGCCCGGTAGGGCCCGCACCGGCGGCCCGGTCGCAGGCCCGCGCCCGGCGGGTGAGGCTGGAGAGGGCGGGTACCCGCGCACGGACGGCCGGCAGCGGCCCGGCCGTCGCCGCACGCCGCACGCCGCACGACGTACGAGAAGCACGCCGCCGGGACGGAGCACGACGCCCGAAGCACGCCGCGGGGACGGAGCACGGCGCCCGGCGGAGCAGGACGCACGCACGACGCCCGACGCACGCACGACGGAAGGCTGAGCACCGTGAACACAGCACAGGAGCACGAGGAGTCGGTCGTGGTGACGCTCACCGGCTGCTCCCGGGAGGACGCCGACGCCGTCTTCCGCGCCCTCGGCAGGTCGTACGACTCTGACCGGGCCGCGCACGAGACACCCCAGTACACCGAGCGGCAGGACCGGACGGTGTGGACGACCACCTTCGACGTCGCCCACCCGCACGGCAGGGCCGAGCCCGTCCGGCTGGCCGCCCCGGTGACCGTCGAGCTCCAGGGCGGCTACTGGGCCGTCGACCGGATGACCGAGACCCTGGAGACCAGCTTCGACGTGCGCCAGGAGGGCATGGCGGCCGGCGACCAGGAGAAGGACGTGCAGCTCCGCCTGGCCAGCGGCGTCCACACCTGACCCCTGCCCCGGCCCCCGAGAGGCCGCCGCCCCCGGCAGCACCACCGAGCAGCACGACCGAGCAGCACCACCGAGGAGACCCTTCATGCCCATCGCCACCGTCAACCCCGCGACCGGCGAGACGATCGAGACCTTCGAGGCGTACGACGAGAAGGAGGTCGAGCGCCGGATCGCCGCCGCGCACGCCGCCTACCAACGGCACCGCACGACCTCCTTCGCCGAGCGGGCCGCGCTGCTGCACCGCGCCGCCGACCTTCTCGACGGCGACCAGGAGGACATCGCCCGCACCATGACCGTCGAGATGGGCAAGCCCGTCGTTGCCGCGCGGGCCGAGGCGGCCAAGTGCGCCAAGGCCATGCGCTGGTACGCCGACCGCGCCGAGGGACTGCTCGCCGACGAGCACCCGGACGATGCCGATGTCGCCGACTCCGGGGCCTCCCGGGCCCTCGTCCGCTACCGTCCCCTCGGCGTCGTCCTCGCCGTCATGCCGTGGAACTTCCCGCTCTGGCAGGTCGTCCGCTTCGCCGCCCCCGCGCTGATGGCCGGCAACACGGGCCTGCTCAAGCACGCCTCCAACGTCCCGCGGACCGCCCTCTGTCTGGAGGACCTGTTCCGGCGGGCCGGATACCCGGAGGGCTGCTTCCAGACCCTGCTCATCGGGTCCGGGGCCGTGGAGGGCGTGCTGCGGGACCGCCGGATCGCCGCCGCCACCCTCACCGGCAGCGAGGGCGCCGGCCGGGCCGTGGCCTCCGTGGCCGGTGACGAGATCAAGAAGACCGTCCTCGAACTCGGCGGCAGCGACCCCTACATCGTCATGCCCTCCGCCGACCTGGAGAAGGCCGTCGCCACCGCCGTGACGGCCCGTGTCCAGAACAACGGCCAGTCCTGCATCGCCGCCAAGCGCTTCATCGTCCACACCGCGGTGTACGACGACTTCCGCGAACGGTTCACCGCCGCCATGCGGAGCCTCGGCGTCGGGGACCCGCTGGACGAGGGCACCGCCGTCGGCCCCCTCGCCACCGAGCAGGGCCGGGCCGACCTGGAGGAACTGGTCGACGACGCTCTCGCCAAGGGCGCGACCGCCGAGTGCGGCGGCCGGCGCCCGCCGGGGCTCGCCAGGGGCTGGTACTACGAGCCCACCGTCCTCACCGGCGTCACCGAGGACATGCGCATCCACCGCGAGGAGACCTTCGGCCCGGTCGCCACCCTCTACCGGGTCGCGGACGCCCGGGCGGCCGTGGACATCGCCAACGACTCCGACTTCGGGCTCAGTTCCAACGCCTGGACCCGCGACGCCGGCGAGGCCGAGCTGTTCGCCCGCGACCTGGTGGCGGGCGGGGTGTTCTTCAACGGGATGACCGCCTCCCACCCGGCCCTCCCCTTCGGCGGTGTGAAGAGGTCCGGCTACGGGCGGGAGCTGTCGGCCGACGGCATCCGCGAGTTCTGCAACATCACCACGCTCTGGTACGGAAAGGAGTGACGGCCGGCCCACCGTCACGAGCCCCGTCCCGTCCCCGTCCCCGCTCCCGTTTCCCCGGACCCCGCCCCGTTTTCCCCGGCCCACCGGCCTTGTCCAAGGCGCTGCCTCACCGCGCGTCGTCGGGTAAATTCCCTCTGTGCACGGTGAGTTGACCTCTCGTGCCGTTGTGTGTGCGCCGGTGTCCGCGCCGTCGCGTGCGCGGGGTTGCCCGGGGGAGACGGGGGCGTCATGGGCACAGCACTGCACGGCCAGCAGGCGCTGCACGAGCAGTTCGTGCCGCGGCTCGTCGGACTGCACCACACGGACGGCTACCGGGTCCCGTTCGCCTATCCCGCCGGCGCCCCGGTCGTCCGGGTCGTCGGCGGGCGGGGCAGCGGCAAGACCGCCCTGATCGGCGCCGTCCACGACGCCTACAGCGGCCGGATCCCGCTCGCCCGCGCCGACCTGGCCGCCCCGGGCTTCGGCGAGCCAGGCGTCAGCGACCTCGACGACGAGGCGGCCAACGCCAGCCGTATCACCCAGCTCCTCTACGTGCTCGCCTACCGGCTCGGCCTGGACGTGCGGCACTTCGGCCGGCCGCTGAGCTTCCCCCGGCTCTCCCTGGGCCTCCTCGTGGTCACCGCCTGGCGCCCGCCCGGCAGCGGTGAGCAGGACGTCCGCCCCGCCGACCTGCGCCGGGCCGAAGCCGACCTGCGGGAGATCGTCAGTGCGGAGGACCCCGACACCCGCCGCCGCCGGGAGAGCCTCGGCCGCTGGTTCGACCTCGTCACCGACAACCTCCCGCTCGTGCTCTCCGCCGTCCCCGGCCTCGACACCATCGCGGGCGTCGTCCTGAACACCGCCCGCAGCCAGCTCGTCCGCGGCGAACCCGACAAGGGCGCACTCGCCTGGTGGGGCGAGCGGCTCACCGCCGCACAGGGCTACCAAGGGGACTCCCTGCAAAGGCTGTTCCAGTTCGTGCGCGTCTTCCGGCGGCTCGACGACCGCCGCCGCACCGCCGAAGAGCACCTCGTCGCGGCCCTCCTCGCCGACGTCGACGCGGGCTACGGCCGGCTGCGCCGCCTCAACCGCAAACCCCGCCCCCTGCTGCTCCTCGACAATGCCCACACCGGCCCCGGGCCCGCCCTGCTGGCCCTGCTGGAGGGCGCGTTCGGCCCCGGCGGCCGGGACACCACCCGGCCCGTGGTCCTCGCGACCCAGCTCGGCCGGGCCGCCCGCCAACCGCCGCTCGGCGAACTCGCCGGTACCGCCGTACCGGCCGGCCGGCCCCTCGTCGTCCGCATCCCGGACGTGGGGAGCACCGAGATCGCCCGGATGCTGGGCACCGTCGACTACCCCGAGCACCTGCCGCGGCTCGTCGCCCGCTACGCCGGGGGCCGGGCCGCCGCCGCCCGCATCCTCGCCGACACCGCCGTCCGCAGGGTGGGGGAGGACGGCACCCTGGACACCGGGGACCTCCTCGACGAGGCGTCCGGCGACCTGCTCGCCGCCCTGCTGCCCGACCCCGTGCAGCGCGAGCGGCTGGTGCTCCTCTCCGCCGCCGAGGACCCCGGCACCCGGCAGGCCCTGTGGACCTACGTCCACCCCGAGGACCACACGGCCGGCCTGGCCGCCGCCCGGATCCGGGAGGCCGACGCCCACCGCGCCGACTCCTGCCTCGACGGCGACCGCGCCCTGGACCTGCTGCTGCGCCACCGGTTCGCCGCGACCACCCCGTACGAGCGCTGGCGCGACACCCATCTGCGGCTCCGCTCGCTCTGCGACCCGCGCGGGGACACCCCGCTCGTGCACAGCCTCGCCCTCGGCCGCACCGACGAGGTGGTCTCTGCCCTCCACCACCGCTACACCCTCACCCCGCCCGAGCGCTGGCTCGCCACCCTGAACACCGTGTGCGCGGCCCCGCACCCCCGGCCCGGCCACCCGCCCCCGCCGTCCGCCGCCCTCTCCTGCACCGCCTGCGGCAGTGACGCCCCCGACCCCGTGCACGAGGCCGTCGCCCGGCTCGTACCGCTGCTGTGGCGGCTCTCCGACCCGCTCACCCTCGCGCCCCGCGAGGACCAGCTCACCACCGTCCGCATCGCGCTGGAGACGCTGTACGGCAACCGGGCCGCGCACGCGGCCTACCGCGAGGCGTCCACCGCCTGGCCCGCCCGCCTCCGGGCCGGCACCCAGGCCCCCGCGCTGCCCGTACCGGAAGGGGCCGCCCCATGACCTCCTACCTGCGCCGACTCCCCGGCGGGCCGCTGACCAAGGCGGCCGTGCTGACCGCCGTGCTGATCGTGCTTGGCGCGGCCGGCTGGGTGACCGTCGTCCTGCTGCGGCCCGACCCGGCCTGCGCCCGGGGCGTCGAGGAACGCGGGCCCGAGGGCCGCCGGGAGTGCACCGGGGTCACGGACGGCGGCTTCGCGTTCGCGGAGAACCTGAAGGCCGTCAGCGCGCGCATCAAGGCCGAGAACGACCGCGTCGCCGGTGAACCGCACGTCTCCGTCGCCGTGATGCTCCCGATGGCGCCCGCCCAGCCGTTCGAGCAGGAGAAGACCCTCCACGAGGTCCAGGGCGCCTACCTCGCCCAGTACCGGGCCAACCACCACTCCAACAGCAAGAAGCCCGCGATACGGCTGCTGCTCGCCAACCCCGGCCGCAACCACGAGCACTGGCGGCCCGTCTCCGAACAGCTCGGCGCGATGTCCGAGTCCCGTGAGCACAACCTCCGGGCCGTCATCGGCTTCGACGTCTCGACCGCCACCACCCAGGAGGCCATCGCCTACCTCACCCGCGAACGCGGCATCCCCGTCGTCGGGGGCCCGATCACCGCCGACGACTCCGGCAACAGCGCCGACCGACCCGACGCCTATCCGGGCCTCGCCCGGGTCGTGCCCACCACCACCGACCAGGCGCGTGCCCTCTCCCACTTCAACAAGGGCATCGACCCGAAGCACACCCTGGTCGTCGAGGACATCCGCACCGGGGACAGCTATGTCGACTCCCTCAAGCGGGCGTTCGCGGAGCGGACCGAGGGTTCGCCCCGTGCGCCCGAGCAGTACCGCGCGCCCGACGACTTCCACGAGGAGGGGACCACCGCCAACGCCTTCGACCAGATGGTGGACACCATCTGCACCTCCCCGGCGAAGGTCGTCTACTTCGCCGGACGGCCCGTCCAGTTGCGGCAGTTCGTCAACGAACTCGGCAACCGCGGCTGCACCGAGAAGAAGTACACCGTCATCACCGGCTCCGGCGCCTCCACCCTCTCCTCCGACAATCTCCTCGACTGGGACGCCTTCCGCAAGGGAGTGACCCTCCAGTACGCCTCCGTCGCCCACCCCGACGCCTGGACCTCGCCCGGCGCCCCGGCCACCGGGGGCTCCGCCGCCGCGTACCGGACCCTCGCCGAGCTGGCCGGCAGCAAGGAGGTCGGCGACATCGGCGAGGTGGAGCTGACCGACTCGCGGACCATCACCTTCTACGACGCCGGGCTCACCGCGATCACCGCCATCCGGATGCGCGACGACGCCGACCCGGTCGTCCCGGACCTCGGCCGCATCCGGGACGCCTGGCTGCGGCTGCACGGCATGGGCAAGGTCGAGGGTGCGAGCGGCTGGATCTGCCTCGACAACTACGGCAACCCGTACAACAAGGCGGTCTCCGTGGTGCAGCTCTCGCCGGACGCGCCCGGCCGCATCCGGTTCGTCGGCCTCGCCTGGCCGACGGGACGGCCGACCCCCGCCGACTGCACGGCGAGCCGCTCGTGACCGTGCGGCGTCCCCGGCCCCACGGCGGCCCTCCCGGGCCCACTGCGCCCCCCGGGACGGGCGCTCGGCCGCCCGGCCCGGGGAGCCGTCGCTCGTGCCCGTCAGACGTTCGGCACCTTCAGCCGGTCCCAGCTCGCCTTGCCGGGGATACCGTCGGCGTCGGCGCCCGAGTAGCCCAGCTTGCGCTGCCACGCCGCGTAGGAGACCCGGTCGGCGTCCGTCCACTCGGGTCCGGGCCCCACCGCGTAGCGGCCGCAGCCCTCGGCGACCAGGCGTCTGCCCATCGCCGTCACGATCGGACTGCGCCGTCCGGCCCGGAAGAACGCGGCACCCGGGAACGGCTCGTACCTCGGCGGCGGAGGCGCGGGCGGCGGGCCCCCGAGGCGCTCCCGGACCCGGTCGCGCATCGAGTTCATCGTGAAGCCGCGCGGGTCCGGCTTGCCCGGCTGCCACTCCAGATGACCGATCACCGAGCGCTGGTTCCAGCCGTGCGCGCGGCACACCGCCGCCGCGGCCTTCTCGATCGCCTCCAGCTGGGCCGCGGGCCACGGGTCCTTGCCGTCACCGAGGTTGACGCACTCGAAGCCGTAGAAGTAGCGGTTCCCGTCCGTGTTGGCCTCGTTGTCGGCGGGCAGGGGGGCCTCGTTGATCACGGCGCGCAGCACGTCGTCGTCCCCGAGGCCCGCGTGGTTCGCCCTTCCGTTGCCGACGAGGTAGACGGTCCCGTCCTTGGCGATCACACCGTGGCACAGCGGCCCAGGCAGGGTGGAGAAGCCGTTGTAGCAGAGCTCGACCGAACTCTGCGTTCCCGAGGTGACGGTGTGGTGGATCATCACCCCGTGCACGGGCCCCCAGGGGCCCTTGTGGTTGCGGTTGTGGGTGCGCCAGCTCCGGTACTCGACGACGCGCAGACCTTCGTCGCGGAGGGCTTTGAGTAATCTGTCGGCGGAAAGCGGTGTTGCCATCGCGGTGCTCCTACTCCGAACACCCCTGGGCTCGCGGGGCGTTCCAGATCGGTTTGCCCGCGCACACACGCCTTGGAACCGCCCGGAACACAGTGTTCCGCCGTTGTGCACCCAACGGGTGAAAGTGCGCCCCCCTGCTCCTCGCACGACACGCGGGTGGGCCGGGCCCCACGGCCCGGCCCACCCTGTGCGACGTGGTCAGCGGCGCACCGTCACAGGCCCTGCCACGGGGGCTTGGCCGCGTAGGTCGCGCGGAAGTAGTCGGCCAGCTTCAGACCCGAGGCCGCCGCCTCGTCCACCACGACCGTGGCGTGCGGGTGCAGTTGCAGCGCCGAGGCGGGCACCAGGGCGGAGAGCGGGCCCTCGACCGCGAGGGCGACCGCGTCGGCCTTCGTCTTGCCCGTCGCCAGCAGGACCACGTGGCGGGCCTCCAGGATCGTGCCGATGCCCTGGGTGATCACATGGTGGGGCACCTGCTCGATGTCGCCCTCGAAGAAGCGGGCGTTGTCGACGCGGGTCTGCTCGGTGAGGGTCTTGATACGGGTGCGTGAGGCGAGCGAGGAGCACGGCTCGTTGAAGCCGATGTGCCCGTCGGTGCCGATGCCCAGCAGCTGGAGGTCCACGCCCCCGGCCTCGGCCAGGGCCCTGTCGTACGCCAGACAGGCCGCGGGGACGTCCTCGGCGGAGCCGTCCGGGCCCATGAAGGCCGCCTCGCTCAGCCCGAGCGGTTCCACGACCTCCCGCAGCACCACGGAGCGGTAGGACTCCGGGTGCCCGGCGGGCAGGCCGACGTACTCGTCGAGCTGGCAGACCCGGGCGCGGGAGGCGTTCACCTCGGCCGCCCGGACCTTGGCGGCCAGGGCCTCGTAGACCGGCAGGGGCGTCGAGCCCGTGGCGACGCCCAGCAGGGCGTCCGGCTTGCGCCGCAGCAGGCCGGCCATGGCTTCGGCGATGAGTTCGCCGCCCGCGGCGGCGTCCGGGACGATGACAACTTCCACGAGGATCCCTGTCTCTGGAAAGCACGCAGTGGTGTAGACCAATCTACCCGGTGCGGCGGACTCCTGTCTCCCCGGACCCGCCCGGCCGCCACACCGGACCGCCCCGCACCCCCCCTTTTTGTCCGGGCGGCCGCTCATGCGTACCCCGGGTGGAACGCGGACGGAACGTGCCGTGCGACCGCCCCTCCACGCCCGGAGGCGACCCGGCCGCGGGTGGCGGGTCGCCTTGACGGGACGCGGGGGAACCCAGCGCGACCCGAGTCGGCCCCGGGGCCGCCGGCCGGCGGTCAGAAGAGCGGCAACTGCCCCGGGAACGGCGGCAGGACGCTGCCGTCCAGCGACGGCCGGAGCGCCGGATCGACCGGCGCGTGCCGCCGCGACCCCGGACAGGACACGAGCTCGGACCCGCCCCGCGCCCCGGCGGGATCGTGCCGCGCGAACCGCCCCGCGACCACGGCGATCTCACGACGGCAGACGGGGCACAACCGGCGGGGAGCTGACATGGCCCCCAGTCTGCCACCGGCCACCGACACTGCCCGGAGCCCGCCTGCCGAGGTCACCGCCTGGCCGCCGGTCAGCGCACCGCGACCAGCCGTCCCGAGGCCACCACGTTCCCGGTGTACCCCTCACGCGGTGAGTACGCGCCGCCGCAGGTGATCAGCCGGATCTCCGCCCGGGGCCCGTCCGCGTACACGGACTCCGCGGGGAAGCCCCGCTGAGGGAAGAGCTCGACCGCGTACAGGGCGAAGACCGCCGTGCGGCCGTCGGCCCGCGCCACTTCCACCCGGGTGCCGGGCTTCAGCGAGCCGAGGGCGTAGAACACGGCCGGTCCGGCGTCGTTGTCGACGTGCCCCACGACGACGGCCGTGCCGCGCTGCCCGGGAGAGACGGCGCCGGTGTACCAGCCCGCGGTGCCGGCGCGTTCCGGGGGCGGCGCCGCGACCCAGCCGTCCGCGTCCAGGCCGACCGGCGCCACCGGGGCGTCGATGCCGGCGGACGGCACGGCCACCCGCCGGGGCACGGCGTGCGGGAGCGGGGCGGCGGACGGGGGGAGGGGAGCGCCGCGATCGGGGGCGGCCGCGGCGGGGGCGGGGCGGGGCGGGCCGCCCGCCGGTGTGGACAGCGCACCGCCCCGGACCAGGAAGACACCGAACAGCAGGACGCACAGCACGGTGCACCAGGCACCGCGCCGGGCGGTGTCACCGGTGGCCGTCACCGTGTCCCCCGGCCCGTCAGACCCGGCGGCCGGGCCGCCGGCGCAGCAGTACGGCACCGGCGACGACCGCGCCCGCGATCACCGCGCCGCCCGCGGCGAGCCGGGCGGGCCCGAGGCCGGAGAGGCTGCCGCCGGTTCCCGCCTTGACGCCGCCGCCGGGCTTCACCTCCTCGGCGGGCCACTCCTTGCCGCCCGGTGTCCGCTCCTCGTGACCGGGGCTCGGCCGCGGAGAGGGGTGGGCGGAGCCCGCCTCGATGGTGAGGGTGGCGCGTCCCTTCTCGCCGTCGCAGTCGAAGACGACCTCGTACTGCGCACCCGGCTCGGCATCCCGGTAGATCCGGGCGTGGCCGGGGTGCCCGTCCTTCACCGTGACGGTGTCGAACACCGGCGCGGTGACGGTGACCTCGACCTTCTCGCACTCGGAGGCCGTCACGGTCACCGTGGCGCCGGGCGCGGCCTTGGCGGGGGAGACGCTGTACGCGAACGAGGTGATGCCGGGGGCCTCGTCCGTGTCCCCGGCGGGCGCCGCGTGCGCGGGCGCGGCGCCCGCGAGGACGGCGAGGGAGGCGAGGGCGGCCGGCAGGGCCGCGCCGAGTGCGGCAGCGGCCCGGATCGTGCTCATGCTCGTGCGCATGGTCGGTCTCCGGTTCCCGAGGAGCAGTCGCGGAGGGGTCCACAGCGGGGAGGGTGCGCCTCGACGGCACCGACGCTAGGAGCGGCCGGGGGCGACTGCCACTTCAGGGGGGCCGATGGGCACGCGCGGCGGGTCGTGCCGGGTCCGGGGTGGGTTCCCGGCACGTCGGCGGTGCCGGGAACCCGCCCCGGCGGGGAGGGGAGCCGGTCCGGGGCCCATCGGCCTGCTACCCCGAGCGGCCCGGGGACGGGTCCGGGTGCAGCACGGCCAGGTCCTCCGCCGTGAGCGGCACCGGGTCGCCCGCGCCCAGCAGGCCGTGCGCCCGCAGCAACGCCCCGACCGCCGTGCCCCACGGGCTGCGCAACCGGGCCGCGTCGAGCAGGGCCCGGTCGGTGAGGAGTTCGGCCACCGGCCCGGTCCGCAGCCCGTCCGGGGCCAGGACCGCCGCGTCGTCCGCCCAGCGCAGCGCCAGGTCCACATCGTGCGTGGCCATCACCACCGTCGTCCCGGTCTCCCGGAGCCGCGCCAGCGCATCGAGCAGCCGCTCCTGGCCGTGCGGGTCGAGACCCGCCGTGGGCTCGTCCAGGATCAGCACCCGCGGGCGCATCGCCACGGCTCCCGCGATCGCCGCCCGCTTGCGCTGCCCGTACGAGAGCAGATGGGTCGGACGGTCCCGCAGCGCCGTGATGTCCAGCGCGGCGAGCGCCTCGTCGACGCGGGCCCGGACCTCCTCCTCGGGCAGCCGGAGGTTCATCGGACCGAAGGAGACGTCCTGTTCGACGGAGGCCGCGAACAACTGGTCGTCCGGGTCCTGCACGACGAGCTGCACGGTGGTGCGCAGCCGGGTCAGCCCGGCCCGGTCGTAGGAGACCGGCTCGTCCGCCAGCAGCAGCCGCCCCGCGTCCGGGCGCAGGCCGCCGCTGAGCAGCCGCAGCAGGGTGGTCTTGCCGCTGCCGTTGCGGCCGAGGAGTGCCGTGGCCCGGCCCTCGGCGAGTGCCAGGTCCACCCCGTCCAGCACGACGGGGCCGTCCTCGTAGGCGTAGCGGGCACCGGACAGGCGGACGACGGTCACAGGACGAACCTTTCGAGCAGGAGGGTGGCCAGGACGATTCCGGCCAGCAGCGCGGCCACCTTGCCGAGGAACGGCCGCGAGACCTCCGCCTGCGGCACCAGGACCCGCAGTGTCCCGTCGTAGCCGCGCCCTGCGAGACCGGACTGGAGCCGGGAGGCGCGGTCGAAGGCCCGTACGAACGCGGTCGCGCCGAGCCCGGCGAGGGAACGCCAGGCGGCCGCCCGGCCGGTGTGCCCGAGCCGCGCGGCCTGCGCCTGGCGGACCCGGCTCACCGAGTCGAGCAGCAGGAAGGTGATGCGGTACATCACCAGGGCCACGTCCACCACGGCCGCGGGCACCCCGGCGCGCACCAGCCGCGGCAGCACGTCCGACACCGGGGTGGTGAACGCGAACAGCAGCACCCCCAGGGAGGCGGCACAGGTGCGCAGCAGCAACTGGCCCGCCTGGAGGGGCCCGTCGGGCGCCAGGGAGACCGGCCCGCCGGGCCCGCCGACGGCGAACAGCAGCGGAATCGCGCCCGTGACGCAGAAACCGAGGGGAATCCGGAAGGCCCGCCAGAGCTGCCTGCCCGCGACACCCGCCGGGCCCAGCAGCACGGCGAGGGTCGCGGCGGCGACGAGCACGGCGCCGGGCCAGGGCGGCAGGCACACGGCCGTCACCGTCAGGCCCAGCCCCAGCACGGCCTTCTCGCCGGGGTGACGGCGGCGCCAGCGACTGCTGTGCGCCGCCGCGTCGATCGGCAGCACCGGCGGTCAGGCGGACCCGGCCGTGGTCCCGGCACCCGCCGCGGACCCGGGCTCCCCCGACCCGGGCCCCCCGGACCCGGACGCCTTTGAGCCGGACTCGGCGGCTTCGGGCTCCGACGGCTCCGGGGCGTCCGCCGCCGCGCGCGCCGCGCCCTGGCGGCGGCCCCGGTGCACGCCGAAGTAGTACGCCACGACCCCGGCGCCGATCGCGGCCTGGAGCGCGAACAGGGCCGACTCCACCTCGCCCGACGGCGGTTCGTACAGGGGCGAGAACCAGGGCTCGTAGTCGGGCGCGATCTCGGTGATCGCCGTCTCGGCCTCCGCGTCCGCCCCTGCGAACGGCTCCTCCCTGTGGTCGCCGAGCCCGAAGGCCAGCGGCAGCACGGCCAGGACGACCACGACCAGGACGAGCAGGAAGTTGATCTTCGCGTTGCGGCTCATCGGACCACGGCCTCCTTCTTCCTCGACCCGCCCACGCTGCTCACCAGCACGCCGAGACGAGTCAGTTCACCCTTGCTGGACTTCACCAGCAGACGCATCACCAGCACGGTCAGCAGCCCCTCGCTGACGGCCAGCGGGATCTGCGTCACGGCGAAGATGCCCCCGAACTTCGCCAGCGACCCGGCGATACCGCTGCCCGGGTCCGGGAAGGCCAGCGCGAGCTGGACGCTGGTCACGCAGTACGTCGACAGGTCGGCGACGAACGCGGCGAAGAAGACGGCGACCATCAGCGGCGCGTCGTACCGGCGCAGCAGCCGGAAGACGGCGTAGCCGGCCCATGGCCCGATGATCGCCATGGAGAAGATGTTCGCGCCGAGGGTGGTCAGGCCGCCGTGCGCGAGCAGCAGCGCCTGGAACAGCAGGGTGATGGTGCCCAGGACCGCCATCACCGGCGGCCGGAACAGGATGGCACCGAGTCCGGTACCGGTCGGATGGGAGCAACTGCCCGTCACC
The DNA here is from genome assembly GCF_000377145.1 of Streptomyces sp. CNT372. Taxonomy (NCBI): domain Bacteria; kingdom Bacillati; phylum Actinomycetota; class Actinomycetes; order Kitasatosporales; family Streptomycetaceae; genus Streptomyces; species Streptomyces sp. CNT372. The sequence continues at coordinate 3,755 of NZ_KB897786.1, read as the reverse complement.
GAGGGGATCTTCAGAGCGGACAGGACGAACGTGAACGCACCGGACGCACCGAGCAGAAGCGTCGACTCGGGATGCGCCTTGACCTCGCGGGTCAGCGCGCGGACGCCGTGGACGACGAACGGGGCGGACGCGGCACCCCACGCGACCGCGTGCAAGGGGGGCAGATACCCCTCGGCTATATGCATGATCGGGAGACCCTCTCCAGCACCTCGTGGATGGACAACGCACCCTGGCCGGTCTCCTGGCTGACGGGAGAGGGCCGGAAGTCGCCTTCCGGACACGCCGAAGCCGCCCGACCCCGCCTTCCCAGGAACCGCGGTCTCCCGCGGTGTCCCAGTGGCTCCCCGCACGGGGGTGGGGCCGGACATCCCGATCACAGTGGCGAGGGCCGCACCGGTACCGCACCGGTTTCCCGAACACCAAGGCAGCGCGACATTAGTCCTCCGGCCTGCGCCCTCACAACCCGCGCACGGGTGCGTCCCACGTCACGGACCGGTGGGCCGGACGCCCCCTCGGGCCGTGGCCCCGCCCGGGCCTCGGTCACTCCTTGCGGTACGCGTACGCCTCCCCGGCCGCGGCGGCCACCGCGTCCGCGTCGCCGCCCGCCGACGCCGTCACGACGGCGGCGACCGCGCCCTCCACGAAAGGCGCGTCCACCAGCCGTGTCCCCTCGGGCAGTTCGTCTCCTTCCGCGAGGAGGGCCTTGACCGTCAGCACCGCGCTGCCCAGGTCGACGAAGACCGCCACGCCCGCGCCCCGGTCCACGCTCCGGGCCGCGTCCGCGATCAGCTCGGCGCTGGTGCCGAGGCCGCCGTCCGGGGCGCCGCCGGCGGCCGCGACGGGAGCGGTGTCCCCGCCCCCGGCCAGCCCGCGGGCCAGTTCGGCGACGGACGCGGCGACGGCGGCGCTGTGGGAGACGAGCACGATGCCGACGGGGGCGGGGACGGCGTCCGGTCCGGGCCTGTCGCCGGGGGCGGAGTCCGGCCGGGACCGGTCGGCGGGGGTGCTGCCGGGTCCGGGCCGGTCGCCGGGGCTGCTCACGACGCGTCCCCCTCGGCGTCGGGCCCGGTCGGCTGCTCGGCGGCGCGGGCCAGGGCCGCGATCAGCAGCGCGGAGGAGGTCGCGCCCGGGTCCTGGTGGCCGATGCTGCGTTCACCTAGGTAGCTCGCCCGGCCCTTGCGTGCCTGGAGCGGCACGGTCGCCACGGCGCCCTCCTGCGCCGCGGTCGCCGCCGCTGCGAAGGAGTCCACGGAGTCCGTGAGCGCGTCGACCGCCGGCCCCAGGGCGTCCAGCATCGTCTTGTCGCCCGCCGCCGCGCCGCCCAGCTGCGCCACCGCCGCGACACCCGTGCGCAGGGCCTCGGCCAGTTCGCCGGGCGTGATCTCCGCGGCCTCGCCGAGGGTCTTGCCGGTGCGGCGCAGCAGCGTCCCGTACAGCGGTCCGGAGGCGCCGCCGACGGAGGAGATGAGCTGCCGCCCGGCGAGTGCGAGGACCGCCCCCGGGGTGGCCGGCGGCTCCTTGTCCAGCTCGGCTGTCACGGCGGCGAAGCCCCGTTTGAGGTTGCTGCCGTGGTCGGCGTCGCCGATCGCCGAGTCCAGCTCGGTCAGACGGTCCGCCTCCCGGTCCACGGCCGCCGCGGCGAGGGTCAGCCAGCGCCGGAAGAACGCGGTGTCGAGCACGGTGACTCCCTGTTCCTGTTGATTCATTGATCCACTGACTCCACTGACTTGACGGGCTCCACTGGCTCCACTGGCTCATGGACTCATGGACTCATGGGTGAACGGCTGCCCTCGCGGCGGCCCGGCGTCGGCGGGCCGGTCAGCGGCCCCACCGCAGCCCGGGCGTGGCGACGGGCGCGTCCCACAGCCGGACCAGTTCCTCGTCCGCCTCGCACAGCGTCACCGAGCAGCCCGCCATGTCGAGCGAGGTCACGTAGTTGCCGACGAGGGTGCGGACCACGGGCACACCGCGTTCGGCGAGCACCCGCTGCACCTCCGCGTTGAAGCCGTACAGCTCCAGCAGGGGGGTGGCGCCCATCCCGTTGACCAGGGCGATGACCGGCGCGTCGGGGCGCAGGTCGTCGAGGACGGCCCCGACGGCGACGTCCGCGATCTCACCCGAGGTCATCATCGGCCGCCGCTCCCGGCCGGGTTCGCCGTGGATGCCGATGCCCAGCTCCAGTTCGCCGGGCGGCAGGTCGAAGGTCGGGCCGCCCTTGGCGGGCGTGCTGCACGCGCTGAGCGCGACGCCGAAGCTCCGCGACCGCTCGTTCACCCGTCGAGCCACCGCCTCGACCCGCTCCAGCGGCGCTCCCTCCTCCGCCAGCGCGCCCGCGATCTTCTCCACGAAGAGCGTCGCCCCGGTGCCGCGCCGCCCGGCGGTGTAGAGGCTGTCCGTCACGGCGACGTCGTCGTTGACGAGCACGGTGGCGAGCCGCACCCCCTCGTCCTCCGCGAGCTCGGCCGCCATGCGGAAGTTGAGCACGTCGCCCGTGTAGTTCTTGACGACGAAGAGCACACCGGCACCGCTGTCCACGGCCGCGGCGGCCCGCGCCATCTGATCGGGCACCGGGCTGGTGAACACCTCCCCGGGGCAGGCCGCGTCCAGCATCCCCGGACCGACGAACCCACCGTGCAGCGGCTCGTGCCCCGATCCGCCGCCCGACACCAGGGCGACCTTCCCGGCCACCGGCGCGTCCCGTCGCACGACCACCCGGTTCTCCACGTCCACGGTCAGCTCGGGGTGCGCGGCCGCCATGCCCCGCAGCGCGTCCGCGACGACGGTCTCCGGCACATTGATCAGCATCCTCATGGGTACCTCCTGATGAGACTGGCAGGTGGGACTGGCAGGCGAGCCGCTGAACGGGGTTCTTGGGGGTCAGGGCGGGCGAAGCAGGTTGTTGATCGTCCGGCGGCGGTTCAGGCGGGATCCGAAGGATGCCTTTCGCGCAGGCACAGCATGGCGAAATTATCGGCGCTCCACCGTGTGCCCGCACGGGTGCGGCCCGGTGGTTCACCGCCGGGACGCATGCCCGCCCGGCCGCCGCCCCTCGTGGGTCGCCGGCCGTTCGGGACGGGCCGGGTCGCGAGTCCCGGACGTCTACCATCGCCAGGCGGCGGGTGCTGCGAGCGGGAGGGCGGTGCTGGGGGTGGGAGGGGTTCGGGGGGTGGGTCGGCGTTCCGGGGCTGAGGGGCTGCGGTGCGTCACGGGGTGTGCGGTACAAGGTGTCCGATACATGGAACTGTCTGTTCATATAACGATCCGAACACCGGGGTGCCGTATTCCGGCATTACTCGCCGTTATGTGATCCGCGTCACTAAGAATCGCGTAAACGGCATGGTAGACATGCCCAACTCCAGTCAGGGCCCCGGCGGGTCGTGGCAGGCAGTGACCGGCTTCGGCCGGCAGTTGAACCAGGGTGCGGGCACGGGCCGCACACCGCGCACGCCGCCGCGCACCCCGGGTCGCCGACGGACAACGGCGTTCGCTCACACCCGACCACCGACCGGCAGCCACCCCTCCGCATGCCGGTCCTGCGCCATCGAGGTATGCCAACGTGTCACTTGAGTCCCTTACCGAGTCCATCGACTCCGGCGTCAGCGAGTTCTTCGAACCCGTGGCGACGTGGCTCACCAAGGTCGTCTTCTGGGAATGGTCGGTCGCCGGCGTCAAGGTGCCGCTGATCGTCGCCTGGCTCGTCGTCGCCGGCCTGGTCTTCTCCGCCTGGTTCGGACTGATCCAGTTCCGCAAGTTCA
>NZ_KB897785.1:0-268233 GCF_000377145.1 Streptomyces sp. CNT372 | reverse complement strand
GCCATCAGCCGGGAAGTGAACGACCTCTGCCGCAAGGTCCGGCCACTGGCCGTCGACCTGGTCGACGCCTGGAACATCCCACCCGAACTGCTACGGGCCCCGGACCTCCTGACGTGACACCCGCCCCGCAGCCGGCACACGGACGGGCAAAAGGACCGGACAAGAAACACACGGACCGACGGGCAAAAGGACCGGACAAGAAACACACGGACCGACGGGCAAAAGGACCGGACAAGAAACACACGGACCGACGACCGGCCGTCAAACCCCCAGGAGACGGCACAGGGCCGCGCCCACCCCGGAAACCCGGACCCCGCCACCCGAAAAAACCCCAGACCGACCAGGCACCAACCCCCCAACCCGGCCAGCGATCCAAGCCCAGGCCAGCACACCAAACCACCCCAACGACACCCCCGTACCGACCCTCACCGCAAACAGAACCCCACCGACCCGACCCGACCCCGACACCACAGAAGCAGCAGAGACGGGGGCACGCGGGCGGGCCGCAAACCCCCTCCCGTGGCGGGCCGGTCCCCGGCTATGATCCACCGCGGCATCGCGTGCCGGTCACCGGCCGGGTGAGGCATGGAGGTGCCGGGAGTTGCCCTCGGAGGCATTCCTTGTCAGTCGATCTCAACCACACCATCGTTCACTCCCGTGACAACCGGGAATCCGCGGAGTTCTTCGCGACCCTGCTCGGCCTCGACATCACCGGCGAGTGGGGCCCGTTCATCGCCGTCGCCCTCGGCAACGGCGTGACCCTGGACTTCGCCACCGTCCCCGCGGACACGATCACCCCGCAGCACTACGCCTTCCTCGTCTCCGAGGAGGAGTTCGACGCGGCGTACGCGCAGATCCGGGAGCGCGGCATCGAGCACTACGCCGACCCGCGGCGCACGCAGCCCGCCACGATCAACCACAACGACGGCGGCCGGGGCGTGTACTTCATGGACCCGGCCGGGCACGCGCTGGAACTCATCACGGTGCCGTACGGCGGCCGGCCCGCGTAGCGCGAAGGCGGGGCCGGGGAACGGTGCCGTGTTCCCGCCGCACCTGGTGAACGCGTCGTCCGGCAACGGTCCCCGGCCCTTCCCGCCCGCAGCGCGCCCCGCCGCGTTCCTCCCTACGATGGGCGTGTGACAGCCACCGGCCGTTCGCCGGGTGGGAGGCGTACGGGACAGCCGCCGGGTTCGGCGCGGACCGTCATCCTGACCGTGGATGACGATCCGGGGGTGTCCCGTGCCGTCGCCCGTGATCTGCGGCGGCGGTACGGCGAGGCGCACCGGATCGTGCGGGCGGAGTCGGGGGAGGCCGGGCTCGACGCGCTGCGGGAGCTGAAGCTGCGCGGGGACCAGGTGGCGGTGATCCTGGCCGACTACCGGATGCCGCAGATGAACGGCATCGAGTTCCTGGAACAGGCGCTCGACGTGTACCCGTGGGCGCGCCGGGCGCTGCTCACGGCGTACGCGGACACCGGCGCGGCGATCGACGCGATCAATGTGATCGACCTCGACCACTATCTCCTCAAACCGTGGGACCCGCCGGAGGAGAAGCTCTACCCGGTCCTCGACGACCTCATCGCCGCCTGGCGGACCGGCGACCACCGGCCCGTTCCGACCTGCAAGGTGGTCGGACACCGCTGGTCGGCGCGCACTTCGGGGGTGCGGGAGTTCCTGGCCCGCAACCAGGTGCCGTACCGCTGGTACGCGTCCGACTCGCCCGAGGGGCAGCGGCTGCTGGCCGCGGCCGGGCAGGACGGGGAACGGCTGCCGCTGGTCGTCACCGCGGACGGCACCCCGCTGGTGGAGCCCGGCGACACCGATCTCGCGGCGAAGGTGGGGCTGGCCACCACACCGGCGGCCGAGTTCTACGACCTGGTCGTCATCGGCGGGGGCCCGGCCGGGCTCGGTGCGGCCGTGTACGGGGCGTCCGAGGGGCTGCGCACGGTGCTCGTCGAACGGTCGGCGACGGGCGGGCAGGCCGGGCAGAGCTCCCGGATCGAGAACTACCTCGGCTTCCCCGACGGGGTGTCCGGCGCCCAGCTGATCGACCGTGCGCGGCGGCAGGCAACCAAGTTCGGGGCGGAGATCCTGACCGCGCGCGAGGTGAGCGCCCTGGAGGTGACGGGAGGGTCGCGGACCATCCGCTTCACCGACGGTTCCGCGATCGCGGCGCACGCGGTGATCCTGGCGACCGGGGTGTCCTACCGGCGGCTGGAGGCCCCGGGGCTGGACGGTCTGACCGGCCGCGGTGTCTTCTACGGCTCGGCCCTGACCGAGGCGGCTGCCTGCCAGGGCCAGGACGTGTACATCGTGGGCGGCGCGAACTCGGCGGGCCAGGCGGCCCTGTTCCTGTCCCGGGGCGCGAACTCCGTCACGGTCCTGGTGCGCGGGCCCTCGCTCGCGGCGTCGATGTCGCACTATCTGGTCCGGCAGATCGAGCAGACGCCGAACGTGTCGGTGCGCGCGGGCACGGTGGTCGAGTCCGCGGAGGGCGACGGTCATCTGGAGCGGCTCACCCTGCGGGACGTGGCGAGCGGGCGGACCGAGACGGTGGACGCGCAGTGGGTGTTCGTGTTCATCGGCGCGGCGCCGTTCACCGACTGGCTGGAGGGGACGGTGCTGCGGGACGGGCGGGGGTTCATCAAGGCCGGCCCGGACATGACACCGGACGGGCAGCCGCCGGCGGGCTGGGAGCTGGAGCGGCCGCCGTACCACCTGGAGACCAGTGTGCCCGGCGTGTTCGTGGCCGGGGACGCGCGGGCCGAGTCCGCGAAGCGGGTCGCGTCCGCCGTCGGAGAGGGAGCCATGGCCGTGATACTCGTCCACCGGTATCTGGAGCAGTCGTGAACCGCGGGCCGGGAGCGCTCGTACGCCGGAGGCCGGGCGTGGTCGTACGGCGGAGGCGGGGACCAGTCGTGAACCGCGGGCCGGGAGCGGTCGTACGGCGGAGGCCGGGCGTGGTCGTGGACGGCCCGCCGGGCGTGACCGGGTGCCGGGGGCGGCGGCCGTGAGCACGCGCAGGCTCCCGTGCGACCCCGCGGAGCTGGCGTCGCTGTTTCTCTTCGAGAAGCTGGACGGCGAGCAGGTGGCGCGGCTCTGCCGGGAGGGCCGTGTCGAGGAGTTCGAGCCGGGCTGGGTCTACCGCGAGGGCGAGCCCGCTACCTGCTTCTATGTGCTTCTGGAAGGCAGCCTGGTGCTGTCGCGGCGGGTCGGCGGCGACGAGGTGGAGGTCAACCGCAGTACGCAGCGCGGGGTGTACTCCGGGGCGATGCAGGCGTATCTGAGCGGCGGGGAGCAGGCGGTGTACCGGGGTTCGATGCGGGTGGCCGAGCCGTCGCGGTTCTTCGTCCTGCCGGCCGAGACCTTCGCGGCGGTCCTGCGGGAGTGGTTCCCGATGGCGGTGCATCTGCTGGAGGGCCTGTTCTTCGGGATGCAGAACACCCAGCGGACCATCAGCCAGCGGGAGCGGCTGTTGGCACTCGGGTCGCTGTCGGCGGGGCTGACGCACGAGCTCAACAACCCGGCCGCGGCGGCGGTGCGGGCCACGTCGGCACTGCGGGACCGGGTGGCGCACATGCGCGCCAAGCTCGGGGTGATCGCCTCCGGGCCGTACCGCTCGGAGGCGCTGAAGGCGCTGGTGGAGATCCAGGAGCGGACGGCGGAGCGGGTGGCCGGGGCGCCGTCGCTGAGCCCGCTGGAGGCCGCCGACCGGGAGGACGCCGTCGCGGACTGGTTCGACGGCCACGGTCTGGCCGGGGGTCTGCGGATCGCGCCGGCGTTCGTCCAGGGCGGTCTGGACACGGACTGGCTGGAGCAGGTCGCGGACGCGGTGGAGGAGGAGATCCTGCCGGGGGCGATCGGGTGGCTGAGCTACACGGTGGAGACCGAGTTGCTGATGAACGAGATCGCGGACTCCACCGCCCGGATCTCCCGTCTGGTGGACGCGGCCAAGCAGTACGCGCAGCTCGACCGGGCGCCGTACCAGGAGGCCGATGTGCACGAACTGCTGGACAGCACGCTGATGATGCTGGGCGGGAAGATGAAACGGGGCGTCGAGGTCGTCCGTGAGTACGACCCGTCCCTGCCGAGGGTTCCCGCGTATCCGGGCGAGCTGAACCAGGTGTGGACCAACCTGATCGACAACGCCCTGGCCGCGATGGACGGCGAGGGGAGGCTGACGGTGCGCACGGCCCGGGACGGGGACCAGGTTCTCGTGGAGTTCGCCGACACCGGGCCGGGGGTTCCGGAGGAGATCCGGGACCGCATCTTCGACCCGTTCTTCACCACGAAGCCCGTGGGCGAGGGGACGGGGCTCGGCCTGGACATTTCCTGGCGCATCGTCGTCAACAAGCACCACGGCAGCCTTCAGGTGCGGTCGGTGCCCGGGGACACCCGTTTCCGTGTGCATCTGCCGCTGACGGCGCCGGACACTCCGGAGGAGTCCTCATGACCGACCCGAACACGGCAGGCACGGCCGGCACGCCCGACGTGTCGAATGCGTCGGACGGGATCGATCCGTCCGTCCCCCCGAGCGGCGCCGGGTGCGTCGACTGCGACGCCGCCGGCGGCTGGTGGGTCCATCTGCGGCGCTGCGCCCGCTGCGGCCACATCGGCTGCTGCGACGACTCGCCGGGGCGGCACGCGACGGCGCACGCGCGGAGCAGCGGCCATCCGGTGGTGCGCAGCTACGAGCCGGGCGAGAGCTGGTTCTGGAACTACGAGACCTCGAAGCTCTCCCCCTCGGGACCCGAGCTCGCTCCCCCGCAGAGCCACCCCGCCGGCCAGGCGGTGCCGGGCCCGGCGGACCGGCTCCCGCCGGACTGGGCCGAGACCCTGCGCTGACCCGGCGGGCCGGCCGGGCGGTGCCGGGTCGCGCGGGCTCCCGGCCACCGGTCCGGTCCGAAGACCTCGTGGTGGTCCGCCCGGCCGGAACCCGCGTCGGAGCAGGTCGCCGCGGACCGCGCGCCTGAACGGAAGGGGCCCGCACACGTACGCCGTGGGGCCGTCCGGCGGCGCGGCCGGACCGGAGGTGCCCGGCTCCTCCCATGCATGGCCCGGGCGGGCCCGGGCATCCGAACGGCGTCCCCGAGCCAAGGAGTTCCTGATGATGGTCGTCGGCATCGTCGCCGTGTGCGTGGTCCTCGCGGTCCTCGCCTTCTTCCTCCCCCGTCTCTCGCGCCACCCCGAGCGCGGCACCCAGCGGACCCTCGGTGCCGGGTCGCGGGCGGGCGGCAAGGCGCCCGGCGTCCTCGGGCGGCTGTTCAGCAAGCCCTTCCGCAGCAGTTCGAAGGCGGTCGGCCGCAGTGGTTCGGCCGGGCGGCGGACGCGCGGCAGGATGCCGTTCTGACGGGTGCGCGCGGCGGCCGGACCTCCGGTCGCGCGCGGCCTGCGCGGGTTGCTGTGGTGGCACCCGGCCGGAGCCGGGTGCCACCACAGCGCTATGACGGTCCCGGCCCGGCGGCCCCTCCCCGGCCGGCGCGGCCCGGCGGCCTACCCCCGGCCGGCGCAGCACGAGAGGTGCAACCGTGCGCGGCGAACAGCGCCTCCCACGGGGCCCAGGCGTCCGCGCCGGGGAGCCGGCCCCGCAGGAGGACGACCGGCCGGTCCCCGGCGCGGGCCGCCCGGCCCCGGCGCGGGTCATCGCGGCACCGTCGCCACCGCGGCAGCGAACGGCACGGGTGCCGGCGCGGGACGGAACGGGCGTCCGCGCCTCGCCATGCCCGGCGCGAGGCGTCGGCCTACCGTGGAAGTCACGGCCCGCCACCGGTGACGTCCGGACGGAGGCTCCCCATGGCGACGGTGCTCGACACGGCAGGCATCCCCGCGGCGGAACGGGCGGAGGCGGTCTTCTCGGCCATGGTGGAGGCCACCGTCCCCTGCTATGTGGTCCAGGAGGAGCGGGGCGCGGACATCCACGCCCGGATGACGGTCTTCCCGCTGGAGACCCTGCGGGTGTTCACCACCGAGTCAACGGGGATACGCCTGGTCCGGACGGCGCGGCAGGCCCGGCAGGACGCCCGGCCGGTGATCGCCCTCTCCGTCCAGGAGCGCGCCGAGGGCCGCCAGGACCATCTGCGGCACCAGCGGGTGGTGCCGCCGGGCGAACTGCTCGTGATGGACCTCACCGCTCCCTACGACTTCTCGTGGACCGGCCTCGGCGCCGCCCGCAGCGTGCAGATACCCGTGGACCAGCTCCGGCTGCCCGTCGACCTGGTGCGGGACGCCGTCCCGCTGCTGCCGGCCAGTCCGTACTACCGGATGGTGGCCGACCATGTCGTGAACCTGACGGAGGGCGTCGAGGCTCTGGCGGCCGACCCCTCGGCCGTGCGCCTGGAGGGGATCACCGTCGATCTGGTGCGGGCGCTGCTGGCCTCCGCCTCCCGGCAGGACCGGTGGGCCCGGCCGACGCTCGCGGAGACCCGGCTGACGCGTATCCGGGCCTATGTGCGCCGGCATCTCTCCGATCCGGACCTGACGCCGGCCAGGATCGCGGCCGCCCACCATCTCTCGGTCCGGTCCCTGTACAAGCTGTGCGCCGGCGCCGACATCAGCCTCCGCCGGTGGATCATCGGGCAGCGGCTGGAGGGCGCCCGGGAGGAGCTGGCGCATCCGGCGGGCCGGAACCGCACGATCGCGACGGTCGCGCGCCGGTGGGGGTTCACCGATCCGACGCACTTCAGCCACCGCTTCCGGGACGCGTACGGCATGTCGCCCCGGGAGTGGCGGCGCCTGACCCTGGAGGTCGACGCGGCACGGGCGGACGGCCGCGCGCGAGGGCCGGACTGACGCCGGACGGGCCGGGGGCGGACGGGCTGGGCCGGACATGCGCCGGGGGCGGACCGGTCGGCCGGACCGGGGGCGGGCGGCCCGGGCGCCGGAAGGTCAGACCGATGCCTCGACGGCGGCCTTGATGCGCTGCCCGAACGCGGGGGCGTCCTTGCGGGCCGCGCTCCCGGCCAGGGGAACCAGCACCTTCCCCAGGCCGTGGCCTTCGAGGACGTTGAACAGACGGACCCGGGTGCCGCCCTCCGCGGTGCGCTCCAGGTCGTAGCCGCCCTCGTCGGCGGTGATGGAGTTGTGGGAGATCTCGTGCCAGCGGATCCGGGTCGGGGCGGTCATCTCGCTGATCTCGAAGTCCCGCTGGGTGGTCATCCCGGCGTCCTTGACGGTGCTGTGGAAGACGGTGCCCACCCGGGTCGCCCCCTCGGGGCTCTTGTCGATCTCCAGGACCCGTGGGCTGAACTCGGGGTCGTGCCGGCCGTCCGCGAGATAGGCGAACACCTCCTCGATGGGACGGTCGATGTCGACGGTCGCCTCGAACCGCGTGCCCATGGCTGCTCCCTCGGCCGGCTTCCCCCTCGGCCTGTGCCCTCCCGACGCTAGCCCGGGGACGGGCCGCCGCGCGGGCTGTGCGCGCACAACCTCTGGCCGGGCGTGCACGGGTGCCGTGCGGCGGGGACCATGGCCCGGCCGCCCGGGGGTCACACAGGGGCGGCGGCGGTGATGTGGCTGAGTACGCACTGCCGGCGGTCGTCGCGCCGTACGTCGCCGGAACCCGCCACCTCTTGGTCTTCGACAGCTTCCTGCCGAAATCCGGTGGATGCATCGTCCGGTGATCAGCACTCTCCGCGTCGGTGGCACGGGGGCCGCCACCACACACTGGACGCCGTCTGCCGCACCCTGGAGCGCAGGCCGGGCGACGTCCTGCGCTGGAGCCCGTCGAGGACGCCGGGGGCGCCGGGGTAGAACTGCTGCCATGATCTACCACGTCGTACCGCTCGCCGAATGGCGCGAACGCCCCGGGAGCCCGTACGCGCCCGCCTCCCTGGCGACGGACGGGTTCGTGCACTGCTCGCCCGACGAGGCGACCACGCTGGCGGTCGTCAACGCCTTCTACCGGTCCGCGCCCCGGCCGCTGCTGGCCCTGGTGCTGGACGAGGAGCGGCTGTCGGCCGGCGTCCGCTTCGAGGCAGCGGAACCGGCCCCGCCGCCGGGCGTCCCGGCGGGCGTCCCGGCGGGCGTCCTCTTCCCCCATGTGCACGGGCCCGTCGAACGCGAGGCCGTGGTGCGCCTGCTGGAAGTCCGGTGGGACGGCGCGGGGCGGGCGACGGGGCTGGCGGAGTACGTCCCGTCGCCGCCGTCCGCCCCGTAGCGGTCAGCGCCTGCCGGGCGGAAGGACGGCCTCCGCGGATGTCTCGCCGTGGACCGCGGGGAAGAGCTCGGCGGCCAGCAGGAGCAGCCGGCGCGGCTGGGGCCGCAGGCCGGTGACGGTGAGGGTGCGGGCGCGCAGGCGAGCCGCCTGCCGCTGGTCACGGAACAGGTGAAGTGCGGCGACGTCCATGAACGGGGTGTCGCGCATGTCCCAGGTGATGGTGTGCACGGTGCCCGGGAGGGCGGCGGTCTCCGCGTGCAGACCCGGCAGGGCGTCGTAGCCGAGGTCGCCGTGCGGGGTGATCAGGGCGGTGCCGTTGTCGATCACTGTGGTCGTGTGCATGAGGTCGCCCCCTTCCGGGGGTCGTGAGCGCACAGACGGACCGGCGTGTGCGGTGCCGGTCGCCCGAGAGGATCCGAATGCCCGGGGTGGGGGCAACGTCCGGATGCCGTGTGCGGGCGGCCGCGGGAACCGAGGCCGCCGCACCAACTCGTCGTCGGGCCATCGTCCCACGGTGTCCGGGGACCTGGCCAGGCCCGGCCAGTAGAGCTCCGGCCGCACGGCCCCGGGGCCGTGCGGCCGGGGCCGGATTCCGGTCGGCACCGGGGCGGACGAGGCGGCCATGCGGGTGATCCCGGCCGGGTGCCGCCCCGCTCGGGGGCACGGGTCCCCTCGCGGGGGTGTGGGCGGCGGGTGCGCGCGGGTAGCAGGTGGTGATGAACGACGAATCCGCAGACGACAGCCCACGGGACCGCATGGCGAAGGTCGCCCTCTACCTGGAGACGGTGAAGGCGCGGATGGCGCCCGAGCAGTTCGCCACCCTGCACGAGGCCGTGCAGGAGATGACACGTCTGATCGACGAGGGCCAGGACGGCTTCCTCGAAGCCGGTGACCGGGAGAGCTTCACCGGGGACGTCCAGCGCGAGTTCCTGGCCGTGATGGCGATCGTCACCACGGGCCGGATGGACCACGAGGTGGTCGACATGCCGGGGCCGGACGGCAGCGCCGGGTACGCGGTCGTCACCCCCGAGGTCGCCAACGACCCGGAGGCGCTCGCGGACGTGCGGGAGCAGGTCCACGCCTGGATGACGGAGCGCAAGGCGGTCGACGAGGAGCTGGAGGGCATCGCCCGCGCGAGCGGTCTCGACCCCGGGGTCTGAGCGGCGGGGCGCGTACGGCGGCGCCGTGCCCCCGCCCCCGGCTCGGCGCGCGGGCCGCGAACGGGCAGGTCGCCGGGGCCGTGAAGAGCCGCGCAGGGGGTAGGCGCTGCGCGAACCGCCGCTTCTGCCGTGAGGAACGACACCATGACCGACGACGCCTATCTGGTCCTGTTCGACGACGGCCACCCCGCCCTCGGCGTCCCGCTCGCGGCCGCCGGGGAGCCGGCCTGTCTGGACACCGCCGCCGTCCGGGCCTGGCTCGGCGCCCAGGGCGTGAGCCTCGCCTCGCCCCGGCTGCGCGTCGTACCGCCCGAGGACACGCCCGCGATCCCCAAGGACGCCGAACGCCTGCCGGTTCCGCTGAGCGACGAGGAGTTGAACCGGGTGCGCCACCAGAGCGCTCACCCCGCCCTCGCCGGAATCGAACGGGAACTTCTCGCCTACCGCTCCTGCGCCGACGGCCGTGAGGCCCTGCTGCGGCGCGCGCTGGCCGCCGGGCTCCCGGCGCGGCGGATCGCGGAGATCACCGGGGAGGACCTGGCGGCGGTGCATGCCGCGGCCGGCTGAGATCCGGCGGGGCACGCGCCGCGGGAGGTTACCCGTGCGTTCCGCATGCGGCAGTGGTGACAGCAGTGACTGTCGGGGGCCGATTGCCGCGTGACACCGTCTCTTCTGTCGCCGACAGGAGGGGAAGAGGGCGTGAACAAGGGCTATGCCGTGTTCTGCGACGCGGACCGTCACTTCTACGACGCACCGCACCGCACGCCCCGTGCCGGCACCGGGCGGGGGTCGCGGTACGCGGCCGCCGAACGGCCCGTCCCCGAGGGGTGGGAGCGGCACGAGCGGGGTGACTGGCTGGCGCTGCGCCCCTCGGGAGCACGACTGCCCGCGCAGGGCTGGAAGATCCATGTCTCCGCCGGTCTGGACAACGCCGAGTCGGTCCTGGAGCGGGTGTCGGCGCACTGCCTGGCACACGGCGTCGCGTTCAAGTTCGTGCCCGGCCGGTATCTGCTCCACCAGCGGAACGCCAAGTACGCGGACCGGGCGGCGAGCGGCAAGTTCCTCACCGTCTACCCGCGCGACGAGGCGGAGTTCGAGCGGCTGACGGGCGAGCTGGACACCCTCCTCGCGGGCGAGCCCGGTCCGCTGATTCTCAGCGATCTGCGGATCGGGAACGGTCCGGTCCATGTCCGGTACGGCGGCTTCACGCGCCGGGAGTGCTACGACGCGGACGGCGTGCTGACGCCGGCGGTGGCCGATCCCGCCGGGGTCCTGGTGCCCGATGTGCGGGGTCCGGTCTTCCGGGTGCCGGAGTGGGTGGAGATACCGGAGTTCCTGCGTCCGCATCTGCGGGCGCGGGAGGCGGTGACGGTCACCGGGGTTCCGTACGCGATCGAGGCGGCCCTGCACTTCTCCAACGGCGGCGGGGTCTACCGGGCGCGGGACACCCGCTCGGGGAAGCCGGTGGTACTGAAGGAGGCGCGCCCGTACGCGGGGCTGGCCGCCGACGGAGCGGACGCGGTGACCCGGCTGCACCGTGAACGGCGGGCTCTCGAGGCGCTGTCGGGGCTGGGCTGCACGCCCGAGGTGCTGGACTCCTTCACCGTCGGCGAGCACCACTTCCTGGTGCTGGAGCACATCGACGGCAAGCCCCTGAACACCTTCTTCGCCCGCCGCCACCCGCTGATCGAGTCCGGCCCCTCCCCCGAGCGGCTGGCCGGTTACACCGAGTGGGCGCTGCGGATCCACGCCCTGGTGGAGCGGGCGGTGGCCGAGGTGCACGGGCGGGGGATCGTCTTCAACGACCTGCATCTCTTCAACATCATGGTGTCCGAGGACGAGTCCTCGGTGACCCTGCTGGACTTCGAGGCCGCGCACCCGGTGGACGGGCCGGGACGCCAGACGGTGGCGAACCCCGGCTTCGTGGCACCGGCGGACCGCCGGGGCTTCGCGGTGGACCGTTACGCGCTGGCGTGCTTACGGCTGGCCCTGTTCCTGCCCCTGACGAGCCTGCTGGCCGTCGACCGCCGGAAGGCGGCCCATCTCGCGGAGGTGGTGGCGGAGCGCTTCCCGGTGCCGCGGTCCTTCCTGCGGGAGGCCGTCGAGGAGATCCTCGCGGGGACCGGGGGCGAAGGGGCCGCGGGCGAAGAAGCGGAAGGCGAAGGGGCCGGGGGGGCGCCGGCCGGAGCGGTCGCACGGCGCGCGCCCAAGGCTCCGGTGGTGCCGGTCGCACCGGGTGACTGGCCGCACAGCCGGGACTCGATGGCCGCCGCCGTCCTCGCGTCCCTGACGCCCGACCGCGAGGACCGGGTCTTCCCCGGTGACATCGCCGCGTTCGCCACCGCGGGCGGCGGTCTCTCCTTCGCCTACGGCGCGGCGGGGGTGCTGTACGCGCTGGCCGAGAGCGGCGCCGGGCGCTGCGAGGAGGCCGAGGAGTGGCTGCTGCGGCACACCAAGGCCCTCCCGTCGGGCATGCCGGCCGGCTTCCAGGACGGGATCGCCGGGGTGGCCTGGACCCTGGAGCGGCTCGGCCACCGGGAACGGGCGCTGGACCTGGCCTCGGTGCTGCTCGAGCAGTCCTGGGCGGGGCTCGGCGCGGATCTGCACGGCGGCACCGCCGGGGTGGGGCTGGCACTGGAGTCGCTGGCGTCGCTCACGGGTGAGCACGCGCTCCATGAACAGGCCGCGCGCTGCGCCGAGCTGACGGCGTCCGCCCTGGCGGCGACCGCCCCGGAGGGCGGCGGGACAGGCCGGCGCGGGCGGCGGGCGGGTCTGCTGCACGGGGCCTCGGGCGGGGCGCTGCTCTTCCTGCGCCTGTACGAGC
Organism: Streptomyces sp. CNT372; assembly: GCF_000377145.1. Lineage (NCBI taxonomy): Bacteria > Bacillati > Actinomycetota > Actinomycetes > Kitasatosporales > Streptomycetaceae > Streptomyces > Streptomyces sp. CNT372. The sequence goes on along the minus strand of NZ_KB897785.1, from coordinate 256,095 downwards.
GGACCGGCGACACCGCGCTGCTGGACCTCGCGGCCGACGCGCTCCGCCAGGACCTCGCCCACTGCGTGGAGGGCGCGGGCGGCGCCCTCCAGGTCGACGAGGGCTGGCGCACGATGCCCTACCTCGGCGCGGGGAGCGTCGGGATCGGCATGGTCCTCGACGACTACCTCGCCCACCGCGGCGACGACGCCTTCGAGCAGGCCCGCACGGGCATCGTGCGCGCCGCGCAGGCCATGTTCTACGCGCAGCCCGGGCTCTACCGGGGCGCCGCCGGGATGGTGCTCCATCTGGGGCGCACCACGGCCGGCGGCCCCGGGACGGGTGAGGCGGCGGTGCGCCGGCAGCTCGACGCGCTCGGCTGGCACGCCATGTCCTACCGCGGCCGGCTCGCCTTCCCGGGCGAGCAGATGATGCGCCTCTCCATGGACCTCGCCACCGGAACGGCCGGATGCCTGCTCGCCGTGGCGTCCGTGCACGGCGAGCGCTCCGCCCATCTGCCGTTCCTCCCGCCGCTCCGCGCGGCCCACGATCCGGCCCCGGTCCCGGGGTCGTCCTGCACCACCACGTCCTGAAACGAAAGGGAAAACACATGAACCTGTTCGAGCTGCAGTCCCTGGAGACCCCGAAGGAAGAGGCGATGGGCGACGTCGAGACGGGCAGCCGCGCCAGCCTGCTGCTCTGCGGTGACAGCAGCCTGAGCGTCACGACCTGCAACTGACCGGGGTCGTAATCACGCGGGGACGCACGGCGGCCACGGCGTGACGCCACGCGTCCCCGCACGGCCGGCGCCCCGGGCCTGTACAAGGCCCGGGGCGCCGGCGCGCGTTGCGGGCACCGGCGCGTGGCGCCGACGGGCTCGCGGACGCGGGGTGAGCGGCGGGTTCGCGCCGTGCGCGCGCACGGGGCGGTGAGCGACGGCATCGAGGCGAGGAGGGCCGGACCGGTGAGGACGATCAGGCCGGGCGGCGGCACGGCGACGGCCCGGGGGCGTACGGCGGGGGCGCCCGGCCGGGGCGGGGGCGTTCCCCCGGCCGGGCCCGGCTCCGGGCCCGGCGAGCGGAGCCGGGGAGCTGCGCCCGGGCGGTGGCCCGCGCTGCTGGTCCTGGTGTGCTCGGTGGGCGGCGCGGTCGCCGCGGTGGCGCAGCCCCTGGTCCTCGGCCGCACCCTCGATCTGCTGCTGCGCGGAGAGGCGGCCGGCGGGTGGCTGCTCCTCGCCGCGCTGCTGCTGACGGCGGAGATGGTCCTCGACGCGCTGACCGCCCTCGCCACCGGGCGCTGCAACGCCGGGTGGACGGCCGCCGTCCGGACGGCCGCGCTCGGCGGTCTGCTGCGTACCGCGCCCGGACGGGCGGGCACCTACCCGCCCGGTGACGTGGCGACACGCATGACCCTCAACGCGGCCGACGCGGGCACCGCCCCGGCGGCCCGGGCGGGGCTCGCGGCCTCGCTGCTCACCCCGGCCGGGGCGCTGGTGGCACTGGCGTTCGTCGATGTCTGGGCGGCCGGCTGCGTGCTGGCCGGGATGCCGCTGCTGGCCCTGGTGCTGCGGGTGTTCGCCCGGGACACCTCGGCGTCCGTCGGTCAGTACCAGCGGGTGCAGTCGGAGATCGCCTCTCGGCTGACGGAGTCCCTCGCCGGCGCGGCGACCGTGACCGCGGCCGGGACCTGGGCGCGCGAGCGGGCCCGGGTGCTGGCCCCGCTCGCGGGGCTCGGTGCGGTGGGCGCGCGGATGTGGGCGGTGCACGGCCGTGCCGTGGCGCTCAGCGGGGTACTGGTGCCGCTGCTCACCGTCGTGGCCGTCGCGGTCGGCGGTATCCGGCTGAGCGCGGGCGCGGTCACGGCCGGGGACCTGCTGGCGATCTGCCGGTACGCGGCGCTGGCGGCCGGGGTGGGCAGCGCGGCGACCCTGCTCGGCGGTGTGGTGCGGGGCCGCGTGGCGCGGGAGCGCACCGGGGAGCTGGAGGGGCTGCCTGCGATGCGGCACGGCACACGGGCGCTGCCGGCGGACGGGCCGGGGACGCTGGAGTTGCGCGGGGTGTCCGTGACGCGGGCGGGGCGGACGGTGCTGCGCGCGGTGGATCTGCGGGTCCCGGGCGGGACCACGGCGGCGGTGGTCGGGGCGAGCGGTGCGGGCAAGTCGGTGCTGGCGGCCGTCGCGGGCCGGCTGGCGGACCCGGACGACGGGCGGGTGCTGCTGGACGGCGTCCCGCTGGCGGAGCTGTCGCGGCGGGAGCTGCGGCGGGAGGTCGGGTACGCGTTCGCCCGGCCGGTGCTCGGCGGCGGCACGGTGGCGGAGGCGCTGGCCGCGGGACCGCGCCGGGTGACGGCGGATCAGCTGGCCGAGGCGGTCCGGGCGGCGGGGGCCGCGTCGTTCCTGGACCGGTTGCCGGCGGGGGTGGACACTCCGCTGGCCGGGGCGCCGTTGTCGGGCGGGGAGCACCAGCGGCTGGGGCTGGCCCGGGCGTTCGCCCATGCCGGGCGGCTGCTGGTGCTGGACGACGCCACATCGAGCCTCGACACCGCCACCGAGTACGCGGTGGACCTCGCCCTGCGCCACCGGGTCCGGCCCGGCACCCGGCTGGTCGTGGCCCACCGCCCGTCGGTCGCCGCGCGGGCGGACCTGGTGGTGTGGCTGGAGCGGGGCCGGGTGCGGGCGGTCGCCCCGCACACCGAACTGTGGCAGCAGGCGGCCTACCGGGCGGTGTTCCGCGCGGCGGACGGAGGCGGTGCGGCGGACGGAGGCGGGGGCGCTCCCCGCCGTGCCACCGCGGCGGGCGGTACGCGGACCGGTCCGGGCGGGATCGCGGACCGGAGTCCGGACGCCGCACGCGAGCAGGAGGTGCGCGGATGACCGGGCGGCGCGCGAGCCAGTTCCACCGGCAGTCCGGCGCGGCTGAGACGGCGGCGGCCGCCGGGCCCACCGACCCCGCCCGGCCGGGCCCGAAGGGCGGTGCGCCGGACGCCCCTGACGCGGTCACCGGCCCGCTGCGGCGGGTCGCGCCGGACGCGCGGCGCTTCCTCGCCCGCCGCAAGGCGGTCCTCGGGCGCCTCGCCGCCTGGTCGCTCGCGGAGTCGGCGGGGACCTTCGCCGTGGGCTTCGGTGTCGCCCGCGCGGTGGACCGGGGCTTTCTCGCCGGGGACGTCCGCACCGGGCTCGGCTGGCTCGCGGTGGCCGCCGTGGCCGTGCTGTGCGGCGCGCCCGTGCTGCGCGGCGTCTTCCGCGAACTGGCGCTGCTCACCGAGCCGTTGCGCGACGGCCTGGTGCGGCGTGCGGTGGACCGGAGCATCGCCGTCGGGGCGGAGCGGGGACGGGCGGGCACGGCGGCGGCCGAGGTGTCCGCCGCCGTGTCCCGGCCCACGCACCAGGCGGAGATCGCCCGGGACAGCTTCGCCGGACTGGTGCTGACCCTGCGGTCGTTCCTGTTCACGGCCGCCGGGGCGCTGGCGGGGCTGCTCGCCCTGGACCCGGCCCTGCTGCTGGTGGTGCTGCCGCCGCTGCTCGCCGGACTGGGGCTGTTCCTGGCGACGCTGCGGCCCATGGCGGCGGCCCAGCGGCGCGCTCTGGCGGCGGACGAGGCGCTCGGCGACCACACGGCCGGGGTGAGCAGGGCGGTCCGGGACATCGCCGCCCTCGGGACCTGCGACGCCGAGGAGGCCCGGGGCCTGCGGCTGGTGGCCGCGTCGGAGTCGGCGGCCAGGGCGCTGGCGCGGTGGGCGGCCGTGCGGACCCTGGCGCTCGGGGTGGCCGGGCAGCTCCCCCTGCTGATGCTGCTGCTCTGTGTGCCGTGGCTGCTCGGCCGGGGCGTGACGGCCGGGGCGCTGCTGGGTGCGTTCACCTATCTGGTGCAGGCGCTGCTGCCCGCGCTGCACACCCTGATGACGGCGCTGGGCGCGGCCGGGACCCGGCTGCTGGTGGTCCTGGAACGCTTCCCGGCTCCGCCCGTGTCCCGGCCCCTGGCTCCGTCGCCGTCCGGGCCACCCGGCGCCCTGGCCCCGGCCGGTCCGTCCCTGGCTCCGTCGCCGTCCGGGCCGTCCGGGGCACCGGTCCCGGGGCGGACGCCCCGGGGAGCCCGCCCTGCGGCGGTGGAGCTGTGCGGGGTGCGGGTGGCCTACGGCGCGTGCGCGGAGCCCGTGCTCGACGCGCTCGATCTGCGGATCGAGGAGGGTGAGCACCTGGCCGTCGTGGGGCCGAGCGGCATCGGCAAGTCGACGCTGACCCGTCTCGTCGCCGGGCTGACGGCCCCGCAGCGCGGCCGGGTGGCCGTGGGCGGCACGGTGCTCGCGGCCCCGGGGCCGTCCGGGGACGCACGCCCGGCGCACCCCGGCGGGGACCCGGCCGCGCTGCGGGTGCTGGTGCCGCAGGAGGCGTACGCGTTCACCGGCACCGTGCGGGAGAACCTCGTCTATCTGCGCCCGGACGCGGGCGAGGCCGAAGTGGCACACGCCGTACGGGAGCTTGGCGCGGGGCCGCTGGTGGAACGGCTCGGCGGTCCCGGTGCGCTGCTGCGTCCCGGGGAGTTGTCGCAGGGCGAGCGGCAGCTGCTCTCCCTGGTCCGGGCGTGGCTCTCCCCCGCTCCCCTGCTGCTGCTGGACGAGGCGACCTGTCATCTGGACGCGGCGGCGGAGGCCCGTGCGGAGGCCGCGCTGGCACGCCGGCCGGGCACCCTGGTGGTGGTGGCGCACCGGCTGTCGTCGGCGATGCGCGCGGACCGGGTGCTGGTGCTGGACGGCACGCGGGCGGTCTGCGGGACGCACGCCGAACTCCTGGAGCGCTCGCCGCTCTACCGCGATCTGGCGGGCCACTGGGACCGGTCGGGCCGCTGAACCCGGCCGGCCCCCGGCGCGGCTCGGGGCCCGGCCCGGGCCCGGCGCGGCTCAGGCCCAGCCGGCGTCGCGAACGATGCGGATGGCGTCCATCCGGTTGCGCGCGCCGACCTTGCGGATGGCGCTGGCCATGTAGTTGCGCACGGTACCGCGGGACAGATGCAGCCGCGCGGCTATCTCGGCGATCGGTTCGCCCTGGGCGGCGAGGTCGACCACCCGCAGTTCACGACGGGTGAGCGGGGGCGCCGGGGCGTCCAGGAGGGCGAAGGCGAGCGACGCGTCGAGGAATCGTTCCCCCTTGGCGACGGTGTGCACGGCGGTGATCAGGCGGGTGCCGGGCGCGTTCTTGTCGACCAGGCCGAGGGCTCCCTCGTCCAGTGCGCGGCGCAGCAGGCCGGGCCGGTCGGGGGTGGCGAGGACCAGCAGGGCGGGCGACGGCCCGCCGCGCGCCCCCGTCCCCGCGCCGGTGCCCGTGTCCGGCCCCGGGCCATCTCCCGGGTCCGTGAGCCAGGCCGTAGAGTCCACGTCGACGACGCGCACGTCGAATCCCAGGCCCTCCCCGTCGCCCGCGCGCCGTGACGCCGCCGGGTGCGAGTGCGTCGACGCCACGTCCAGCGCCGGGTCCGTGCGCAGCAGTTCGACGAGTGCCGAGCGGAGCAGCTCCGCGTCGTGCACCACGAGAACCCTGACCATGTGCCACCCCCTGGTTTCACCGGCGCTCGTCCCTCATGCGCCGGGCGGATCCCCCCGCTCCACCCAACTGCCCCGCGTCACCGGGGCGGAACACAGTGCGCGGGAGCATCGGGGGCGCACTGCGTACCCCGGGGCGCCCCGGGTCCTCCCACGGAGCGCGAATCTGACGCTTCGGACGGCGAAAAGGCCCTCGGACGGCCGGTGCGGGCGGTGAACACGCAGGTCGTCCGCGTTCGGCCGCTCGGGGGCCGGGGAGCGCCTGCGGGGTGGTGGCCGATACCGGCCGCCCGTCGCCGTCGCCGCCGTCACAGTCGCCGTCGCGGGGCCGGACGGGCCGTCAGCACGGCCGCTCCCGGACAGGAGTTCGCCCGGACCGCTCCGGACCGCCCGGGTACCTGGCGCCGTCCGGATTGCGGCGAGGATCACGCCGTCCGCCGTACATCCCCCGGGCCCTCTCGTGCGTCTTGTGAGCGCCGGGCCTGTGCCCGGCCTTGCGCAGGACACAGCAGGACCCCGGCATTACCCCAGCACGACCCGGAAGACATCGCTTCAAACCAAGGGCGGAAGACTTTGATCACACCGACTCTCGGCATGCGCAGAGCCGTGACCGTCTCGGTCACGGCCTCGGCCGTGCTGGCCGGCGGCCTGTTCGCCGGCCAGGCGCATGCCGCCGCGCCGCCGGCCCCGTCGATCACCGCCAAGGGCGGCTTCGTCATGAACAACGGGACCGGATCGACGCTGTACGGGAAGGCGCCGGACACGCGCCTCTCCACCGGTTCCACCACGAAGATCATGACCGCGAAGGTGGTGCTGTCCCAGAAGAATCTGAACCTCGACGCGAAGGTCACGGTCCAGAAGGCCTACAGCGACTACATCGTCGCCAAGAACGCCTCCTCGGCCCGCCTCATCGTCGGGGACAAGGTGACCGTGCGACAGCTGCTCTACGGTCTGATGCTGCCGTCGGGCTGCGACGCCGCGTACGCGCTGGCCGACAAGTTCGGCAGCGGTTCGACGCGGGCGGCGCGGGTCAAGTCGTTCATCGGGAAGATGAACGGCGAGGCCAAGAAGCTCGGGCTGAAGAACACCCACTTCGACTCGTTCGACGGAATAAGCAACGGGAAGAACTACTCGACTCCGCGTGATCTGACGAAGATCGCGAGCAGTGCGATGAAGAACTCCACGTTCCGCTCCGTCGTCAGGACGAAGTCGACGAAGCAGAAGGTGACCACCAAGAACGGCGGTTACCGGTACATGTCGTGGAGCAACACGAACAAGCTCCTCAGCACGTACAGCGGGGCGATCGGTGTGAAGACCGGTTCGGGTCCGCAGGCCAAGTACTGCCTCGTCTTCGCGGCCACCCGCGGCAGCAAGACGGTCATCGGCACGGTGCTCGCCTCGTCCAGCGAGACGAACCGGGCCGCCGACGTGAAGAAGCTGCTGGACTACGGCTTCAAGAAGTAGCGGGACCCCGGCGGCCGCTCCCGGTTACGGGCCCGGCCGCCGGGTGACGCCTCAGCGCGCTCGGGCGCGCTGAGGCGTCACCCGGGCGGGGCGCCCGCGCCTGGGCCTGGGCCGTACCGCCGGAGACCTCATGCGGCTCCTGCGGCCTCCACATGGCGGCCGATTCGGGCGACGGCCGCCGCGTTGCCGTCGAACAGGTGGGCGCGCATGCCCGCTTCGCGGGCGGCCTCGACGTTGACGGGCACGTCGTCGACGAACAGGCAGTACTCCGGGAGCACGCTCAGCGCCTCGCACACGGCGGCGTAGGCGCGCGGGTCGGGCTTGGCGACGCCGATCTCGTGCGAGTAGACGAGCGCGTCGACCAGGGTGTCGAAGCCGTAGCGCGCCGACTCACGCTCGCGGGCGCCGACGAAGCTGTTGCTCAGGATCCCGAGGTCGCAGTGCGGCCGCAGGGCGCGGACGTGGGCGATGAGTTCCTCGTTCGGGGTGCCGAGGTACTCCTCCCAGAGGTCGGCCATGAAGGCCTCGGTCTGCCGTGGTGTCAGCGCGAGGTCGCCGGCGACCCGGGCTTGTACCTCGTCCTCAGTCACGGCGCCGACGCAGCCGGCGGTCCAGACGTCCGCGAGCCGCCGGTGCACAGTCCCGGCGGGCAGGCCGAGCCGCCGCTCCCAGCGGGGGACCCAGCCGGTGTCCGGGGTGTGCTCCAGCACTCCGCCGATGTCGAGCACGACGCAGGGTCGGGCCACGGGTGTCTCCTCCCCGGGGGCCGGCAGAGCCGCCGGGCGGCGGCGCTCTTCCGGCGCTCCCCGAAGACCATGACGCGGCACGGGCGGACGCGGGTTCCCCCGGCGGCCCGGCACGGGGCCTCGCGCGCGGGCGTCCCGGGCAGCGGGAGGGCGTCCGCCCCGGATAGAACGCGGGCCCCCGCGCCCGGGGTCAGGGGCCGGCGGGCGGGGCGAGGAGGGTGGTGGGGCGGCCCGAGCGGCGGAGGGCGTCGGAGATGAAACCGTTCGCCTTCAGTTCCTCGACCAGCGCGCGCAGGAACGCGGCAGTCTCGGGCCGCTTGGTGCGCGGGATGCCGACCGCCTACCGGATCTCCATGAACGCGGGCTCCGGGAGTCGGACTTCGGGGTGGGCCGCGACGTACTCCGCCATCGGCTGGCGGATGCCCGCGCCGGCCTCCAGTCCCTGGTCGCGGAAGGTGTCGACGCCTTCCCGGCCGCGGACGAGTTCCGCTTCGGCGAGGGTCCGGGTCAGATAGAGGTCGTAGGCGGAGCCCTCCTTCACGCCGATGCGCACACCGGGCCGGTCGACCTCGGCCGGGGCGGTGAGGGGCGAGTCCACGGGGACGGCGTACACGCCCTCGATCAGGACATACGGGGCGGTGAACGCGACCTCGGCCTCGCGGGCCGGTTCGACGGCGAGGAAGCAGAGGTCGGCGCGCCCCTCTGCCATGGCCTCGAAGGACTTGCGGGCGGCGTCGAAGCAGAGGAACTCCACCGGGACGCCGAGCCGGGCGGCGACCTCGCGGCTGATGTCGACCGTGACCCCGGCGGGGGCGTCGGGGGCGCCCTGGGCAAGCACCGGGTTGCCCAGGTTGACGGAGGCGCGCAGGACCCCGGTGGGCGCCAGGTCCCGGGCGACGGCGGTGTCGGCGATCTTCATGGGCCGGAGTGCAGGGCAGCGCGCCCGAGCCGTCGCGAGGCGGAGGACCGTCCTCGGACCGGCGTCATCGGACGGCTCCGGCCACGCGGCCCGGGGCACCTCCCGCCGAAGCCAGGGGGCCGCGTTCGGGGTGCGCACCGGGCGGGGAACCCGGTGCTGACCTACACCCGGGAGAGCGAGCACTCGAAGTCTCACCCTGGACCTGAGGTCGAGGGTGAGACCTCACTCGACGGGACCAGTGCCACGCGCGGCCGGGGTCCTGGCCCCGGAGAGGTAGCCGGCCAGCAGGGTGCGGTGGCGGCGCAGTCCGTCGATGCGTTCGTCCATGGCCGCGAGTTCCCGGCGCAGCTCGTCCCGCAGGTCGGGGCACCAGTCGAAGTCCGGGCCGTCGCCCCGGGTACAGGGCAGCACCCTGCGGATGACGCGGGTGGGCAGTCCGGCGTCCAGCAGGGCGCGCACATGGCGCACCGTCAGGACGGCGTTCTCCTCGTACACGCGGTAGCCGCCCGTGTCGCGGCGGGCGTCCAGCAGCCCCTGCTCCTCGTAGTAGCGCAGCAGCCTCGGGCTCACGCCCGTGCGGCGGGACAACTCTCCGATCAGCATCTGACCGCCCCCTGGTGGACTCGACCTCCGGACCCGATCTCCGGACTTGACCTTCACATCGGTGTGAAGCCTTAACGTCGCGGTCGTGGGCGGGCATTCCGAGCCGGCGGCATCCGTGCCGGTGGCGTCGGTGCCGGGCCCGCCGACCGACCGATTCCGTAGCGATGGAGTGAACCATGACGCCGTCAGCCGCATCCGACGCCGCCGCACGCCCGGCGGGCGACCGCTCGTTCCTCTTCGTGCTCGGCAGTTCCCGGCCCGACGGCAACAGCGAGCTGCTCGCCCGGGACGCCGCCGCGCATTTGCCCGCCGGGACCCGGCAGCGCTGGGTGGACCTCACGGCCCTGCCCCTGCCGGACTTCCAGGACGGGCGGCACGAGGGGGAGTCGTGGACCGCCGGGGAGAACGAGAGGCTGCTGCGCGCGGCCACCGAGGAGGCCACGGACGTGGTGATCGTGTCGCCGCTGTACTGGTACTCGCTCTCCGCGCAGGCCAAGCGCTACCTCGACTACTGGTCGGGCTGGCTGACGGCCCCCGGGTCGGACTTCAAGAAGCACATGACCGGCCGCACCCTGTGGGGGGTGACGGTGATGGCCGACCACGACGAGGCCCTGGCGGACGGCCTGATCACCGGCCTCTCGCACAGTGCCGCATACATGCGGATGTGGTTCGGCGGGGTGCTGCTCGGCAACGGCTCGCGGCCGGGGCAGGTGCGGAACGACGTCCGGGCGGCCGTCCGGGCGAAGACCTTCTTCGAGCGGGAGGCGCCCCTCGCCCGCTTCCCGGCGCAGCAGGTCCCGGTCGCGGGCTGACGCCCTTCGTCCGGACGAGCCCGGGCCCCACTTCCGGACGGGCCCCGCTTCCGGGCCCCGCTTCCGGACGGGCCCGGACCGCGCTTCCCGATGAGCCCGGCTCGCTCTTCCGGACGGGCCCCGGACCGCGCTTCCCGATGAGCCCGGCTCGCTCTTCCGGACGGGGCCGGGCCCGCGCGCCGGGGCCGCGAACAGGTCTACGGGGGCTGGACGGGGGTACGGTCCGGCTGGACGCACTGTGCGCGGTCGCCACCGCCGCGGTGCGTCGGGAAGGCCCCCCGGCAGACCATGGAGGCGGAGTGCGAGACATCTGGTCCTATCCGCAGGACAGCGGCTACACCGCGGCGGACACGCTCATCGGTTTCACGGTGGAGGCCGGCGACGGGACCATCGGCCAGGTCGAGCGGCATACGGACGAGCCGGGCGCGAGCCGCCTGGTGGTGGACACCGGTGTGTGGGTGTTCGGCAAGAGCGTCCTGGTACCGGCCGGTCTGGTCTCCCGGGTGGAGGTCAGCGAACGCCGGCTGATCGTCGACGCCACGAAGGAGCAGATCGACGGGGCGCCGAAGTTCGCCCGGGACAGCGAGACCAGCGACCCGGAGTACCTGGACCGGGTCGCCGCGTACTACCTGGGGCTGCCGGCCGACGCGGCCGGCGCCTGAGCCGCCCCGGTCCGCCGCCGCGGCGATCGTCCGCGCCACTTCGGGGAACACGCGGGCGGTGGACACCCGTCGGACCGTGGAGCTGCCAGAGTGGCGGGGGCACGGTCGCGTGCCGGCCGGCGGGCGGGTGACCTGCGGCGGAAAGGTGGAGCTGTGACGTCCCGTCCCCCCGAAGGAGCCCCGGCCGGCGCGCCGGGGTCACAGGCAGGGGACGGCGTCCCCGGCGCCCGGCGCTGGCAGGCCCTCGCGGTCTGTCTCATCGCGGGCTTCATGACCCTGCTGGACGTGTCGATCGTCAATGTGGCGCTCCCCTCGATCCGTGAGGGGCTCGACGCATCGGAGTCGGTGCTCCAGTGGGTGCTGTCCGGGTACGCGCTGGCGTTCGGCCTGATCCTGGTCCCGGCGGGCCGGCTGGGCGACGCGCGGGGGCGGCGGGCCGTGTTCATGGTGGGGCTGGCGCTGTTCACGCTGGCCTCGGCGGCCTGCGGGGCGGCACAGTCCGGGACCTGGCTGGTGGTCGCACGCGTCCTCCAGGGGTTCGCCGGGGGACTGGTGACGCCCCAGATCTCGGCGCTGATCCAGCAGTTGTTCTCCGGCCCGGAACGCGGGCGCGCCTTCGGCATGTTCGGCACGGTGGTCGGCATCTCGACGGCCGTCGGACCGCTGCTGGGCGGGCTGCTGATCCATCTCGCGGGCGCGGAGCACGGCTGGCGGTGGGTGTTCTACGTGAACCTGCCGATCGGGGCCGTGTGCCTGGTGCTGGCGGCCCGGCTGCTGCCGGACACCCCGTCGGCGCGACCGGTCACCCTGCGGCGGCTGGACCCGGTCGGCGTGGTGCTGCTCGGCGCGGGAGTGCTGGCGCTGCTGCTGCCGTTCGTGGAGGCCCAGCAGTGGCCCGGCCCGGGGCGGTGGCTGCTGCTGGTCCTCGCGGCCGTCCTGCTGGCTCTGTTCGTGCTCTGGGAGCGGCGGTGGGCGCGGCGGGGCGAGGAGCCGGTGGTGGACCTGTCGCTGTTCCGGGTGCGCAGCTACTGGCTCGGCTGCCTGCTGATCCTGTTCTACTTCGCCGGGTTCACCTCGATCTTCTTCGTCAGCACGCTGTATCTGCAGAGCGGGCTGGAGTACAGCGCGCTGCTGGCGGGGGTGGCGCTGACGCCGTTCGCCGTCGCGTCGGGGCTGTCGGCGACGGTGGGCGGCCGGCTGGTGAACCGGTTCGGCCGGTCGCTGATCGCGGTGGGGCTGGCGCTGGTGGCCGTGGGGCTCGCGGGCGCGGCGCTGGCCGTGCACCTGGTGCCGGGCCGGGGGGTGGGCTGGGCCATCGCGGGACCGCTGCTCCTCGCCGGTCTGGGCAGCGGGCTGGTGATCTCACCGAACCAGACCCTGACGCTCGCCGAGGTCCCGGTGGCGTACGCGGGGAGCGCGGGCGGCACGCTGCAGACCGCGCAGCGGGTGGGGTCGGCCATCGGGATCGCGGCGGTGGGGGCGGTGTTCTTCAGCCGGCTGGACGGCGGCGGGTGGCGGTCGGCGTACGACGTGGGGCTCATCGTGTCCGTGGTGTTCGTGGTGGCCGCCCTGGTGATCGCGCTGGCGGACATCGTGACCTGCCGGGGCGCCGGGCGGGGGACGGACGGCGACGACGACGGCGGCGGTGGACGTGCCGGTGTGGCGGCGGACGGGGGCGCCGGGGGCGGGCGCGAGCGGTCCTGACCGGCCGGGCGCCAGGCGTCGGAGGCTCCGGGGGAACGCCGGGAGGTGTCGGAGGCCGTCGCGGGCCGCCGGGCCGGGTCAGTCGGCGGACGGTGTGCCCTGGTGGAAGCAGAGCAGCCAGCCCGTCTCCGTGCGCCGCCACAGCGAGCTGCGCAGGACGCGGCGGCCCCCGTGCTCGCTCAGGTACGTCAGATGCACCAGTCCGGGGGCGAGTTGCTGCCCGGTCAGCTCCGTGACCAGGACCGGTTCCTCAGCGGTGACGTCCCCCGCTCCGGTGGCGGCGAGGACGGTGACGGCGTCCCAGGCCCGTCCGGAGGCGCCCACCTCCGTGAAGTCCGGATCGAGGAGGCCGGTGACGAGCTGCGGGGAGGCGCGTACGGCGGGGTCGAGCAGCCGCATTTCCGCCTCGGCGGCCTCGCGGACGGCCGTCTCCGCCACATCCTGATGACCCGTCATGTAAGCATCCTAGTAAGCCGATTGGGGCTTCGGGTGGCCGGGTCCCGGGGTCAGAGTGCGACCTCGGCCCAGATCGTCTTGCCGTCGGTCGAGTAGCGGGTCCCCCAGCGGGTGGCCAGCTGCGCGACGATGAAGAGGCCGCGGCCGCCCTCGTCGACGGTCCGGGCGTGGCGCAGGTGCGGGGCGACCTGGCTGCCGTCGTGGACCTCGCAGGTCAGGGCGGATGCGGACCGCAGCAGGCGCAGGGTGAGCGGGGCCGTGCCGTAGCGGACGGCGTTGGTGACCAGTTCGCTGACGACGAGTTCGGCCGAGTCGGTGGTGTCCTCGGTGAGGTCCCACTCCCCCGCCTTGCGGCGGACCAGGTCGCGGGCGGCGGCGGGTGCGTGGCCGGTGTGGTCGAGCGGCCAGGTGGCCTGGTGGCCGGCGCCGACCGCGCCGGTACGGGCGAGCAGGATCACGGCCCCGTCCAGCGCGGGCGGCGACTCGTAGACGACGGCGTCGCACAGTTCCCGCAGGGGCCGGTCGGGCGGGTCGAGGACCTCCCGCAGGGGGCGGCTGTCCGCCAGCCCGTCGTACGAGGGGTCGGCGGTGCACAGGGCGAGGAGGGAACCGGGTTCCAGTTCGACGGTGACCGTGCCGTAGGGGGCCCAGTCCTCGCCGTGGTCGGCCAGGGTGGGGCCCTCGGGCGCGGCGACGGGGATGGGCGTGCCGTCCGGAGCCATCACCAGGACGGCCAGCCCGCCCGCGCGCGCCAGGGTGCAGGCGCGGGTGAAGGGGTCGTAGACGCCGTAGAGGCAGCATGCGCTGAGCGGCGGGGCCGGGTCGTCCCCCCGGGGCTGGGCGGCGCGTTCACGGGCCATGGTGACGGCGGTGTCGGCGAGGCGGGCGAGGAGTTCGTCGGGTTCCAGGTCGATGGAGGCCAGGGCGCGGGCGGCGGTGCGCAGCTGCCCCATCGCCGCGGCCGTCTGGATGCCGTTGCCGTCGACCCGGCCGACGCTGAGCGCGGTGCGGGCGCCGGAGAGGGGGACGGTGTCGAACCAGCAGCCGCTGTTGCGACCGGGGAGGTAGGCGTGCGCGGTCTCGACGGCGACGAGGGAGCGGGACTCGGCGGCGGGCGGCAGCAGCCGGCGCTGGACGGTGGAGGCGATGCTGTGCTCGCGTTCGTAGCGGCGGGCGTTGTCGACACTGAGGGCGGTGTGGGCGGCGAGCGAGACCGCGAACGGGATGTCGTCGGGCTCGTAGGGGTCGGACTCCTTGCAGCGGTAGAAGCTGACCAGGCCGAGTGCCGTGCCGCGCAGGGTGAGGGGCACGACGAGGAGCGAGTGCGCGCCGTAGCCGTGGATGGCACGGGCGCGGTCCGGGTCGGCGGCGAGCCAGGGGGCGTCGTGGTGGATCCGCACCACCCGGGGGCGCAGGTCGGAGAGTGCCTGGGTGTACGGGGTGGGGGCGGGCAGGCTGCGCACGTCGCCGACGGGGTGCGCGGGGCCGGTGCCGCCGCGCGGGCCGAGGAAGGCGGTGCGGCGCAGCGGGGTGCCGTACCCGAGGGGGCCGAGGGGGGCCTCCGCGCCGCGCAGGACGTCGTCGACGATCTCGACGACCGCGATGTCGGCGAAGTCGGGGACGACGGCCCGGGTGAGGTCGTCGCAGGTGGTGGCGAGGTCCAGGCTCTGGCCGACGCGGCCGCGCACGGCGTCGAGGGCGCGGGCCCGGGCGGCGGCGTGTTCCCGTTCGGTGACGTCGCCGACGACGACCAGGACGCCTTCCGGGACTTCCCCGGCCTCGCCGATGGGGTGGGCGGCGAGCTCGTAGGAGTGCCGGGCGCCCCCGTCGCCGACGAGGCGGCCCCGGGCCCGGAGACGGAGCGGCCGGCGGGTGCGGAAGACCTCGTCGGCGAGGGCGTCCGCGTCGTCGGGGCTGTCCAGGCGGTAGAGCTCGCCGAGGGGGCGGCCGATGACGGGCCGGTCGGCGGGGACGGCGCTCAGGGGGCCGGTGCGGGCGATCCGGCGGGTGCGGTCGAGGAGGTAGGCGGCCACGTCCGACTGGGCGAAGAGGGCCTCGACGAGGGCGGTGCCCAGGCGGTCGTCCGCTCCCTGGTGCAGCGGGGGCACGTCCTCGGGGAGCGCCGGGGGCTCGTCCTGCACCGTTCCACCGTCCTTCCCGGCGCCGCCCGACGCGGCGACCGCCGTGATCCGGTCCCCCAAGCCTCGGCCGTCCGGGCGACGGGCGCCAGCCGGGCGCGGACGGGCAGCCCCGATGAGTTGTCGCTATGTTGATCCAGCGGCACGGGGACGCCCGTGCGGTGTGCCCGCGGCCGGGTGTGCGGCCACCCCGTACGCCCGGTCAGCCCAGGTGGGAGAGGTGCGCGGCCATGGCCGATCCGACGGAGCTCATGGCGTTGCTGGGGCGCCTGCTGCGCTGCGACGGACCGGGGGCCCTGCTGAGCGAGCTGGCCGGACCGGCGCCGCTTCCCCCGGGGCCGAAGAGGCTGTATGTGCGGCGCGGCGCGGGGGTGGAGGTCTTCGCGGCGGACGGCCGCAACGGGGCCCGGCACACGGGGATGCGGGCCGGCGGGGAGCTGGTCGGCGCGGATGTGCTGCGGGTGCTGACCACGGGACGGTTCGGGATCGCGGCCTCGGACGGCGGCACCTCGGTCCTGCTGCCGCTGAGGGCGGGCGGTGAGGTGACCGGGGTGCTGGCCGCGCCGCTGGGCCCCGGGGACCCGAGTCCCGGCGGGGCGGGGCGGTTCGCCGAGGGGCTGGTGGCGGTGGCCGACTGCTGCGCCCTGGTCCTGCGGGCGCACCGCGCGGCCGGTCCGCTGGCGGAGGCGGTCGACGCGGCGCAGGCGGGGGTGTTCGCCTGGGACTTCTCGGCGGACGACGTCTACTGGGACGACCGGACGTGCGCGGTCTACGGGGTGGACCCGGCCCGGTTCGACGGGCGCGGGGACACCTTCTTCGAGCTGCTGCACCCGGAGGACGTGCCGGTGCTCCAGGCCGCGATCGCCGAGGTGACGGAGGCGGCGGTGGCCGGCCGGCTGCCCGGCTCGGACGCCGATCCGGGCCGGTACCGCCTGGAGTACCGGGTGGTCCACCCGGACGGCAGTGTGCACCGGCTGACCGAGTGCGGCCGGATCGTGCTGGACGACGTCGGGAGGCCGGCCCGGGCGCTGGGGCTGGTGTGGGAGAGCGGCGGGCAGGGGGCGGCCCCGGGCCCCCGTCCGGCGGCGGCCTCGGGGGACGGCTCACGGGACGGTTCGCGGGACGCCTTCCTGTACACGCTGACCCGCGCGCTCTCCCAGGCGGTGTCGGTCTCCGACGTGACCCGGGTGATGACGGACCTGGCGCGTCCCGCGCTGGGCGCGGAGAACCTGCTGCTGGGCGTGGTCGAGGGCGGGCATCTGGAGATCGTGGGCGAGAGCTGCGTCTCGCCGGCGCTGGAGTTCCTGCGGGCCCCGGCGTACGAGGTGATGGCGTTCGCCGCCGAGCGGGAGACGCCGCTGTTCGTGGAGGACCTGACGGGGCCCTGGCGGGACGGGGTTCCCCGGCCGGAGGCGGACGGTCCGCTGCCCGCCCGCTCCTGGGTGGTGCTGTCGCTGGGGTCGCTGGACCGTACGCGCGGGGCCTGTCTGATCTCCTTCGCCCGGCCGCGGCGCTTCGACGAGGAGGAGCGCACCTTCTACACGGCCGTGGCGGTGATCCTCACCCAGAGCCTGGAGCGGGCGCGGCTGTTCGACACCCAGCACCAGCGGGCGACCGATCTCCAGAAGGCGATGCTGCCCAGCCATCTGCCCGCGCTGGACGAGCTGAGCGCGCACTCCTGCTATCTGCCGGGGACGCAGGGCATGCACATCGGCGGGGACTGGTACGACGTCCTGCTTCTCGGCGACGGCACGGCCGCGCTGGTGATCGGCGATGTGCAGGGACACGACGCGCACGCCTCGGCTGTGATGGGGCAGCTGCGGGTGGCGCTGCGTGCGTGCGCGGAGCCGGGGCTGTCCCCGGGGGCGGTGCTGGGCCAGGTCAACCGGGTCTTCTGCGACCTGGACACCGACCGGTTCGCGACCTGCGCGTATCTGGTCCTCTCCCCCGCCGACGGTGCGCTGACGGGTGCTCGGGCGGGGCATCCGCACCCGGTGCGGGTGGGGCCGGACTCGACCGGGGAGCTGCTGCTGGCGGGCGGTCCGCCGCTCGGGGTGGACCCGGCGGCCCGCTACCCCACGACACCGGCGGTCCTCGGGCCGCGCGACACGCTGGTGCTGTTCACGGACGGGCTGGTGGAGCGGCGGGACGCCGACATTGATGTGTGCGTGCGCGCCATGACGGACGATGTGCGGGTGTGGCTCGGCGCGGGCGGGGAGAGGCGGGCCGGGGACCTGGCGGCGCTGGTGGACTTCCTGACGGGCCGGGACGCACCGGGCCGGATCGACGATCTGGCGCTCCTCGCCGTCCGTCGGCGGGGCAGGGCTGCGGGGCGGGGCTGAGCCCGGGAGGCGGGGCGGGACCCCCGGGCCGGGCGCACACTGGACGCATGGGTGATTACCGGGGAGAGGTGACCGTGGTCGCCGGTGGCCGGGAGTACCGGGCGACGGCCGAACTCCACTCCTGGGCCGACCAGCCGCCCGGGCCGGGCACGGAGAGCCCCGCCGAGGCGGCGGCCCGTGCGGTGGTGGAGACGGCGGAGGGCCTGACGGACTGGAACGGCACGGTCGACGTGGCGGACGGCGAGGAGGCCGCCCGGGCGGTGATGGAGGCGCAGCGCGGGGTGCTGCGCCTGGCGGAGGGACGGGAGGCGGCGTTCGACGTGAGCCGCCGCTACTTCGGGACCGGGGTACTCCTGATCACGGGCTCGGGCGCGCCACCGTTCTGAGGACGCCGCGGGAACGTCGTCCGGCAGCGTCGGGGAACGGCGGCGCGCCGGGCGGACGCGTCAGCGGGCCGGGGCCGTGGGGGTGCGCGGCGGGGTGCGTGCGGTCAGCGGGCGGGGTCCGTGCGGATCGCCGGGTCGGAGAGCGAGGGCCGCCCGGTCTCGACATGGCCCGCGAGGCGGCGGACGAAGTCGGCCGAGGTGTCGGAGGTGACCGTCAGGTCGTACCAGTGGTCCGAGCCGGCGAGCGGGACGGAGCGGCGCACGGTGGCGCCGGGCGCCACGGTGTGGTGGCGGGCCGGGCCGCCGTAGGCGTCGGTCACCGTCAGGCGGGCGGTGGCCGTGCCGGAGTTGGTGAAGGCGAGGTCCAGCGCTCCGGCGGCAGCGTCGTGCCGGGCGGTGACCTCGGGTCCGGCGGTGGTGCCCGGGTTGCGGAAGCGGCGCAGGAAGCCGTTCGGGCCGTGCACGGTGAGGTCGGTGGTGCCGCGCGAGTAGCGGGTGTTCCAGGTGTCGGCGATCGAGCGTCCGGCCTCGGTGGTGTACGTCCAGGGGGCGTCGGTGCGGTTGGCGGAGGTGACGTAGAAGTGGGCGCCCGCGCCGGGGCCGCCGCCGAAGGTCAGCCGGTAGGTTCCGGCCGCCGGGTCGGCGAGGCCGTCCGTATAGGGGGCGTAGGCGAGGGGCCGGGTGGGGCGGCGGCCGGGTTCCTGGCGGGGCATCGCGGGGGTGGCGGGCGGGGTGGGCCGGAAGTCGGGGTGGCGGTCGTGGTCCGGCGGGAGGTAGCCGTCGGTCGGGGGCAGGCCGCCGGGCGGGCGCTGGGACCGGGTGAAGTCGAAGGCCGAGGTCAGATCACCGCAGACGGCGCGCCGCCAGGGCGAGATCTGGGGTTCGCGGACGCCGAAGCGCCGTTCCAGGAAGCGGATGACGGAGGTGTGGTCGAAGGTCTCGGAGCAGGAGTAGCCGCCCGTGCTCCAGGGCGAGACGACCAGCATGGGGACGCGGGGGCCGAGTCCGTAGGGGCCGGCGGTGAAGCGGGCGGAGCCGGGGAACCGGTCGAGGGCGGTGGGGGTGGTGGACAGCCCCTCGGCGGCGCCGGCGGGGGCGTAGGGCGGCACGACGTGGTCGAAGAAGCCGTCGTTCTCGTCGTAGGTGATGAAGAGCGCGGTGCGGGACCAGACGTCAGGGTTCGAGGTCAGGGCGTCGAGGACCTGGGCGATGTACCAGGCGCCGTAGTTGGAGGGCCAGTTGGAGTGCTCGGTGTACGCCTCGGGGGCGGCGATCCAGGAGACCTGCGGCAGCCGGCCCGCCTGCACGTCGGCGCGCAGCCGGTCCGTGTAGCCCTCGCCCCTGCGGGCGTCGGTGCCGGTGCGGGCCTTCTCGTACAGCGGGTCGCCGGGGCGGGCGCGGCGGTAGGTGTTGAAGTAGAGCAGGGAGTTGTCCCCGTAGTTGCCTCGGTGGGCGTCGTTGATCCAGCCCCAGTGGCCGGCGGCGTCGAGGCCGTCGCCGATGTCCTGGTACACCTTCCACGAGATCCCGGCCGCCTCCAGGCGCTCGGGGTAGGTGGTCCAGCCGTAGCCCGCCTCGGCGTTGTCGAGGACGGGGCCGCCGCCGGTGCCGTCGTTGCCTGTGTGGCCGGACCACAGGTAGTAGCGGTTGGGGTCGGTGGAGCCGATGAACGAGCAGTGGTAGGCGTCGCACACCGTGAAGGCGTCGGCGAGGGCGTAGTGGAAGGGGATGTCGTCCCGGGTCAGATACGCCATGGTGGTGGCCGTCTTGGCCGGTATCCATTGGTCGTAGCGGCCCTTGTTGAACGCCTTCTGTCCGCCGGCCCAGTCGTGGTTGAGGCCCTGGAGGAACTCCATGCCCAGGTCGTCGCTCGGGGGCCGGAAGGGCAGGGTCACCTTCTGCCCGTCGGACTGGTGCCACACGTCGCGTCCGCCGGGCAGGGTGACGGGACGGGGGTCGCCGAAGCCGCGGACGCCCTTCAGAGCCCCGAAGTAGTGGTCGAACGAACGGTTCTCCTGCATCAGGACGACGATGTGCTCCACGTCCTCGATCGTGCCGGTGCCGCCCTGGGCCGGGATGGCGGCGGCCCGGGCGATGCTGCCGGACAGGGCCGGGAAGGCGGCGGCGCCCGTGGCGAGTTGCAGGAAGCGGCGGCGGTCGGGATGGGTCATGAAGGGGGGTCCTCCGCGGTGGGGGTCGGCGAGGGGCGCCCCCAAGGAGAGCGCGGCCGGGGGCACCTGCGGGCGAACACGTCGGAACTGCCCGCCGCACGGCGTGTGAACGCGTGGTTTCCGGCCGGCCCGCAGGCGGGGCGGGGCCCGAGGGGCCTCGCGTCCGAGGGGGTGACCCGGCTGCCCCGTCCGGGCGTGGAAGGGCCGCCCGCGGATAGGAGTACCAGGGTGACGGACCGAGAGAACGAGCTCCTCGACGGGCTCACCGTGGACAGCCGCCGGCCTTGGCACCCCGTGCTCCTCGACGAGGAGGGGAACGCGATCCGCTCCTGGCGCGAGAACTACCCGTACGAGCGCAAGATGCGGCGCGAGGAGTACGAGCACACCAAGCGGCTGCTCCAGATCGAGCTGCTGAAGCTCCAGAAGTGGGTGAAGGAGACGGGCCAGCGGCTGGCCGTGGTGTGCGAGGGGCGTGACGCGGCGGGCAAGGGAGGAACGATCCAGCGCTTCACCGAGCGGCTCAACCCGCGTGGCGCGCGGGTGGTCGCCCTGGAGAAGCCGACGGACCGGGAGGCCGGCCAGTGGTACTTCCAGCGGTACGTCGGGCATCTGCCCTCGGCCGGTGAGATCGTCTTCTTCGACCGGTCCTGGTACAACCGCGCGGGCGTCGAGCGGGTGATGGGCTTCTGCACCGAGGAGGAGTACCGGACCTTTCTGCGGCAGGCCCCGCTGTTCGAGCAGCTGCTGACGGACGACGGGATCGTGCTGGTGAAGTACTGGTTCTCGGTGTCCCGCGCCGAGCAGCGGACGCGTTTCGCGATCCGGCAGGTGGACCCGGTCCGGCAGTGGAAGCTCTCCCCCACCGACCTCGCCTCGCTGGACCTGTGGGACGACTACACGGCCGCGAAGGTCGACATGTTCCGGGCCACCGACACCTCGTACGCGCCGTGGACCGTGGTGAAGAACAACGACAAGAAGCGCGGCCGGCTGGAGGCGATGCGCAGTCTGCTGTGGCGGCTGGACTACGCGAGCAAGGACGAGAAGGTGGTGGGCGAGCCGGATCCGCTGATCGTGGGCCCCGCCGACACCCTGCTGGAACCGGGCGAGGAGAGCACGCACCTCTCCCCCACCCCCCTGGCGGACCGGGAGCACGGCGGACCGGGCGAGCACCCGGAACCCCCGGAGCGAGCGGTGTGACCGGGGCGGCCGGTGTGAACCCGCCCGGGCGGCCGGGTGACGGCGCGCATGGCACACGGACCACGGGGCAGACGCGGGACAGCCCGCGAACGGGCCCCTGAAAGGCAGGACTCTCATGACGACCTTTGTCATCACCCTTCCGGGAACCTTTCTGCGCACGCCCGGGGAGGAGGAGACGGCGGCGGTCCGCAGGGAGCTGCGGCCCGCCGACCCGCGGCAGACCTCGCTCGGCCGCGAGGAGGACCTCCGCATTCTTACGGTGAACGACAACGGCACCTTCACCGTCCGCCTGGAGGTCGAGGCCCAGGACATGGGCACCGCCGAACTGGAAGCGCGGCAGACGACGGAGAACGCGCTGCGGGCGGCCGGCTTCACGGACGACGAGGCGCCCCTCGGACCGGCCGCGGTCACCGGCATCGACGCCTAGGAGGACGCACACCGATGGCAGCGAACGACGTGGTCCGGGTCATTCTCGACGACCACCGCACCATGGAGGACCTGCTGCGCCGTATGCGCAGCGTGGACGAGGACCGTACCGGTGCCCTGAGCGAGTTCTCGGGCCTGCTGGTCGCGCACGCGGAGGCCGAGGAGGCGGAGGTCTACCCGGCGCTCAAGCGGTACAAGAACGTGGACGAGGAGGAGGTGGAGCACGGCTCCGAGGAGCACGACGAGGGGAACGCGGCGCTGCTGGCGCTGCTGGAGACCGACCCCGGCGACGCGGCGGCCTGGGACGAGGCGCTGGAGCGGCTGTCCGAGGCGGTCACGCACCACCTCGACGAGGAGGAGCGCACCCTCCTCAACGACGCGCGGGAGAACGTCTCCGACGAGCGGCGGGCCGCACTCGGGCGCGCGTTCCGGGACCGGCGGGCCGAACTGCTGGCCGCGGACTGCGGAAGCGTGGAGAACGTGCGGCGGCTCGTGAAGGGCTGACGCGCTCCCCCTGGTGCGTGACGCGGGGTGCCCCGGCCGGGTGGGGCCGGGGCACTCGTGCGTGCGGCGCTCCCGGGGCCGGGGCGGGGGTGACGGTGAGGATCATGCGCGGACCACTTCCGGGCCCTGGCGTCCGACGGCCCGCGCATCCTCTTCGGACAGACCCTTGCCGGTGATCAGCAGGTCGACGTCGGAGAGGTCGCCGAAGCGGGCGAAATGCTGCTGTCCGAACGCGGCGGAGCCGGCCAGCAGAACCACCCGGCGGGCGGCCCGGACGGCGGCGCTCTTGACCGCGGCCTCGGCGAGGTCCGGGGTGGTCAGCCCGCCGTCGAGGGAGAAGCCGCTGGTGGCGAGGAAGACGACGTCGGCCTTGATCTCGCCATAGGCGCGCAGCGCCCAGGCGTCGACGGCGGCCCGGGTGCGGTGCCGGACCCGGCCGCCGACGAGGTGCAGCGCGATGCCGGGGTGGTCGGCGAGGCGGGCGGCGATCGGCAGGGCGTGGGTGACGACGGTGAGCGCCGAATCGACGGGGAACGCGGCGGCGAGCCGGGCGGCGGCGGTGCCCGCGTCGAGGATCACGCTGCCGTCGGCGGGCAGCTCGGCGAGGGCGGCCCGGGCGATGTCGTCCTTCTCGTCGGAGGCGCCGGCGTCGCGCTCGGCGGGGCCGGGCTCGAAGTCGAGGTGGCCCGCGGGGATGGCGCCGCCGTGGACCCGGCGTACGAGGCCCGCGCGGTCGAGGGCCTTCAGGTCCCGACGGACGGTCTCGGCGGTGACCTGGAACTC
This sequence comes from Streptomyces sp. CNT372, assembly GCF_000377145.1. Lineage (NCBI taxonomy): Bacteria > Bacillati > Actinomycetota > Actinomycetes > Kitasatosporales > Streptomycetaceae > Streptomyces > Streptomyces sp. CNT372. The sequence continues at coordinate 233,268 of NZ_KB897785.1, read as the reverse complement.
CTCGGCGAGGGACAGCACGTCCACCCGGCCGCCCTCCCGGGCCAGGCGCAGGATCTCCTGCTGGCGCTCCGCCGCGAACATGTGGTTCTACATCCGTTCCATGACCGGCCTTGTTGGTTTCTCGGATGCTACGCCCGGCTCACCGGGAAGCAACAGTTCCGGGCATGACAGACCGGCATCACGACGACACGAGTACCCGGCCGGGCCGCCCGCGCACAGCCGGCCCGGCCCCGAGGGGCTCCCCGTCATCCACCAGCACTGCCGGCAGCGCCCGTCATCCGCCGAGGAGTTCCTCGGCCACCCCGCGCGGCGCGGGCGCGTACCCGTCGGGACGCGAGGTGAACGTCCCCCGGCCCCGCGTGCGGCCGCGCAGCCGCGACGCATAGCCGAACAACTCGGCCAGCGGGACCGTCGCGGTGACGACGGCCGAGCCGGAGCGCATCGACTGGCCGGTGACCCGGCCGCGCCGTGCCGCCAGGTCGCCGAGTACCCCGCCGAGGGCCGGGTCCGCCACTGGATTGCCACAACAGGCCCTCACAAGGTAGCCGTCGATCTCCGTGACGGCGCAGCAGGCGGTTGTGCTGCGGTTGCTCGATGTGCGGCCTGGCAGGCGACGGTGTGCCAGGCCGCACGCTGGGTCGGGGCGACGGGCTCCGGCAGGCCGATGACGCGTCACGTGGTCCAGCTGAAGAGCCAGTCCGACGGCTATCGGGTCCGGAAGCGGCGGAAGAGGTTTCGGGCCACGTACACGCCTGGGCCGCCGAAGCCGACGATGTCGGGCTTGCCGTCGCCGGTGACGTCGGTGAGCAAGCGGGGGTGGCGGTCGACGCGCCAGCCGCCGGCGTCCTCGTTGTACCCGAAGCCGCGGCACACCAGTTGGGCCTGCTCGAAGTGGCCGTCGCCGCGGTTGTGCGACACCCAGACTCCCTGGTCGCCGAAGCCGACGATGTCGGGGTTGCCGTCGCCGGTGACGTCGGCGAGGAGCCGGAGGTGCTTCTTGCCCGTCCATCCCTGGGCGTGCCCGAAATCGTTCAGGACGAGTTTGGCGGGATTGAACGTGCCGTCGCCGCGCCCGCGTGCGACGACGACGCCCTGTGGGCCGAACCCGACGATGTCCGCTGCTTCGCCATCGACGGCGCTGAGAAGGAACCGGGGGTGCTCCTGGACCGTACTCCACCCCTGGTCGACGCCGAAGTCGTCAAGGAGGTACAGGGGGTCGGCGAATGTGCCGTCCTCGTCCTGGAGTGAGATCCAGACGCCGTCGTCGTGGAAGCCGACGACGTCGAGCCTGCCGTTACCAGTGGTGTCGGCGAGGAAGCGGGGGTGCTTACCGGCAAGCCAGCCACCGGCCTTCTCGCTGTGGCCGAATGCCTTGAGGACCGGTTCGTCGCCCATCGGGGCGAATGTGCCGTCCTCGTCCTGGAGTGAGATCCAGACGCCGTCGTCGTGGAAGCCGACGACGTCGCGGCGTCCGTCGCCGGTGGTGTCGGCGAGGAAGCGGGGGTGCTTGTCGGCAAACCACCCGCCGGCCTGTTGCCCGTGTCCAAAGGCTTTGAGGACCAGCTTGCCGCCCGCGGGTGTGAACGCCCCGGCTTTGTCCAGCGTGGACACCCGGACGCCGTCGGCGGCAAGCACGACGACGTCGGGCTTACCGTCGCCCGTCAGGTCGATGAGCGTCCACAGGTCCGCGGGACTTGAGGAGGGCGCTACCTGGTGCAGGACACGCTCGTCGTCGAACGTGCCGTCGCCGTTGCTGGAGGACGTCACCGCGCCCTTCGCGGGTTTGAGCCCGACGATGTCCGCCTGCCCTGCTCCAGTGGTGTCGGCGAGGAACCGGTCACCGAGCCCGGCCCACCCGCCCGGTTGCCCGCTGGGAGAGCGGTTGGCTCCGTCGCTCTTCCACCCGCCGGCGTCCTGGTTGCTTCCGAATGCCTTGAGGACCAGCAGCATGTCGCTGAAGGAGGGCGTCGCGTCGGGTGCCGGCCGCAGCGCGGTCGGGCGGGCCAGCCGCCAGGACCGGCGGCCGTTCCAGTGGCTCATTGGTGCCCAGGGCAGCACGGGGTCGCTGGTGCGCTCGGGCTCGGCCGGGACGAACCGCCACCGCTGGGTTTCCGCGCATTCGTCGTGCTCGCGCAGAACGACCCGGATGTCGTCAGCGCCGGGATCGGCGAGGTCGAGAACGGCACCATCGGTCGCCGCCTCGATGAAGTAGAGGCCCGCTTCGCCGTCGACGGGGACGACGCGCCACTGCTGGCCCTTCTTGCCGGCGGCGTCCCACTGACGGACACCGCGGTCCGCGGCGGCGGGGTTGTCGAGCACCTTGACGCCGGCCGCGTTGCGGATCACATATGCCTGCTCGTCCTGCGCGGCCGGCACGGGGGTGAGCTGCCACTGCTCCGGGCTGGGGCCGCCGTCGGGGAAGTCGCGGACGACAAGCGCCCCGTCCGCGCCCGGCGCGGCTTTGAGACCGAGGGTCTTCCCCGTGGCGGCGTTCACGATCACCAGTTTCAGTTCTTCCGTGGGCATGGGCATCGTGGTGCCTCTTCCAGGCGGTACGGGCTGGGCTCGGGACAGGTGTGAGGGGGTGGCGGCCGCGGGTCACGTGAAAACGTGGTGGTAGGGGACGCTCCACTCGTTGGGCAGCCGCGGGTAGAACGTATTGATGACCGTGCCGGTGAAGTCCCCGCCCCAGTTGTAGGTCACGCGCGCCTCGCTGTCGGCCGCCACCGCGTGGTCCTTGAACCCCAGGATGGCGTCAGGGTGGGTGATCGGCACGAAGGTGAGCCCGCCCCACGGCGTCACCGTGACGACCCACAGCTGGGTGTCCTCGGGCGCGCCGTTCTTCCCGCGCCATAGGTCTCCGACCTTGTCGGGCAGGCCCACCTGGACGGTGGCGGCCGTGCCCTCGGGGGCTTTCTGATGCACGGTGATGCGCCGACGCTGCGGCTTGGGTGTCCCGTCGTCACCGCGCCCGGCGTCGGCCTGGCCCGAACCGGCAGGCTTGGGCGGTACCTGGCCCGCGGCGCTCTCGACGAAGTACAGCGGCCGCTGCCCGAAGAAGCCGGCGGGAGTGATGTACCAGAGGTGGCCCTGCGCTTCCTTGGTGGCCGAGTCGAGCGCGGTGGACAGCTTGACTCCCTTGTCGTGGACGCTGTCCTTCAGCTCGGCGGGCCGCAGGAAGCCGCCGTTGAAGGCGTGGACGAGCATGACAGGCCGGTTCTCGATCAGCGCGGCCACGATCGCGTTGTCGTAGCTGTTCACCGCCACCGGGCCGCCGACCACCAGGTTCGACATCGTCGTGCGTTCTTGGGTGTACATCGCGGAACCTCACCTGTTCTTGAAGTGGGGAATGAAATCCAGCCACAGCGCAGCGCTTCGCCGCGCTGCATTACTGCAGGATTTGACCGCCCTGCAAGCGGAAATGACTCGGGCTGCAATGGACAACCAAACAAAACCCCCACCACCGCACGAATCACAAGTGCAACATGCACGTGGAGCGCTTTCCGAAGGCGTCGATCGAGCGACCGGCAGTGCTTCACTTTACCGTTATTCCCGGCGACTTGGGGATGACCGGTGGGCACGTTCACCCGTTTGAGTGTGATAAGCGACGGCTTCTTCCCGGGAAACCAGTCGGCTGATAGCTTCGAATTTCGGAAAGCGCGCAGATGCCTTCCATTCCATCGGGCGCGTTTCGGAAAACAGTCGAGGACGGGGAATGCCTTCCACTGCTTATAACCTGGAACGGTTCAAGCGCCATCCGCTGACGAAAAAGAACCTGCGGGAACTCGGCATCGACCTGCCGTCCCTCCTGAACCATCCCAACCTGGTCTACACCAGCAACAACGGCGTGCAGCACAGACCGGTCGGCATCTCCATCAACAAGTCGAGCTCCGGCACCATTGGCGATTCCGCGTTCGATCTTGGCTGGCTCGCCTACATGAATCTCGGGGAGCCGCTGATCGAGGAGCGGGGCGACATCACTCCGCCCCCGCCCGACACGTTCTCCTCACGCGCCTATGTCAACCGCAGCGAGATGTACGAGATGACCTTCACCGACTCGGTCGACTTCACCGTGTCGAACGGGGTGACGTGGTCGCTCCACGGGGATGCGAAGCTCACCTTCGGCGGCAATATCGGCGCACAACTGCAGTTGCAGTTACAGAACCAGCTCAAGATGGACCTCCAGGCTCAGCTCGGGACGCAGCTGCGGAACGACATGGCGAACAAAAACGCCAACACGATCACCAACAAGAACAGCAAGGACAACGTCGGGGTCGACAACGCCAACGGCACCGAAACAGCCACGACGAACTCGGCGGGCAACTCCGCGTCCAACTCCGTGACGAACTCGGTGGCGTTCACGACCCAGGGCAGCGCCACCGGCAGCGCCTCACTCAACGCACAGCTGGCGCTGGGCCTCGCGGCCACCGTCGGCGGCTCCCTGACGACGAGCTGGACTTCGAAATCGCAGATCTCCGGCAAGGTCCCGAAGGAATCCCGGGTGGAAACCATTGCCACGCAGCGGCGTGCCCACAAGCATTACGAGTACGAGATCCCGGTGACCTTCGCCGGGTTCCTCGCGGTGAAGTACGCCGTGCCGGTTCCGGTCCTGTCTCCCCCGCAGCTCGGGTCCTTCCCGGGCCTCGCTCAGGTGGTCGCCCGCGACATCGCCGACGTCAACCTGGCCGGCGGCGGATACCGCATCAAGGGGCGGATGGAGGTCGTCTCCTGCCTGGACGTCCACCACACGATGTTCGAAGCCGAGCCTCTGACCTTCAGCCAACGAGCTCTGCACAAGGGGCCTTGACCGGGCAGCAGCACCGCCACGACGACGACCAGGGGTGACAACAATGGTGTTCGACAATATTCTCGGTTTCGCGCAGAACAGCGCGGGGCTCTTCTCGGTGAAGGCCGACGAAGGCGACGCGCAGCCGGGTGCGGACGTTGACTTCGAGGACGCCGAAGAGGACACATACGACGACAAGAGCAAGAGCCTGTTCATCCATGCGATCCACGGGGCTACCTCACGCTCGAAAGTCGTACAGGAGCAGTCCCCCGAAGCGCGGGTCATCCTGGGCATCCTCGGCTCCTTCATCCAGACCACCCGGGACTCGGCCGGCACGCAGGCCAAGCACGCCCATGCCAGCTCGGTCTCCGACACAGCGTCCGCCGGGATGACAAAGGCGAGTGAGAGGGTGAAGAAGGAGGACGGCCTGCAAAAGAACGAGGACCTCCAGGCCGAGCCGGACAAGGAGGCATACGCCAAGGCCCCCCAGGCTTCGGGAGCACCCAAGGCAGCACAACCCCCCAAGTCGCCCCAGGCGACCGCCGAGACACCGCAGAAGCTGGGGAAGACCGAGCCGACCACCGAGGGGCCCTCAGGTTCCCAGTAGCTCCCAGAGCACGCGGGGCAGGGGCACGACCGCCCCTGCCCTTCTCCTGTGTCATACCGGGAGCAACTGCCACTGCCGGTTCCGGTGGTCGCCCTGCGACCCGTGCTGCCTGATCACCGTGCGGGCGTTGGTGTCGACCTGTAGGAGCAGCCCGCTGTTCCGGTTCGCGATCTCATACACCCGCGGGGCGCCGTTCACCGAGCCCACCGGAATCAGCCTCCAGTGCTGGTGGTGTGCGTCGTTGCCATCGTAGGCGCGCTGTGCGACCAGCGCGCCGGACGCGGTTCCCGCACCGGCGACCTCCAGGACCTTGCCGCTGCGTACGTTCTCGATCCGGTAGAGGATGTCGCCGTTGTCGTGGCCCGCCTCGATGAGCCGCCACTGCTGGTGGTCCCGGGGGACGGCGAGGGTTTGGTGGACCTCGGCCCCGTCCTTGGTGGACTCACGCGCGACCCCCATCCGCAGTTTGCTGCGGACGTTGGCCCAGGAGACGACCGTGCCTGAGTCGGGCAGCCCGACCATCCTCGCCGACCCGACCCTCCGGACCCGGTGGTTGGCCAGATCGGCGATGTAGAGGGTGTCGACACAGTCCACGGCAAGCCCGTACGGGTGTTTCAACGGGGCCGAGGCTGCCGGAACGCCGTCAGCGCCGAAGGTCGCGGCGCCCGTGCCCGCGACCGTGCTGATCTTCTTATCGGCCGTCACCTTTCGAACCCGGTGATTGTTGCAGTCGGCGATGTAGAGGGTGCCCGCGCTGTCCACCACCACCGCCATGGGGGAGTGCAACGGAGCCGTGGTGGCCGGGACTCCGTCGGCGCCGAAGGTCGCGGCGCCGGTACCGGCGACCGTGCTGATTTTCCCGTCGGTCATGGTGACCTTCCGGACCCGGTGGTTGTTCTGGTCGGCAATGTAGAGGTCGCCCGCGCTGTCCACCGCCACCCCGTGCGGGTTTCGCAGCTGGGCCGAGACGGCGAGGCTGCCGTCTCCACCGGGCCCCGCGGCCCCGGTACCCGCGACCGTGCGGATCTTCCGGTCGGTCATGGTGACCTTCCGGACCTGGTGGTTGTTGCAGTCGGCGACGTAGAGGTCGCCTGCGCTGTCCAGCGCCACCCCCGACGGGTAGTTCAGCCGGGCGGCGGTGGCAAGAGTGCCGTCAGGGTCGGTGCCTGCGGCACCCGTGCCGACGACCGTGTTGATCTTCCCGTCAGCCCACGTGATCTTCCGGACCCGGTTGTTGCCGGCATCGGCGATGTAGAGGTCGCCCGCGCTGTCCACCGCCACCGCACGCGGGTATTGCAACTGCGCCGAGACGGCGAGGCTGCCGTCTCCACCGGGCCCCCCGACCCCGGTACCCGCGACCGTACTGATCTTCCCGTCCGTCGTGACCTTCCGGACCCGATGGTTGTAGAGGTCGGCAATGTAGAGGGTGCCGGCGCTGTCCACCACGAGCCCGATCGGACCGTTCAACTGAGCCGAAACAGCACGCTCAATCCCACCCTGGGGCGGTCCCGGGGCCCCGGTCCCGGCGACCGTGCTGATCAGAGGGTCGAATTGCTCGTCATCTGTGGCTGCCGCCTGGGCAGTGCTCATCGTCATCCCCTTCACCGTTGACCATTGCCGACCGTCCACTACGGACGGCTGGAGGTTGACTGCAGGAAGTCACAGGAGCGTTGGGGCGGCGGAGGTCACTTGTGTGATGTTCCGTGCGGGGGCACGTCAGCGAGACACCACAGCGGATCGGCAGTAGCCCCGCCAACGCCCGGACATGGAAGCGCTCGACCGCGGCGGCGGGGCTTGGGATCCGCCCGACGCGCTCTGGGAGCCGGTGGCACCAACAGCTCGCCCCGACACGCCATCACCGAGCGTCAATAAATTCGGGCAGCTCCCTTCCACCCGTCCAAGCCGCGATCTCCCTTGAAGAACACTCCCTGCAGAGGACATGCTGGCAGTCCGGCAGGTCAGGCAAACAGCGTAAGCATCATCCAGGTCGACGACTCCGTCCCAAAGGAGACGTTTAGTGCTGCATCAGCGCACTCGTTCCTTGCCTCCGGCAGGCCCGACGGTCCACCGACTGACCTGAAAGAACTCGCCCACATGGGTTACCCCGTCTCCCACACGCAGCCCTCGCAACGCGGTGCGGCGGACGACGCCGATCGAACATGCACCGGGCGTGGCCGCAGCCGACGCCGGCGGGGACGAAGCCGCTCGGCCGTGACGCAGGCGGCCCGGCTCGTTCTGCGAGGTCGCTTCGTCGTGGAGGTCCTGAGCGACGCGGTCCGGATCGGGCATGCCCAGCGCGCTGCTGACCTGTCCGACGTACCCGGCCAGTTGAACGAACAGCTTCGGGTCGACGACGTCGGTGTTGTTCTGGGTGAAGTGCTGCTGCTCGCCGATGATGACGCCCTTGGCGTTCGGCAGGTGATTGGCGTACGTGGTGCCGGTGCGCGCCGGGCTGGCCCGGTCTTGCCTGGCCTTACCCGGCCTGGCTGCTGCACTGTGCTGCTACCAGCGACGGTCCGCCTCACCACGTACGACACCGTCTGGACGTGTCCTCGTCGAAGCCTGTAGGCCTGTGCCGCCTGTGCCCTCGCGGCCGCGGCGTCTGCGATGGGCCCGCTGGTCCTTCGGCTGTGCTTGATCTGCCGTCTGCGCAGGTAGCGGCGGTTTCGCCGGGAGGAGCACGCCTTGTCGCCGCCGAGCTGTTCGGGCCGGGTGCGTGGATGCCCGCCTCCCGGCCGGGCAACGCGGACGCGTTCGAGGACCGGGATGAGCTGGGGCGCGTCGCCCCACTGGCCCGGTGTGATCAGCAGGGGGCGTCGTCCGCCATCGCCGACGAGGTGGATCTTGGAGGTCAGGCCGCCCCGGGACCGCCCCAGTCCCTCGTCGGGGCAGTGATGCCGGGGCGTCGATCCTTCTTCGGTACACGCGGTGCCTTCTTGCGGGCCCAGGCGGCGTGATGGTGAGCGCGGCACGAGGTCGAGTCCACACTCACCCTTCTGAAACGCACCCTGACCCCCGGCCCGGGGGCGCGCGGGGCGGGCCCGCTCCGGGTCGTGCGCCGGGTGCGTGGACCGGACCGGCGCGCGCGGACGCGCCGTCACGGACGGAGCGTGCTCCGGCGCTAGTGTGACCCGACGTCAGACGGCGCCCGCGCCGCCGCGCGGGCCGCGGCCGACCGTCGGTGCCACCCCGATCCCCGACGGGAGTTGCCTCACCATGACCTCACGCGTGGCCGTCCTCGGAACCGGCATCATGGGCAGCGGTATGGCGCGCAGCCTGCTGCGCGCCGGGTTCGACGTCGTGGTGTGGAACCGGAGCGCGGAGAAGACGGGTCCGCTCGCCGAGGCGGGCGCGCGGGTCGCCGAAACACCCGGGGAAGCCGTCGCGGACGCCGGCACGGTGCTGACCATGCTCTTCGACGCGGACTCCGTCGCCGGGGTCGTCGGCGGCTGCTCCGGCGCCTTCGCCCCGGACGCGGTGTGGCTCCAGTGCACGACGGTCGGCGTGGACGGCGCCCGGCAGCTCGCCGAGCTGGCCTCCCGGCACGGGCTGCGCACCCTGGACGCGCCGGTCCTCGGCACCCGGGAGCCCGCCGAGAAGGGCGAGCTGACGATGCTGGTGTCCGGCCCCGCCGAACTGCGCCCCGCGGTCGACCCCGTGCTGGCGGCCGTCGGCGGCCGGACGCACTGGGCCGGCGAGACCTACGGCGCGGCGAGCCGGCTGAAGCTGGCGGCGAGCGCCTGGGGGGCGACCGCGGTCAGCGGAGTCGCGCAGTCCCTGGCGCTGGCGCGGCGGCTGGGGCTGGAGCCCCGGCAGTTCCTGGACGCGGTCGCGGGCTCGGCGGTGGACGCACCCGCTGTGCGGCTCAAGGGCGCCGCGATGATCGAGGAGGACTGGACCCCGTCGCTCGGAATCGGGAACCTGCTGAAGGACCTCGATCTGGTCAAGGCCGCGATGGAGGGCTCGCACACCGACAGCGCGCTCCTCGACGCGGTGCGCGGACGGTTCGCGGCGGCGGCCGGGCACGGGTACGGGTCGGCCGACACGGCCGCGGTGGTCACCGCGTACTGAACCGGCCGCGCGGCGGCTGCGATGGCGTGCGCCTCACCCCCGGGGGTGAGGCGCGCATCCGGACGGGCCCCGGGAGCCGAATCCGCCGTACACCACCGGACCGGGTGCCGACCCGGGCCCGGTGCCGAACGAGTACCGAGGAGCCCCCGCCATGACCGTCGCGATCGTCCTGTTCACCTCCGACCTGCGGCTGCACGACAACCCCGTGCTGCGGGCGGCTCTGGACGCCGCCGACGAGATCGTGCCCCTGTTCGTGCGCGACAGCGGTGTCGCGGACGCCGGCTTCGCCACCCCGAACCGCACCGCTTTCCTCGCCGACTGCCTCACCGCCCTGGACGAGGGTCTGCGCGAACGCGGCGGGCGGCTGGTCGTCCGCTCCGGGGAGGTGGCCGAGGAGGTGGCGAAGGCGGTCGCCGAGACGGGGGCCGGGGAGGTGCACCTCGCCTCGGGGGTGAGCGGGTACGCGGCCCGCCGGGAGGAGCGGCTGCGCCGGGCGCTGGAGCCGGAGGGCTGCCGGCTGCACGTGCACGAGGCGGTGCTGACCGCCGTGGAGCCGGGCGCGGTCACGCCGTCGGGCGGCGACCACTTCGCCGTGTTCACCCCGTACTTCCGGCGCTGGTCCGGCGAGCGGCTCCGCTCCCCGCTCGGCGCGCCCCGCACGATCCGGGTGCCCGGGGGCGTCGGGTCGGAGGAGCTGCCGCGCCGGGACGCGGTGGAGGGGGTCGCGCCCGGGGTTCCGGCGGGCGGGGAGCCGGCCGGCCGGGAGCTGTTTTTCAGCTGGCGGCGGGACGGGATGGACGACTACGAGGACCGGCACGACGACCTGGCGGGCGACGCCACCTCCCGGCTCTCCCCGTATCTGCACTTCGGTGCGGTCTCCGCGGCGGAGCTGGTGCACCGGGCGCGGGAGCGCGGCGGGGCGGGCGCGGAGGCGTTCGTGCGGCAGGTCTGCTGGCGGGACTTCCACCACCAGGTGCTGGCGGCCCGGCACGCGGCCGCCACCGAGGACTACCGCGACCGGCACGACCGCTGGCGGAGCGAGGACGAGGCCGCCGACGACATCCGGGCCTGGCAGGAGGGCACGACCGGCTATCCGGTGGTGGACGCGGCGATGCGCCAGCTGCTGCACGAGGGCTGGATGCACAACCGGGGCCGGCTGCTGACGGCGAGCTTCCTGACCAAGACGCTGTACGTGGACTGGCGGGTGGGCGCCCGGCACTTCCTGCGCCACCTGGTGGACGGGGACGTGGCGAACAACCAGCTCAACTGGCAGTGGGTGGCCGGGACCGGCACCGACACCCGGCCCAACCGGGTCCTCAACCCGCTCGCGCAGGCCCAGCGATACGACCCGGAGGGCGGCTATGTGCGGCGCTGGGTGCCGGAGCTGGCGGAGGTCCGGGGCCGGGCGGTGCACGAGCCGTGGCGGCTGCCGGCGGAGGAACAATCCGCGCTGGACTACCCGGAGCCCGTGATCGACCTGGCGGACGGGCTGGCCCGCTTCAAGCACGCCCGCGGCAAGGACTGAGCCCGGCGGCGCGGGGCCCCGGCCGTCTGCGGCCGGCCGCACCGGGCAGCCTTGCCGCACCAGGGGCGGCCCCGTCACCGGGGCGCCGCCCCCTGCGCCGCCCCGGGGCCCGGTCTTCGGTCCCCGCCGCCCTGCCGGCACCCGCCCACTGCCGTGACGCGGCACGGAAGCGCCCCACAGCGAGCGTGAACCACCGCATTCCGGGCACGATGGAGATCCACGCCCATGGCCGGGCGGCCAGGTCACGGCAAGGAGAGCACAGTGGTCCAGAGCGCAGACATCCGCGAGTGGCGGAACGAGGAAGTGGTCGACCAGGACGGCAAGAAGATCGGCATCCTGGAGGCCGTCTACGTCGACACCCGCAGCGACGAGCCGACCGTCATCACGGTGGCCGTCGGGCTGCCGGGCCGGCGCAGGCTGGTGTTCGTCCCCCTCGCGGGCGCGACGGCGGGCCCGGGATACCTGCGGGTGGCGTACGGGAAGTCCCTGGTCAAGGACGCGCCCAGCATGGGCACGGACGATGTGCTGCCGGTGGAGAACGAGGAGGGGATCTTCAGCCACTACAGCCTGCCGTACGAGCCGGGCCCGAGCGGCGAGCGGCAGCTCGCCCGCCGCTGAGCGGGACGCGCCGCGGGGTCCGTCCCGGCGCCTGCCGGCCCCGGCGGCGGATCTTCACAACTGTCCGACGGCTTCACCCCCTCCCCCGGCCGCCGGGGCGGCACGATGGTGCCCACCGGTCCCGCCGGGGGGCCCTCTCCCTCCGGGGCCGTTCGCGCCCCCGAGGAACCCGAGGAAGAGGCCCGCCCGTGACGCCCGACAGCAGCTTCGGATCCGCCGGTGAACACCTGCTCCAGGCACACCTGGGCAGCACGGAGCGGGCCGCCGAGTTCTACGGCCGCCAGGTCCAGCCCCAGCTGACCCCCCGGATGAGGGAGTTCGTGCGCCGCCGGACGATGGTGTTCCTGTCCACGGCGGACGGGCGGGGCGAATGCGACGCGAGCTTCCGGGCGGGCCCGCCCGGCTTCGTCGTCGACCTGGACCAGCGCACCCTCACCTACCCCGAGTACCGGGGCAACGGGGTGCTCGCCAGCGCGGGGAACCTCACCGAGAACCCGCATCTGGGGCTGCTGTTCATGGACTTCACCCATGACCACATCGGGCTGCACGTGAACGGGCGGGCCGAACTGCGCGCGGACGAGGAGCAGCGGCGGGCCTTCCCCTTCCTCGCCCCAGACACCGCACCGGGCCGCCGGCCGGAGTTCTGGGTGCACCTCACGGTGCAGGAGGCGTATGTGCACTGCTCGAAGCACATCCCGCACCTGGAGCCCGCGCCGCGCCCCCGGAGCGCACCCGGCGTACGCCCCCGGGACCCGGAGTACTTCGTGGCTCCCCGGCCCTCCGCACCGCCCGCCGCCCTCCCCGAGCAGGCGCGCACGTCTCCGTGACGGGGCTTGACCGCGCCTCCGTGACAGCGACCTGACCGCGCCTCCGCGACGGCGGTTCACCGCGCCGCGCGGTCACCGGCGAGGCGGGCGAGCGGGACGCCGTGCGGCCGGACCTCGTACGCCCGGCGCGGTGCACCGGGTACGGCCCGGCTCCGGGCGCGCCAGGACAGGACCAGGGCGTCGTAGATGGGTGAACCGGCGGTGCCGGACGGGGCCGGGCCGCCCCCCGGCTCCGGCGCGGCGGCGCCGGCCGGCTGGTGGGTCTCTGTGGTGTCCATGCCCGTTCCAACGGCGCAGAGGCACCAGGGGCGCGCGCCCGGCGTACGCCGGTCCGCAAAGTATCCATCGGATAACGAAATGCTTCTTCCCGGGGCATAGTCCACAAGATTCAGACATTTTGTTCCGCAGTCAGGCGCGGCCGGCGGTCGGCGACCGGGGCGGCGGGGCGTGCGGATGCCGTCCGGGAACCGCCGGGGGCCGGGGCTCACACCGGCACGCAGCTGCTGACGACATCACAGGTCAGGCGATCCGGCCCGCCGGAGAACCGGAAACGGGGCCGCCGGATGCGACCCGGCGACCCCTGATCGACCGCCCCGCAACCAGAGATGGGGAAGCCTTGAATCAGCAGGTTATCCGAAGAACCCCCCGGTCAGCCCCGGAGTTGACCATCCAGCACGCCCGCGAAGGGGACGAGCAGGCGTTCGCCCTCCTGTACGGCACCTACCGCCAGCAGGTCCTGGGCTACGTGCGGTCCCGGGTGGGCGACGCCCACCTCGCCGAGGACCTCACGAGCGACACCTTCGTCCGCGCCCTGGGCGCCATCGGCCGCTACACGCCCGGCCGTTCGGACATCGGCGCCTGGTTCTGCGCCATCGCCCGCAATCTGGTCATCGACCACTACCGCTCCTCCCGGGTGCGCCGGGAGGTCCTCGTGGCCGACTGCCGGACGTTCAGCACGGCCACCGCCGACTCGGCCGAGGAGAGCGCCCTCGCCTGTCTGCGCCGGGAGCCGGTGCGCCGTGCCGTGGCGGCACTGCCCGCCCGGCACCGCACGGTGGTCCTGCTCCAGTACTGGGGCGGCTGGCCGAACGACCGCATCGGGCGGGAGCTGGGCGGCTGCTCACCGGGGGCGGTGAAGGCCCTGCGCCGCCGGGCGCTCGCGGGCCTCGGCTCCGCTCTCGGACCGGACGGGCCGGCATGAGGCGGTGGTCCGTGCGGCGGCGGCCGGGGCGGGAGGGGCCGGTGACCCCGGGGCCGGGGACGCCGGTGCTGCCCGTCCCCGTCCCGGGGCTGGCGGCCGGGCGGCCGCTCGCCCCGGACGAGGCCCACCGGGTGCTGCTGCACTGCGCGCTGGACGCGGCGGGGGTGCGGTTGTCCCCCGCCGACCACCAGGCGATCGCGGACATCGCCCGGCTGGACTTCCCGGCCGTGAACAGCGTGATCACCTGGCTGTCGGCGTCGTCGGCGCGCTCCTGAGCGGCCCGCCCGGGGCGGCCCCGGCGGCGGGGGTCTACGGCAGCGGCGTGCCCCGGGCGGCGATCCAGAGCCCGTACCACTCCTCGTGGCTGAGCCCGGGTGCAGCCGTCGCCGCGTCCCGGCAGGCGAGGATGCGCTCGGGCCGCGCACTGCCGATGACGGGGGCGATGCGGGCCGGGTGGCGCTGGAGCCACCACAGCAGGATCGTCTCCGGCGTCGTGCCCTTCGCCTCGGCGAGGCCGGCGACCAGGCGGGCGGTGGCCCGTTCCGCCGGGGTCTCCTCGCGGCCCGTGTAGCGGCCCTGGGCGAGCGCGCCCCACGCCTGGAGCCGCACACCGTTGTCCCGGCAGTACTCGACGGTGCCGAGCGGGAACCCGGTGTCCGTGGACGCCGGGGTGTTGACGAGTACCCCGGCCTCCAGCCAGTCCCGGCGGTGCAGGCTCATCTCCAGCTGGTCGACCGCCAGCGGGAGGTCCAGTCGCGCCTGGAGGGAGGCGATCTGGGCGCCCGACATGTTGGAGACGCCGAACCGGCGCACCAGACCCTGCCGGTGGAGGTCGGTGAGGGCCGCGGCCGTCTCGTCGGGGTCGGCCAGCGGGTCGGGGCGGTGCAGCAGCAGGACGTCGAGGACGTCGGTGCGCAGCCGGGTCAGGCTCTCCTCGACGCGGCGCACGATGCTCGGGCCGCGCAGGTCGTAGAGTCCGGGCCGGTCGCCCTCGGCCAGGCGGATACCGCACTTGGTCTGGAGGGTGACGCGCGACCGCAGCTCGGGGTCGCGGGCCAGCAGCTCGCCGAAGACGGCCTCGGCCTTGCCCATCCGGTAGATGTCGGCGTGGTCGAAGACGGTGACGCCGATCTCCAGGGCGGCCCGCACCGCGGCCTCGGCCCGGTCGATGTCCGCGGGGCCGTACGGCTCGGGGCCCCAGCTGCCGCCGAGCCCCATGCAGCCGTAGAGCAGCCGCTCACCGTTCCTGCCCGCGTCCCCGTCCCCGCTCACACCCGCGTCCCCGCTCACGTTTCCGTCCCCGCCCCGGTCGCCGCCGGTCTCGCCGCTGATCACGGCGCTCACCCTACGCGGAGGCACCGGCGGGACGCGGCGGGGCGGGGGGGCCGCCTCGCGGTGGCAGCCGGGGCGCAGGCTCCTACCCTGGGAGAAAAGGCACAGAAGTTCGTTCGCCTCCTCACGGCTGTCGGGCCGGGTGGCCGCCATGAGGCTCGGGAGGAGAGACGTCATGTCCCCAACGACCGACGCGGTCGAGGCAGACCGTGCCCTCAAGAGCAAGCACCGCGCGATGTGGGCCCTGGGCGACTATCCGGCCGTCGCCGCCGAGCTGATCCCCGAACTGGGCACCCGGCTGGTGGACGCCTGCTCGGTGGGCCCCGGGCAGCGCGTCCTGGACGTCGCGGCCGGGTCGGGGAACGCGGCGATCCCCGCCGCGCTCGCCGGTGCCGAGGTGACCGCCTGCGACCTGACGCCCGAACTCCTGGCGGCGGGACGGCAGTCGGCGGAGCGGGCCGGGGTGTCCGTGGAGTGGCGCGAGGCCGACGCGGAGGACCTGCCGTTCGCCGACGGCGCCTTCGACACGGTGATGTCCTGCGTCGGCGTGATGTTCGCCCCGCACCACGAGACCGCGGCGGCGGAGCTGCTGCGGGTGTGCCGGCCGGGCGGCACCCTCGGGCTGATCGACTGGACGCCGGAGGGCTTCGTCGGGCGCATGTTCACGACGATGCGGCCGTACGCGCCCCCGCCCCCGCCAGGGGCGTCGCCGCCGCCCCTGTGGGGCTCCGAGGACCATGTCCGCAAGCTGCTCGGGACGGGCGTGACGGACATGGGGATGCGCCGGGAGACCGTCCGGGTGGAGGCGTTCCCCTCGCCGGAGTCGTTCCGGGACTACTTCCGGGCGAACTACGGCCCGACGATCGCGGTCTACGGCCGCCTCTCCGGTGACGCCGACCGCACGGCGGCCCTCGACCGCGAGCTGGCGGACCTTGCCCGGCACCACGCCGACCCGTCCGGCTCGGGGGCGATGGAGTGGGAGTACCTGCTGGTCGTCGCCCGCCGCGGCGGCTGAACCGCGCCGCCGCCGAGGACCGGATCGGAGGGCGACGGGGCTCCCCGGAAGGCGGGTTAGGGTACGGCGTGCCCCGGACCCCGCCGCCGTCCCCCGTCCCCCCGGCCCCTCGCGCGCCGCGCGGGGAGCCCGCGCTCCGCGGGGTTCCCGTGCTGACCCGCGAGGAGGACGGCGGTGCCTGGCCGATGCTCCTGTGGGTGCCGCGGGGCCCGCGCCGGATGGTCTCCAGCGCCCTGCTCGGCGGCGGCATCGGGGAACGCGCGTGGGTGCTCAACGCCCAGGTGCCGCCCGGGTACGGCCGCCTGGATCCGGAGGCCCACCTCGCCGGGCTGGCGCGCGGGGCGGGTGCGGCCGGGCCGGGGGTGGGGCTGATGACCGCGGCCGATGTCCGGGCGCGCCGCTGGGCCGCGGACGGCGGGGTGGAGGCGCTGGTGACCGCGGGCATCGGCATCCGCGGCTGGGCCGCCGGGCCCGGCGCGGGAAATGCCGCCGCGCCGGCCCCGGGCACGATCAACATCCTGGTGTCCGTGCCGGTCCCGCTGAGCGACGCGGCGCTGGTCAACGCGGTGGCCACGGCCACGGAGGCGAAGGTCCAGGCCCTGCTGGACGCGGGGGCGGACGCGTCCGGCACCCCGACGGACGCGGTGTGCGTGGCGGCGGCCCTCCCCGTTCCGGGCGCCCCTGCCGAACCCTTCGCCGGACCCCGCTCCCTCTGGGGCGCCCGCCTGGCCCGGGCCGTCCACCGCGCGGTGCTGGCGGCCTGCCGCCCGGCGCTGGCTCATGTCCCCGCCCCGGCCGACCGGGCGGGCACGCCGGCCTCGTGACCGTGCTCGGGCGGGCGCGCCGAGGCCCCTGGCCGGGCCGGGGCTCGTGACGGGCCCGGTACGGGGGCGGGCCGGAACGGCGCGCGGCGCCTGCCGTGCCGGGGCACGGGCAGGCGCCGGGGGGTCCGAGGGCCGGGGCACCGTCGGCGTCAGGCCAGGTCACCCGTCGCGTCGCGGACGGTCTCGCCGACCTCGTCCGCGAGACCGGCGGTCGGGGCGTCCAGCTGGCTGAGGGCCTCCCCGCCGGTCAGGGCGCCGTCCAGGGTGTCGGCCTGGGCGGCCGGCGGCGGGCTGACGGCGGCGATGAACGCGCCGGTGGCGAGGGACATGACGGCGAGCATGCTGCGCTTCTTCATGCCCCGTTCAACTGCCGCCGGTGCCCCGGGGACACGGGTCGTCGGCAGAATGCCCGTTTCCGCAGGTCACACCCTGCGCGCCGGAAGTGTCACAGGCCGGCGCGGAGGGACGCGGTGTGCTCGCGGATCTGCTCGGGCGTCAGATAGGCGTCGGTGTACTCGAACTCCCGCAGGGTGCCCGGGCTGCGCGCGAGGAAGCCGGTCCGCACGAAGTCGTCCCCGGCGACCGCGTTGAGCATCCAGTTGGTGGCGACGCGGATCTTGGCGACGTTGGTGCGCAGGGCGCTCCAGTGGTAGCCACGGGCGACGGCCTGGGCGGGCAGGCCGCGCAGTTCGATGCCGAGGGGCTTGGAGACGGCGTCCTTGCCGCCGAGGTCCACCACGAGCCCGAGGTCCTTGTGCTCGTAGGGCTTCAGGGCGGCGCCGCGCAGGGTGGCGATCACATTGGCGGCCGCGGTGCGGCCCTGGCGCTGGGCGTGCTGGGCGGTGGGCGGGCAGATCGCGCCGTCGCCCTTAACCAAGTCGGGCACGGCGGCCGCGTCGCCGAGGGCGAACACCCCGGCGGCGCCGGGGACGGTGAGGTCGGGCCGGACCAGCAAGCGCCCCTTGACGGTTTCGGAGTCCAGGGTGGCGACGAGCGGGCTGGCGGCCACACCGGCCGTCCAGATCAGGGTGCGGCAGGGCAGGACCCGGCCGTCGGTCAGGGTGACCTTCTCGGGCCCGGCCTCCGCGACGGACACTCCGAGAGAGACCTCGATGCCCCGGCGCCTGAGGATGGCGAGGGCGGCGTCGCCGAGCGTCTCGCCGAGTTCGGGCATCAGCCGGGGGGCGATGTCCACCAGGTGCCACTTGATCTGGCGCGGGTCCAGGCGGGGGTAGCGCTTGACGGCGCCGGCGGTGAGGCGCTGGAGGCAGGCGGCCGTCTCGGTGCCCGCGTAGCCGCCGCCGACCACCACGAACTGGAGCCGGGACTCGCGTTCGTCCTGGTCGTGGCTGGCGTCGGCGAGGTCGAGCTGGGCGATGACGTGGTCGCGGATGTAGGTGGCCTCGGCCAGGGTCTTCATGCCCCGGGCGTGGTCGACGAGCCCCGGGATGTCGAAGGTCCGGGTGACGCTGCCGGGCGCGAGGACCAGGAAGTCGTAGGACCGGGCGTACAGCTCGCCGGTGATCTTGCGGATGACGCACGCCTTGGCCTTGGTGTCGATGCCGACGGCCCCGCCGGGGACGATCCGGGTGCGGTGGCGGCGGCTGCGGCGCAGCGAGAGGGCGACCGACTGGGGGGTGAGGACCCCGGAGGCCACCTGGGGCAGCAGCGGCAGGTAGAGCTGGTACGAGAACGGTGTGACCAGCAGGATCTCCGCCTCCGACGGGGAGAGTTCGCGTTCCAGGCGGCGTACGCACTCGACTCCGGCGAAGCCGGCGCCCACCACAAGAATCGTCGGTCGTGCCACGGTGTCCGTCCCTTCTGCGACGGGTGAGGTCTCTCCGCGCCGGCTGCGGTGTCCCCGTCCGGGCGGGCGGCCGGGTCCCCGGCCCGCGGGGCGGCCCGGATCGTCGGCCGGGCCGCGGGGACGAGCCGTCGGCACGACGATTCTCCGTCAGCGGGCGGCTCGCTGCCTGCTCAGACGATCGGGTGCCCCCGGGTGGGGCGTGGCATGCGCGCGTTTCGCCCGCCGGGCGCCGGGCGGGAAACCCTGGCGGCCCGGACCCCTCCGGTCGTGGACGAGCGGGTGCACGACCCGCCCGCGCTGCCGGCGGCCCGGGCCCGGCGCGCGGCCCGCCTCACCCGGAGAGGCGGACTCACGCCGCGGGCGTGGGCTCCGTGTCCGACGTCAGGGCCGCGTACAGCCAGTCGTGGGCGGCTCCCGGGGTCGGCGTCGTCGGACCGAAGAGGACCGCCGCGTCCTGCCAGTACCTGTCGATCCGGGGATCGGCGGCGAGCCGGTCGCCGAGCAGCCGGCGGAACGCCGGGGTGTCCCGGGTGCCGCACGCCGCCGCGTGGACGGCGACGAAGGAGTCCAGCGCCTCGCCCGGACCGGGGTCGCGGCGCGCCAGCACCTGGGCGGACGCGAGGGCGAACGCCTCCGGCAGGCCCTCGTAGAGGACGGTGGGACGGTAGCCCGTGCCGCTGCGGTGGGCGGCCGGCCGGCAGGGCGTCCCGTCGCCGGGGCACGGGCCGGAGACCAGCGCGTGCAGCCGGGCGAAGGCGAGCACCTCGGCGGGCGCGGGGTCGGCGGGAGGCTGCGGCACCGCGTGCTCGACGACGGCCGCGACGACGCGGGCGGGCAGTCGCGGGGGCAGCCAGCGCCGCCAGAAGCGGACGAGGGACGCCGTACCGGGTGGCGTGCCCACCGCGCCGATCAGCCGCAGCCGCTCGGCCCGTTCCCCCGGCGGGCAGTCGTGGACGAGCCGCAGGGCGGCCTCCCGCCAGCGCAGGGCCGCCAGTTGGGAGCCGACCTCGCGCAACTGCCCGGCGACGGCGCTCTCCACGGCGCTCCCGAGCCCGTCCGCCTCGCTGTCGAGTACGCGGCGCACCTCGGCGACGGGCAGGCCCAGGGTGCGCAGGGAGCGGATCAGCCCGATCCGTTCCAGCGCACCGGGGCCGTAGCGCCGGTGGCCCCCGGCGCTACGGCCGGCCTCGGGCAGCAGTCCGCGGTCGGAGTAGAAGCGGACGGTCTTCACGGTGGCCCCCGCGCGTGCGGCGAGTTCACCGATGCTCCAGGTGCCGTCGGGTGACACGAGGCGGACCTCCCTCGGGGTTGAACCTCCCTCAGGGGGAGTTCCTACCGTACCGGCGACGGCGGCCGGACTTCCGGGGGCGGCCGCGCGACCGCACTCACGAGGAGACCTTCATGACGGCATCCGTTCCGGCACCCGCCACGGCCTCCGCGCCGGATCCGGCGCCGGACTCCACACCCGTCTTCGTCCTGGTCGCCGACGCGCACACCGGCGGCTGGGTCTGGGAGGAGGTGGCCGGCCACCTGCGGAGACTGGGCGCCGAGGCGCACCCGGTGACCCTCACGGGCATGGGCGACCCGCTGCGTCCGGCCGGTCCCGGTACGGATCTGGAGACCCATGTCGCGGACGTGGTGCGGGTGATCGACTCCATCGACACCGTCGACGCCGCGAAGGCGCCCCGGGCGGTCCTCGTCGGGCACGGCTACGGCATCCACCCGGTGCTGGGCGCGGCGGACCGGCGGCCGGAGCGGGTCGCCAGGATCGTGCACCTGGACGCGGGCCTGCCCGGGGACGGTGACGCGCCGCTGCTTCTGGTGCCCGACGAGGAGCTGCGCGAGCGGCTGTCGGGGGCCGGTGCGGGCGGGCCGGGCGGCGCGGGCGGGTGGCTGGTGCCGCCGCCCGCGCCCGGGGAGTGGCACCGGTGGGGCAGCACCGACGGCGTGCCCCGCAAGGCCCTGGCCCGGCTCTCCGCCCTCGCCGCCCCGCAGCCGTCGGGCACCCTGACGCAGCCGCTGGGCCTCACCGGAGCGGCGCCCGCGCTCCCGTCCACCGGAGTCCTGTGCACCGCGAACGGGTCGGACATCGCGCTGGTCGAGATGGCGGTGGGGCTCGGCGACCCGCGTCTGCAGGCCCTCACGGACCCCCGGGTGACCTTCTTCGAACTCCCCACGGGGCACTGGCCGATGCTCTCCGCGCCCGAGGAGCTGGCCGGGGTCCTGGTGCGGGCGGCCCGGGGAGAGGGCCACCGGATCACGGGCGCCGCGGCGCAGCCGCCGGCCCATCTGCGTCCGTTCGTCCTCGACCCGCCGCACTGCCGCCGCGAGCGGTCGGGCCCGGTCGACCTCTATCTGCCCGAGGGCCTGCCCGGGCACCTGCCCGGCCGTCCGGACGAGGGCGGGGCGCTCGCGGACGGTGCTCCCAGGGGCGGGCCGCGCCCGGCGGTGCTTCTCGTCCACGGCGGTCCGGTGCCCGCCGGGGCCCGCCCCACGCCCCGGGACTGGCCGGCCTTCGTCGGCTACGGCCGCCATCTGGCGGAGCTCGGCGTGATCGCCGCGACCCTCGACCACCGGCTGCACGACGTCGGGGAGTACGGACGGGCGGCCGAGGACGTGGCCGCGGCGGCCGACGCCGTGCGCGCCGACCCGCGGGTGGACGGGGACCGGGTGGCGCTGTGGTTCTTCTCCGGCGGCGGGCTGCTGTCGGCGGAGTGGCTGGCCGCCCCGCCGCCATGGCTGCGGTGCGTGGCGGCGACCTGTCCGGTGCTCGCGCCCCTGCCGGGCTGGGGGCTGCGCCCCGGGCGGTTCCGTCCGGTGGATGCGCTGCGGACGGCGGGCCGGCTGCCGGTCGTCCTCACCCGGGTGGGCCGCGAACACCCCGGGATCGCCGCGACGGTGGCGGAGTTCACGGACGCGGCCCGGGAGCGCGGCGCGGCGGTCGAGCTGATCGACGTGCCCGAGGGCCACCACGGCTTCGAGACGGTCGACCACACGGAGGAGGCGCGGAAGGCGGTACGGGCGGCGGCGGCCTCGGTGGTGGGCCATCTGCGTGCCTGACCCGGCGGGCCGGGCGGGCGCCGGACGGGCGCCCGGTGGGCGGGCACTGGAGTGACGGCCGCCCGCCCGGCGGGCGTGGCTCGCGCCCGCACCCACCCCCGTTCCCAGGGTCTGCGGGGCAGCCGCCAGGGCGGAGAGGGCGAGATGGCACGAGGCGGGGCAGCGGACCCACGGACGGCACGGCAGCGGCCGGCGCCGGCGGGGCGCCGGGCGGGCCCCGGCGCGGCGGAGGAGAGGCCGTTCGCGGCGCGGGCACCGGCAGGTCACCCTCCCCTCGGGCGGGCTCAGCACGCCGGCCGGTCTGGCGCTCCCGCCCGGGGCGACTACCCCCGGCCGGGGTTCCCGGGGCAGTGAGCAGCGGCCCAGGGCAGAACCGCGTGAGCGGCGGGGCGGGGCAGAACCGCGTGAGCAGCGGCCCAGGGCAGAACCGCGTCGGCGGCCGGGCGGGCCCGGTCGGCGGCGGCCGGGCCCGGTCCGTCACCAGCCGCCGTCGGCGACCGGTTTGCCGGGGGCGGGGGCGTCGCCCAGGGGGTGGATCTGGTGGGCGCCGGGGGCCTGCCAGGGGGTGTGGTCCTCGCCGAGCCACTCCCCGGCCGGCTTGACCTGCCCCAGGGCGTCCGCCGGGGCCAGGTCGGCGGCGTCGTCGTCCTCGTACGTGAACCAGGGCAGCCCGGCGCGGGTGTAGGCGGCCCGGTCGACGGGGGACGGCGGAGGCTCCTCGCCCGTGATGGCGCGCCACTGCGGCGGGGTGACCAGGTGGACGAAGACCCGGGCGGCCGGACGGTCGTCCCAGTCCGAGAGCGGGCGGGTGTCCGCGTAGACCTCCTGGCGCATCGTGCCGCCGGCCCCGAGTCCCATCGCGGGCGCGGCGACCGGGGCGGGCGGCCCCCCGGCGCGGGGCATGGCGTCCGCGCCGAAGGCGGCGGGCACGGCGCCGTAGCCGCCGGACGGCGCGGGCGGGGCGCCGTAGCCGCCGGGCGGGGCGACGGCGGCCCGCCCGCGGCACAGCTCCTCCTCGCGGCGCAGGCGCTCCTCCGCCCGCCAAGCGGCGAGCGCCCGCCCACCCAGCGGGAAGCCCTGGAGCTGGACGCCGCCCCAGGTCTCCTCGCCGGTGACCTGGCCCTCCACGGTGGCGCCGAGGCCGAGCGGGACGGCGACGAACTGGCGCACGGTGCCCGTGCCGGAGTTGATGCCGTCCAGCCACGGCTGGCGCGGGGTGACGACGTAGTTCTGCGGGTCGCGGGCGAGTTCCCCGCTCCAGGGCTTGCCGGAGATCGCGCACACCTTACCGACGCCGACCTGGAGGGCGGTGGGCTCCCGGGTGCCGGCGAAGCTCAGCCACATGGCCTCGCGCAGGTACATGGGCAGGAACTCGCCGCCGCGCTCCCGCATCGCCGGGGGCACGGTGTCCGGGTGGTCCCCGACCCGCCGCAGCGGGAAGTCGCCGAGGCCCGGCGGCAGGGGGTGGGTGCCCGTCTCGGGCAGCCGGAGGGTCCTGATGAAGCGGACCGAGGGCCCCTCGCCCAGCAGCAGCGCCGTCCCGTCGATCCGTACCTGCCCCGCCGGTCCCGCCCGTTCCTTGCTCAACCGAACCCCCCGGGGTGCCTGTGCCTGCAGGTGCCTGTGCCCGTACATGTGCGCTCAGGTGCGCGCAGCGGTGCGATGTCCGGTATCACGCGCGGGCAGGCCGGACGGTTCCCCTCGCCACGCCCGGGCCGTCACGCCTCGCTGAGCACCACCCACACCTGCCCGGGCGCGAAGTCCAGCCGCTCGCCCGCCGCGTCGGTGAACACGGTGCCGTCCTCCGCCGCGGCGCGCTCCCAGCGGGCGTCGTACCCCTGCCCGTCGCGCAGGACCAGCGCCCGCCCGGAGCCGACCGTCTCGGGGTAGGGGGAGGCGTTGCCCCAGCGGTCGCCGAAGCGGGACGGGCGGACCTCGGTGTACTGCACGACCACGGTCGCGGGGGCGAGGCGGCCGTCGTCCGTCGTGGACGCCGGGGTGCCGTCCATGGCGACGTGCCAGCCCCGGTCGGCCTGGGACCAGGTGAACGCGTAGCGGGCGGAGGGGTAGCGCACGGTGTGCTCGCTGACGGGCCGCCCGCCCTCGGCCGGCGCCGGGCCGAAGCGGAAGCCGATGTCGGAGGCTGTGCCGACGTCCCCGGCGGCGGCGAGGGCTGCCTCGGGGCGCAGATAGAGGTTGTGCGGCGCGGGGCGGTCGCCGGAGCGGACGTAGGCGTCGGGGGCCCGGCCGGGCGGCAGGGCGGCCAGCGGCGCGGCCTCGATCAGGGGCAGCAGCGCGGTCTGGGCACCCGAGTAGGCGAGGGCGGGGCGGTCGAACTGGCGGAGCAGTTCGAGATCCGGCTCGCGGGCGCTGCGGACGGGGCCGATGCGGGGCGGGAGCTCGGTGGAGTAGACGGCGAGCAGTCGGGTCAGCCCCGCCTCCACGGGCTCGACATAGACGATGTCGGCGGCGCCGAGACCGGTGTGCGGGCGGGCCGGCCGGACATTGTCGATCTTCACGGCGAGGACGGGGCCGTTGCGGCCCGGGAGCCCGGTGAAATAGGAGGTGCGCGGGGCGGAGGTGGGGGGTGCGGTGGGCTCGGGCCGGGGTGCCGGGTCGGAGCAGGCGGCGAGGCCCACCAGGAGGGCGGCGGCCGACAGCAGGGCGGCGACCCTGCCGCCCCGTCCCTGCCGTCGTGCCCGCGATGTGTCCATAGGCCCCGTTCCCGTCACTCCAGTGGACCACGGGGACGGGCCGGGCGACAGCCGCCGGTGGCGGATACGCGCTGTCCCCGGCGTCGAAGGGCCGGGCAGGGTGTGTGCGTCGCAGCCATGGGGTGCGACGCCATGTGTGCGGGAGCCATGTGGTGAGGCTCGGGTGTGGGCGGGCCCTCGGTAGGGGCGCAGGCCATGGCGCGGAGTCCCGAGGGGCGGGCCCTGTAGGGCCGCGAGCCGTGTGGGGCGCGCGCGGGATGTCAGCGCAGGGCGCCGGCGCCCTGGAGCTCGAAGTCGAGGGTGCGGCTGACCTCGCGAAGGGTCTCCTCGGCCGTGCGGCGGACGTCCGCGGGAACGTCGCCACGCTCCTCGACGAGGCCGTCGTAGATCGGTGCGTCAGCCCTGTCTGCGGAGCTCACGATTCGTCCTTTCGTTCGGTTGCACGTGTCGGGCCACCGGCCCGGGGTCCGTGTCCCGCGTCGGAAGCAGGGGCGAGTGTACGGGGTCGGGACCCCGCTCCACCCCGCCGCCCCGGCCCCTGACCGGCTCCGGCGGCCCTTTCGGTATGCGCTCTTTGGGTGGGCGGGTGCGCCGTACGGGTACATATCCGGCCCCTGTGGCCCGAGTCGGGGTGACCGGGGACGGGCCCCGTCGTTGGGGCGGGCGTGAAAAGGATCACTTACTCCGCCGCCGTGTGCGCCCTCGCCGTGGGCCTCCTCGCCGCCGCCCCCGCCCAGGCGGGCCCGGTCGGCCCCGCCGAGGAGTGCGAGGGTCTCGGCCGGGCCACCGCCCTGCGCGTCGACGGCCGTGACGACCCGGGTCCGGTGACGCTGCGTGCCGGGCGGTCCACCGAGTTCGCGCTCGACTTCCGCCCGGCGCGCTCGCACGGCGCGACCCAGTTGCACCTGAAGGCGGAGGGCGGGTTCGGCGAGTACGCCATGACCCGGGGAGCGGTCGGCGCCGTCGAGGCCGGGCAGACGTACACGGTCCGTCAGCGGGTGACGCCGAGCGAGGCGCTCACCGGGCAGGACCTGCGGCTGCGGCTGCACGTCACGGGCGACGAGAACGTACGGGAGGCGTGCGTCACCCTGACCGTCCGGGTCGCGGCGGCCGACGCCCGCTGACGACACCCCGCTCCCCCGGCACTCCCCGGGTCCCGGCCGGCCCGGGCCGGGGCCGGGGCGCGTTCCGGAACGCGTCCCGGACAGATGCTGGCCGAAACATGTCCACCGGGCCCGGCCTTGCGCCGATCGTCTGTACCGGCGTTCCCCCGCTCCCTAGCATGTGGCACCCACTGCTACTGAAATTTCACGGACGCGGGTGAGGACTGGATGGGACGCGAGTCGTGGCGCCCGGACGCCATCGACACCAAGGTGCCCAGCGTGGCACGCATGTACGACTACTTCCTCGGGGGCGACGACAACTACCAGTCGGACCGGGAGGCTTGTGAGGAGCTGCTGAAGCAGGTCCCGAGCACCAAGGTCCTCGCCCTCAACAACCGGGGTTTCCTGCGGCGCGTGGTGCGCCTGCTGGCGACCGATTACGGGATACGCCAGTTCATCGACCACGGTTCCGGCCTGCCCACCCAGGACAACGTGCACCAGGTGGCCCAGGCCGTCGACCCCCGGTCCCGCGTCGTCTACGTGGACAACGACCCCATCGTCCTCGCCCACGGCCGCGCGCTGCTCGACGAGAACGACCGCACGACCGTCATCCAGGCCGACATGCGGGACACCGACGGCATCTTCGGCCACGAGGAGACCACACGTCTCATCGATTTCGACCAGCCGGTCGCGGCCCTGTTCGTCTCGGTGCTGCACTGCATCCCGGACGAGTCCGATCCCGGGGCCCTGGTCCGCCGGGTCGCCGAACGGCTGGCGCCGGGCAGCTTCCTGGTGGTCTGCCAGCTCGTCAGCGACCGCCCCGAGATCCGCTCCTTCGTCACGGACTTCATGGCCGAGGCGACCGGCGGCAACTGGGGACGGGTCCGCGAGGAGCACGAGGTGACGCGCTTCTTCGACGGGCTGGAGATCCTGGAGCCGGGGCTGGTGGAGGTCTCGACCTGGCGTCCGGACAACGACCTCGCGCCGGTGCAGCAGACGGACGAGTGGATCGAGTGGGGCGGCGTCGCCCGCCTGCCCTGAGCCCCACGTGGCGGACCCGGCGAACAAGGCCCGTCCAGGCCCGGATCACGGCCCGGTGGACACCGCGTCACGCGGCCACCGGGCCGTTGCCCGTGCCGTGCGCCCCGGGGCGTCGCTCGGCGGCCGGGAGGCTCAGCCGAGGGCGGCGAGCCGCTCGCGCAGCAGCCCTTCCGACTCCTTCGGGGTGAGCGCGCAGGCGCCGAGGCGGTCGAGCATGTCGCGGTACTGCTCGACGGTGGATGGTTTCTGCGTGAACGTACTGTCCGTCAGATGCTCGATGTACACGGCGTCCTTGAGGTCGCCGAGCGCGAAGCGCAGATAGCTGACGCCGGTGCCGACCCCGACGGCCGCGGTCACGTCCAGGGGAGCGATCTGGAGGGTGACCCGGGCCCGCCGCATCATGGCGAGCAGATGCTCCAGCTGCTCGCGCATCACCTGCGCACCGCCGACGGAGCGCATCAGCACCGACTCGTCCACGACGGCCCACAGCCGCGGCGCGTCCGGCTGGTCGAGGTGCCGCTGCCGCTCCTGGCGCAGGTCGACCCGCCGCTGGACGTCGTGCGGCAGCAGCCGTCCCGGCCCGGACTGGATCACCGCGCGGGTGTACGCCGGGATCTGGAGCAGCCCGGGGATGTAGAACGGCTCATAGGTACGGATGGTGGCCGCGGCGCCTTCGAGGGCGACCAGCGGCGTGAAGAAGTCGGACAGGACGTCGTTGAACGAGCGCCACCAGTCGGGCCGGCGGGACGCGTCGACCAGCCGCATGAACTCGGCCGCCTGCTCCTCGTCGTCCACGCCGTAGAGGTCCAGCAGGGCGAGGGCGTCGGAGGGCTTGCAGCCGTGGCGGCCCAGTTCGATGCGGCTGGTCTTCGACCGGGAGAAGCCGAGCTTGCCGTCCACGTCGGCGGGGTCGAGCCCGGCGGCCACGCGCAGTTCGCGCAGCTTTCCGCCCAGGATGAGCTTCAGGGCGGTCGGGTTGCCCTCGACCGCGCCCAGCGGCCGAACGAACAACGACGGGCTCGGATCGGCGGCGGTCATCGCACACTCCTGCGGAGACTCGGAGAAGGCGCCAGTATCCCAGCACAAGCCCCGCCGTACCAAGGGGCGGCGGGCCCCCGCAGGCAAGGGATTCAGCCAACCATGGTGTCGAAGTCGCCGTCGCGCGCCCCGGCGACGAACGCGGCGACCTCCTCCCGCGTATACACCAGCGCCGGCCCCTGCGGGTCGCGGGAGTTGCGGACGGCTATCCGGCCGTCCGGCAGCGCCGCGAGCTCCACGCAGTTCCCGGTGGCGTTGCTGTGACTGCTCTTGATCCACGTCGTGCCGGTGAGCGCTCCGGCCGGCATTCCGTTGACGAACTCCATGCCCATCAGCCCCTCGTCCCTCATAAGCCAGTTCCGGCGATCCTTCGGTGCAATCCCAGATGCAATTGCATCATGGGACACGGCTCGACAATACTCGTCCTGCGCCGGCTGTCGAACAGCGATTCCTGCAGGGAGACATGACCCGTGACGATTCATCTGCCGAACCGCCAGAGCGGGGGCCCCGTGCGAGGAGAGACGATTCGGCATGCCGGACCGGGCGTGAAGTCGCCCTCGGCGGGGCCGGGTTCGCTCTGCGCCCATGGCCCCGGGTGCGGCGTGGACGCCACGCTCACGGCCGGCGGCTTCGCCGCGTGCGGGCTCGACGGCGATCCTCGGAACGCGGGGCAGGCGCGGCGGTTCGTGGCGGTGACCCTGGACGGCTGGTCGCTGCCGGCACTCGCGGGCGACATGCAACTGCTCGTCACCGAGCTGGTCACCAACGCGGTGCGGCACGCGCTCGGCCCGGCGCCGGCGTACGGGGGTGACGACTATCCCGTGTGGCTGGGCCTGTTCCGGCACTCCGACCATGTGGTGTGCGCCGTCTCCGACCCGAGCCCCGAACCGCCCCGGCCCCGCGCCGCCGGGACATCGGCGACGGGCGGCCGCGGTCTCGCCCTGATCGGGGCGCTCAGCGACGCGTGGTCCTGGTGCCCGACGGCGCCGTACGGCAAGACGGTGTGGGCGTCCCTGCCCTTCCTGACACCCGCCCACTGAGCCCGGGCCGTTCGGGGCGGGCGAGCTGCTGGACTTCGCCTGGCGGTCGGCCGGCGAGGGTGCGCTCCTCATGGAGCTCCAGCGTCTGGAGCCGGCCTCCGCCCCGGCGGGGGGAGGCGTGTCAGCGGGGCACGGCGAAGTCCTGCACCCACCAGGGGCCCCCGGCGGCCAGGGAGACGGCCGCGCCGGTGTCCTTGAGGGCGCAGTCCTCGACCACCCTGCGGTGGGCCTCGCTCCTGGTCCAGTCGCGCACGACGGCGGCCGCGTCGGCCGGGCCGCGGTGGATGTTCTCGGCCGCCCGGCTCCAGGTGTACCCGGCGTCCCCGATCCGGTCGCCGACGTCCCGGCCGTCGGGGCCCCGGTGGGCGTAGTAGCGGTGGGCGGCCATGTCGTCGGCGTGGGCGCGGGCCGCCGCCCGCAGGCGTGCGTCGGTGCGCAGGGGGCCGCAGCCGGCGGTGCGGCGGTGGGCGTTGACCAGGTCGACCAGCCGCCGGGCCTGCTCGACGGCGGAGACGGCGGAAGAAGCCCGGTCCGGCGCGCGTTCCGGTGCCTGCCGCGGAGCGGGCGGCGGGCCATGGGTGTCCGACGGGGATGCGTCGCAGCCGGTGAGGAGGAGGGCGGCGGCCAGCAGGGCGGCGGTGCGGGTGGGCCGGGGGTGCGGCACGGGGGGGGCTCCCTCTCGGGCGGGTGGGCGCCTGGTCGTCCGCCACCGTAGGCGGCACGGTCGCGCGGGGTGGTCGGGACGCGCGGCCGCGGAGCGCGAGGGGCCCCGTCTGCCATGTGCGGTCGCGCGGGGTGGGGGGACGCGCGGCCGCGATGCGGGAGGGCCCCGTCTGCCGCGTGCGGGGGGACACCGGCCGGTTCGCCGTGCGTCCGGCCGGTGTCCGGGATGTCCGATACGATGGAACACCTGATCGATCCCCGTGCTCACGCGGGGAGCGGTATGCGTCCGGATCCCTTCGGGCGCGGGGTGCCGACCCCGTCCCCGGCCCCCGTCCGACGCCATGAACGCTCTGCGCACCCTCCCCGCGGCCCTGGCCGGTGTCTGCGCGCTCGCCCTCGCCGGCTGCGCGACCGCCGCGACGACCACGCCGGCCGGCGACGGGTCCGGCGGGGACCGCCCGCCGACCGCGACCGTCGCCGCCGCGGCACCCGCGTCCTCCGCCGCCGCGCCCACGACCGCACCCGCCGCCGTACGGCCCCAAGCGCCCGCGCCGCCCGCCGCCGACCCGCGGACCGAGCCCGCGCGGCTGTCCATTCCGGAGATCGGGCTGGAGGACCTGGAGGTCGTGCCGTACGAGGGGACGACGGACGACTGGCCCGGCACCCGCATCCAGAACCGGGGCCTGGGCGCCAGCCCGTACGGCCCCGAGGGCGGGGTGGGCCCCGGCGAGGTCGGGAACTACCTGGTCACCGCGCACCGGCTCTCCGCGGGCGGACCGTTGCGCGACCTGCCGGCGCTCGCCGAGGGCGATGTGGTGCGGG
This sequence comes from Streptomyces sp. CNT372, assembly GCF_000377145.1. NCBI lineage: Bacteria > Bacillati > Actinomycetota > Actinomycetes > Kitasatosporales > Streptomycetaceae > Streptomyces > Streptomyces sp. CNT372. The sequence continues at coordinate 203,174 of NZ_KB897785.1, read as the reverse complement.
TGGCTTTCGGTGGCCGGGTGTACGAGTACGAGATCACCGGGACCCGGCAGACGTCCTTCCGCTCCGAGCGGTCCCTCGCCGAGCAGCGTGCCGCCGTGCCGGGCGAGCCGGGCGCGAAGCCCACCAAGGCGATGATCACGATCTCGACCTGTGCCACCCCGGAGGACGACGCGGCGGGCAACTTCTGGCGGGACGACCGGGGCAACCCGGAGCACCGGATCGACAAGATCGGCGTCCTGCGCGCCACCCGCTGAACCGCCCCGCCACCACGCCCGCCCCGGAGGATCAGGCGGTGGGCGCTTCCTTGCGCGCGGCCGCGTCGCGGCGGTTCCACCAGTGCCTGCGGCGCGGGTGGACGGCCCGGCCGAGCCGGCGGCCCAGCAGCAGGTAACCGAGCAGTGCGCCGGTGCTGTTGAGGATGACGTCGTCGATGTCGAAGGCGCGGCCGGTGACGAGGGACCCCTGGATCAGCTCCACCAGCACCATCACGGCGGCGGTGATCACCAGCACCCGCAGCAGTCCGCGCGCGACGGGCGCGAGCACCGGCAGGAGGACGCCGAAGGGCACGCCCAGCAGGATGTTCCCCCCGAGCTGCTTCACCGTGTCCTGGAAGGCGGGGCTCTCCAGGTAGGCGCGGATCGAGGAGCCCGGTTCGAGGTTGTTGTGGGTCAGGGGTTCGGAGGCGGCGGACGGTTCGAGGGTCAGCTTGGCGAGCACCACGCTGAACGCCACGGTCGCGAGGAACGCGAACATCATGGCGATCACCCGCACCCAGGGCGCCGCGGGCGCTCCCGGTGCCGCGGGTGGCGGTGCGCCCGCGTCCTTTCCGTCCGTCCTGTCCGTCACTCTGCGCGGCATCACGGCCCCACTTCCTTCTCGCTCCGGTCGGCGGTCACGGCAGGGAGGCGGTTACCCCCGGTGGTGGCGGGCATACCTGGGCCCGCGGGGCGCACACCGCACTCCGGGGGCGGGGACGGCGGGGCGGGGGCTCACATGCCGCCGGCGACGCGCAGCACGGCTCCCGTGGTGTAGGACGCGTCCGCCGAGAGCAGCCAGGACACGGCCCCGGCGACCTCGTGCGGTTGCCCGGACCGGCCCATGGGCACCAGGGCGGCGATCCTCGCGGGGCGCTCGGGGTCCTCGTGGAAGTCGGTCCAGATGGTGCCGGGGGCCACGCAGTTGACGCGGATGCCGTCAGCGGCGACCTCCTTGGCGAGGCCCACGGTCAGGGTGTCGACGGCGGCCTTGGTCGCCGCGTAGTGGACGTACTCGCCGGGGCTGCCGAGGGTGGCGGCGGAGGAGGAGATGTTGACGATCGCCCCGCCGCCGGCCGCCGTCATCTCCCGCACGGCACGCCGGGCGCAGAGGAGGTAGCCGAGGACGTTGACCTCCAGCACGCGCCGCATGGCGTCCGCGTCGGCGTCGGCGAGGCGGCCGTTGGGGCCGGGGACGCCGGCGTTGTTGACGAGTCCGGTGACGGTGCCGAGGCGGGCGGCCGCGTCGAAGAGGCGGTCGACGGAGGACTCGTCGGCGGTGTCGACGGGCACGGCGAGGGCGCGGCGGCCGGTGGCCTCGACGGCGGCGGCGACCTCGCGGGCGGCCGGCTCGTCGCTGCGGTAGCCGACGACCAGGTCGTGGCCGTCGGCGGCGAGGCGTTCGCAGATCGCGGCGCCGATGCCGCGGCTGCCGCCGGTGACGACGGTCAGATGCTGGGACACGGGGGCTCCGGGGTGCCGGGGGCGGTGATCGGGTGGCGCGCCTCGGAGTGTAGGCGCCGCCCGGACCACCGCCCCGGCGGGGAGGTCAGCCCGGGCGGGGGCCGGTGGCGGTCTGCTCGCCCTCGGGGTCGACGCGGGGCAGGACACGGTCCAGCCACCGGGGGATCCACCAGGCGGCCCGGCCCATCAGGGTCATGACGGCGGGGACGAGGAGGAGGCGGACCACGGTGGCGTCGATGAGGACGCTGGCGGCGAGGCCGAGGCCGAGCATCTTGACGACGATGTTGTCGCTGATGAGGAACGCCGCGAAGACGCTCACCATGATCAGGGCTGCGCAGGTGATGACCCGGGCGGTGATCTCCAGGGCGTGCGCGACGCTGGCGCGGGCGTCACCGGTGCGAATCCAGGCCTCGTGGACGCGGGAGAGCAGGAAGATCTCGTAGTCCATGCTGAGGCCGAAGACGATGGCGAACATCATCATCGGCACATAGCTCTCGATGGGCACGTCCCCGGAGACGCCGAGCGCCGGACCGCCCCAGCCCCACTGGAAGACGGCGACGACGACGCCGTAGGAGGCGGCGATCGAGAGGACGTTGAGGACGGCGGCCTTGACCGCGACGAGCAGACCGCGGAAGACGATCAGGATGACGAGGAAGGCGAGGCCGACGACGACCGCGATGATCAGCGGGAGCCGGGAGGAGACGATGTCCAGGAAGTCGACCTGGGCTGCGGTGGTTCCGGTGACATAGGTGCTCGCGTCGGTGCCGGAGACCGCCTGCGGCAGGACGTCGTCGGTGAGGTGGTTGACGAGGCGGGTGGTGGTCTCGTCCTGGGGCGCGGCGTCGGAGTAGGCGGTGGCGATGAGGACATCGCCGTCGGAGGTGGGCGTGAGCGGGGTGATGGTCTTCGCTCCGGGGACGTCCGTGAGGGCGTCCTGCACCTGGGAGGTGAGGGCGGAGCGGTCGGACGAGGGGACGTCGCTCTGGTCGACGACGAGGGTGAGGGGTCCGTTGGAGCCGGGGCCGAAGGCCGAGGACATCAGGTCGTAGGCGCGCCGGTCGGTGAACGACGTGGGGTCGGCGCCGTCGCCGATGTGGCCGAGCTGGATGGAGAACAGGGGGATGGCGAGGACCGCGAGGACGGCGACGCCCCCGCTCAGGAACCACCAGGGCCGCCGCTCCACGCGCTGTGCGTACCGGTGCCAGGTGCCCTGGACCTCCTCGCCGGGTTCGGCGTCGGTCTCGGCGACGGGTTTGCGCACGTGGTAGCGGTCGATGCGCCGTCCGATGATGCCGAGGAGGGCGGGGACCAGGGTGAGGGCGCCGAGGACGGCGGTGACCACGGTGACGGCGGCGGCCAGGCCGAGTTTGCCGATGAACGAGATCCCGGAGACCCACAGTCCGGACAGGGCGATGACGACGGTGCAGCCGGAGACGAGGACCGCGTGTCCGCTGGAGGCGGCGGCGATTCCGGCGGCGGTGTGCGGGTCCCGGCCGTTCATCAGGTTCTGGCGGTGGCGGGTGATCAGGAAGAGGGCGTAGTCGATGCCGACGCCGATCCCGATCATGGTGGCGAGGGTGGGTGAGACGGTGGCGAAGATGGTGGCCGCGGCGAGGAGGCCGAGCAGGCCGAGGCCGCCGACGACCGCGATCAGGGCGGTCACCAGGGGCAGTACGGCGGCGATCAGACTGCCGAAGCCGGCGAGGAGGACCAGGATCGCGACGCCGAAGCCGATGGCCTCGCTGGTGCGGTCGTTGGGCTGCGGGCGGGCGAGTTCGCCGAGGGAGCCGCCGTATTCGACGGTGACGCCCGCGGAGCGCAGGGGCTGGACGGCGTCGTCGACGCCGTCCAGGTAGGAGGCGCCGAGGGTGGAGGGCTGCTGGTCGAAGCGGACCGTGATGTAGGCGGTCTTCCCGTCCTGCGAGAGGGGGCCGACGTCGGTGGCCGGGGAGGACGGGGGCGGGCTGCCCGGCGGGGGCAGCGGGTTCTGGGCGGAGAGGACGTGCGGCAGCTTCTCCAGGTCGCTGACGGTCGTCGACATCTGGTCGGCGGTCCCGGTGAGCGAGCTCTTCGGGTCGTGCAGCACGATCTGGGCGCTGTAGCCGCCGGCGGAGGGCTCATGGGCCCTCAGGACGTCCAGCCCCTCCTGGGACTGGGTGCCGGGGAGGGCGAAGTTGTCCGAGTAGTCGCCGCCGTAGGCGCGGTCGAGGGCCTGGGCGCCGACGACGGCCGCGACCCAGAGGACCACGACGACCACGCCGTGCCGCGCGCACCATTCGCCGAGCCGGCGGAGCAGGCCCTTGCGGCCCGGGGCCGGGTCCCGGCCGGAGGGCGGGGTGGATGCGGGGGGCGCCTGCGCGGACATACGGCTCCCGGTGTGTGCGAGCCCCCGCGGGGGCTGGTGCGCATCGGCCCGCGGGCGTGCCGGACGGGCGGACGGGCGGACGGAGATGTCCTGCATTCAACGCGGGCGGCGGCGGGACGGCACGCCGGGGCGGAGAAACGGGTGACGCAGGGGCCCGCGAGGCGCCGCGGCCGGGCACGGAGGAGGGTGCGCACCCCGTGGGAGTGCGCACCCTCGGTGTTCCGTGGGCCCGGATCAGCTCCGGTGGCGGCCCTGCTCCTCGTCCAGCATCTGCTGGCGCGGCTCGCGCTCCTGACGGCCGCGCTCCTGACGGCCGCTCTCCTGCTGACCGCGCTCCTGCCGTCCGCGCTCCTGGGGCTGCCGGCCGGGCTCGCGCTCGTCGCCCATGCGCTTCTGGGCCTCGTTCTTGAGCTGCTCGGCCTTGTCCTGGAACTGGTCCTTGATACCCATCAGACTCTCCTTCGAGCTGGTTGGTGTGGGCGGGATCAGCCTTGCACGGGGGGACATTGGGCGCATGTCGGTTGAACACGGACAGTAAGTGTCAGGGGAAAACGGCTTGTCGGGGCCGTGATCGCCCGAAAGTCAGGGGCGCACGAGCGTTCTCGGAACCGTGTTCCGGCCCCAACTGCCGCCCGGACGTCTGCGGTCGGTGGTGAGCCGGCCGGGGCGCGCGCTGATTCGCGGCTGACGCTGCGGCGGTCGACTCGACGGCCGCGCGCCGCGCAGCCCGGTGCGGCGGGTCCCTCGCGGGGGCCGTGGCGGCGGACGGGTGGTTCAGGTGCCGGGGCCGAGTGCCGCGAGGCGGCGGCGGAGCAGGAGCAGGGCGGCGCCGTCCGGGCCGGGGACCTGCCGGCGCAGACGCAGGAGCGCCGGGGCCAGGCGGCGGGCCGCCGCGCCGTCGCGCACCTGCTCCCACTGGTGGTGGGCGCGGTCGACGGCGCCGGTGACATCGGGGGCACCGGGCGGCTCACCCCTTGTGAGCCGGGCCTCGGCCGCCTCCGCCCAGAGCGCGCAGCTGCCGGCGGGGTTCCCGGCGAGGCGCGCGAGGTCGGCGCGTACCTCCAGCCAGTGCAGGACTTCGGCGGTGCCCGGACCGTGAGTGCGCCGGGCCTCGCCCTCGTGGACGGCCGCGGCCGCGGCGGCCTCGCCGTGCCGCCCGGCCAGCGCGGCGGCGAGGATCGCGGCATGGGGGTCGGGGGCGGGGGCGCCCGGCGGGGCGTCGGGGGTGCTTCCGGCGGGGGCCGGCCGGGTGGGGGCGGTCGGCGCGGGTGCGGCTGATTCGGGCTCGGGCTCGGGCTCGACGGACGGTCCCGGTGGGGCCTCGGGGGCGGATGCGGGGGGCGGGGCGGCGGCGGGGGGCGGGAAGGGCGTGGGGGCGGAGGACGGCGCGAACAGGAGGCGGTCGGCGGGCTGTTCGGGGGCGCTCGCCGTGGCGGCCAGCTCGTGGAGTTCGTCCAGCGGCGGGCGGGCGCCGCTGCGCCAGATCGCGGCCATGGCCTTGAGATAGGCGGGTTCGGCGAGGCAGCGGCGCCCGGCGGCGCGGACCGCGCTGCCGTACAGCCGAACCGACGGCCCCAACGCCGCCCGCCCCTCGGCCAGTTCGGGCCAGGCGTCCGCGTCGGCGACGAGGTCCACGACCACGGTGGTGCTGCCCGGCCGCCGGGGCCCGAGCTCGCCCGCCAGCCAGTGCCAGGGCAGTGCCGTGTAGCGGACCGTCGCGGGGGTGGTGCGCGCCAGGGCGAAGTGCAGCAGTCGCTGCCTGCGGTCCATGTGGAGCTGCCCGGCCAGGTAGAGGACGAGCGGACCGGGCGCTGCCGCCGCCGCGCGGATACGGGTGAGCACGGCCTGGGGTTCCAGGGGGTCGGCGAGTTCCACCACGGTCGCCGCCGGCCCCGGCCTTTCCCGGTCGGTCCCGGCCGCACCCGCGCCGGCCATCACCGCCCCGGGCACGGCGGCGAGGGCGGGCAGTACGGACGCCGCGTCGATGAGCCGGGCCCGCCCCGCCGGTGCCGCCGTGAGCAGCAGCGCCGTGCCCGGTGCCGTGTTCCCGGCGGTGCCGTGTGCCGTGCCCCCTGCGGAGTGCTCCCCTGTGATCACCACAGCGGCACCGTATCGGACGCGGGGGAACGGACCGGTGGATCGGGGGCGGGGGCGCGGGTGGGTGAAACGGAACTCGGTGCTGCTGGGCCACGGCGTGCCGGGGCGGACCGCGGTGCCGGGGAAGTCCGGCCGCCCGTCCCCGGCGAAGTCGCCCGTCCGGCGGACGCGGGGGAGCATGGGAGTCGGGAACGCGGGGGTGGCTCTGCGAACGGGAGGCACCGTGGTGGACACCGATGTCCTGGTGGTCGGGGCCGGCCCGGTCGGTCTGACCGCGGCGCTGGAACTGCGGCGGCGCGGTGTCGCGTGCCGGGTGATCGACAAGCTGCCCGGCCGGCTGCCGTACGCCAAGGCCGTGGGCGTCCAGCCGAGGACCCTGGAGCTGTGGGACCGGGCGGGTGTGGTGCGGGACGCGCTGGAGGCCGCCACGCCGATGCGCGGGCAGCTCGCCTATGTGAACGGCGCCGAGGCGGGACGCGTCGAACTCGCCCTGCCGCCGGAGATCCCGTACGGCTTCGCCTGCCTCCCCCAGTACGAGACGGAACGTATCCTCACCGACCACCTGGAGCGCCGGGACACCCGGATCGAGCGGGGCACGGAGCTGGTCGGTTTCGAGCAGGACGAGGGCGGGGTGTGGTGCCGGCTCACCACCTCTTCGGGGGACGCGGAGGAGGTGCGCTGCCGGTTCCTGGTCGGCTGCGACGGAGCGCACAGCGCGGTCCGCAAGGGCCTCGGGCTGAGCTTCGGGGGCGGGGCGTTCCCCGAGGAGTACATGCTGGCGGACGTCGAGGCGGACTGGCGCCTGCCGCCCGGCTACGGCGTCCGCTCGATGCACCGCGGCCCGGACGGCGCGGTGGACGACCTGCTCGTCTGCATTCCGCTCCCCGGGCACGGGCGCTACCGCATGTCGATGCTGGTGCCGCCGGAGCTCTCCGCGGCCGCCAACGGCACGGCGGACACCGCCGGGCGGTCCGGGACCGCGGCGGGCGGCGCGCGGGGCGGTGAGAGTGTGGCGCACGGGCTGGAGGCAGCCCGGACCCCCGAGCTGGGCCACATCCAGGCGGTCGTCGACCGGCTGGCCCCCGAGCCCACCACCCTCTCCGCGCTGCGCTGGTCCTCCGTCTTCCGGATCAGCCACCGGATCGTGGACCGGTACGGCCGGGGGCGCGTCTTCGTCGCGGGCGACGCCGCCCACATCCATCCGCCGACCGGCGCCCAGGGCATGAACACCGGGATCCAGGACGCCGTCAACCTCGCCTGGAAGCTGGCCCTCGCGGTGTCGGGCGCGGCGCGGCCCGCGCTGCTGGAGAGCTATGACGCGGAGCGCCGGCCGGTCGGCGAGGAGGTCGTCGGCCGCACGGTGCGCCATGCGAGCGCGGGCGGTGTGCAGGCGGACCCCGGCGACCCGCGGACCCTGCTGCTGCGCGAGGCGCAGTTGCTCGTCGGATACCGGGACAGCCCGGTCGTCGGCCGGACGGGCCCGGCGGACGCGTCCGGGAACTCGGGCCCCGGCGCGGCGGACACGCCCGGACGGGCCGGGCTCGGTGCGGCGGACACCCCGTCGGAACCCGGCCCCGGCGCGCCGCCGGAGGCGGGCGACCGCGCGCCCGACTGCGGCGGCCTGATCGGGCTCGTCGCCGTCTATCCGGTGCGGTTGTTCGACCTGCTGCGGGACAGTTCGGAGCATGTGCTGGTGGTGTACGCGCCGGACCCGCAGTCGCTGGCGCGGTTCGCCGGGCCGGCCGCCGCGGCGGCCCGGCTGACGTACGGGCGTACGGGCACCCGCGCGGTGCTGGGCGCGGCCGAACCGCCGGTGGGTGACGCGGGGTTCCCGACCTGGGCGGACAGCCGGGGCGAGTTCCGCCGCGCGTACGGCGTCGACGGGCCGGCCGGGTTCCTGGTCCGGCCGGACGGGTACGTGGGGCTGCGCTTCGGGCCGGACGAAACGGCGGCGCTCACCGCGTATCTCTCGGGGATCCTGCGCACCACCTGAGGCGCCGGTCCGGCGAGCACGGCGGCTCGGGCGGACGCGCGTCCGCCCCCGGGGCGGCGTACGGCCCCGGGGGCGGAGACGGTTCACGCGGTGTGGAGCCGCAGGCCGTAGCGGTTCAGGATCTCGTTGACCGGCTGGTACCAGGTCTCGCCGCCGGAGGAGCAGTTGCCCCAGCCGCCGGAGGTGACGCCCTGGGCCTGGTCACCGCTGATGAACGACCCCCCGGAGTCCCCGCCCTGCGCGCAGACACTGGTCTTGGTCATCTGGTGCACCGCGCCCTGGCTGTAGTTGACGGTCTCGTTCTTGGCGAGCACGCGTCCGCAGTGCCAGCGGGTGGTGGAGCCGGAGCGGCAGACGGACGCGCCTACGGGCACCTCGTTGGAGCCCCGGACGAGCTGGTCGGGCACGGTGCCCCAGCCGAGGACGACCGGCACGGTCCACCAGCCGCTGCCGACGTTCACCCAGGCGTAGTCGTTGCCGGGGAAGGACGAGCCCTGGAAGTGGCCGATGTGGGAGCCGTCCCAGCCGCGCACGGCGGCGCCCACGCCACCGCAGTGCCCGGCGGTGACGAAGCCGCCGTGGACCGAGAAGCCGATCGAGCAGCGGACGTTGCCGGTGTAGTACGGGTCGCCGCCGACCGTGCCCGCGGCGAAGGTCTGCGGGGCCCGGTCGATCTCCTTCACGGTGACCGGGCCGGTCGCCCGGGCTCTGGCCAGGAAGGCGGAGACATCGTTGTCAGCCTTCTCGGAGGCGACCACGTGGACGACGACCTTGCCGGCCGCCGGGTCGACGTGCCAACTGCTCACGCCCCGGGGCGCGGAGAGCTTGTCGATCGCGGCCTTCGCGCGGTTCAGGGTGCGTTCGCTGTGCCGCACGAGGCGGGTGTCGGCGCCGGTCGCGCGGACGGCGGCGGCGGTGCGGGAGTCGGTGACGGCGACGGTCAGTTTTCCGCTGTCCGCGTCGAACCAGGATCCGCCGTAGCGGGCGCCGGCGACCTGCCGCGCCCTCTTCTCGACGGCGACGGCGGCGCGTTCGGCTGCGAGGCGTTCGACCGCCTGGCGTTCGGTGAGGCCGAGGTCGCGCTCCATGGCCTCGATCAGGCCGGTGGAGACGGAGGTGTCGGTGGCGGAGGGGGCGGCCGCGGCGGTGGCGGGGATCGCGACAGCGGCCCAGGTGCCGAGGACGAGGAGCGTGGACAGACCGGTGCGTACGGCAGTGGTGCGTCTCAAGGCGTCGACCTTTCGGATCGTTCCAGCACGGTGGGGGGTGGAACTGAGCGGACGCGGATCTGGATCTGGATCTGGGCCTGAGAGCGCTCTCAGGCAGCGCCCGGGGCGGAGCGTAGCGAAGAACGCGGGTCAGGTCCATGCCAATGGCGCGTCGGGTTCCGGACGGACGCATGGCCAAAAACGTGCGGAACACCGGGAACCGTGCGGGCCGCCGCCGGTGTCTGTGCCGTCGACGGTACGCGGACCGCGCCGTGCTCCGGTGGGGAGCGGGCGGGACGCGTCGGCCGGTTCGGGGGAACGCGATGGGCGTGTGGACGGTGCCGGGATACACGGAGTCCCGGGAGCTGGGCGCGGGCGGCGGCGGACGGGTCGTGCTCGCGGTGCACGACGCGACCGGGGTGCCGGTGGCGGTGAAGTACCTGGGCGAACGGCTGCGCGGGGACGGCGCGTTCGTCCGCGCCTTCCGGCGCGAGGCACAGCTCCTGGGCGCGCTGGACTCACCCTGCATCGTCCGGCTGCACGAGTACGTGGAGGCCCCGACCGGTGCCGCGATCGTGATGGAGCTGGTGGACGGCACGGCCCTGCGGGCGCTGCTCGCGCGGGAGGGGGCGACCGGCCCCGAGGCCGCGCTCACGGTGCTCAAGGGCTCCCTGCTGGGGCTGGCCGCGGCGCACGGGCAGGGTGTGGTGCACCGGGACTACAAGCCGGAGAACGTGCTGGTCGCCGCCGACGGTTCGTCGAAACTGGTGGACTTCGGCATCGCGGCCCGCGACGGTGCCACACCGGGCGCCGCCGGGACGCCCGCGTACATGGCACCCGAGCAGTGGCGGGGCGGGCCGGCCTCCCCGGCGGCGGACGTGTACGCGGCGACGGCGGTGTTCTACGAGTGCCTGACCGGCCACAAGCCCTACGACGGCGGGAACATGGCCGAGCTGGCCCTCCAGCACCTGGACGCGCCGGTGCCGGCCGAAAAGGCGCCCGAGCCGGTGCGCGCGCTCGTGCGGCGGGGGCTGGCGAAGGACCCCGGGGAGCGTCCGGCGGACGCGGCGGCCTTCGTGGCCGAGCTGGAGGCGGTGGCGGCGGGCGCGTACGGGGCGGACTGGGAGGAGCGCGGGCAGCGGCGGCTGGCGGCGCTGGCCGCCCTCGCACCGCTGCTGCTGCGGCCGGCCGGCAACGGCCCGGCGGTCGCCGACGACCGGGCGACGACCGCACTCGGGACCGGCGCGGCGCCCGGGGCCGGGACGGGCCCCGCGGCGTGGCTGACTCCCCCGCTGCGCCGGGCCCTTGCCGGGGTGGTCGCCCTCGCGGTCGCGGCGGTCCTGGCGCTGGCGGTGCGGGCGGACGAGGACGGCCGGGTCACCACGGCGCAGGTGGTGGCGACGACGAGCGCGGGCCCGGCAGGGCCGGAGGGCTTCGCGCCGCCCGTGAGCGCCTCCCCGGGGCCGTCCCCCACCGGGTCCGGGCCTTCGGCGGAAGCGTCCGCCGACGCCTCGGCGTCGCCGGACGTGCCGGGGACGCCGGAGACGGTGACGCCCGGCGTGTCTCCGGTGCCGACCGTGTCCGGTAGACCGACGGCTCCGGTACCGACGGCTCCGGTACCGGGCGGCCCGTCCGCCGAGCCGCCCGCCCCGGCTCCGCCGGCACCGTCGCCCGAGTCCGTGGCGGTCACCTCGGTCGCGGTGACGGGCTTCCGCCAGACAGGCCCCTGGGAGTCGGCCGCGACGGTCGAGGTCACGGCGGACGGGCCGGGCCCGGTGACCGTGGTCGTGGCCTGGTACACCGGCGACGCGGCGGACGGCCTCGGCGCACCGGACGGCACGGAGGTGTTCGAGCGCAGCGGCGCGACCCGGTACACGCTTGCGCTGACGCACACCGTCCAGGGCAAGGGCTGCCGTTGGGGCGTGCGGGCGTCCACCGAACCGGCCGCGGCGGGCGGGGCGGCGGAGCGGCAGCTCGTCGTCCGGAGGGGGTGTCAGGTCGGATGAGCGGACACGCCGGCGAGGACGCGACCGTGCGGGGGGCCGGGGCGGGCGGGACCGGGGCCGACGCTCCGGGCGACTTCCCGGTATCCCCCGCCTTTCCCGACTCCCCCGACTCCCCCGACTACAGTGCGACGGCGCTGGGCAGCCACTGGTTCGAGGGTCCGGAGCAGGCCCGGGGCCGGGTGACGCCGTCGGCACCGCCGCCGGCCGGCCCGGACGGCACCCTGGTCGCGCCCCGGCCGGCGGAGGCCCCGACGGCGCGTGGGGCCACCGGAGTTCCCGACGGAGTCCCGTACGAGGCCGTGCCGGACCGGGTGGAGGGCGAGGTGCTGCGCTTCGGCCCGGGGGTGACGGCCTCGGCGCGTCCGGTCGCGGGGCCCGCCACCGCCGCCGGGGTGTGGCACGGCACGCCGGCGGCCGGGACCGGCACCGGTCCGGAGCGCCGCTCCGGGCGCGGTCCGCGCCGCTATCTGCTCGCCGCCGGCGTCCTCGCCGCCGTGCTGGTGTTCCTCGCCTGGCAGCACTTCGGCCCGGGTGTGGCGGTCCGCTCCATCGAGGTGCGGGCCCCGGCCGAGGGGCCGCGCTGCGACGGCACCGCCGAGGTGGTGGGGACGGTACGCACCAACGGGCGCCCGGGCACCCTGCGCTACCGCTGGGTGCGGAGCGACGGCAGCTCCTCCGGACTGCTGCGCGAGCGGGTGGCCCGGGGGCAGGAGGAGGTCCGGCTGCGGCTGCTGTGGACCTTCCGGGGCCGGGGCGAGCACCCGGCCCGGGCCGAGCTGCGGATCGAGACGCCGGACCCGCGCGCGGCGTCCGCCCGTTTCACGTACAGGTGCGGTTAGCCGGACACCTCCCGGGCACGTGCTGTGCGGCAGCACCTCTCGCCCGGGCAGGCGCTGTGCGGCAGCGCTTCCCGCCGCCCGGGCCGTGCGGGTTCTCAGTACAGGCCGATACGGCCTGCGGTGTCCTCGGCGCGGCGCATGTGGGCGTGGGCGTCCTCGCCGAGGGCGGTGATCACCGCCGCGACGACCGTCTCGACGACGGCGAGGGTGGGCACGAGACTGTCGTACGGGGACGGTGCGTCGACGTGCGCCGGGAGGACCACGTCCGCGTGGGTGGTGACCGGGGAGAGCCAGGGGTCGGTGAACAGCACGACCTTGCCGCCGTGTTCCTGCACGAGCTGGGCGAGCGCGACCTTGTCCTGCTCGTACCGGCGGAAGTCGAAGACCACCAGGACGTCGCGGCGGCCGAGGGCGGCGAGGACGGCGGTGCGCTCGACCTCCCGGTCGGGCAGCAGGCGGACGTCGTCGCGGAGTTGCATCAGGTGCAGGCCGAGGTACTGGGCGAGGAGCTGGGTGAACCGCCCGCCGGTGAGGGTGATGCGGCGTTTGGAGTCGGTCAGCAGCCGGACGGCGTGGTCGAGGTCGTGCGGGGGGAGTTCGGCGAGCGTGCGGGAGACGCCGGAGGTGAAGGCGGCGCCGGTGCGCTCGGTGAGCGGGAGCTCCTCGCCCTCCTCGGCGGTGCGGGCACGCCCGTAGCCGGTGGCTTCGTACAGCGAGAGAGGGGAGGCGTTCCGCTCGTCGAGCTCCTCGCGCAACGCGGTCTGGAAACCGGGGAAGCCCCGGTAGCCGAGGCGGTGCGCGAAGCGGATGACGGTCGGTCCGCTGACGCCGGCCCGCTCGGCGAGGGTGGCGACCGTCTCGAAGCCGGCGGAGGGGTAGGCGGCGAGGAGAACACGGGCCACCTTGCGCTCGGCGGGGCTCAGGTCGCCGAGCTTGCTCCTGATTTCGTCGGCGAGTCCGCCAGAGGCCATGATCCGGTTCGTCCTTCCCAGGAGCGAGGGGGTGCGGTCCGATCCTATCGACGGGCCCGGGGCGTGCCGGGCGGCCGGTTCCCGCGGGCGGGAGCGCCGGTGGGCGGCCCCCGCCCGCGGGCTCCTCACGACGCGCCGGGGGTCCGGCGCGGGACGATGTCCACGCGCAGGCCGAGGAGGGTGCGGGCCGTGCGGTTGTCGTCGGTCCACGCCGCGAAGTCGCGGCCCTTGGTGAGGGTCACGTCGAAGCCGGGGTTCCTTTCGAACGTCGTGCCGGTGGCCCTGTGCTGGACGCGGCTCTGCGCGAGGGCGCGGGCGGTGCCGAGGAAGGAGTAAGGGCGGCCGTCCGGGTTGCGGACGGAGTAGAAGATGTCCGGGTTGGCGGGGACGGGCCCGGTGCCGCGCGGGCCGAGCGGCCGCTTGCCGCGGCCGGGGCTCACCCGGCGGGTGCGCGGGTCGTAGGCGTCGCCGTCGGTGAGGAAGCTGTAGCGGGCGCCGGTGAGGGTCCAGCCGTCGGACGTCTGCCGGGCCCGGGCGGTGGCCAGGTCGGCCAAGGTGAGGCCGTTCGTGCCGAGCACCCGCACCCGCTCGCGGGAGGTGCCGGGGCTGTCGACGATCAGTGCCGTGTCCTCCTCCAGCCCGTAGACCCGGTCGTGGCCCGTGTCGGAGGCCAGACGCAGGATGCGGCCCTCGCGGCCGTAGGAGCCGGTGTGGGTGTCCAGCAGGCCGGAGGCGAGGAAGCCGAAGCCGCCGCGCCGCCAGTACCCGAGCCTGGTGGCGTCGTCGAAGTAGCCGGCCGCGCTGCCGTCGCGCAGCCCCTCCCACGACTCACCGCCGGTGACCATGTCGGGGCCGGAGGCGATCTGGGCGCCGGCGCTGGAACCGGAGACCACGGCGCCCGCGGCGAGCTTGGCGCGGATCGTGGCGAGCACCCGTGAGTCGCGGTGGGCCGCGCCGCCGAGCAGGCAGGTGACGTAGCGGAACTGGTCGCCGCCGCCGAAGAAGAAGCCCGTCATCGATGCGGCCTGTGCGACGGTCCTGTCGTCGTCGGCGTTGGCGATGTGGTCGAGGTCGACGGGTATCCACTCGGCCGCGGCCGCCCCGTGCCGCAGGAACAGATCCGCGTAGTAGGCGCCGTTGAACTCGGAGTTCGACGCCCTGTCCGGGTCCCCGGCGTCCGGGTCCTGGGACTTGGGGACGGAGGCGGCGGTGATCACGCCGATGCGGGCACGCGCACCGCCGGCGCGGCGGATGATCTCGCCGTAGATCCTCTCGTTGTCGTCCGCGAGGGAGCCGCCAACGAGCACCAGGGAGCCGGCGCGGCGGGCCGTGCCGGTGCGGGTGGCGGCGGTGGCCGTCGCCGGGCGTGCGGCGAGGGCGCCGAGGACGAGGGCGGCGGCACCGGTGACGGCGGTGCGCCGGGTGGTGGGGCGGTGGTACATCGAGCCTCCTGCTTCGGGCGCGGACGATGGCGGGTGCGGACCCGGCCGGGCCGTGCGGCCGGGTCCGGCATACGGCGGGGGCCGGCCGTGTGGCGTCCCGGGCCGGGGGGCACGGGGGCGGGGTCCCGGGCCGGGTGTCACGGGGGCGGGGCGGGCGGTCAGCAGCGGTCACGCCGGTCGAGGACCCGGAGGTCCTGTGGCGCCGGGACAGAGGCGCGCACCGGGCCGTGCGCGCCGCCCCGGCCTCCGACTGCGGCGATCAGCGCCGCCAGCAGCGCCACCCGGGTCGGGACGGTGTCGACGCGCAGCCACTCCCGCGGCGTGTGGTCGGCGCCGCCGACCGGGCCGAGGCCGTCGAGCACGGGAACACCAGTCCCGGCTATGTAGTTGGCGTCCCCGACACCCCCTGTCGCCGCCGCGCCCAGGCTCAGGCCGAGCGCGGTGGCGGCCTCGCGTGCCCGGCGCAGGATCTCCCGGGAGGCGTCGGTCGCCTCCATCGGCGGGCACTCGTCGAGCTGCCGGACCGCCACGGTGGTGCCCGCGACCGCCGGGCGGGCGGCGGCACCCTCGATGGCACGTCGTGCCGCGGCGAGGCCCGCCGCCGTGGCGGCCCGCACCTCGACGCCGAGTTCGGCCTCGGGGCACACGATGTTGGTACGCGTCCCGGCCCGTACGGTGCCGACGTTGACGGTGACTCCCTCCCACCGCCCGTTGAGGTTCTGCAGTTCGACGACCAGGTGCGCCGCGGCGAGTGCCGCGTTCGCGCCGCGCTCCGGCTCGATGCCGGCGTGTGCGGCACGGCCGGTGACGGTGAGGAGGAAGTCCGCGACGCCCTTGCGAGCGATGACGACGTCGCCGTTCTCCCGGGCGCACTCCAGCGCGAGGGCGACGTCGACCCCCTCGCAGGCGGCCTCGGTGAGCGGGCGGCTGGCGGGCGAGCCGATCTCCTCGTCGCCCGTGGCGACGAACACCAGCTCGGCCCAGTCCTCGCAGCCCGCCTCGGCGAGGACCTCCAGCGCGGTGAGGCCGGCCAGGAGACCGCCCTTGTCGTCGCTGACGCCGGGTCCGTGCGCGCGCGTCTCCTCGACGCGGAAGGGGCGCGCCGCTGCCGTGCCGTCCTCGAAGACGGTGTCCATGTGCGCGGCGAGCAGGACACGGCGGCCCCCCGCGGCCCGGCTGAGAGCGCCGGCCCTGCGGGCGATCAGCACGTCACCGTGGACGTGGCCGCGGGCTTCCGGCCGCCGGTGGCGCTCGACGGTGAAGCCGAGCCGCTCCAGCCGGGCCGCCGTCCAGTCCGCGACGCGGCCGATCCCGCGGGGGCTGTGGGAACCGGAGTCGATCGCGACGAGTGCCGCGAGGTCGGCGAGGAACGCGTCCTGCCGTGCCTGCGCCAGGGCGAGCAGGTCCGTGGGACGGGCGCTCCGACGCGCCGTGGCGGTCACAGGACCTTGGACAGGAACGCGCGTGTGCGTTCCCGCCGCGGGTCGGAGAGGACGGTCCGCGGCTCGCCCGCCTCGACGACGACGCCGTCGTCCATGAAGACGGCCGTGTCGCCGACCTCGCGGGCGAACCCGATCTCGTGCGTGACGACGACCATCGTCATGCCGTCGGCCGCCAGCTGCCTCATCACGTCCAGGACGTCACCCACCAGCTCGGGGTCGAGCGCCGAGGTCGGCTCGTCGAACAGCATCAGCTTCGGCTTCATCGCGAGGGCCCGGGCGATCGCGACGCGCTGCTGCTGGCCTCCGGAGAGCTGGGCGGGGTGGGCACCGGCCTTGTCGGCGAGACCCACCCGGTCCAGCAGTCGGCGGGCGTCCTCGCGCGCCTGTGCCGTGGGCACGCCGGCGACCCTCACCGGCGCCTCCATGATGTTCTCCTCCGCCGTCATGTGCGGGAAGAGGTTGAAACGCTGGAAGACCATGCCGATGTCCCTCCGGCGCAGGGCCACTTCGCGTTCGCGCAGTTCGTAGAGGGTGTCGCCCTGCTGCCGGTGGCCCACGAGGCGGCCGTCGACGGTGAGCCTTCCGCCGTCGACCTTCTCCAGGTGGTTGATGCAGCGCAGGAAGGTCGACTTGCCGGACCCGGAGGGCCCGAGCAGGCAGCACACCTGCCCTCGCTCCACGGTCAGGTCGATGCCCTTGAGGACTTCGAGCTGCCCGAACTGCTTGCGCACGCCCTGTGCGTGCACCATCGGCGCGCTCACCGCGACCGTCTCCTTGCTCTCGTGACGCCCGTGACGCTCGTGACGCCGACGCCGCTCATACCGCTTATGCCGCTGATACCGCTCATGGCGCAAATGCTGCTCATGCCGGGGTGCTGCCCTTCCCGCTCAGGGCCGCCGCGTCCCGGGGCCCGTCCGCCGTCGCGGGGCGCCGGAACGGGCCGGCCGCACCACCGGCGAGCATCCGCCGCAGCACTCCCGCGCCGCCGGCGCGGACGCTGCCGCGGCCATAGCGCCGCTCCAGCCACGACTGCGGGACGGCCAGCAGGCTGACGAGGGCGAGGTACCAGAGGGAAGCCACCACGAGCATCGGAATGACCTGGTAGTTGGCCGCGTAGACCGCCTGGACGTTGGACATCAGGTCGTTGGCCGCGATGACCGAGACGAGCGCGGTCATCTTCAGCATGTTGATCGTCTCGTTGCCCATCGGCGGGATGATGACGCGCATGGCCTGCGGCAGAACGATCCGGCGCATCGTCAGGGCGGGCCGCATGCCCAGCGAGTGCGCGGCCTCCGTCTGTCCGGCGTCGACCGACTGGATGCCGGCCCGGACGATCTCGCTCGCGTACGCCGCCTCGTGCAGCGCGAGGGCCAGCAGCGCGGCGACCGGAGCGGTCAGCAGGCTGTTGGTCTCCGCCTCGAAGAACACGACGTCCGTGAACGGGATCCCTACGGTCACCTTCTGGTACAGGGCCGCCGCGTACCCCCAGAAGATGATCTGCACGAGCAGCGGGGTGCCGCGGAAGAACCAGACGAACAGGCCGGACAGGGCCTTGAGGACCGGGTTCGTCGACAGTCTCATCACGGCCAGCAGGACGCCCAGCACGACGGCCGCGGCCATCGCGCCCGCCGTGAGCCACAGGGTGGTGAGCAGGCCGTCGAAGACGAGGCCGGCGAAGAGGTAGTCACCGACGACGTCCCAGCGCAGGTTCTTGTTGCCGGCGAGCGAGACGCCCAGGGAGACCAGGGCCACGGTGGAGGCCACGGCCGCCGCGGTGCGGCCCCAGTGCCGGACGCGGACGACCTTCAGCTGCTCCGGCGCCGTCCCGTCCGCGCTCGGCGCACCGGGAGGAGCGGTGGTGCTCACGCTCACGTTCACTCCTTGCCGGCGTTGACGGTGGCCTTCTCCAGGGCTATGGAGGCGACGCCGTAGCCGGCACAGATCTTCTCGAGGGTGCCTTCGTCCATCAGCTGCTGGAGCGCCTTCTGGATCGCGTCCCTGAGCTCGGGCAGCTTCTTGGAGACGGCGATGCCGTTCGGGGAGGCGTTGTAGCCGCCCTCGGCCGCGGGGTCGTCGACGACCTCGAACGCTCCGCCGTCGTCGGCGGTCTTGGCGGTCCAGCCGGCGGCCGGTTTGGTGAGGACGTCGGCGACGACCTTGCCGGAGCGCAGGGCCAGCTGGGCATCGGAGTCCTTGGGGAAGGTCTTGATGTCGATGCCGGCGCCGGGGCACTTCTTCGTATGGGCCTTCAGGAGGTCGAGCTGGTTGGTCGCGGCCTGGACGGCGACCGCCTTGCCGCACAGGTCGTCCAGTGTGGTGATCTTCTCCGGGTTGCCCTTCTTCACCATGATCCCGGAGCCGGACTCGGAGTAGTCGACGAAGTCGACGACCGCCTGCCGCTCCTTGCTGTCGGTCATCGCGGAGATCGCGACGTCGAACTTGCCGGCCTGCATCGCCGGCACGATGCCGTCGAACTTCTGCGGTGTGAACGCGAACTCGACGCCGAGCTTCGCGCCGAGGGCCTGCCCGAGGTCGTAGTCGAGACCGGTCAGCTCGGTTCCGCCCTCCTCGACGAACATCTCGAAGGGCGCGTAGGGCACGTCGGTGGCCACGCGGACCTCGCCGGCGTCGGCGATCCGGCTCGGCAGGGACGCGTGGAGCTTCTCGTCGACCTCGATCTCGACGCCGGCGACCGTCTTCGTCGCGGAGGAGCCGGTCTTCGCGGCGGTTTTCGCGGCGGTCTCGCTCCCGGCACCGCCGCAGCCGGACAGCGCGAGCAGCGCGGCGGAGGCGAGGAGAGCCGCCGACGTGTGCCGGGCGGCGGGGGAAGGGGGCATCTTGGCTGTCACGGTCGATCCCTCTCGATGGAGCCAGCAGTTGCGGCGGAGTGCGGGGAGGCCCTCGCCGGCTGACACCCGGGAAGTTACAGCATCACCCTTTCAGTGCCTAGATGTAACGCGCATTACTCAGCGCCGGGGGTTCGCGCGGAGCGACCGAAGCCTCGCCGTCAGCAGGCGTGACCCGTCCTTGCGGGCACACTCACACACGAGGGACACACTGCCGTACGTTACATCTTCCCCGTATGGCGATTCATCTGTACTTTCCATTTCCGAGCCCCCGGCCCGCCCTCGTCACCGGAGCTGCCCGATGTTCAGACACACCGCCGGCACCCTTCCTCTCGCCCTCTCCCTCGCACTGCTGGGCAGCGTCCTCGCAGCCCAGCCGGCCCATGCCGCCGCGACCCGCGACCGGCAGGGCAGCGCCTCGGACGCCTCCCGCTCCTCCTGGTCCGGCCCGGCCCACACGATGAACGGCGCGGGCGCGGTCGTCCCCGCGACGGCGGCCAAGGCGGTCGACGCGATTCGCGGCGGCTCCGGAAGTCTCGACGTCGTCGTCCTCGCGGCCTCCGCCGCCGCCGGCGGGGGCACCCCGGAGTGCGACGACATCATGAGCCTGGCCGGCGTCAACTCGTGCACGACCTGGACCCTGACCACCGCGAAGGACGGGAACAACGCCCGCCTCAACACCGATGTCCGCAACGCCGAGTTCGTCTATTTCACCGGTGGCGACCAGTGCAGGTACGCCGCGTGGAAGTCGACGGCGCTGCGCGACTCGGTCCGCTCGGTGGTCGCCAAGGGCGGCGGCAGCGGGGGCGGCAGCGCCGGCCACCACATCAACTCCTCCGTGGTGTACGACGCGTGCAACGGCAGCGTCTACTCCGACGAGGCGCTGGAAGACCCCTACAACCGCTACATGTCGTTCACCACGGGGATGTTCGACTGGCCGCACTACGGCGGCACGGTGAACGACTCGCACTTCGTGGCCCGCGACCGCATGGGACGCCTGATGGCCTTCACCGCCCGCGCCGTGAAGGACGGACTGACACCGGACGGAAAGGCATGGGGCGTGGGCGTGGAGGAAGGCGGCTCGCTCTACATCGGCCCGGACGGAAAGGCGTCGGTCTCGGGCGAGGACGTCTACGTCGTGCTCGCCGACCACCAGCCGGAGCGGGCGGTGCGCGGCGAACCACTGACATACGAGGGCTTCAAGATCTGGCGCCTGCGCCCGGGCGACACCTACGACTTCGCCGACCGTCCGGCCTGCGGCTACTACCTGCGCAGCGTCCTCGACGGCCGCCCGGACTCCAGCCTCTACAGCGGCACGCCGAGCAGCTGCTGAGCCAGGCCCGGCGGCGAGAGCCGGGCCCGGCGGCGACAGCGGGGCCCGGCGCCCGCCCGGGTCAGGTGTTGAGCTGCCAGACGGCGAGGTTGAGAGCAGCCGCGTAGAGCGTCCACACCGCGTAGGGCACGAGGAGGAGGGACGCGACGGTGTCGACGCGACGGAAGAGCAGCATGGTCGTGCCGAGGGCGGCCAGGAGCAGGCAGATGTCGAGGAACGCGAGTCCGTACTGCCCCGCGCCGAAGAAGAGCGGGGTCCAGGCGAGGTTGAAGGCGAGCTGCGCCCCCCATGCCACGACCTGACCCCTTACGTCCTTGAACGCGCGGCGCCGCCAGGCCAGCCAGGCGGCGAAGGCGATGGTCGCGTAGAGAACGGTCCAGACCGGGCCGAACAGCCAGGACGGCGGCGCCCAGCCGGGGCGGTCCAGCGACCCGTAGACGCTTCCGGCGTCCCCGGCGGCGACAGCCCCCACCGCGGCCACCGCGTAGCACAGGCCGAGCAGCAGGAGCAGGAGCGGCCACCTCGACGGGTGACGAGGACGGGTGACGGCTCGGTGCGCGGTGCCGGCCATGTTCTCTCCCTGCTCGGTCCCTGATCAGCGTCCGGTCGGTGACGCAGGAGAGCGGGTGCCCCGTGATCGGGCAGGCATGCCGGAGCCGGAGGAAACGGGCGCGGCTCCCGGCCGGGCCCCGCGAGCGGACCGCGCGGGGCGCGGCGCCCCGGCAAACGGATGCCTCACGGGGTGGCGTGTTCCGGTCCGGTGACGGAGGGGTCCTCGCGGTGCAGGAAGGTGGCCAGGAGGTCGCCCACGGGGTGGTCGGCTTCGTTGGGGTGACGCAGGGCGACGGTGGGGTCGATGGTGTAGCGGTTGCGGCGGCCGACGCGTTCCCGGGTGAGGTATCCGGCCGCTTCGAGGTCCGCGACGATCAGCTGCACGGCACGTTCGGTGATGCCGATCAGACCGGCGACGTCCCGCAGGCGGGCCTCCGGGTCCTGGGCGAGGGCGATGAGGACGCGGGCGTGGTTGGTCAGGAACGTCCAGTGGGCACCGCGCGGGGAGGGGGGGTTGCTCATGACCTTCAGCATACGAACCCGGCAGCATCACCAGTAGCGTTTCGCGAAAAAATACACCCGAAAATATTTTCACGTAAATCTTGACGGGGATCAGGAGGTCAGTCCACCCTGGAATCCCCCTCCGCCCCCACGGGAAGAGAGCTCGCGATGTCCGCCCACTCGGCCCCGGCGGTCCGTCTGCCGCGCCCGGTGACCGCCCTGCTGACCAACCGTCCCGACGACCTGGCCGTGGTGGACGCCGCGGTCCGGGGACCGACGGGGCTGGACGCCCACAGCCCCGTCGAAGCCGCGGGCCTGCGCGGTGGTCCGCTCGCCCGCGCCGTGGGCGGTGGTCCGCTCGCCCGCGCCGTCACTCCCGCGCTCGGGACGGTGTGCGCCGCGGGGACCGGGCCCGGCGTCCGTCCGAGCGCGGACCGCCCGCACGTCCACCCGGCGGCGTCCGCGCCGTCCTTCGTCCCCCAGGAAGCCGACCAGCCATGAATGAGCTGTCGTTCACCGTCCCGCTGTGGGTGTGGGCCGCGGTCACCCTCGTGATCGCCGTCATGCTCGCCGTCGATCTGGTCGCCCACCGCGACAACCACGTGATCGGCTTCAAGGAGGCGGCGATCTGGTCCGCCGTGTGGATCGCCATCGGCCTCGCCTTCGGCCTGTTCCTGCTGCTGTGGCAGGGCGGGGAGGTCTCCTCCACCTACTACGCGGGCTACCTGATCGAGAAGGCGCTGTCCATCGACAACGTCTTCGTCTTCGCGCTGGTCTTCTCCTTCTTCGCCGTACCCGACGCCTACCAGCACAAGGTTCTGTTCTGGGGTGTCATCGGCGCCCTGGTCTTCCGGCTGGTGTTCATCTTCGTCGGCGCCGAACTGCTCCAGGTGTTCTTCTGGACCGCGTACCTGTTCGGGGCGTTCCTGATCTGGACCGGCTACAAGATGGCCGTCTCCAAGGACGAGGAGATCCACCCCGACCGCAACCCCGTCGTCCGCCTCGTCAGGAAGGTCGTCCCCACCGACGCGAAGTACCACGGCGGAGACTTCTTCACGAAGATCGACGGACGCCGGGTGGCGACCCTGCTGTTCGTGGCCCTGGTCGCGATCGAGGCCACCGACCTGATCTTCGCCGTGGACTCCGTGGCCGCGATCCTGGCGATCACCACCAACACCTTCCTGGTGTGGACGGCGAACGCCTTCGCCGTCCTCGGCCTGCGCAGCCTGTACTTCTGCCTCGCCGGGCTGCTGCGCCGCTTCGCCTATCTGCACTACGGGCTCGCGGTCCTGCTCGCCTTCGCCGGCGTCAAGCTCATCCTGTCCGAGACTCCCGTCGGCAAGCTCCCCATCCCCCTCACCCTGGGCGTCATCGTCACCACCATCACCGTCTCGATCGGCTGGTCCCTGATCGCCACCCGCGGCCGGGACGGCGAGACCACCCCCCACACCGGCCCGCCCCCGCAGGACTCCGGGACCGCCCCGGCGCCCGGCCCCGGGACCACCCCGCACCACCACACGCACGAACCCCCGCCCTGATCACCCGGCCCCGGGGCCGGCCGCCACCTGCCCGGCTCCGCCGCACCGCGGCTCCCCGGCGCCCCCTGCCCCGGCGCCCTCCACCCCGGCCTCGCGCGACGCCGGCGCGGGGGGGCGCCGGCGCGGGGGGGGCGCCGGCGCGGGGGGGCGCCGGCGCGGGGGGGCGCCGGCGCGGGGGGGCGCCGGCGCGGGGGGGCGCCGGGCGCGCTTCGCGCGCGAGGCGGTCACTCGAACCCACCTGTTCGAATATTTGTTCGGTATGGTGGCTTGTATCTGGTCACGGTGGCTGGAAAGGGGTGGTTTGCGGGAGGTGGCCGTATGCGTGCGGACGGTGTGCACCTCCATGTGGCCAGCGGGTTCTCGGCCCGCTACGGCGCTTCTCACCCCCGGGATCTGATCGCCCGGGCGGCGGAGCGGGGGATCGGGACGGTCGCGCTGACGGACCGGGACACGGTCGCCGGCGCGGTGCGGTTCGTGGCGGCCGCGACGGCGGCCGGGGTGCGGCCGGTCCTCGGGGTCGACCTCGCGGTGACCGCCCACTCCCCCGCCCCGGATCCCGCCAGGCGGCGGACGCCGGTCCGCGGCGGGGCGCACGTGGCGCAGGCGCCGCTGCGGGCGGTCCTCCTCGCGCGGGGCGGGGGCGGGTGGGGGCGCCTGTGCCGGATCGTGTCCGCCGCGCACACGGAGGCGGCCCGCACCGGCGGGGTGCCGGCCGCGCCGTGGGAGGCCCTCGCCGAGAACGCGGGCGAGGACGTCGTGGTGCTGCTCGGTCCGGTGTCGGAGCCGGTGCGCGCCCTGGCGGCGGGCCGCCCGGACGTCGCGGAGCGGCTGCTCGGGCCGTGGCGGGAGCTGGCGGGTGAGCGGCTGCGGCTGGAGGTCGTGTGCTGGGGGCTGGACGGGACGGGGCCCGGATCGGTGCGGCTGGCCGCGCGGACCCTCGCGCTGGCGGACCGGGCAGGTGTCCCGGCGGTGCTGTCGAACGCGGTGCGCTACGCCGACGGCTCGCAGCACCGGGTGGCGGACGTGCTGGACGCGGCCCGGCTGCTGCGGCCGGTGGACCGGCGGCGGCTGGACTGCGGACAGCGGTGGCTGAAAGGGCCGGCGGAGATGACGGCGGCGGCGGAGCGGATCTGCGCGGCCGCGGGCTCCGGGCCGGGGCGGGCCGCCCGGCTGCTCGCGGAGACGGCGGCCGTGGCGCGGGCGTGCGTGATCGACCCGGTGGCCGATCTCGGGATCGGACGGGCGCACTTCCCCGAGCCGGAGGTCGTCGGCGCGCCGGGGGGCGCGGGCGGGGCGATGGAGGAGCTGCGGCGGCGGTGCGCGGCGGGGATGGCGGCCCGGGGCCTGGACCGGGACGGGCGGTCGGTGGCGCGGCTGGAGGACGAGCTGGGAGTGATCGGCCGGCTCGGCTACGGCCCGTATTTTCTGGCGGTGGGGCAGGTGGTCGCGGACGTGCGGGCGGCGGGGATCCGGGTCGCGGCCCGCGGGTCGGGGGCGGGGTCGATGGTCTGCCATGTGCTGGGCATCGCGACCGCCAACCCGTTGGACCACAGGCTGCTGTTCGAGCGGTTCCTGTCGGAGCGGCGGGCGTCGCTGCCGGACATCGACCTGGACGTGGAGTCCGCGCGCCGTCTGGAGGTCTACGACATGATCTTCGACCGGTTCGGACGGGAGCGGGTCGCGGTCACCGGGATGCCGGAGACGTACCGGGCGCGGCACGCGCTGCGGGACACGGGGCTCGCCCTCGGGATGGAGCCGGGTGTGGTGGACCGGGTCGCGAAGTCGTTTCCGCACATCCGGGCCTGCGACATCACCAGCGCCCTGGCCGAGCTGCCCGAACTCGCGGGTCTGCGGGAGGAGTCGGCGGGCGGGCGGTTCGGGCCGCTGTGGGAGCTGGCGGAGCAGCTCGATGCGCTGCCGCGCGGGTACGCGATGCATCCGTGCGGCGTGATCCTCTCGGACCGGGGTCTGCTGGGGCGGCTGCCGGTGCAGCCCACCCCGGGCGGGGCGTATCCGATGGTCCAGGCCGACAAGGAGGACGTCGAGGCCCTCGGCCTGGTCAAGCTGGACGTGCTGGGGGTGCGGATGCAGTCGGCGATGGCGCACGCCGTGGCGGAGGTCCGCCGTACGACCGGCCGGCTCCTCGACCTCGACAGCCCGGACCACGTCCCCCTGGAGGACCCGGCCGCCCTCGGCCTGATCCGCCGCAGCGACACGGTGGGGATGTTCCAGCTGGAGTCGCCGGGCCAGCAGGACCTCGTCGGCCGGCTCCAGCCGCGCGGCCTGGCCGACGTGGTCGCGGACATCAGCCTGTTCCGGCCCGGGCCGGTCCAGGGCGGCATGCCCGCCCGGTTCATCGCCGCCCGGCACGGGGCCACCCCCGCGTTCGCGCACCCCGACCTGGAGCCCGTCCTCGCGGACACGTACGGGGTGACGATCTGGCACGAGCAGGTCATCGAGATCCTCTCGGTGATGACCGGCTGCGACAAGGCGCTCGGCGAGATCGCCCGCCGTGCTCTCGCCGACCCCAAACGCCTGCCGAGGATCGAAGCCTGGTTCCGGAAGGCGGCGGGCGGGCGCGGCTACACCCCGGCGGTCCTCGACGAGGTCTGGGACACCGTCAGCAGCTTCGGGGCGTACGGGTTCTGCCGGGCCCATGCGGTGGCCTTCGCAGTGCCCGCCCTCCAGTCCGCGTGGCTGAAGGCCCACCATCCGGCGGCCCTGTACGCGGGGCTTCTGGAGCACGACCCGGGGATGTGGCCCCGGCGGGTGATCGTCGCCGACGCCCGCCGCCACGGCGTGCCCGTCCTCGCGGTCGACGTCGACCGCTCCCGCCCCGCCTACACGGTGGAGGAGACCGGGACCGGCTGGGGGGTGCGGATCTCGCTGTCCTCGGTGAAGGGGATCAGCGAGGAGGAAGTCGCCCGGATCGCCGCCGGGCAGCCGTACACCGGCCTCCAGGATCTGTGGCACCGCGCCCGCCCGGCCCTGCCGACCGCCGAGCGGCTGATCCGCATCGGCGCCCTCGACCGGCACGCCGGCGAGGCGTCCCGCCGCGACCTCCTCCTCCAGGCCGCCGAACTCCACCGCCAGAGCCGCACCCGGCCCTCCCCGGGTCAGCTCCCCCTGGACGACGGGACACCCGTCGTCGCCGGTGCGGCCGGTCTGCGGGAGCTGACCGCCCGTGAGCGCCTGGCCGCCGAGGTCGACACCCTCGGCATCGACGTCACCCGGCACCTCATGGAGGACCACCACCGCCTCCTCGCCGAGATCGGCGCCACCACCGCCACCCGCCTGGCCGCCCTCCACCCCGGACAGCGCGTCCTCGTCGCCGGGGTGCGCGCCTCCACCCAGACCCCGCCCATCGCCTCGGGGAAGCGCGTCATCTTCGTCACCCTGGAGGACGGCACCGGCCTCGTCGACGTCGCCTTCTTCGAGGACTCCCACCCCGCGTGCGCCCACACGGTGTTCCACCACGGGCTCCTCCTCGTGCGGGGAACGGTGGAGGCCCGCGGGCCGCGGCGGACCGTCGTCGGGCAGATGGCCTGGGACCTGGACGCCCTCTCCGCCACCCGCGCGACCCACGGCCCGCAGGCCGTCCTCGACCTCCTCGGCCGCACCACCCCCGCCCCCACCCCCGCCGGGGCCGGCCGCACCGTCACGGACGGCACCACCGGCGCCCGGCTCCACCCCTGGGCCGACCTCCGGGCCCCCGGCACCCGCTCCGCCGACCTGCGCCGCCTCGGCCACACCAGCCCCGGGAGCGCCGGATGACCACTCCCGCCCCGGGCCAGGCGACGGAGCGCCAGCGGGTGCTGCTGCGCATCCACTTCCACCCGACCGACCCCGCCACCCGCTACACCGACCTGCTCGCCGTCCTCGACACCGTCACCGCCCGCGTCGAACCCCACCCCGGGACCTGGTCCGCCGACGCCGACCTCACCGGCGCCCTGCGCTACTGGCAGCGCACCCCGGCCGACCTGATCACCCTGATCCGGCTGCGCCTGCTCGCCCTCCACGCCACGCACAGCACCGCCGGAGCCGGGCCGACGCGCACGGTCGCCGAAGTCGCCGCCGCCACCGCCCCGCCCCACACCGCCCGCACCGTCAGCACGGGCGAGGTCGAGGAGTTCCTCCGGCACCAGCCCGTCGCCGTCCTGCCCGGCATCGGCCCCGCCCGCGTCCGCGCACTGACCCGCTACGGCATCCACACCGCCGGCGACATCACCGCCACCCCCCTGCCCACCCTCCACCGCATCCTCGGCACCGCCCCCGCACGCCTCGCCCACGACCGCGCCCGCGGCCACGACCCCCGGACCGTCACCCCCACCCCCGTCCCGCAGTCCGCGACCGCCGAGCACCACTTCGACCACGACGAACTCGACCCCCACCGGCAGCGCGCCGCCCTGCTCGGCCTCACCCACCACCTCGGTCACCAGCTCCGCAGCCGTGAGCAGGCCGCCGGAGCCCTCACCCTCACCGTCCGCTACGCCGACCGCACCACCACCGCACGCCACAGGACTCTCCCCGAAGCCACCGCCCACACCCCCGCCCTCACCGCCACCGCCTACGCCCTCCACGAGGCCCTCGGCCTCCAACGCGCCCGCGTCCGCGCCCTCACCCTCCGCGCGACCGGCCTCCGCCCTGCGGCAGAGACGGCCCGGCAGCTCCTCCTCGATCCCACCGACGACCGCGCCCGCCACCTCGAAGCCGCCGCCGACCGCGCCCGCGCCCGCTACGGGCCGGCCGCCGTCAGGGCCGCCACCCTCGCCTCGTGACCCGTCACCGCCGCCGCCACGGCGGCGACGCCGGAGCGGGCGGAGAGCCGCTGCCGGGCCTTGAGGCCATGGTCCCGGGTGCGCGGGTGCGCGCGGGCACGGCCTGTCGCGCCACGGTGATGATCGCCACGGGACCAGAATGGAACGGCGCGCCGGGGATCCGCCTCTTCGGTGCCGTACCGAAGGTCCGGGCCCGGGCCGCGCAGGTCCGCGATGCCGGACATCCCGAAAGGCAGTGGTGACATGGCCGCCGACGCATCGAGCGTCACCGTCGCGGACGAGGGGGGCGGCGACGACGCCCCGAAGCGGCGGCCCGGCCCCCTGCCGGCCCGATGGGCGCGCCGGTGGCCGCTCGCCCTGGCCGCCCTGCCGCTGGCGCTGCTGGCCCTGGCCTCCTGGTACGGACGCCACGTCCGGCCCAGCGCCGACGAGTGGTGCTTCATCCCGGTGGTGCGCGACGACGGGATCGCCGGGCTGGTGGGGAAGTTCTGGTTCACGGACAACGGCCGGCTGGCCAACGGCCTGCTGGTGGGCCTCTACACGAAGTTCCCGGTCGCCGGGCACCAGTGGTACGGGCCGGTCAGCGGTGTGCTGATGCTCGTACTGCTGTGGGCGGTGGCCGTGTCGGTGCTGCGCCGGGCGGGCCTGTCCGCGCCGCGCGGGGTGCCGCTGCTGGTCGCGTCGATGGTGACGGCGGTGTTCCTGTTCGCCACGCCCAACACGTACAAGACCTTCTACTGGCCGGCCGCTTCGGTGTCGCACACCCTGGCGCCGGTGCTGGCGCTGGCGGCGGTGCTGCCCTTGCTCGGCGTCCGCGCGGGCCGCGCGGGCCGGCGCGGCCGGGTGGCGGCTCTCGTCCTGGCCGCGGTGGCGGGGGTGTTCCTGGGGACGCTCTCGGAGGAGGCGTCGGTCGTCTCGCTGGTGGTGCTGTCGGCGGTGGTGCTGTGCGCGGGGCGGGCGGCGGTGGCGCGGGCCGGGCGGTACGTCCGGGTGTGGGCGCTCACGGGCATGGCCGGGATCGCGGCGGGGACGCTGATGCTGGTGCTGTCGCCGGGCTCGCGCAACCGGCGGGAGCGGTACGGCGCGCAGAGTGTGTCCATGCTCGCGCCGGACTCGCTGACGGGCTCGCTGCGGGGGTACGTGGAGATCCTGGCGACCGTGCTGACGTCCTGGCAGTACGCCGGGGCGGTGGCCGCGGGTGTGCTGCTGGGGCTGGTGGCACGGCGGACGCCGGACGCGGCAGCCTCCCCGGTGCCGCGGCCGGTGCGCCCGGGGCCGCTGCTGGGGATCGGCGCGGCGGCGTTCCTGGTGAGCGGCTTCCTGTGCACGGTGATCACGTATCCGGTGTTCGGCGCGCAGGTGGTGACGGCGCACCGCACCTGGAACGACTATCTGCTGCTGTTCGTCGTCCTGCTGACGGCGGCGGGCGCGTTCGCGGGGCGGGCCCTGCGGGAGCGGGCGGCGGGTGCCCGTCTGCCGTTCCGGCCCGCGGCCGTGCTGGCCGGGGCGGTGTGCGCGGTGACGGTCCTCGCACTCGCCGTGCCGCTGGTGTCCCTGGGGCAGGACATGCGGGTCCGGGCCGAGCGCTGGGACCGCCAGGACCGGTTCCTGCGCGAGGGCGCGGCGGCGGGGGCGCGTCAACTGCCCTACACCCCGCTGTCGGTGGGGCGGATGCTGGAGCCGTTCGCCGACCAGGGGCGCCGGACGTGGCCCGCGCAGTGCGTGGCCGACTACTACCACCTGGACCGGGTGACGTACTCGCGCACCCTGCCGTGACGCGCCCGGCACGGTGAGGGGGCGGTCAGCTCCTGGTGTCCGGCGCGTGCCGGGCCCTACCCCGTTGCGCGCGCGAGGAGTTGGAGCAGTCCCGTCAGGGCCACGCCGGTCACGATCTGCCGGGAGTCGATGAGGGACTGGACGCGGTCCAGGGGCACCCATTCGATGCGGTCCGCCTCGTGGGTGTCGACCGGGTCGGCGACGCGGCGGGCGGAGCGGGCCAGATAGAGGTGGTGGACGGCGTCGCACATCCCGCTGATGGGCTCGATGTACGCGAGGGGCGTGAGCCGGTCCGGGGCGACGGCGTAGCCGGTCTCCTCCAGGACCTCGCGCAGGGCGGCCGCCTCGGGGGCCTCGCCCGGTTCCACGATGCCGCTGGGGATCTCCCAGGACCAGGAGCCGGTGGCGAAGCGGTGGCGCCACATCAGGAGCACGTTCGGGCCGCCGTCGTCGCCGCCGCCACCGTCGCTGCCACCGCCGTCGCCGTCGTCGAGGAGGACGACGGCGACCACCGGCGACACCTTCACCAGGTGGTGCTCGTAGCGGGCCCGGCCGGGGGGCTCGACGTCGACGAGGTCGAGCGACACCCAGGGGCTCGTGTAGACGGAACGGTGCCCGTGGACGGCCCATTCGCTGCGGTTGATCTGCATGGCGGCCACCTTCGCACAGCGGCCGGGAGCACCGGCGGACGGCCCGTCAGCGGCTCCAGGCGGCCGCACGCGCGGCGAGCTCGGGAACGGCCGCGGACTCGGGGCCGGCCGCGGACTCGGTCCCCGGCCGGCCCGCGCCGCCGGTCTCCCGGATCACGTAGTGCGGGCGGCGCTTGGACTCGTGGTAGATACGGCCCACGTACTCCCCGATGACGCCCAGGGTCGCGAGCTGGATGCCGCCGAGGCCGACGACGGCGGTGATCAGGGTGGCGTAGCCGGGGGTTCCGACGCCGAACAGCAGGGCGCTGGACACGATCCACAGCGCGTAGGCGAGGGCGGAGACCAGCAGCCACAGGCCGGTGTGGATGGCGAGCCGCAGGGGGCGGCTGTTGAAGGAGAGCAGCCCGTCGATGCCGTAGTTGAGCAGCCGCCGGCCGCCCCACTTCGACCGGCCCGCCGCCCGATCGACGTTGGTGTAGTCGAAGCTCACGGTGTCGAAGCCGATCCACGAGAACAGCCCCTTGGAGAACCGGTTGGTCTCGGGCATCGCCAGCACCGCTCCGACGGCGCGCCGCGACAGGAGGCGGAAGTCGCCCGCGCCGTCGACGACTTCGACGTCCATGCAGCGCCGGACCAGGCGGTAGTAGGCGCGGCTGAGCGCGGAGCGCACGGCGCCCTCGCCGGTGCGGTCACGGCGGGCGACGACCTGGTCGTAGCCGTGGCGGTGCAGTTCGAGCATCCTCGGGATCAGCTCGGGCGGGTGCTGGAGGTCCGCGTCCATCAGGACGACCACGTCCCCGTGGGACATGCGCAGTCCGGCGAGCATCGCCGCCTCCTTGCCGAAGTTCCGGCTGAAGGAGGTGTAGCGGACGCGGGGGTCGGCCGCGGCGATGCCCTTGAGGAGCAGGCGCGTCCGGTCGGCGCTGCCGTCGTCGACGTAGCAGATCTCGAAGCTCGTCCCGGTCGGCTCCAGAGCGGCGACGAGGGTCCGGTGGAACTCCTCGACGACCTCGCTCTCGTTGAAGCACGGCACGACGACCGACGTGACGACCGGAGCTGGGACCGTTGTCATCTCTCTCCATGCGCTGTGGTGCTGCCGGCGGGCCGCGCGGCGGCGCTGCCCGTTGCATGGAGGGAAGAGGGCCGTCGGTCCGTCGAGGTTGCCTCCATGGTGCGGCGGGGGCGGTCCGGTCGGCGGGAACGGCGTGCCTGCGGCGCGTCGGCGGGACGGCATCCCAGCGTCAGGCTTCGCGCCTGCGCAGCAGGACCGCCGCGCAGAGGGCCGCGAGGGCGAGGGCGCCCGCCACTCCCCCGGCGACGATGCCGACGCTGTCGTCGATGTCCCGTCCGGCGGAGGCGGGTGCGGGCCGGGGCGCGGGGGCGGCCGCGTTGCCGACGGGCGGGGCGGCGGCCTCCCCGTCGCCGGACGCTTCCGGGGTCGGCGCGGGCGGCGGCTCGGACTCGGACTCGGAGGGACCCGGCGAAGGGAGCGGGACGGGGGGCGGCTCGGCGCTCGCGGGCGGCTCGGCGGGGCGGGAGGGGGCGCCGGCACCGGACCCGTCGCCGCCGGGGGCGTCACCGTCGCCCGGGGTGAGGATCACGTCCGAGCAGGAGTAGTACGTGTCGGGGGTGTCCGAGTTGCGCCAGATCGTGTACATGACATGGCGTCCCGTCAGGCCCTCGGGCAGGCGGACGCCGAAGCGGTACGCACCCCGGACGAGGGCCGGGTCCCGCACGGTGACCAGGGGCCGCGCCACCAGGTCGGACCAGCGCAGCGGGGTGCGGGGGTCGTACCCGGGGCGGGTGATGTGGACGGCGAAGGCGCCCCGGTGCGGGATGGTGGAGCGGTAGGCCATGGTGAGTTCGCCGCCCGCCTCCAGGGGTGTGGCGGGCCAGTCCCGGCGGGCGAGGTCGAGCCCGCGGTAGGCGTCGAGCCCGGCACTGCACAGCTGTCCGTCGGGAATCACCCGGCGGTCGCGCCCGGCCACTCCGGCGACGCGGATGTTGTCCCAGGCGCGGAACTCCACTCCCCCGTTGGCGTCGACGGCGGCCCGGCAGGCGGCCGTGGCGCGCAGGTCGGGGCCGCCCGCGCCGCAGGCGGCGGCGCGGCTGACGGGATCGGTGGGGGCGCCGTGCGCGGCGGCGGGGCCCGCGGCAGGGGCGAGGAGGAGGGCGGGCACGGCGGCGGTGGCCGCGAGGACTGCGGCGACTCGGTGCTTCACGGGGCGGACCTCCTGCGGGACGACGGTCGAGGAGCAGTACGGGGGGCGGGGGCGGGATGTTCAGCCGGGAGCCGCCGGTTCCCGTCGGCGCGGGCGGGGCGCTCGGCCTCTTTTGCCGGAACGGCGGCGCGGCCTCCCCATTTTTCGTTTCTCGGAATATATTTTCCGTATGACGGATTGCGTGGGTGGGGTGGCGGCGGCACCGGAGGGGACGGCCGCCGCCGGGGAGCCCGGTCTCGGGCGGCGTGCGGTGGCGGAGTTCATGGGCACGGCGGCGCTCGTCACGGTGGTGGTGGGCTCCGGAATCCGCGCGGAGGCCCTGAGCGCCGACCCGGGGGTGGCACTGCTGGCGAACACGCTGGCCTCGGCGATCGGGCTCGGGCTGCTGGTCGCCCTGCTCGGACCGGTCTCGGGCGGCCACCTCAATCCCGTGGTGACCCTGGCGGCCTGGTGGTCCGGGCGACGGCGTTCCGTCTCCGGCTCCCTCTCCGTCTCCGGCTCCGGGGTGGCGGGCACCGGAGGCTGGGTGCCGTGGTACGTGGTGGCGCAGGTCGCGGGAGCCGTGGCCGGGGCCCTGCTCGCGGACCTCATGTTCGGCCGCGCGCCGGGTATCTGGTCGCGGCAGGTCCGCTCGGAGGGTCATCTGCTGGTCGGGGAGACCGTGGCCACGGCGGGGCTGGTGCTGCTGATCGCCGGTCTGCGGCGGACCGGGCGGGCGAGGTGGACGGCGCCGGCGGTCGCGGCCTATCTGGCGGCGGCGATCTGGTTCACGTCCTCGGGCTCGTTCGCCAACCCGGCCGCGGCACTGGGCAGATCGCTCTCCGACTCCTTCGCGGGCATCGCTCCGGTGTCGCTGCCCGGCTTCGTCGCGGCACAACTCCTCGGCGGGGTGCTGGGGCTGGCGCTGACGGCGGCGGTGTACGGGCGGGAGCGGGCACCCGCCCGCCGGAGCGCCGGGGGCTCAGCGGCGGATGTCCGCGACGACCGGCAGATGGTCGCTGCCGGTGCGGGGCAGCGTGCGGACGGAGGTGACGGTCGCGCCGCGGGCCAGGATCTGGTCGATCCGCGCGATGGGGAAGGACGCGGGCCAGCTGAACGCCATGCCGGGGCCGTCGACGCCGAGACCTGAGGTGAGCGGGTCGAGCCCCCGGTCGTCCAGAGTGCCGTTGAGGTCGCCGAGCAGGATCACCGTCCCGGCCCTCTC
The DNA here is from genome assembly GCF_000377145.1 of Streptomyces sp. CNT372. NCBI lineage: Bacteria > Bacillati > Actinomycetota > Actinomycetes > Kitasatosporales > Streptomycetaceae > Streptomyces > Streptomyces sp. CNT372. The sequence continues at coordinate 169,693 of NZ_KB897785.1, read as the reverse complement.
CTCGGCGAGTGCCGCGCCGAGCAGCCTCGCGCTCTCGTCCCGGGGACCGGAGCTCATACCGCCGGGGCCGAGGCGCAGCGAGGGCAGATGGGCGACGTAGACGGCGATGTCGCCGCCGGGCGCCCGGAGGGTGGCGCGCAGGCCCCGGTTCCAGCCCGGTCCGATGCCGGACGGCCGGATGTCGACGGGCCGCACCTCCGTCAGCGGGTGCACCGACCAGAGGCCGACGGTGCCGACGACGGCGTGGTGCGGGTAGTCGGGTGCGAGCGTACGGCGGTAGGCGGGCAGGGCCGGTGGGGTCACCTCCTCCAGGGCGATGAGCTGGGGGCCGGCGTCGGCGAGGGCGCGTGCGGTGGCGGCCGGGTCGGGGTTCACATCGCTGACGTTGTGCTGCACGGCGACCAGGTCCGGCTTCCCACCGCTCGCGGGCAGGAGCAGCGGGCCGAACAGGACGAGCCACGCGGCGGCGGGCAGGGCGGTGGCGGCCGCGGCGAGGGCGCTGCGGCGCAGCAGGGCGACGAGGAGCAGGACGGGGACGGCGAGGCCGAGCCAGGGCAGGAAGGTCTCCAGCAGACTGCCCAGCCGGGGGCCCGCGTTGGGGACGAGGCCGTGGCCGGCGAGCAGGAGCGCGAGGAGGGCCGCGCAGGCGGCGGTGACGCGGCCGCGGCGCGGGGCGGCCGGGCGGGCCGCCGCGGCACGGGGGCCGGGGCCGGGGGCGGTGCCGGCGGCGTCGCGGCTGGTGGCATCGGGCGCCTCGGCCGGGCGGGGGCCGGCCTGGCGGGGGTCGGCCGCCCCGGTGCCACGGGCTCCGGCGTCGCCGTCGACGGCGTCGCCCTCGACGGCGTCGGCGGCACCGCGCGCCGCAGCACCGTTCGCTCCGGCACCGTCCGTCGCGGCACCGCCTGTCCCGGCACCGCCCTGGCCGGCCTTGCCCGCGCCGGGGTCGGCGGCACCGCCCTGGCCGGCGTCGCCCGCGCCGGCAGTCCCCGCGTCCGTGTCCCCGGTGTCGCTCATCCGTGCCTCGCCCCCGTGATCGTCGGCCCTGGCCGCGATCCTGTCAGACCGCCCCGGCCGATCCCGCGACCGCCCGGGCCGCTTCCGTGCCGGGGTCAGTCGCGCCGCGCGACGAGGAGGCGGGCGCGCGGGGAGCCGTCCGGCAGGCTGCCGAGGCCGGGCAGGGGCACGAGAGCGACGGTGAAGCCCGTGCGCTCCAGGTCGGCGAGGACCCCGGAGAGCGGGAAGGTCCGGTAGTACATGATGAACTTCGGCCGCCAGAGCGCGTTCCGAACGCGCATCGCGGCATCGAAGCCGAACAGCGTCCAGTAGAGCCGGGTCCGGGGGCCGGGCGGGGCCAGGACCGGGAAGGCGAACCGGCCGCCGGGGCGCAGCGCCGCGTACACCTGGGCGAAGAGGGCCGGGCGTTCGGCGGGCAGGAAGTGCCCGAACGCGCCGAAGCTCACGGCGAGGTCGAACACCTCCCGGAAGGGCAGGGCGCGCGCGTCCGCCTGGACCCAGTCGAGGCGGGGCGCGGGGCCCGTGCGGGCGGGACCGGCTCCCTCCGGGTCCGCGGCGGCCCGCTCCCGGGCCCGGGCGAGCATCCCGGCGCTGAAGTCGACACCGGTCACACGTTCCCCGCACAGCTCGCCGAGGACGCGGACCCCCGCTCCCGTGCCGCAGCAGACGTCCAGTCCCCGGGCGAACGGGCCGTAGGGGCGCAGCGCCTCGGTCACCGGATCGAGGACCGCGTCCGGCGTCCGGAACGGGGTGGCGTCGAACTTGGGCGCGAGGAGGTCGTAGCCGCGCCGGGTGGAGGAGAGAGCCTGCACGGCGAGCTCTCCGAACGTGGGGCCCTGTGGGGTGAACACCGGGCCCAGCCTAGTCCCCACGGGTGTCCGGCCGGGCGCGAAGGACAGCACCGGACCGGGCGGGAGAAGCAGCACCGGACCCACATCTCGTCCTGTTGACGACAAGAGGCTTCCCTCGATATCGTCACGACGACGAAAAGGGAGTCCTTCCATGGCCGACATCACCACCCGCTTCGGCTGGCGCCATCTGCGCGCCGCGCCCACCGCACACATCCGGCACCACCGCCGTGGGCGCCTCGTCCACGACGGTCCGGGGCTGAGCTTCTGGTTCCGCCCGCTGACCGCCGCCCTGTCGGAGGTGCCGGTGGACGACCGGGAGCTCTCGGTCTCGTTCCACGCCCGGACCTCGGACTTCCAGGACGTCGGCGTCCAGGCCACGGTGACGTACCGGATCCACGACCCGGAGACGGCCGCCGCGCGCCTGGACTTCTCCATCGACCCGGACTCGGGCGCCTGGCGGGGCGCGCCGCTGGAGCAGATCGCGACGCTGCTCACCGAGACCGCCCAGCAGCACGCGCTCGACGTCCTCGCGGGCACGCCGCTCGCCTCGGCCCTCGCGGACGGGGTGGCGGTGCTGCGCGAGCGGGTCGGGCAGGGGCTCGCGGCGGAACCCCGGCTGCCCGCGACGGGCATCGAGGTGGTCGCCGTCCGGGTGGTCGCCGTCCGCCCCGAACCGGAGGTGGAGCGCGCGTTGCGCACCCCGGCGCGCGAGCGGATCCAGCAGGAGGCCGACCGCGCCACCTACGAGCGCCGGGCCGTCGCCGTGGAACGCGAACGCGCCATCGCCGAGAACGAACTCGCCAGCAGGATCGAACTGGCCCGGCGCGAGGAGCAGTTGGTCGAGCAGAACGGGGCCAACGCGCGCCGCCAGGCGGAGGAGGCCGCGGCGGCGGACGGCGTCCGGGCGCAGGCGGAGGCCACGCGGACCGTGCGGCTGGCCCGCGCCGAGGCCGAGGCCGCCCAGCAGACCGGCGCGGCGCGCGCCGAGGCCCAGGCGGCGTGGCTGCGGGTGCACGCGGCGGTCGACGCGTCGACGCTGCACGCCCTCGCGGTCACCCGGCTCGCGGAGAACCTGCCGCGGGTCGACAGCCTCACGCTCTCCCCGGACGTGCTCACGGGGCTGCTCGCGAAGCTGGGCGCGGCGGACGGCGGCGGCCTCGCGGGCAGCGGCGGCGCGGGCGAGGCGGGACACGGACGGACGGCGCGGCCGTGAGCCTCGCGCCCCGGGCCGTCCTGGTCCACCGCACCACCGAGTACGAGGAGCTGCTGGCCCGGCACGGCACCCACGGGCAGGCGGAGTTCTTCCTCGCGAGCCGCGGCCGTGAGATCCGGGAGGTGGCCGAGCGCCACCACCGGGTGCGGCAGGCGGTGGCGGACGCGGCCGCCGCGATCCCGCTCGCGTGGCGCCGGGCCCGGGTCGAACGGGCCGGTCTCGACCGCTTCCTGTTCGCCCCGGAGGACGTGGTGATCGTGGTGGGGCAGGACGGTCTCGTCGCCAACGCGGCCAAGTACCTGACCGGGCAGCCGGTCGTGGGCATCGATCCGGAACCCGGCCGGAATCCGGGGGTGCTGGTGCGGCACCGGGTGCGTGACGCGGCCCGGCTGCTGACGGCGGCGGTCACCGCCGGTGCCCGGACCGAGGACCTGGCGATGGTGGAGGCGGTCACGGACGACACCCAGCGGCTGGTGGCCCTCAACGAGATCTACCTCGGCAGGCCGGGCCACCAGTCCGCGCGCTACCGCATCGGCCCGGACGCCGGCGCGGCGCGGACCACGGCCCGGGAGATGAGCCGGGGCGGGGACGCGACGCAGGCCGGGAAGGAGGACACGGACGCGGAAGGGGACGAGGCCCAGGCGTCCTCCGGGGTCCTGGTCGGGACGGGCACGGGCGCCACGGGCTGGCTGCGCTCGCTGTGGCGGGAACGCGGCGGCGCTCCGGCGCTGCCCGGGCCCGCCGAGCGCCGGCTGGTCTGGTTCGTGCGCGAGGCGTGGCCGTCCCCCACGACCGGGGCCACCCGGGTCGCGGGCTCACTCGCGGGAGCCGAGCGCCTGCGGGTCACCGTGGAGAGCGACCGGCTGGTGGTGTTCGGCGACGGGATGGAGAGCGACGCGCTGGAGGTGACCTGGGGGCAGACGGTGCGCTTCGGCCTCTGCGCGACGGCGCTGCGCCTGCTGGTCTGAGCGGCGGCGGGCCGGGCGGGCCGTCCCGCCGCTCCGGGGCCGGCGGCGCAGGAGCGGCGGCGGCCCGACCGCACGCGGCGGCCGCAATGACCGATCCCCGCCAAAGTCCGGGCGCCCGGGGCCCCGTCATTGGCCGGGTCGCGCCCTGGTGCGCGGATGCCGCCGGTTCCTAGCATTCGAGCACTCCCGGTCCACTCCGACGGGAGGATCCGGCGCGGTGAGTGTCATGTCCCTGACCATTCAACCATCGACAGCGCCACCGTGTCCGGGCGCATCACCCGTTCGAGCCCGTGCACCGGTCCCCCGCGGACCGTGCCACGCGGTCCGCGACGGCCGCCCCCGCACCCCTGAGGCGGTCGCACCCCCCGGCCCGGGGCGACTTCCGCCCCGGGCACCCGAGGCAACGGAATGGGAGAAGCATGAGAGCCCCGTTACTGGTGGGCGGAGCGGTCGCCGCTCTGTTCTTCTCGGCCCTGCCGGCCCAGGCGGGTCCGACGATCCCCGACCCCCCGCCCGACAAGATCGTCATCGACATCGCCACGGTGAACGGCTCCGGGTGCCCCCTGGGCACCGCGGCCGTGGCGGTCTCCGAGGACAACACCGCCTTCACGGTGACCTACAGCGACTACCTCGCCCAGGTCGGCGGCGGCGCGCCGCCCACGGCCGCCCGCAAGAACTGCCAGCTCAGCCTGCTCGTGCACGTCCCCGGCGGATTCACCTACGCCATCGCGAGCGCGGACTACCGCGGCTACGCCTCCCTCCAGCCCGGCGCGTCCAGCACCGAGAAGGCCTCGTACTACTTCCAGGGCTCCCCGAACACCGAATCCCGGACCCATACGTTCCGCGGGCCGTACGAGGACAACTGGCAGGCCACCGACGAGACCGACTGGGCCCAGCTCGTGTGGGCGCCCTGCGGTGTGCAGCGGAACTTCAACATCAACACGGAGATCCGCGTCAACGCGGGCACCTCGCACCCCTCGACCACCAGCTACATGACCATGGACTCGACGGACGGTGACATCAGCACCGTCTACCACCTGGCCTGGAAGGAGTGCCCGAAGAAGAGCTGACTCTCCGCGCGTCCCTCGCCGCCCCGGCCGGGCTCCCCCTTCCCGGCCGGGGCATCCCTCTGTCCGGGCGGAACGTCCCCCGGCAGGGCCCGGAGCCGGCGGGCACCGGGGGTGGCCTACGCTGAGGGTTCGTCATGGGCGCCGGGCCGTGAACCGGGTGTCCGGCCGGCAGGGGCGGGAAGGGGGCGGCGCGGATGAACCGCTGGGCGCGGCGCACCGCCGGGACCGGCCCTCTGCCGTCCGTACTCCTCGGCCTCTGGTCGCTTCTGATCGTCCTGCTCGGCAGCGCCCCGGCCGTCGCCGGCGCTCCCCCGGCCGCCCCGCCCGCCGCGGCGCCGGCGCACGGTCCGGCCGCGTCACCGTCCGGGCGCGGTACCGGTCAGGCCCCGCAGGCGCGCCTGCCCGAGCGGGGCGGCTCCGACGCCGCCGTGCAGCGGACCACGCCCGCCGAGCACTCCGTACGGCTGCCCGCGGCTCCGTCCGCGGTGGCCGGCGCCGCGTACACCGCGCCCCCGCCGCTGCGCGGCACCCTCCGCGCGGACGGCTCCGGCGAACGCGCCCCGCCGCACGCCTCGCACGGCCCCGGGCATCCCCGGGGACCTCCCTCCGCACGACACGGCTGACGCGACCGCGTGCCGCGTACCCGGGATCCCGTCCCGGGAGCGGGCGCGGCCTTCCCGCGCGCCGCGCCGCTTCTGCGGCGGTCCGGCGCCCCGTCCTGTGTCCGCCTCCCCGGCCGCCGGGTGCGCGACCACGCGTGCCCCGGCCGGGGACCCCTTGTGGAGTCCGTCCATGTCGCCCAAGCCCCACCCGCCCGCCTCCCGCGGGCCGAGCCGCCGTGCCACCTGGTGGCGTGCGCTGCTCGCGCTCGCCGTCGTCGGCGTCTCCCTCTACGTCGCCCTGACCACCCCCGCCCGCCTCGGACTCGATCTGCGCGGCGGCACCCGTATCGTCCTGGAGGCCCAGGACTCGCCCACCGTCCGCGCCGACGCGGCGGCCACCGACCGGGCACTGGAGGTGCTGCGCCGCCGGGTCGACGGACTGGGCGTCGCCGAGCCCTCGCTCGCCCGGTCCGGGGAGCGCCGGATCGTCGTCGAACTGCCCGGGGTCCAGGACCCCCGGGAGGCGGCCGAGGTCATCGGCCGCACCGCGCAGCTGACCTTCCACCCGGTCACCGGGGCCGCGGCGGAACCGGGCGGCGGGGCGCAGCCGGGCGGCGCACGGGTGCTGCCCGACCCCGACGCGCCCGGCGCCTTCCTCCGGCTCGGCCCGCCCGCCCTCACCGGGGAGGGCGTGGACGACGCGGCTGCCGTCCTGGACCCGCAGACCGGCGGCTGGCGGATCGACCTGTCCTTCCGCGGCAAGGGCGGCGACCGCTGGGCCGAGGTGACGGGCAAGGCGGCCTGCGCGGCCCCGGGCGATCCGGCCCGCCGGGTGGCGATCGTGCTGGACGACCAAATCGTCTCCGCGCCCGGGATGCAGAGCGGCGTGCCGTGCGGCGCGGGGATCACCGGCGGCTCGGCCCAGATCACGGGCGACTTCACCGCCGAGGAGGCGCGTGAACTCGCGGCCCTGGTCAAGGGCGGTGCGCTGCCCGTGCCGGTGACGGCCGTCGAGCAGAGCACGGTGGGGCCGACGCTGGGCGCCGAGGCGATCCGGGCGAGCGCGCTGGCCGCCGTCATCGGGCTGATGTGCACCGGGGTGTTCATCATCGCCGTGTACCGGCTCCTCGGCTTCCTCGCCACCGTCGCCCTCGCGCTGTACGGACTGATCTCCTACGCGGCGGTGGTCGCGCTCGGCGCCACCCTCACCCTGCCGGGCCTCGCCGGTTTCGTACTCGCCATCGGGATCGCCGTGGACGCCAACGTCCTCGTCTTCGAACGGGCACGGGAGGAGTACACCAAGCCCGGCACCCGGACACGTGCGCCGGTACGGGATCTGCGCCGGTCGCTGCGGACCGGGTTCTCGCGGGCGTGGAGCGCGGTGGCGGACTCCAACATCACCACCCTGATCGCGGCCGGGCTGCTGTTCGCCTTCGCGACCGGGCCGGTGAAGGGCTTCGGGGTGACCCTCGCCATCGGTGTGGTCGCCTCGATGGTGTCGGCCATGGTGATCACCAGGCTGCTGGCCGAGTGGGCGGTGGGCCGGAAGACGGTGGCCCGCCGGCCGGCGGTGACGGGGATCGCGGGCACCGGCCGGCTGCGGGCCCGGCTGACCCGCCGGCCGCTCCGGCTGATGCGGCACCGGCGGCGCTGGCTGGGCGTCTGTGCGGGCCTGCTCCTGGTCGCCTTCGCCGGGATCGGGGTGCGCGGGCTGGACTTCGGCGTCGAGTTCACCGGGGGCCGGGCGGTGCAGTACGCGACCGAGCGCCCGCTCGACGCGGACACGGCCCGCGCGGCCGTCGTCGACGCCGGCTTCCCCCAGGCCGTGGTGCAGACGACGGACGACGGAGACGTCTCCGTGCGCACGAAGGAGACGGGCGACGAGGACCAGCAGCGCATCCGCGAGGCGCTGGCGGCGGACGGCGGCGAGGTGACCGCCGAGCGGGACGACCTCGTCGGGCCGAGCCTCGGCAGCGAGCTGCGGACCCATGCGCTGATCGCCCTCGGGGTCGCCGTCGCGGCCCAGCTCCTCTATCTGAGCGTGCGGTTCCGGTGGACTTTCGCCGCGTCGGCGGTGGTGGCGATGGTGCAGGACGTCCTGCTGGTCGTGGGCCTGTTCGCGTGGCTCGGCAAGCCGGTGGACAGCGTCTTCCTGGCCGCGCTGCTGACCGTGGTCGGCTACTCCGTCAACGACACGGTGGTGGTCCTGGACCGGCTGCGTGAACTGCGGCGCACGGGCTCCTCGTTGAGCTGGGCCGCGCTCGGGGACCGGGCGGTGGCGCAGACGCTGCCGCGCACCGTGAACACCGGAATGGGGGCGCTGTTCGTTCTGCTGGCGCTGGCGTTCCTGGGCGGTGACTCGCTGGCCGACTTCTCCGTGGCGCTGCTGGCGGGCGTGGTGCTGGGCATGGCGTCCACGGTGTTCACGGCGATGCCGGTGACGGTGCTGCTCCAGGACCGGTTCACGGTCGGACGCCCGGAACGGTCCCGTCCGGCGAAGGGCTCCGGGAACGCGGCGGGCACCTCGGCGGCGGGCGGGCGCGGGCGGACGGGCGACGGGGCCGTGGTCTGAGGCCCTCCGGGGACCGGCCTCCCGGGCCGGGCGGCGCCACACCGCCCGGCCCGGGGCCGGGCGCCCCGCCGCCGGCACACCCGGCCGGCTCTGGGACTGCGACGGCACCGCGGCCCAGCGGTGGGTGGTCAGCGGCGCGCGCGACATCGTCAGCCGCCGGCAAGTGCCTGGACGCCACCGGCAACAGCTCCGCCAACGGCACCCGCCTCCCCTGTGGACGTGCGCCGGCACCGCCAACCAGAAGTGGACGGTGAACCGCTGCCCCACGGCGGGGCGCACTCTCCCGCACACGGCGTCCGACGCCGCACGGGCAGGCGGGCCCGCCCTTCGGGGAGGACGGGCCCGCCTGCCCGTGCGGCACCCCCCGCCGGGACGCCTCCCCCGCCCCGGGACCCCGGCGCGGGGAGCCGGACGCGCGCGCGGTAGCGTCGGGCGGCCCCCACGATCGGAGTCGTACGGATGCCACGGATTCTCACCGTCTCGGACAGCGTCGTGATCGACGCGTCCCCCTCGGCGGTCTACGCACAGGTCGGCGACCCGACGCGGATGGGGCGCTGGAGCCCGGAGAACCGGGGGGCGGTGGTGCGCGACGGGTCGGCGGCACCGGGCCCGGTGGGTGTGGGCACCGTCTTCGACGGACGGAACCGGCGGGGGCGGCTGAGCTGGACGACGCGCTGCACGGTGACGGCGGCCGACCCGGGTGAGCGGTTCGCCTTCCGGGTGCGGGCGATCGGCGGCCGGCGGCCCGTGCTGCCGGGACGGATCGCCACCTGGGAGTACCGTTTCGAACCCGCCGACGGCGGCGGAACCCTGGTCACGGAGACCTGGACGGACGACCGGCGCTGGCCGGACGCGCTGGCGAACGCCTTCGACAGGGCGGCGACCCGGGGGTACACCTTCGCCGACTTCCAGCGCCGCAACATCCGCACCACGCTGGACAACCTGAAGCGCGCGCTGGAGAACCGCGGCGCCTGACCCGCCCCCGGGCGGGCCGGCCTTGCTGCTCAGTTGGTGGAGAGGCCGGCCGCCGCGCGGGCGAGGGCGTCGAGGACGGGCCGGGTCAGCGGGTGGTCCTCCGCACCGCGCCGGACGGCGGCGAAGACCCGCCGGGTGGCGGCCGGTCCGGTCACCGGGCGGACCACGGCGTCCCGCAGGTCCATGCCGCGCAGCGCCGAGCGGGGCACGAGGGCGACCCCGGCGCCCGCCCCCGCGAGGACCGCGACGGCCCGGAAGTCGTCCGAGAGGTGCACCAGCCGGGGCTGGAAGCCGGCGAGTTCGCAGGCGAGGAGCACCATGTCGTGGCAGGGGTTGCCGGGGTAGGGGCCGATCCAGTCGCTGGCGGCGAACTGCGCCAGCTCCACCCGTTCCCCGGCGGCGAGCGGATGGCCGGCCCGCAGCACCGCGTCGAAGGGCTCCGCGTAGAGGGGGACGCGGGCGAGGCGCCGGTCGTCGGCGCCGGGGGCGCCCCGGTACTCGACGGCGACCGCGAGATCGGCCTCCCCGTCCAGGACGAGGGGCAGGCTCTCGTCGCCCTCGGCGTCCCGGACCCGGACGGCGATCCCGGGCCGCTCCCCGGCCAGGTCCGCTATCGCCGGGGCGACCACCTCGGCGATCCCGGTGGCGAAGGCGGCCACCGTGACCGTGCCGGACGAGCCCTGCGCGTAGGCGGCGAGCTCTGCCTCGGCCCGTTCGAGCTGGGCGAGGACGGAGTGCGCGTGGGCGAGGAGGATCTCCCCGGCGGCGGTCAGGGTGACGCCCTTGCCGCCGCGGATCAGCAGGGTGTGGCCGGTCTCCTGCTCCAGGGCGTTGAGCTGCTGGGAGACCGCCGAGGGGGTGAGGTACAGCGCGGCGGCCGCGGCGGTCACCGTACGGTGGTCCGCCACGGCCCGCAGGATGCGCAGCCGGCGGGGGTCGATCACTCCGCCATTGTGTCAGCCCCGGTCGGCGTGCCCCGCACGCCCCGGCCCGGGTCAGCCCCGGAGCGCGGCGCGCGCGTCCGTGAAGGCGGCCACGGCCCGCTCGACGTCCTTGGTCGAGTGCGCGGCCGAGAGCTGCACGCGGATGCGCGCCTGGCCCATCGGGACCACCGGGTACGAGAAGCCGATCACGTACACGCCCCGCTCCAGCAGGAGTTCGGCCATCCGGCCCGCCTCGGCCGCGTCCCCGATCATCACGGGGGCGATGGCGTGGTCCCCGGGCAGGATCTCGAAGCCCGCCTCCGTCATCCGCTCACGGAACAGTTTGGTGTTGGCGGCGAGCTTCTCGCGCAGGTCGCCCGCGGACTCCAGCAGGTCGAGGACCTTGAGGGAGGCGGCGGCAATGACGGGGGCGAGGGAGTTGGAGAACAGGTAGGGGCGGGAGCGCTGGCGCAGCAGCTCGACGATCTCCGCGCGGGCGGCGACATAGCCGCCGGACGCGCCGCCCAGGGCCTTGCCGAGGGTGCCGGTGATGATGTCGACACGGTCCATCACGCCGTGCAGTTCCGGGGTGCCCCGGCCGCCGGGGCCGACGAAGCCGACGGCGTGCGAGTCGTCGACCATGACCATGGCGTCGTAGCGGTCGGCGAGGTCGCAGATCTCGGCGAGCGGGGCGACATAGCCGTCCATGGAGAACACGCCGTCGGTGACGATCAGGCGGCGGCGGGCGTCCTGGGTCTCCTTGAGCTGCTGCTCCAGGTCGGCGAGGTCACGGTTGGCGTACCGGTGGCGGCGGGCCTTGGAGAGGCGGATGCCGTCGATGATGGAGGCGTGGTTGAGGGCGTCGGAGATGACGGCGTCCTCGGGGCCGAGCAGGGTCTCGAAGACACCGCCGTTGGCGTCGAAGCAGGAGGAGTAGAGGATCGTGTCCTCCTGGCCGAGGAACGCGGAGAGGCGCTGCTCCAGTTCCTTGTGGATCTCCTGGGTGCCGCAGATGAAGCGGACGGAGGCCATGCCGTAGCCCCAGCGGTCCAGGGCGTCCTTGGCGGCGGCCACGACCTCGGGGTGGTCGGCGAGCCCGAGGTAGTTGTTGGCGCAGAAGTTGAGGACGTCCCCGGGGGCGCCGCCGGCGGTCACGGCGACGGAGGCGCTCTGCGGGGTGCCGATCACGCGCTCCGGCTTGTAGAGGCCGGCGGAGCGGATCTCGTCGATGGTGGCGCGCAGTTCGTCGCGGACGGACGCGTACATGGAGTCTCCTTGAGGCGGGTGCCGCGGGTGGGCGGCGGCGATGCGGGGGCGGGGCGGCGGCGGGGGGCGCGGGCCGGCGGCGGGCAGGGGCGCGGGCGGGGGGCCGGGGCGCGGGCCTGGGGCCGGGTCAGGCCGTCCAGTCCAGGACGATCTTTCCGCTGCGGGCGCTGGACGCCTCGTCGAACGCGGCGTCGAAGTCCCGGAAGCCGTAGCTTCCGGTGATGACGGGGCTGAGGTCGAGGCCGCCCTCAAGCAGGACCGTCATCGCGTACCAGGTCTCGAACATCTCGCGGCCGTAGATGCCCTTGATGGTGATCATCGAGGTGACGATCTTCGACCAGTCGACGGCGAAGTCCTCGGCGGGCAGGCCGAGCATGGCGATGCGGCCGCCGTGGGTCATGTTGTCCACCATGTCCCGCACGGCCTCGGGGCGGCCGGACATCTCCAGGCCGATGTCGAAGCCCTCCTTCAGACCGAGCTGCCGCTGGGCGGCGGCGATGTCGGTCTCGGCGACGTTGACCGCGAGGGTGGCGCCGGCCTTGCGGGCCAGTTCCAGGCGGGGCTCGCTCACGTCGGTGATGACCACGTTGCGCGCGCCGGCGTGCCGGGCGACGGCGGCGGCCATGATGCCGATCGGGCCGGCGCCGGTGATCAGCACGTCCTCTCCGACGAGGGGGAAGGACAGGGCGGTGTGCACGGCGTTGCCGAAGGGGTCGAAGATGGCGGCGACGTCCAGGTCCACCTGGGTGCGGTGCACCCAGACGTTGGAGGCGGGCAGGGCGACGTACTCGGCGAAGGCCCCGTCCCGTCCGACGCCCAGGCCGATGGTGCTGCGGCAGAGGTGGCGGCGGCCGGCCAGGCAGTTGCGGCACTTCCCGCAGACGAGGTGGCCCTCGCCGCTGACGATGTCGCCGACCGCGATGTCCGCGACATCGGCGCCGACCGAGGCGACCTCGCCCACGAACTCGTGCCCGAGGATCCGGGGCGTGCTGACGGCCTGCTGCGCCCAGCCGTCCCAGGAGCGGATGTGCAGGTCGGTCCCGCAGATACCGGTGCGCAGCACTCTGATCAGCACATCGCCGGAGCCGGTCTCGGGCTCCGGCACGTCCATGAGCCACAGCCCGGGCTCGGCGTGCTGCTTGACAAGTGCCTTCATGGTGCGGCTCCAGGCAGGTGACGGGACTGACCGGATACCGAAAATACGGCTCCGCCCAGTGGACGGGCTCCAATCTGCCCAGCTCGGAGCGTCGCGTCCATCGAGGATTTCTTAAGCGGCCCCACAGGGGAGCTTCAGATGCCCCGATCCACCCGCCCCGATCCGCCCGCCGAACGGACTCGCCTCCGGCTCAGCCGGTGTGCCTGTCGGCTCAGCCGGTGTGCGGGTCCGGCTGTCGGGCGGCGACGCCGAGGTGTTCGCCGACGCGGTTGACCATCAGGGTCATCTCGTAGGCGATCTGACCGACGTCCGCGTCACCGGCGCTCAGCACGCACAGACAGCTGCCCTCGCCCGCCGCGGTCACGAAGAGCATGGCCTCGTCGAACTCGACCATCGTCTGCCGGGCCCGCCCGGCGCGGAAGTGCCGGCCGGACCCCCGGGCGAGCGAGTGCAGTCCGGAGGAGACGGCCGCCAGATGCTCGGCGTCCTCCCGGGCCAGGCCGCTGCTCGCGCCGGTGACCAGCCCGTCGTTGGAGAGCACCAGCGCGTGCGTGATGTGGTCGACCCGCTTGGTCAGATCGTCCAGCAGCCAGTCGAGTCCCTTGTCCAGCGCCATCGCGGCAGTCCCCCTCCGTCGTACGTTCCCCGTCGTCTCGCGTCCGGCCGCCAGCCTTTCGCACGCGGCGGCGCACGGCAAGGTGCTGCCCCCGGCGAGGGCCCCGCCCGGGGGCGTGGGGCACCTCCTAACCGACGGACTCCAGCAGGCGGGCGGCGTGCATACGGCCCGCGTACTCGACGAGGCGGACCAGCACCTCCTTGCCCGAGTCGCGGTCGCGTGCGTCGCAGAGGAGGACCGGGGTGCCCCGTTCGAGGTCGAGCGCCCGGGACACCTCGTGTGCGCCGAACGACCGTGCGCCGGGGAAGCAGTTGACGGCGACGACGAACGGGATGCGGCGGTGCTCGAAGTAGTCGACGGCCGGGAAGCAGTCGCTGAGCCGCTGGGTGTCCGCGAGGACCACGGCGCCGAGCGCCCCGTGCGCGAGTTCGTCCCACACGAACCAGAAGCGCTCCTGGCCCGGGGTACCGAAGAGGTAGAGCCCGAGGCCGGAACGGACGGTGATCCGGCCGAAGTCCATGGCGACGGTCGTGGCGCGCGGGACGCCGTCCCCGGCGGTGGCCGTCGTGCCCGCCGCGCCGAGGGGAGCGGGGGCGCCCGGTTCGCTGACGAGTTCCTCGGTCCGCAGCGGGCGGATCTCGCTCACCGCCCCGACCAGCGTCGTCTTGCCGGCGCCAGGCCCCCCGGCGACGAGGATCTTCAGGGCGAGCGCGGAGTCGTCCGCGCCGCTCCCGTCGTTGTACGCGAAGGCCATGGCTCACTTCTTCCAGGAGGGGCGGTCGGGACAGGAAGTACGGGTGCGGGCGGATACTCGCTCGCGGCGGGGCGGGCGGCGGCCGATGATCGGGCCGTGCACACGTTCCTGGAGACCGAACGCCTCACCCTGCGGCCCTGCGACGCCGCCGACGCCGAGGGCGTCCTCGCCCTGGACAGCGACCCCGAGGTCATGCGCCATCTCAACGGCGGACGCCCGGTGACCCGGGAGGAGGTGGTGCGCGAGACGATGCCGCGGCTGCTCCGCCGCCATCCCCTCGGTGCGGGCCCGTCCGGACCGGGGTATCCGGGCTACTGGGCGGCGGAGGAACGGGGCTCGGCGGCGGAGGAACGCGGCTCGGCGGCGGAGGAACGCGGCTCGGTGGCGGAGGAACGCGGCTCGGGCGGCTGGCTCGGCTGGTTCGAGTTCCGTCCGGTCGACGGGGAGAACTGGGCCGAGGTCGAGCTGGGCTACCGGCTCGGCCGAGCCGCCTGGGGGCGCGGACTCGCCACGGAGGGCGCGCGTGCCCTGCTCCGCCTGGGCTTCACGACCCTCGGGGTGGAGCGGGTCGTGGCCACCACCATGACGGTCAACACCCGTTCCCGCCGGGTGCTGGAGAAGTCCGGCCTGCGCTGGGTCCGCACCTTCTTCGAGGAGTGGCCGGAGCGCATCGAGGGCTCCGAGCAGGGTGACGTCGAGTACGCCGTGACACGGGCGGAGTGGCTGCGTGAGGCGTCGGCGGGCGGCGGGCGGTGAAGGGACGAGCTCGCGGGCCGGGGGGCGCCGGGGCGCGGCACGCGAGGACGCGGCCGCGTGCGCGTCCGGGGCCGGTGGGCTCTCAGAGCGCCCGCAGACCGTCGATGAGCTCACGCAGAATCCTTTCGTCCGAGAGGAGTTCCACCGCGGGGGCCGGTGCGACGCGCACCAGTCCGGCGGCGAGCAGGTCGCCGGTGAGGACCCGCACCGCGGTGACCGGCAGACCGGCGTCCGCCGCCAGATCGGCGACCGACTGCGTCCCTCGGCGGCACAGGTCGAGCAGGGTGCGGTGCTCGGGACCGAGGAGGGAGTCCGCCGCGGGGGCGGGAGGGTCCGGGGCCCCGGTGACGAGCGCCGTCAGATCGAGGCGGGCCCCGTCCGACCCCTGGCCCGTGCGGCCGCCGGCCATCGCGTACGGGCGGACGAGGGGGCCGGGGTCGGGGTCGTACCACCGGCCGCGGGCCGGGTCCGGCTGCCGGTGGGCCGGACGGGAAGGGGCCGGCGCTCCGACCGGCGGGGTTGCCGGCATCGCGGCGGGGGCCGCGGCGGGGCACGCGGCTGCAGCCGGGGGCGCGGCCGGGCCGGGTGCGGGCGTCTGGCCGGTGTGCTCGACCGCGGGCGCCCCGGCGTGGGCGCGCCGCCCGGTGCCGCCCGGCGCCGGAGGGGGCGGCGGAAGCGGTGTCCCTCCTCCGGGGACGGCGTGTGATGGGCGCATGGCCTCCTCGTTCCGGGTGCGGACCGGAGTACGTCGAAACGATCCGGCGCGTGGGGGTGCGCGGCCGTGTGGTCCCGTGGCTCAGGGACGCTAGCCCGCGGACTGCCGCCCGCGCGGGCGGCAGTCCGAAAGCTGATGGAAGCTGACAATCCGGCGCTCCGGAACGATCACTCCGGGCACATCCGTGCACGGAACGGTCGCCTCCGGGCCGCATGATGGGTGCATGAGCGACAACCGCAGCGGTGACGGCCACGACGACCACAGCGCCGACGACCGCACTCGCGTGCAGGAGTTCTTCGGTTCCCGGGCGGCCGGCTGGGACGCGAAGTTCCCGGACGACGGCCCCGCCTACGCCGCCGCTGCCGCTGCCCTGGGGCTGCGCCCGGGCGACCGCGTCCTGGACGCGGGCTGCGGCACCGGCAGGGCGCTCGCCCCCCTGCGCTCCGCCGTCGGCCCCGCCGGCACGGTCCTCGGCATCGATCTGACACCCGCCATGCTGGACCGGGCCCGGGCCCGGGACAAGGGGCGCGAGGCACGGGGCGCGCTGCTCCTCGGTGACGTGGCCCGGCTCCCCGTGCGGGACGCCGCGCTGGACGCGGTGTTCGCGGCCGGGCTGATCGCCCATCTCCCCGAACCGGCCAGAGGTCTGCGCGAGCTGGCGCGTGTGGTGCGGCCCGGCGGGGTGCTCGCGCTGTTCCACCCCGTGGGGCGGGCCGCGCTCGCCGCCCGCCACGGCCGCGAACTCGGTGCGGACGACCTGCGGGCGGAGCCCAACCTCCGTCCGCTGCTGTCCCGTTCGGGCTGGCGGCTGACCTCCTACACCGACCGGGACGACCGCTTCCTCGCCCTGGCCGAGCGGGCCGGCGGCTGACGGGCGCGCACGGGGGCGCAGTCCTTCCGCCGCTGCGGACCGGCCGGGGAGCGGCTGTTCGAACTCGGCACGCCGGTGGAAGACTTGAGGTACCGGCGGCAGGTGCCGCACCCTCGCCCGGAGAAGGTGGTCCGCGTGTTCGCCCTCCGCAAGGTCCTCGACCGGCTCCGCACGCTGTTCGCCCCGCACCCGCCCGTGCCCGTCGGGCCCCCGGGGCGCTCCGGCCCCCGGCACAACGTCTTCGAGGCGGCCGCGACCTATGTCACGGCGAGCGTCGAGGACGACCAGGACCGCGCCGACGAGGCCACCGGCTGGGTGGCGCCGGACGCGCTCGTCTTCGGGATCAACGAACTCGCCTGCCGCGCGGTGATCGCGCTCGCCCGGGAGCGGGACCAGCCCGTCGAGGCGGTCGCCCGCGGCCTGCTGGGCCTGCCGGGAGCGGAAGCGTCCCGGCCGGCCTGACCCGCACCGGCTGCCCGCCCTTCGGCGGACCCGTCTCGGCCCGACCCTCGACGTGCGGGTTACCCACTGGTTAAGGTGCGCCGACGAACGATGGGACCGGGAGGCAGCCGTGGGCGTGGCGGACGAGGTCGTGGACGAGGACGCGCTGTACGTACTGACCGCTGTGCTGCTCACGCCCGCGCAGTTCCCCGGCGTCCTCGGCGACGACTACCCGCAGGCGTGCGCCGCGCTGGACCTGGAACCGTACGCCGAGGGCTACGGGCTGGTGCTGGGGCAGGACGCGGCCGGAGCCCGGTGGACGGTGGTCGTCGACGATGTGTCGCTCGTCGCCGTGGCCATCGCCTCCTGGGACTGCGGCATGGAGTACGACCTCTCGCCGGACGAACGCTCGATGGTCACCGCGCTCCCTGGCTGGCCGGTGGAACTCGCCGTCGCCGCGCCCGGCATCCCCGCACCCCGTGACCCCGACCCCCAGGACGCCGGCCGGGCACCGCTCGCCCCGCCGGACGTGGACTCCTGGGGGTCGGCCCAGCGCCGGCTCGGGGCGGACGAGGTGGCTCTCCAGTGGGCGCAGTGGCGTGCGGAGACGTCCCCCGAGGACGCGGACCCCCACGAGCCGCGGCCCGGGAAGGGCACCGAGGGCACACAGGCGTCCGGCGCGGAACCGTCCGGCGCTGAGACGGACGGCGCGGAACCGACCGGCGCGGAGGCGGACGAGGCCCCCGGCACGGCGGCGACCGCCGCAAGCAGCCCCGGCACGACCGCCGGGGCCGACGCGGAACCGGGACCGGCCACGGCCGCCGGCGCGGAGCCGCCGGCGCCGTCCAGCGCGCCCGGCACCGCCGCACCCGCCGAACCCCGACTCAACGCGGAGGTGCGCCGCGCTCTGCGGGAGGCGCGCGCGTACGGCGAGCAGGCTCCCCCGCCCGGCCGCGTCCGCTCCGCCTTCGCTCCCGGCGGTGCGCGCACGATCCGCGCCGACGGCCCCGGCTGGTCCATGGTCGCCCGGACCGACGACATCGCCTATCTCCTCCTGGACACCGAGCCCTGCGAGGTCATCCCCGTGCCGCGCGGCCCGGAGCTGGAGTCCCTGCTGGAGGTGCTGGAGAAGGTCGCCGTCCACCCGGCCTGACGGAGCTGCCGCCGGCAGCCCGGTCCGCCCCGCCCGGCGAGCTGCTCAGCGCCCTATCTCACGGCGGGACGAGACCCGGCGCAGCCTGCGCCGCTGGCTGGGGTCGAGCATCAGATACGCGGCCGTCGGCACACCCAGCACGATCAGCAGGGAGAACCAGAACCCGATCAGCGGCCACAGGAGCAGACCTACGGCCACTCCCCCGATGACGATCTTCGTACGTGTCGACATGTCGTCGCCTCCTTCGCGGCGGCTGCCGCTTCTGACCGTAGAACGCGCCCGCATCTCAGACGGTTCCCCGTACCGCGCCGGACTCGCGCAGGGGTCCCCCGACCTCGTGCAGGTGGCCCAGGGCCTGCCGGTACGAGTCCACGAGCCCGGTCTCCGTGTACGGCAGGCCCAGGTCCCGGCAGTGGGCGCGGACCAGGGGCCGGGCCAGCCGCAGATGGGGGCGGGGCATGCTGGGGAAGAGGTGGTGCTCGATCTGGTAGTTGAGTCCGCCGAGGAGCCAGTCCGTGACCGGGCCGCCGCGGATGTTGCGTGAGGTCAGGACCTGTCGGCGCAGATGCCCCCAGTCCCGGCCGTGCTCCTCGTCCGGCATCTCCATGCCCTTGTGGTTCGGTGCGAAGGCCATGCCGAGGTGCAGTCCGAGGACCATCTGGTGCAGCAGCGCGAAGAGCAGGGCGCGGACCGGCGGCATCGAGGCGAACAGCAGTGCCGCGTATCCCGCAGCATGGGCGGTCAGCAGCACCGCCTCCACCAGGCGTTCCCGGTCCCGCCGGCCGGTGCCGCGGGCGGCGAAGACCGCGCGGAAGCCGTAGACCTTGAGGGCGATGCCTTCGAGCGTGGTCAGGGGGAAGAACAGCCACGCCTGGTGCCGGGTCAGCCACCCGCGCGGCCCCGTCCGCCCCACGGCCTGCCGCTGGGTGAAGACAAGGACGTCGGCGGCGACGTCGGGGTCCTTGTCGACGTGGTTGGGGTTGGCGTGGTGGCGGTTGTGCTTGTCGTTCCACCAGACCCGGCTCATCCCTAGCAACAGGTCGGCGTGCACGAGCTGGATGATCCGGCCCGCGCGGCGCCTCCCGGTGATCTGGGCGTGCCCGGCGTCGTGGCCGAAGAAGGCGGCACGGGCGGAGAACAGCGCGAGCGGCGGGGCGAGGAACAGCACCCACCAGGAGCCGCCCGCCAGGACGACCCCGGTGACCACCGCCGCCAGGGCGAGGAGGTTGATGCCCATGCCGCGTGCGTACCAGGCGACCCGGCGGTCCAGCAGCCCCTGCCCCCGGACGGCGCGCAGCAGCGGGGCGAACTCGCTCGCGGCCGGAGCAGCCGGCGCGGTCCCGGGGGGCGCGGGAGGCGGAACGGACGCGCCGGGCAGGCGGAACGCGGCCGGGGCGTCGGGTGCGCCGTCGGCGAGCGGGACTGCGGGCGGGGCGGCGGGCTGGGGCATGGCGGTCTCCGGTCCGTCGGATGGGCACGGGGTGGGCGCGGACCCGTCGGCCACGTCGGGCGGCATCGGGTCCCGCGCGTCGGATGTGCCGTGACCTGAGAAAACGTACGGATCGGAGTCCGCGGGAACCATGGCGGCACCACCCGGGCCGGTGCGGGGGCCCACCCGCCTCCCGGGGTGGGGCCCCCGGCACCCCCGCACGCGGGTCCGCCCGTCGCCGTCCCGAAAGCGGTGCGGACCGGTCGCCCCTGAGGTACCATCGGCGGCTCCCGCGCCCAGTAGTCAAACTTGAGGAGTACGCCATTCACGTGCCCAGGCCCTCCGCGACACCCACACCGCCCCCTTCCACGCCACCGCCCCCCGACGTCGGCCTGGCCCGCCACCCGGCCGTCTTCCTGCCCGGTGACCCCGCCCGCACCGGCCGGGTCGCGTTCCTTCCGCCGCCGGACGCCGACGGCACCGGCCGTCCCGGCACGGGCACCGTCACGGCCGTCGTCCCGGTCGCCGGGGGCGGCGTCCGCGCCGAGGAGCGCACCGCGGTGGTCCTGGACCTCGCCGACGCCCTGCCCGTGCTGACCCGCGCCCGGGTCCGCGAGGACGCCTCACCCTCGGCCGCCTTCTGGGGCGCCGCCACCGTGTTCGCCCTGCACCTGGCCGCGCGGGGCCTCCTGCTCCCGGGGCTCAGCCCGTCCGGCCACGACGCCTGGCGGACGGGCCCGCTGACGCCGGCCGATCTGGACCGGCTGCGCACCCTCGCCGCGTCGATGCCGCCCTCGGCCCACGCGGTGCCCCTCCCCGCCCTTCCCGGCCCGGACACCGGAACCGCCCCCGGCACCGAACCGCTTCTGCTGCCCGAACCCGAGCGCCTGCTGCGGCAGTTCACCGACGCGGTGGCCGACACCCTGCCCCGTACCCCCGCTGCCCCGGACGCCGCCGGCGGTCCCGCCTTCGCGGCCCGGGAACCCCAGCGGCTCCCGGGCCTCGCCGCCTGGGCGGCGGACATCGCGGCCGGGCACGACGCGGGCGTCCGCCTCTCCCTGCGTATCGAGGTGCCCGGCCTGGCCACCGCGGGCGAGGACGGCACCGGCGCCTCCTTCCGCGCGGTCGTCCAGGTGCACGGCGTGGCCGACCCGGGGCTGGTCGCGGACGCGGCCGACATCTGGGCCGGAACGGGCGCGGCCGCGGCGGCCTTCGGACCGCGCGTCCGGTTCGACGCCCTCCTCGCGCTGCGCCGGGCCGCCCGCGCCTGGCCGCCGCTCACCCCGCTGCTGCACACGGCGGTGCCGGACGCGGTCGAGCTCGCCGACGAGGAGGTCACCGAGTTGCTCGGCGAGGCATCGCGCGCCCTCGCCGCCGCCGGTGTCCAGGTCCACTGGCCCCGGCGGCTCGCCCGCCGGCTCACGGCCCGCGCGGTCATCGGCGCGTCGGACCCCGCCGGCTCCGGTGCCGGCGAGTCCGGAGCGCACCGGGCGCACGGCCACGGCCCGCACGCCGTCGGCGGCGGGCCCGGACTCCTGTCCGCGGACGCCCTGTTGTCCTTCGACTGGCGCTTCGCCCTCGGTGACGAGGAGGTCAGCCGGGCCGAGCTGGACCGCCTGGCCGAGGCCGGCCGGCCGCTCGTGCGGCTGCGGGACTCCTGGGTGCTCATCGACCCCGAGGAGGCCCGCCGCGCCCGGGACGGCAAGGACCGGACCGTGACGCCGGTGGACGCCCTCGGGGCCGTCCTCACCGGCACGGCCGAGGTCGACGGACGGCGCGTCGAGGTCACGGCCGCCGGGTGGCTGGAGACCCTGCGGGCCCGGCTCGTGGACCCGGAGGGCGGCCGGCTCGACATCGCCCAGCCCGCCGCGCTCGCCGCGACCCTGCGCGACTACCAGCTCCGCGGCCTCAACTGGCTGCACCGGATGACCTCCCTGGGGCTGGGCGCCTGCCTCGCGGACGACATGGGCCTCGGCAAGACGGTCACCGTCATCGCCCTCCATCTGCACCGGCAGACCGACCCGGCGGCGGCCGGGCCCACCCTCGTGGTCTGCCCGACCTCCCTGATGGGCAACTGGCAGCGGGAGATCGAACGTTTCGCCCCCGGCACCCCGGTCCGCCGCTTCCACGGCCAGGCCCGCTCCCTGGACGATCTCGCCGACGGCGAGGTGGTGCTGACCACGTACGGCACGATGCGTCTGGACGCGGCGCGCCTCGCGGACGCGGGCTGGGGGCTGGTCGTCGCCGACGAGGCCCAGCACGTCAAGAACCCCTACGCGGCCACCGCGCGGCAGCTGCGCACTCTCCGCTCCAAGGCGCGCGTGGCGCTGAGCGGCACGCCCGTGGAGAACAACCTCTCGGAGCTGTGGGCGCTGCTCGACTGGACCACGCCCGGTCTGCTGGGCCGTCTCGGCACCTTCCGCCGCCGGTACGCGGAGGCGGTCGAGGGCGGCGGCGACCCCGCGGCCGCGGCCCGGCTGGCGGCCCTCGTCCGGCCGTTCCTGCTGCGCCGCCACAAGTCCGACCCCGGTATCGCGCCGGAGCTGCCGCCGAAGACGGAGACCGACCATCCGGTGTCCCTGACACGGGAGCAGACCGCGCTGTACGAGGCGGTGGTGCGCGAGAACCTGGCGGCGGTCGCCGCGGCGGACGGGGTGGAGCGGCGCGGGCTCGTCGTGGCGCTGCTGACCGCGCTCAAGCAGATCTGCAACCACCCGGCGCAGTACCTGAAGGAGGAGGACCCCCGGCTGGCGGACCGTTCGGGGAAGCTCGAACTCCTCGACGAGCTGCTGGACACCATCCTCGCCGAGGGCGCCGGGGTGCTGGTGTTCACCCAGTACGTGGCGATGGCGCGGCTGCTGGAGCGGCATCTCGCGGCGCGGGGCGTACGCACCCAGTTCCTGCACGGCGGCACGCCGGTCGCCGAACGCGAGGCCATGGTGGGCCGGTTCCAGGGCGGGCGGGTGCCGGTGTTCCTGCTGTCGCTGAAGGCTGCGGGCACGGGCCTCAACCTGACGCGGGCGGAGCATGTCGTGCACTACGACCGCTGGTGGAACCCCGCCGTCGAGGCGCAGGCCACCGACCGGGCGCACCGCATCGGGCAGAGCAGCCCGGTGCAGGTCCACCGGCTGATCGCCGAGGGCACCGTCGAGGACCGGATCGCCCGGCTGCTGGAGCGCAAGCGGGACCTGGCCGACAGCGTCCTCGGCTCGGGCGAGGGCGCGCTGACCGAACTGACCGACGCCGAACTGGCGGAACTGGTCGAGCTGAGAGGGAGCGGACGATGAGCGGCGCACACGACGAGCACGCGGCCGGGGGCGCGGACCCGGTGAGGACCTTCGAGGCGCTGCCTCCCGCCCGGGGGCGGGCGTTCGCGACGACCTGGTGGGGCCGGGCGTGGCTGGGCGCACTGGAGGACACCGCCCTGGACGGGGAGCAGCTGCGCCGGGGCCGACGGCAGGCCCGGGAGGGCGCGGTCGGGGCGGTGAGCGTGCGCCCCGGGCGGATCACGGCGGTGGTCCGGGACCGGGACGGCACCGCGTACCGCAGCGATGTGCTGCTCCAGCGGCTCGGCGACGAGGACTGGGACCGCTTCCTGTCCGCGGCGGTGGAACGCGGGGAGCACATCGCCGCGCTTCTCGACCGGGAGATGCCGCCGCATCTGGTGGAGGACGCCGCGGCGGCCGGGGTGGACCTCCTGCCCGGCATCGGCGACCTGGAGCCCGAGTGCACCTGCGAGGCGTGGGACCACTGCCCGCACACGGCCGCGCTCTGCTACCAGTTGGCGCGCCTGCTGGACCGGGACCCGTTCGTGCTGCTGCTGATGCGCGGGCGCGGGGAGCGCCGGCTGCTGGACGAACTCCAGGTGCGCAGCGCTTCGCGGGCGGAGGCATCGGACGAGCCGGAGGCCCCGGCGGCGGAGGGGGTGCGCGCCGACGAGGCGTTCGCCGCGGCGGAGATCCTGCCCGCGCTGCCTCCTCCGCCGCCGCTGCCCGCGGCTCCGGGCCCGGCGCCGTCGCTGGACGCGGAGACCGGTCCGGGGCCGGGCGTGGACGCGGCGGCGCTGGAGTTCCTCGCGGCCGACGCGGCGGGCCGGGCGCTGGCGATGCTCGGGCGCGCGCTGGCGCCGGGGCACGCGGACCGGGAGCCGGAGCCGGTGTTGAGCCGCGCCGAGGACGCGGTGCGGCTCGCGGCGGTGGCGACGGCGTCCGCGGGCGCGACGGGGCCGGCGTCGGGGGGTGCGTCGGAAGCGGGTGCGGCGCCCGGGTCGGCGTCGGCGGGTGGGGCGATGGCGTCGGGAGGTGCGTCGGAACCGGGCGCGGCGGGCGTGGGCGCCGGTCCGGGCCCGCACCCGGGTGCATCGGGCTCGGCTCCGTACGCGGGTGTCGTGTCCCGGCTGGCCGCCGCGACCGGTCGCACACGGGCCGGGATGGACCTCGCGGTGCGCGCCTGGCGGGCGGGCGGGGCGGCCGGACTCGCCGTCCTCGAGGGGGAGTCCACCCCCGGCACGGCGCTGCTGGCCCGTGCGGCCGACGCCCTGGAGAGCGCCTGGGGCGAGGACGGGACCCGGCCCCGGCTGCGGGCGGCCGGGGCGGGCCGCTGGACCGTCGTCGGCACCGGCGCGCAGCTCCGACTCGGTCCGGACGGGCGGTGGTGGGCGTTCGTCCGGGAGGGCACGGCATGGGCGCCCGGCGGCCCGCCGTCCCCCGATCCGGCGACGGCCCTCGCGGCGTTGACGGCGGACGCACCCTAGGCGCCCCCAAGGGCAACCGGGAGGCGGCCGGAGGCCGGGCGGCGCAGGATGCTTGTCGCCGCCCGGCCGCGGGTCCACGATGGGCGCGAGGAGGCCGACGTGAGCGACCCATGGGTGGCCCTGGAGCCCGGCGCCGATCCGGCGGAGCGGAGCGCGGCGCTGCGGCGGGCGTACGACGCGTACCTGACGACGGGCCGGGTGGAGGTCCCCGTGCGGCCCGAAGTGGCGGACTCCTGGCGCAGATCGGCGGCGGCCCGGGTCAGCCCCGAGGGCGTGGCGGGCGTGGAGCCGGGGGACGGGGACCTGGAGGCGTACCGCGCCGCCCACGTCCTCGCCGCCGTGATGCCCCTGGTGCGCGAGCTGACCGGCGCCTATGCGCGGGACGGCGAACACCTGGTCGCGGTGTGCGACGCACACGGTCGGCTGCTGTGGGTGGAAGGCCCGGCCGCGACCCGGGCGAAGGCGGGCCGGATGAACTTCGTGCCCGGGGCGCGCTGGTCGGAGACGACGGCCGGCACCAACGCGCCGGGGACGGCGATCACCGTGGGCCGGCCGGTCCAGGTGTTCGCCGCCGAGCACTTCCGCCGCCCGGTGCAGGCGTGGACGTGCGCGGCGGCCCCGGTCCACGACCCGGCCACCGGTCACCTGCTCGGAGCCGTCGACATCACGGGCGGCGACCGGCTGGCCCATCCGCACAGTCTGGCCTTCGTCGGGGCGGTGGCCCGGGCGGCCGAGGCCCAGCTCGCCCTGCTGACGCCCCCTCTCCGGGCCGAGTCCCTGCGGCTCACCGCGCTCGGCCGCAACGAGGCGCTGCTGACGGCCCGGGGGCGGCGGATCCGGCTGAGCCCCCGGCACAGCGAGATCGCCGTGGTGCTGGCGGGCCGCCCGGAGGGCATCGGCGGGGACGAACTCCTGGTGGAACTGTACGAGGACGAGGCGGTCACCCCGGTGACCCTGCGCGCCGAACTCTCCCGGCTGCGGCGGCTGCTCGGCCCGGAGCTGCTGCGGTCACGGCCGTACCGGTTCGCGGCGCCGGTGGAGGCCGACTTCGACCGGGTCGCGCGGCGGCTGGCGTCGGGGGCGGTGTCCGAGGCCCTCGCCGGGTACGCGGGCCCGCTGCTGCCCCGGTCCGCGGCCCCGGCGGTGGTGCGGCTGCGCGGGCGGCTGGAGGACGGGCTGCGCGCGGCGCTCGTCGCGCGCGGGGACCCGGCGTTGCTGGCGGACTGGGCGTACAGCCGGTGGGGCGGCGACGACCTGGCGGCGTGGCGGGCGCTGGCGGCCGCGCTGCCCCCGTCCCGGCGCGCGCCGGCGCTCGCGCGGGTCGCGGAACTGGACGCGTGGCAGCGGGCGTGACGGCCCGGCCGGTGGCGGGGCCGGTGCGGCCGGGCGGGGACGCAACCGGGTTGCAACGTCCCGCCGCCTAGCCTCCTCGGCGAGCGCCGCCCGACGGCGGACGGCGCCCGACCGGGAGGCCAGGGCATGACCCGATACGCACAGCCGAACACCGACGGCGCGGTCGTCTCGTACGAGTCCCGCTACGACCACTGGATCGGCGGCGCGTACGTACCGCCCGCGCGGGGCCTGTACTTCGAGAACCCGAGCCCGGTGGACGGGCGGCCGTTCACCGAGATCGCGCGGGGCACGGAGGAGGACGTCGAGAAGGCGCTCGACGCGGCGCACGCGGCGGCACCGGCCTGGGGCCGCACCTCCCCGGCGGAACGGGCCGGGATCCTGCTGAGGATCGCGGACCGGATGGAGGCGAACCTGGAGCGGCTCGCCGTCGCCGAGACCTGGGACAACGGCAAGCCGGTCCGCGAGACGCTGGCGGCCGACATCCCCCTGGCGATCGACCACTTCCGCTACTTCGCGGGGGCGGTCCGCGCGCAGGAGGGCTCGATCGGCGAGATCGACGACGACACGGTGGCGTACCACTTCCATGAACCGCTGGGCGTGGTCGCACAGATCATCCCGTGGAACTTCCCCCTCCTGATGGCGACCTGGAAGCTGGCGCCCGCGCTCGCGGCGGGCAACGCGGTGGTCCTCAAGCCGGCCGAGCAGACCCCCGCCTCGATCCACGTCTGGCTGAGCCTGGTCGCGGACCTGCTGCCGCCGGGTGTGCTGAACGTGGTCAACGGCTTCGGCGTGGAGGCGGGCAAGCCGCTGGCGTCCAGCCCGCGCGTCGCGAAGATCGCGTTCACGGGCGAGACCACGACGGGGCGGCTGATCATGCAGTACGCATCGGAGAACATCAAGCCGGTCACCCTGGAGCTGGGCGGCAAGTCGCCCAACCTCTTCTTCGACGACATCTCCTCGGCCGACGACGACCTGCGCGACAAGGCGCTGGAGGGCTTCACGATGTTCGCCCTCAACCAGGGCGAGGTGTGCACCTGCCCGTCGCGGGCCCTGATCCAGCGCGGCCACTACGGCGAGTTCCTGGACGCGGGCATCGCGCGCACCGAGGCGATCGTGGCGGGCCACCCGCTGGACACGGACACGATGATCGGCGCGCAGGCGTCCAACGACCAGCTCCAGAAGATCCTCTCCTACCTCGACATCGGCCGGCAGGAGGGCGCCAAGATCCTGACGGGTGGTGAGCGCATCGACCACGGAGGCGACCTGGCGGGCGGCTACTACGTCCAGCCGACCGTCTTCGAGGGCGACAACCGGATGCGCGTCTTCCAGGAGGAGATCTTCGGCCCGGTCGTCGCGGTGACCTCCTTCACCGACTTCGACGACGCGATCACCACGGCCAACGACACCCTGTACGGCCTCGGCGCGGGCGTCTGGACCCGCGACGGCAGCACGGCCTACCGCGCGGGCCGCGCGATCCAGGCGGGCCGCGTCTGGACCAACTGCTACCACGCGTACCCGGCGCACGCGGCGTTCGGGGGGTACAAGCAGTCGGGGATCGGGCGCGAGACGCACAAGATGATGCTGGACCACTACCAGCAGACGAAGAATCTGCTGGTGAGCTACTCGCCGAAGAAGCTCGGCTTCTTCTAGGGGGCGACCCGGGGGCCGGATCTGCGGCCGGATCTGCGGTCGGATCAGCGGTCGGATCAGCGAGGTCCGATCGACGGGGCCGGGGCGGCGGCCGGTCGGGGGCTCGATGGCGCAGGGCCGTTCGCCGCCGGGCCGGTCAGCCGCCGCCCGGCGGGCCGGGCGGGGCGGCAGGGACGGCCGGGCGGGCGTTCAGGCGGGCGAGGCGGCGGGCGGCGGGTTCCGCGGTGGCGCCGTGGACGACGACGCTGAGCAGGACCGTCGCCATCGCTGCCTTCACGACGAGATTCGCGTCGCCCGGGGCCAGTTCGAGGTAGGCGAGGACGGCGAAGACGACCGAGGTGACGCCGCGGGGGCCGAACCAGCCGATGGTGAGCCGTTCCGGGAGGCTGAACGGTGTGCCGATGAGCGCGAGCACCACCGGTAGGAACCGGGCGACGAGGAGGACCATGGCCGCGTAGAGGAGGATCTCGGGGGTGATCCCGTCGGCGAAGGCCTCGGTGGCCAGCGAGCCGAAGGCGTACCAGGCCGCGAAGGCCATCAGATGGCTGGTGTCGTGGACCAGTTCGAGGGATGCGTGGCCGGTGACGGAGACGCTGTTCGCGTACCAGAGCCCGGCGACGAAGGCCGCGACGAAGCCGTTGCCGCCGATCAGCACGGAGACCGCGTAGGTCACGAAGGGCACCGCCAGTGCGGCCAGTCGCAGGCTCGCGGGCCGGGCCCACCCGGACTCCAGGGCCGCGCTCACCAGACGCGAGGCCGTCCAGCCGAGGACCGTACCGGCCAGCACCGCGTACAGGGCGCCCTCGCCGGCGTTGAGGAGGAGGTCGGCGAAGGTGTCGCCCTCCGCCGAGACGACGTTGGCGACGCAGAAGACGAAGAGGGGCGAGATCAGGCCGTCGTTGAAGCCGCCCTCGATGTTGAGCGCGGCCCGTACCCGCAGCGGCACCCGGCCGTCGCGCAGAAACGCCATGATCGGGGCGAGGTCCATGGGCATGACGACGAGGGCCGTGACGGCGAGCAGCCACCAGCCCGTGCCGGGAAAGACCAGGGCCCCGGCGAGGACGGCGAGGCCGACGGAAGCGGGGAGGGCGAGCCCCAGCAGCCGCCCCTCCCCCACCGGTTCACGGACGCGCGCGTACTCCCGCGCCTCGGTGGCGTCGGTGAACAGCATGACCGCCAGCACCAGTTCGATGCTCCGCTGGAAGGTGTGGGTGTCCATGTCCAGTGGCACCACGGGGTCGTCCCCGCCACTGAGGACGATCCCGGCCACGGCGAAGGTGATCGGCGCGGTGATGCTCCACCGGGCCAGCCGGTCCGAGACGACGGCCCACAGGAACAGCAGGGACAGCAGCACGAGGAGGGCGATCACGGCGACTCGCAGGAGCGGACGGCGGGAGACGGGCGGCGGGCGACGGACGGGACGAGCAGCGGACGGCGGGGGCGGGCGAGGGAGCGGCCTCATCCTCGCAGGCACGGGTGGCGTCCGGCGCCGGGACACCCCGGGGCCGGGCCGGTGTATGCCGGTCGGCGGCGGTCCGTCAGCGGATGTCGTGGCCGGGGTGTTCGGCGTCGTAGGCCCGTCGGGCGTCGGCGATGGCGTCCCGGTGGGTGAGGGACCAGTCGGCGAGGGCCTTGACGAGGTGGGTGAGGCTCGCGCCGGTGGCGGTGAGGCGGTAGTCGACCTGGGCGGGGACGGTCGGGTAGACGGTCCGGGTCACCAGGCCGTCGCGTTCCAGCCGCCGCACGGTGAGGGTGAGCATGCGCTGGGAGATCCCGTCCACGGCACGCTGGATCTCGCGGAACCGGCGTGGCCCGCCGGCCAGTTCCACGACCACCAGGACCGACCACTTGTCCCCGACGCGGTCGAGGACGTCGCGGATACCGCAGTCGGGGTGGTCCGGCTGCCCGCACGGCTCCAACTCGGCGGCCGCCGTGGTCACACCGGTGTGCCTCACTGACACGGAACTGCCTCCTTGTGGGTCTCTGGTCACCGTTCCACGATCTCATCGGCGGTTACCGAAGAGAACCACCGAAGAGAACCACCGAGGAGTCCCCTGATGATCATGGTTACCGGAGCGAGCGGGCAGTTGGCGTCGTTGGTGCTCGGCGCGTTGGCGTCCCGGGGCGTGCCCGCGATCGGCGGCAGCCGCTCCGCCGGGGACGGCCTGCGGCGGCTGGACTTCGACGATCCCGGCACCCTGGATCTGGTGGGCGTCACCACCCTGGTCCTGGTCTCGGCAGGGTACGCGGAGGACGACCGGGTCGTGGCCCGGCACCGGGCCGTGGTCGAGGCCGCCGTGCGGGACGGCGTGGGCCACCTCGTCTACACGAGTGTGACCGGCGCCGGGGACCACCTCGGGTTCGCGCTCGCCCACCGGGCCACCGAGCGGCTGGTCCGCGCGAGCGGCCTGGGGTGGACCGTGCTGCGCAACGGGCTGTACGCCGAACTCTTCGGCGCGCTGCTCAGCGGGGCGCCGGACGGGGTCGAGTCGCCGTTCGGGGCGGGTGCGCTGGCGGCGGTCGTCCGGCGGGACCTGGCCGAGGCGGCGGCGATCGTCGCGGCCGCGCCGGACGCCCACGCCGGACGGACCCATGAGCTCGTCGGCACGCCGATCACGGCGGAGGATGTGGCCGCGCGGCTCGGTGTGCCGCACCGCACGATCGGGCTGGGTGCGTACCGGTCGCGGCTGCTCGCCGACACCGGGCTGCTGCCGTTCCAGCCCCCGATGCTGGCCTCCCTCGCCAGCGGGGTGCGCCACGGGTTCCTCGGCGGGACCGACCCCGCCCTCGCGGAGCTGCTGGGCAGGCCGCTGTCGGACCCGCTCGCTGTGGCGGCGGAGGTGGCGGCGCGGAGCGGTGTGGCGGCGGGTGCGGCTGCGGCTGCGGCTGCGGGGAGCTGAGCGGGCCGGGTGGGTTGGGGGCCGGCCGGAGCGCAGGTGCGTGGTGCGTCCCGGCCGGCTCTCGTCAGCCCCGCAGGGCCACGGCCGCGTGGTGGCCGGGCGGGACGGTGACGTCGGAGAGCAGCCAGCCCGGCGGCCCCGTGGGGATCGGCCCGGAGCCGACGTAGTCCGCGGACGGGTCGGCGCCCAGGCCGACGCCGAGCCCCTTCAGATACGCCTCCTTCCGGGTCCAGATCCGGGCGAACGCGGCAGGGCGGCGGCCCGGCGGCAGCGCGGCGAGTTCCGCCGCCTCCGCCGGGTGGAGGACCTCGGCCGCCTCCGCGACCGTGTGCTGCGGCGGTTCGCGTTCGATGTCCACGCCGACGGGGACGGCCGCGAGGGCGATCAGGCTCAGCCCCTCACAGTGGGAGAGCGAGAAGTGCAGCCGCCCGTCCGGCAGCACCGGCCGCCCGTGCGGCTCGCCGCAGCAGGGGCACGGTGCCCGCCCCATCGGCACGTTGCGCGGGGCGGTGCCCAGATGGGCGCCGAGCAGCCGGCGCAGCCCCACATGGGCGCAGAGGTAGGTGGCCCGGTCGATGGGCCGCCGGAACTCCTCGCTGCGCGTCAGCTCGGCCGCGTCCAGGACCAGGGACGCGTACCGGAACACGCTGTCCCGGTGGGTGTCCGTCTCCACCAGCCACAGGTGCGGGCGCGGCGGACGGACGGGGGGCAGCCCCGGCAGCGGGGCCGGGAGGAGTGGGAGGGGCTCGGGGAGGAGGGGCCCGGCGGACAGGTGAACGTCCGGTGGCGAACCGGCTCGTGGGATGTCGGGCGTGGGTGGGACGACCAGCGGAATCATGGCTGCCTCATACGGTCGTGGCGGTGGGCTCCGGTGCGGTGCGGGTCCGGTCCCCGGCCGGCCGGTCGGTGGCGGTGGGTGTGTCGTGGGTGGTGGCCGTTGCCGCGTCGGTGGCAGGTGAGTCGGGAGCGGCGGGGGCTGTTGAGTCGGGGGCGCCGGCCGCCGGGGCCTCGTGGGCGGGGCGGCCGCGCAGGGCGATGGCCGCGGCGACCGGGGAGAGCATCGCCAGTCCCGCGCAGAGCAGCCAGGTGCCGGTCACCCCGAGCTGCAGCGAGACCGGGGTGAAGACCGCGAGCGACAGGGGCGCCGCTCCGATGCCGGAGAGGGCGAAGGTCGACATGGCCGCGCCCATCCGGCCCTCGGGGACGGCTTGTTGGTACGCGGTGACCAGAGCGGGCCCGTTCAGACCGGAGAGGAGTCCGACGGCGGCGCCGGCGGCGGCGAGGAGGCCGGGCGAGGGGACGAGGGCCATCGCGCCCATGCCGGCCGCGAGGCCCGCCCCGGTGACCACCAGCTTGACGCGCGCCGGAATGCGGTGGGACAGGGCGGCGCCCAGCGCGGCCGAGGCGAGCGCCCCGGCGCTGAACGCGGCCAGGACCAGGGCGACCGCGCCGATGCCCCAGCCCTCCTCGGAGGCGCGCAGGGGCAGGGCGATCTCGGCCGGCCAGAGGAAGGCCAGGTCCATGGCGAAGCAGGCGACGAACATCCACCGCAGTCGCGGGTGCGCGGCCAGCAGCCGGAAGCCGTCGCCCGAGCGCCGGACGAGGGAGGGTCCCTGGGGGGACCGTTCCGGCCGGGGCATGCCGTGGGTGACATGGGCGGCGCAGGCCAGCCAGAGGGCGCAGCCCACGGCGGCGGCGGTCATGGCGGCGGGCAGTCCGCCGACGACCACGAGCCAGGCGCCCAGGGGTGAGCCCGCGATGGGTGCCAGGCGCAGGGTCATGGAGAACAGGGAGTTGGCGCGGCCGAGTTGGTCCTGCGGCGCGAGCCGGGGCAGGAGGACGCCGGAGGCGGGCCCGGTGAGGCCGAGCAGGACGCCGTCGACGAGGGCGATGACGACGAGGGGCCAGAGGGTCTCGGTGGTGACGGTGACCAGCGCCCCGGCCACCAGGACGGCGACGCGGACACTGGTCGCGCGCAGCAGCACGGCACGCGGGCCGAGCACATCGGTGAGCGCGCCGCCGAAGAGGAGGAGCAGGGCACGGGGGACAGTGGCGGCAAGGGTCACGAAGGTGACGGCGCCTCGGCCGCCCAGCTCCACCGCCGTCCAGCTCATGGCGATCAGCAGCGCGAAGCTGCCCGCCTGGACGGCGGCCTGGCCGAAGACGAGGCTGCTGACGCGGGGCCAGTCGACGGCGGACGCGGGGCCGCCCGGGGTGCGGGCGGCGGGTGACGATCCCATGGATTCGGCTTTCTGTGCGCGGTGGCGGGGTGCGGGACGCGGGGCATCGGGTGGGGCGGAGTCCGAACTCGGCTTCCTCAGGCAGTCGTTCGCAGCCGGACGCGGATGTCGCCGGTCCCGCCCCGGAGGGTGGCGGCTACGGCGAGGGCCACCGCGCGGTCGGCGGCCCTGCGCACGGCCCGGTCGGCGGCCCGGTCGGCGGCGCGGCTTCGGGTGCGTTCGGCGGTACGGGGCAGGGGCCGGTGGTGGGCTGGGGGACGGGCCGAAGGCCCGGGCGTACGCAGTTCGACGCGGCCGCCGAGGTAGGCCCGGCCCGCCTCGGCGAGGGCGCGCTGCGCCGTGCGGCGGGCCGAGGCGGCCAGCTCGCCTTCCGCCCGGCCGTCGCCGTCGCCGCCGTCGCCGCCGTGGGCGGTGACGGCGATGCCGGGAGTCTCCCGTACGGAGAACCGGGCGTGGACCGTGCGGCGGCCGCGCGTGCGGGTCCGGGTGCCGGCGGCGGCCGGCCGCCGCCGGTGGCGCGGGCTCACGGGGTGCCCCCGGCCGGCCGGGGCCCGGCCCCCACGGCACCGGCGGCACCGGGGCCGCCGGTGCCGCCGGTGCCGCTGCCGGGCGCGGTGCCGGGCCCGTGCGCGGCCCCGGGGCCGTGTGCGGTGCCATGCGCGTGCGCGGTGCCATGTGCGTGCGCGGTGCCATGCGCGTGCGCCGCACCGGGGTCGTGTACGGGCTGGGGGGCCGGGGCCGCAGGACCGGGGTGGGCGTCGGGCCACCACAGGTCATCCGGGGCGAGAGCGCCCACCGTGTACTTGCCCAACGCGCTGACCAGCAGGCGCAGTTCCAGGGCGAGGGCCTCGGCCAGGCGTTCGAGTCCGTGTTCCGGGTCCTCGTCGACGGCGAGCAGTGCGGCGCGCCCCAGGCCGACCGCACGGGCCCCCAGCGCGAGGGCGCGCACGGCGCGTCCGCCTTCCCAGACACCGCCGGAGGCCAGGAGGCAGCCGTCCGGCCGGCCGATGCGGCGCAGGCACTCGGCGAGGGGCAGGCCGACGTGGTCGAGGAAGACCCCGGGGGCCCAGCCGCTGCCGCCCTCGGCGCCGTCGACGGTGACGGCGTCCGCCCCGGCGGCCCAGGCGGTGCGGGCGGCCCGGTCGATGTCCCGGCCGGGGTGGAACTTCACCCAGGTCCGGGCCTTGGGGAAGTTGTTGCGCATGAACCGGAGCTGCTGCCGCAGGATCTCGTCGGTGAAGGTGCCGGGCGTGGCACAGCGCAGCCGGTGCCCGTCGTCCGGGCCGAAGACCTCCCGGACGGTGAAGCGCCCGGCGAGCCGTTCCCCCTCGGCGCGGTCGACGACGGTCATGCCGCCGAGCCCGGGTTTGGCGCCCTGACCGGTCTTCAGCTCGAAGGCGAGCCGGCCGGTCTC
Source organism: Streptomyces sp. CNT372 (assembly GCF_000377145.1). NCBI lineage: Bacteria > Bacillati > Actinomycetota > Actinomycetes > Kitasatosporales > Streptomycetaceae > Streptomyces > Streptomyces sp. CNT372. The sequence continues at coordinate 136,038 of NZ_KB897785.1, read as the reverse complement.
CAGCAGCGGCCGGAAGGCGGGGTCGCTGTAGAGGAGGTTCCACACCTCGGAGTCGGCGTCCTCGGTGGACTGCTGGACGACGATGCCGCCGGCACCGTCGGGCACCGCGTCGAGATACGCCTCGACCCGGGCGCGCAGGGCGGAGCGCAGCACGTCGCCGGCCCGGCGGTAGCCGTGGACGGGGACCATGTTCTCGCCGATGACCATCGGGATGCCGAGGCGGGCGGCCTGCCGGCTCGCGTGGACCGCGAGGTCGCCGCTGCCCGCGCGGGTGGAGCCGAAGGCGGAGAGGTAGAGCGGCAGCCGGGCGGTGAACCCGCCTACGGCCGTGCCCAGTTCGACGTCGGTGAACTCGGGTTCACGGGCGAGGTCGATGAGCTTTTCGAGGCGTTCGGGCATGAAGACGGGCGGCACGATCCGGGCCCGGTCCAGCGCGTCGCCCGCGACGCCCGCCCCGGGGGCCGTGGACGGGCCGAGGAGGTGGGTGCCGTAGGCGGCCGGGGCGGGGAAGACCTCGGCGGTGCCACGCCGGGCGCGTGCGCGGATCGCCGCCTCGGGGAGGCCGGGAGCGGCAAGGGCGGCGGGGTTGCCGGTGGGCGCGGTCACGGGGCCACCACCCCGGGGAGCTTCGGGTAGGCGCTGACCTGCCAGAGGGCGTCGAGGCCGGTGAGGAAGCGGACCAGGCGCTGGAGTCCCATGCCGAAGCCGGCGCTGGCGGGGATGCCGTCGCGGGCCTCCTTGAGGTACCAGGCGTACTTGGCGGGGTTCTCGCCGCTCTCCCGCATCCGGGTGACGAGGGTGGCGTAGTCGGCCTCGCGTTCGCTGCCGGAGACGAGTTCGCCGAAGCCGTGCGGGGCGATCAGGTCGAAGTTGCGCAGGACGCCCGGCCGTTCGGGGTCCTCGCGGTCGTAGAAGCCGCGGGAGCCCTTGGGGTAGTCGTTGAGGAAGAACGGCCGGTCGGTCTCCAGGGAGAGCAGCCGTTCGCCGGCCCAGTCGATCTCCCCGTCCGGGTTCTGCGGGTGGCCGGCGGCCAGCAGGCGGTCGACGGCCTCCTGGTGGGTGTGGACGTCGTACTTTCCGGCCCGGACGTCGGCGAAGTCGGCCTCCGCTCGGCCGAGTTCGGTGAGGATGCCGGGGACGGCCGTCCAGACGTGCTCGCTGACGTGGGTGAGCAGCCCGGCGGCGATCTCCTGGGCGTCCTCGCGGCTCGCGTCGGCGATCTCCACGTCGATCTGGTGGAACTCCACGAGGTGGCGGCCGGTGCCGGCGGTCTCCTCGGGCTCCACGCGGACGTTGGGGGCGATGTAGAAGAGCCGGGGGAAGCCCCGCAGGGAGGCCTGCTTGTAGAGGATGGCACTGGTCATGAGCTTGTACGGGTGCCCGTAGTAGTCGACGTCGAGGGCCTTGGCGCCGCGTCCGCCGGGATCGGTGACGGGGCCGACGAGCGGCGGCAGCAGCTCGGTGAAGCCCTCGCCGCGCAGATAGGCGCGGGCGGCGAGCAGAGCCTCCTGCTGGACGAGCATGGCGGCGCGCAGCCGGGATGAGCGCAGGTGTTCGCCCAGCGGGGGGACGGCGGCGGCCGGCGCGCCGGCGGGGAGGGGCTGGTCCATGACGGGGGCTCCTGTTCGGGTTCCGGGCGGTGCAGGTGTCGGTACGGGCGGTACGGGTGTCGGTGCGGGCGGGTGTCGGTGCGGGCGGGGCGGGCGGTCCGGCCGGCGCGCGTCCGTGCGGCCGTCGGGCTGGTGCGTCTCGTGATGCGGGTGCGCGGGTCAGACGGTGAGCGGGGTGGCGGGTGGCCGGTCGTGGCCGTCGTCGCGGTCCTGGTGGCGCGGGTCGTCGTAGCGGCCCGCGACGTGGTGCAGGGCGGCGAGAAGGCCGTCCGAGGTGAGCGGGGCCGCGCCGGCCGCGGTGTCGGCGCGGATCGGCATGGCGCCGGTGCGGGCCCAGCGCAGCCGCCCGGCCGGGTCGATGAAGCCCAGGGAGCGGCCCGCATTGTCGGGGTGGAGGCAGAACGGCACGTCCAGCAGCCCCCGCCGGAAGGCGGTGGTCAGGGCGCGGGGCAGGTCGGGGTGAAGGCCGAGGACGGTCTCGATCAGGGTCCGCGCCTCCTGGTACACCTCGCCGTCACCGTCCGCGCCGTCGTCCTCGTGGCACGGTGCCTGGGCGAGGGCGGCGGCCGCGGCGGCGGTCTCCAGGGCGCGGACGTTCTCCCCGACGCCGGGAATCCGGTGCGCCTCGGCGGGGGTCTTGACGATGAGCCGGCCCGCGCCGGAGCGCACGGCCAGCCGGGCGGACGCCTCCAGAAGGCGGATGGCGCCCTGTTCGGTGCGAGGGTAGACGCCCATGTAGGTGTAGAGGACGACATGCCGGTCCACGTCGGCGGGCAGGAACTCGGCGGCGAGCCGGTGCAGGGCGCGCAGGGCCTCCTCGTCCTGGGCCGGGTCGGTCTGCTGGGCGTAGCTGAGGGAGACGCTGCGCAGGCCGAAGCGGACGAAGAACAGGCACTCCAGGAGACTGGTGGCGACCAGCAGGCCCGGGGGGCAGAGCTGGCCGAGGAGGCAGCCGCCGAAGCTCTCCAGGTGGGGGACGGCTCCGGGCCGCGCACCGTCGGCGAGCAGTTCGCAGGCGCGGACCCAGGCGTCCACGGACTCCCGCAGGGGCGTGCGCCCGTACGGCAGGCAGTAGGAGACGGGCCCGCCCTCGGTGGCGTCGAGTCCGGCGGCGGTCAGCGCCCGGACGATGGCCGCCGGGCGGGCGGAACCGTGCCGGACCTGGACGGGGAAGTCCGGGCCGGCCAGCCCGTGCAGGACGGCCCGGGTGGTGTCCGGGGAGTGGGCGGCGATCGGGTAGCCGTTGAGGCCGGTGCCGCCCTCGGCGACGGCGGCACGGGCGCCGGCGAGGTCGCCGACGCGGGTGTAGCTGTCGACGGTCAGAGTGCCGGCGGTGTGGGCGGTGGCCGCCTTCGTCCGCGCGAGTCCGGACCGCATCCGGCCGGGGTCGCCGAAGCCCATGCGGGGCTGGACGACGAGACGGCCGGCGGCCGTCGCGGCGGCGACGAAACCGCCGAAGGAGGCGCGGGCGGGTGCATGGGCGGTCAAGCCGGCACCTCCCGGTGCGCGCGGGCGGCGAGGAAGCGGCGCAGGGCGTCCAGGTCCTCGCCGAGGACGGCGTCGCAGCCGGCCTCGGTCAGCCGGGCCACGTCGGCCTCCTGGCGGTGGCCGGCGACGCCGAGCTTGCCCCCGAGGACCACGGGAAGGCCGGCGAGCGCGGGTTCCGCGCGCAGCCGGCGGACGGCGTGGAGGCCGTCGCGGTAGCCGTGGCCGTTGACGCTGCTGAGCACCACCGCGTCGGGCCTGTGCCGCAGACAGCCGGCGGTCAGCAGCTCGGCGTCCACGCACGGGCCGAGCCCGACGACCTCGTATCCCTGTTCCTCAAGGAAGAGACGGAGGTACACGAGATTCCAGGTGTGGGAATCCGATGCGGTTCCGCTCAGGAGAATCTTCATACCGGAAGAGTAGTTTTCCGGGGAATGCGCGAGGGGAAGTCGAAGCGGCAGGAACGACCGGCACTTTACCCATCGGAATCACCCGCACCGGGAAAGCGGAAAGGGCGCCGTGCCCCGCTTGGGTGCGGGGCACGGCGCCCTGGGCGATTCCTCTTGGCGAAGGGTCAGGCGTACTGGGCGACGAGGCTCCGGGGGCGGATGTCGGTCCAGTTGGCGGTGATGTACTCCAGGGCCTGGTCCCTCTCCCCCGGCCCCCAGACGCCGGTCCAGCCTGCCGGGACGTCCGCGAAGGCGGGCCACAGGGAGTGCTGGCCCTCGTCGTTCACGACGACATGGAAAACACCCTCGGCATTGTCGAACGGGTTGACGGAATCGCTCATGACTGGGTCCTCATTTCCTTCTTCTCGACCGCGGAGAGTTTCTCCGCGACGATTCTTCCGATGTTTTCGAGAGGTTCCGGTTCGGCCATCCGGAGATGGTCGCAGTCCAGGGTGTGGTTCTCGACGGTCCCCTCGGCGAAGGGAATCCAGGTGGCCGCGAGGGCGCCTTCGGGCTCCCCGGGGCGGCGGGCGGTGAAGAACAGGACGTCGGTGTCGGCGACGCCCGGCACATGGCGGGCCATCAGGGCCGCGTGGGTCTCCGAGGCGCGCAGCACGGCCCGCAGCTCCGAGGCGGAGAAGCCGGCCAGGACGGGGTCCTCGCGGCGGACGCGTTCCATCGCGGCGGCGAGGTCCCCGGCGGGGTCGGGTGCCGCGGCCGGGTCCGGGGCCGCGGCCCCGGAGTCCGGGCCGGCGGGCCGCGCTTGCGGTGGCAGGACGGAGACGCTGCCGGGCCCGGTCCGGTGCACGTCCATCAGGGCCAGGAGTTCGACTCGCTCGCCCGCCTCCCGCAGGCGCACCGCCATGGTGTGCGCGACGAGGCCGCCGAAGGACCAGCCGAGCAGCCGGTAGGGGCCCCAGGGCTGGACCTCCCGGACGCGTTCCAGATAGGCGTCGGCCATCTCCTCGACGCTGCGCGGACGGTGGCCGGGATCGCTCAGGGCGCGGGCCTGGAGGGCGTACAGCGGCTGCTCGTCGCCGAGGTGCCGGGCGAGCCCCGCGTACGCCCAGCCGACGCCGGTGCCGGGGTGGACGCAGAACAGCGGGCGGCGGGCGCCCCGGGTGCTCAGCGGCAGCAGCACCCCGAGGGCGGCGGCGGTGCCGTCGTCGGCCGGGCCGAGGAGTCCGGCCGGGGTGGGCGCGCGGAACAGGTCGCGGACGGTGCGCTCCACGCCCAGGACCCGGCGGATGCGGTTGACCAGGCGCACTCCGAGGAGCGAATGGCCGCCCAGGGTGAAGAAGTTGTCGTCGATACCGACCCTGGTGACGCCCAGAACCTCGGCGAACAGGCCGCACAGCACCTCCTCGCGGGCGTTGCGGGGCGCCCGCCCGCCGGAGGCGGCGGCGGGCCGGACGGGGGCGGGCAGCGCGGCCCGGTCCGGCTTGCCGTTGGCGGTCAGCGGCAGGGCGTCGAGGACGACGACCGCGGAGGGCACCAGGTGCTCCGGGAGCACGGCCCGCGCCTCGGCGACGAGTTCGGCCCCGGTGACCGCGTCGTCCGCGCGGGGGACGACATAGGCGACGAGGGCCTTCTCGCCCGGCCGGTCCTCGCGGACCACGGCGAGCGCCTGGCCGACCGCCGGGTGCGCGGCGAGGGCCCGCTCGACCTCGCCGGGTTCGATGCGGACGCCGCGCAGCTTCACCTGGCCGTCCGCGCGGCCCAGGAAGCGCAGTTCACCCGCCGGGGTCCACAGGACGCGGTCGCCGGTGCGGTACATCCGGCTGCCGTCCGCCTCGAAGGGGTCGGGGACGAAGCGTTCGGCCGTCAGGTCCGGCCGTCCGGTGTACCCCCGGGCGAGGTGCGATCCGGCGATGTACAGCTCCCCCGGCACACCGGGCGGGACGGGCCGCAGGGCCGCGTCGAGGACGTGGCTGCGGGTGTTGTCCATGGGCCGGCCGAGGTGGAGACCCGCGCCGCGCAGGGTGCGCTCGCCGGTGGTGAACCACTGGTTGTGGGAGGCGAAGGTGGTCTCGGTGGGCCCGTAGGAGTGGACCAGGACGGTGTCCGGGCAGTGGGCGAGGACGCGGGCGACGGCGGCCGGGGCGGCGACGTCGCCCCCGGTCCACACCTCGCGCAGCAGGCGGAGGGTGTCCAGGCCCTCGTCGGCCATCACATGGAAGAGGCCGACGGTGAAGTAGGCGCAGGTGACGCCGTGTTCGCGGACGGCGCGGCCGGTTTCGGCGAGGTCGGTGCCGTCGCCGCGCATCAGCACGAGGCTCCCGCCGTTCAGCAGCGGCACCCAGATCTCGAAGACGGAGGCGTCGAAGCCGGTGGCCGAGTGGACCAGCATCCGGTGCGGCCCGCCCCGGGTCACGTCGCCGTCGGCGGCGAGTTCGACGACGTTGCGATGGGTCACGCCGACGCCCTTGGGGCGGCCGGTCGAGCCGGAGGTGAACATCACGTACATCAGGTCGTCGCCGTCGGCGGCACTCTGCGCGGCGGTTGTCTGCGGGCGGCCCGTCTCCGGGGTGTCCACCAGGCAGAGCGCGGCTCCGGGCAGGGACGCGGCGCGGCCGGTCTCGGTGGCGACCAGCGCCGCTCCGGCGTCCTCCAGCATCAGCCGGATCCGGGCTTCGGGCAGCCGCGGGTCGAGCGGCAGATAGGCCGCCCCGCACTTGAGGACGGCGAGGGCGGTGACCACGAGGGGCACCCCGCGCTCCAGCAGGACGCCGACCGTGTCGCCGCGCCGCACTCCGGCGGTGCGCAGGCGGGCGGCCAGGGTCTCGGCGCGGGTGTCGAGTTCCCGGTAGGGGACGGTCTCCTCGTCGGTGATCAGCGCGGGCGCGTCGGGGGTGCGGGCGGCCCGGCGGGCGATCAGCTCCGGCACGGTGCCCGTGCCGGGGACGACGGTCGCGGTGTCGTTGTAGTCGCCGGTGAGGCGGAACCGGTCGGCGTCGGTGAGCAGGGGCACGTCCGAGACGCGCAGCCGGGGGTCGGCGGCGACGGCGCGCAGGGTGCGTTCCAGGTGGGCGGCGATCAGGGCGGCGGTCGGGGCGTCGAACAGGTCGGTGGCGTACTCGAGTCCGCCGGCGAGTCCCGCGGGCCCGCCACGGGGGTCGCGCCGCTCGGTGAGGGCGAAGGTCAGGTCGAACTTGGTGGTGACGGTGTCCAGGAGCGCGGGGGCGTCCTCGCGGAAGAGACTCCGTGCCGTGTCCGCGCCGGGAACGCCGCGGGCGTAGTCGTGGTGGAGCTGGACGACGATCTGGGCGAGCGGGTGGTGGGCGGTGGTGCGGACGGGGTTGAGGTGTTCCACGAGGCGGTCGAAGGGCAGTTCCTGATGGGCGTAGGCGGCCAGGTCGGTCCGCCGGACCCGGTCGAGGAGTTCGGTGAAGGCGGGGTCGCCGGAGGTGTCGGTGCGCAGCACGAGGGTGTTGACGAAGAAGCCGACCAGTCCGGTGAGGTGGTCGTCGTCGCGTCCGGCGGTCATGGTGGCGAGCGGCAGGTCGGTGCCGGCGCCGTGCCGGGTGAGGACGGTGGCGAGGGCGGCCTGGAGGACCATGAAGAGGGTGGCGCCGTGGTCCCGGGCGAGGGCCTCCAGGGCCCGGTGGGTGGCGGCGTCGACGGTGACGGGGGCGTGTCCGCCGCGGTGGCTCGCCTCGGCGGGGCGCGGGCGGGCGGCGGGGAGGTCGAGGACGGCGGGGGCGCCGGCCAGGGTCTGCGCCCAGAACTCCCGGTGCGTCGCGGCGTCGGGGCCGTCGGCGAGCCGGTGCTGCCAGAGGGTGTAGTCCGCGTACTGGAGGGGCAGCGGCTCCCGTTCGGGCTTCCGGCCCGCGGCGCGGGCGCGGTAGGCGGTGGCGAGGTCACCGAGGAGGGGACCGGTGGACCAGCCGTCGGCGGCGATGTGGTGGACCAGCAGGACCAGGATCTGGCCGCTGCCGTCGTCGGGGGTGAGGAGGGTGGCCCGCAGCGGGATCTCCCCGGCGAGGTCGAAGACGTGTCCGGCGGCCTCGGCGGCGGCCGCGGGGAGTCCGGCGGCGGGGAGGGTCCGGACGTCGAGGACGGGGCGGGCGGCGGGCAGGATCTCCTGGTGGGGTTCGCCGTCGACGGCCCGGTAGCGGGTGCGCAGCACCTCGTGCCGGTCGCAGAGGTCGGCGAGCGCCAGGGCCAGCGCCTCCGCGTCGAGGGGTTCGGCGGGGCGCAGGACGAGGGGGATGTTGTAGGAGGCGCTGGGGCCTTCGAGGGTGTCGATGAACCAGAGCCGGCGCTGGGCATAGGAGAGAGGTACGCGCTCGGGCCGCTCGGCGTGGGGGACGGGCCGGGGCCGGGCGGCGGCGCCCGGGGCGCCGGTGTCGGGGGCGGGGCTGTCCGGGTGCGCGGGTGCGGAGGCGGCGATGCGGCGGGCGAGGGCGTCGGGGGTGGGGGCGAGCAGCAGGTCGCGGACCTGGATGCCGGCGCCGAGGCGGGCCCGGACGCGGTTGGCGAGGCGGACGCCGCTCATGGAGTGGCCGCCGATGGTGAAGAAGCCCTCGTGGGGGCCGACCCGGTCAAGGCCGAGGACCTCGGCGAACATCGCGCAGAGGGTGTCGACGTGCTCGGCGGGTGGCTCGGTGGCGGTATGCGCGGCGGCTGCCTCGGCCGCGGCCGCTCCGGCGGCCTCCGCGGCGGCGAGGGCGCGGCGTTCGTCCAGGGCGCGGCGCTCGGCGGCGGGGACGAGCAGTTCGTCGCGGACCGGATCGCCGGTGCCCTCGGCGGCGAGGCGCAGGGCGCGTTCCAGGGCGGCGAGCAGGACCCTGGGGCCGTCCGCGTCGAACACGTCCCGGGCGTACTCCAGGGCGAGGCGCAGACCGGCGGGGGTGCCGTCGGCGTCGCGGAGTTCGGTGCAGGCGGCGGTCAGGTCGAACTTGGTGGTGGTGGGGCCGTCGCCGGCGAAGGTGCCGGGGATGCCGCCGAAGCGGAAGGCGCCCTCCTCGTGGGTGGCGGTGCGCAGGGTGAGCATCACCTGGAACAGGGGGTGGACGCCGGGTGTGCGGGGCGGGTTGAGGTGTTCGACCAGCAGGTCGAAGGGGACGCGCTGGTGGGCGAAGGCGGCGAGGTCGCTCTCCCGGACGCGGTCCAGCAGTTCACCGAAGGGGAGGTCGCCGGAGGTGTCGGCGGGCAGGACGAGGGTGTTGACGAAGAAGCCGACCAGGGCGTCGAGGGCCTCGTCGTCGCGTCCGGCGACGGGGGTGCCGAGGGCGACGCGCTCCCCCGCCCCGGCCGCGCGCAGTGCCAGGGCCAGGGCGGTCTGGAGGACCATGAGCAGGCTGGCGTCGTGCTCCTCGGCGAGACGGACCAGGCGGGCGTGGAGGGCCGGTTCGAGGCCGGTCTCCACCGTGCCGCCGTCGTGGGTGCGGACGGCGGGCCGGGGCCGGTCGAAGGGCAGATCGGTGGCGTCGGGGAGGCCGGCGAGGGCGGTGCGCCAGTGGTCGAGGCCCTGGACGGTGAGGGAGCCGGGGTCGGCGGGGTCGCCGAGGAGGTCGTGCTGCCAGAGGGTGTAGTCGGCGTACTGGACGGGCAGCGGCTCCCACGCGGGGACGTGGCCCCGGGCGCGGGCCCGGTAGGCGTCGGCGAGGTCGGTCATCAGGGGGGTGAGGGACCAGCCGTCGCCCGCGACATGGTGGAGCAGCACGGCGAGGGTGGCGCCGGGGCCGTCGTCGGGGTGGAACAGGGCCACCCGGAGCGGGAGTTCGCGGGAGAGGTCGAAGGTCCCGGCGGTGAACCGGGCGACCTGCGCGGCGAGTTCGCCGGCCGGGCACTCGACGGTGCGCAGCCGGACCGCGCCGGGGGCGAGGACGTGCTGGTAGGGCTCGTCGTCGGGGGCGAGGAACACGGTGCGCAGGACCTCGTGCCGTCCGACGAGGTCGGTGACGGCGGCGGCGAGGGCGGCCCGGTCGGGGGCCTGCTCCAGGTGGAGGACGATGGGCATGTTGTAGGCGGCGGAGGGACCGTCGAGCTGGTTGACCAGCCACAGCCGCCGCTGGGCGTGGGAGAGCGGCACCCGGTCCCCGGCGGGCAGGGGCTCCTCGTGGACGACCGGCAGACGCGGGTCGGCGGTGCGCAGGGCCTTGCGGTTGATCTTGCCGGAGCTGGTGCGGGGCAGGGCGACGACGGTCGCCACGGTGGGCACGGCGGCGGCGGGCATCCGTTCGCGGACCCGGTCGCGCAGTTCCTCGGCGCCGGTGCCGCCGTCGGTGACGACGAAGGCGACGAGCCGCTTGACGCCTTCGGCGTCCTGCTGGGCGACGACGGCGGCCTCGCGGACGGCGGGGTGGCCGGCGAGGACGGAGTCGACGGCGGCGGGGTCGATGCGCTGCCCGCCGATCTTCACCTCGTCGTCGAGGCGGCCGTGGTAGAGGATCTGGCGGTCCTCGCCGATGGTGACCAGGTCGCCGGTGCGGTAGGCGCGTTCGCCGTCGAGGGTGGTGAAGCGGCGGGCGTTCAGCTCGGGCCGGTGGAGGTAGCCGCGGGTCAGTCCGCCGCCGAGCAGCCACAGTTCACCGGCGACGACTGCGGCACGCACCCCCGGGAGGGGGCGGCCGATGGGGACGGGACCGCCGTCGTGGCGGGTGAGGTCGGCGACGGTGGCGACGACCGTGGCCTCGGTCGGGCCGTAGGCGTTGAGCAGCCGGACCCGGTCGCCGACGAGGGTGCGCCACTGGGCGATCCGCTCGGGGAGGGCGGCCTCGCCGTAGACGATCACGGTGCGCAGGCCCTCGGGCAGGCGGACGGAGCCGGTGGTCAGCACATGGACCAGTTCGTGCCAGTAGGCCATGGGCAGATCGAGGAGGGTGACGCCGTGGCGGGCGCAGCCGGTGAGGAGTTCGCCGACGTCGAGCATGTCCTCGGTGCGCAGGACGAGGGTGCCGCCGGCGCCGAGGGTGGTGAAGACCTCCTGGATGCTGGCGTCGAAGTGCAGGGGGCTGAACTGGAGGACCCGGTCCTCGGCGCCGATGCCGTAGGCCGGGGTGGCGCCGGCGATGAAGTGGGCGAGGGAGTCGTGGGCGACGACCACGCCGTTGGGGGTGCCGGTGGAGCCGGAGGTGTAGATGACGTAGGCGGCCCCCTCCCCCGCGCCCGGCCCGTCCAGGACGAGTTCACCGTGCCGGGCGACCTCGGCGGGGGTGGGCGCGTCCGCGCCGCAGGCGTCCTGGAGGATGGCCTCGTTGCGGGCGTCGGGAGCCTGGATGTCGAGGGGCAGGTAGGCGGCGCCGGTGGTCAGGACGGCGAGGAGGCCGACGATCGCGTCGATGCCGCGCGGCCGGTGGAGGGCGACCAGCCGGCCGGGGCCCGCTCCCCGGGCGGCGAGATCCGCGGCCCGCGCCCCGACGGCCTCGGCGAGGGCGGCGTAGCTGAGCCGGTCGTCGCCGTGGACGAGCGCGGTGGCCCCGGGCCGGGTGCGCACCTGGTGGGCGATCAGTTCGAGTACCGGCGGCGCGGGGACGGGCGAGGGCCCGCCGTCGAGCAGGTCGTCCGTTCTGCTGGGGGGCATGCTGAGTTCCTCCGGTGAAGGTCCGAGAGACCGGGGCGAACGGTTCCTCTCGCCTCCGTGACCTCCACGCTAGGGGCGCCCCGCGGGGCTCCGGGGCAGGAGACGCGGCAGCTCCGGGCGGCAGAACTCGCCGTCCGGAGCTGCCGGTCGGGGGTGCGGTGGGGGCGCCGTGGGGGCGCGGGTCCCGCCGGGGCGGGGCGGCTGCGGGTCGGGTCCGGCCCGGCGGCGGGCGTGCCGCCGGCCGGCGCCGGCCGCCCGCGGATCAGCCGCCGTGGCGGGCGCCCGCGCGGGTGCGGCGGCGGAGGGCGGGTGCGGGAACGGGCGGGTTCGGCACGGTGGGCCGGGGCCCGTCTGCCGTGCGCTCGGTCTCGGCCAGGCGGTGGGCGAGGGAGGCGGCGGTCGGGTTGCGGAACAGGTCCCGCAGGGTGAGGTCCTGCCCGAACTCTGCGCGGATCCGGTTGAGGAGCCGGACGGCGAGGAGGGAGTGGCCGCCCGTGCGGAAGAAGTTGTCGTCCGGGCCGACCGGGCGGCCGTCGAGCACCGCGCGGAAGAGGAGCAGCAGGCGTTCCTGCCGGGGGTCGGCGGACGGCGCCTGCGGCGGCTCCTCGGTGCGGGCCCGCTCGCCGGGGGCGGGCGGGCGGCCGGTCACGATCCGCGCCGGGGCCAGGTACTCCGGCAGCCGTTCGGCGGCCCAGCCGCGCAGCTCCGCCTCCGTCTGCGCCGCCCCGGGCGCGCGGGTGATGTACCCGTACAGCCGGTTCTCGTGGACGGTGACGGTCGCTTCGGTGACCGCCGGGTGGGCGAGGAGGACCCCCTCGACGCGGCCGGGCTCGACCGGGTAGCCGCCGGCGGTGAGGGTGGCGACGGGGCGCAGGGAGCCGTCGGCCGCGAGGTAGGCCCGGCGGCCGGTGGCGTGGCGGCCGCCGTCGGGCGTGAGGGTGTGGACCTCGCCGGGGACGCGGACGGGCGCGGGGCGGCCGTGCTCGTCGAGAACGGTCTCCCGGGCGGTTGTGGAGGGTTGGCCGTAGGGCGTCGCCGACACCCGCACCGCCGGGTCGGCGGCGAACGCGTCCAGGGTCGCGACCAGCCGTCGCGCGAGCAGCCGCGCCGTGTCCGCGTCGTAGAGGGCGGTGGCGTACTCCAGGGCGCCCTGCAGTCCGGCCGGTGAGCCGTCGGCGTCGGCCCGCTCGGTGAGCGCGAAGGTGAGGTCGCTCTTGGCGCCGGTGCCGCTGAACGCGACCGGGTCGCCGTCGAAGACGGAAGGGGCGGCGGCCTTCCCCCCGGCGGCGTGCACCTGGAGCATCACCTGCACCAGCGGGGCGTGGGCGGCGGAGCGGTGCGGGCTGAGATGCTCGACGAGCCGGTCGAAGGGCAGGTCCTGGTGGCTGTAGGCCGCGAGCCCGGCCGTCCGGACGCGGCGCACCAGCTCACCGGCCCCGGGGTCGCCGGAGGTGTCGGTGCGCAGCACCAGCGTGTTGACGAAGAAGCCGACGAGCGGGTGGAGGGCGTCGTCCGCACGGCCCGCGACGGTGGTGCCGATCGCCACGTCGGTGCCGGCGCCGTGCCGGGTGAGGAGGGCTGCGAGCGCGGCCTGCACCACCATGAAGAGGGTGGCGCCGTGGGCGCGGGCGCAGCGCAGCAGGCCCCGGTGGGTGTCGGCGCTCACCTCGAAGGCGGTGAGGGCGCCCGCGCCGTCGCTCTCGACGGGCCGGGGCCGGTCGGTGGGCAGGGCGAGCAGCGGCGGCAGGCCGTCGAGCGCGGTCCGCCAGTGCGTCAGCTGCGCCTGGGCGATGCCGTGTTCGCCGTCGAGGAGGTCGTGCTGCCAGAGGGTGTAGTCGGTGTACTGGACGGGCAGCGGCTGCCAGTCGGGGGCCCGGCCCCCGGAACGGGCCCGGTACGCGGTGTCCAGATCGGCGAGAAGGCAGGCGGTGGACCAGCCGTCGCCGGCGATGTGGTGGACCAGCAGGACCAGGGTCTGCCGTCCGTCGCCGCCGGTGATCAGGGAGGCCCGGAACGGGATCTCGGCGGCCAGGTCGAAGACATGTCCGGCCGCCGCGTCGACGGCGGTGCGCAGGGCCTGCGGCTCCTCGGCGCGGACCTGTTCGAGGACGGGCGTGGCGTCCTCGAGGACCTCCTGGTAGGGCTCGCCGTCCGCGGAGCGGTAGACGGTCCGCAGCACCTCGTGCCGTCCGGCGACATCGGCGAGCGCCGCCGCCAGGGTGTCCGGCTCGACGGGCCGGTGCAGCCGGGTCACCACGGGGATGTTGTACGTGGCGCTGGGCCCCTCCAGCCGGTTGAGGAACCACAGGCGGAGCTGGGCGGCGGAGAGCGGGACACGCGCGGGGCGCTCCTCGGCCGGGACGGGGCGCAGGGCGGGCCGGGGCGCGCCGGTGCCCCGCCCGGCGAGGCGGCGCAGCAACTGCCGGGGAGACGGCGCGAGGAACACATCGCGGATCGCGGCTTCCGCGCCCAGCGCGGCCCGGATGCGGTTGGTGAGCTTGCCGGCGAGCAGCGAATGGCCGCCGAGCTTGAAGAAGTTGTCCCCGGCCGCGACCTCCTCCCGGCCCAGTACCTCGGCGAACAGGCCGCGCAGGATCTCCTCCCGGGGGTCGGCCGGGGACGCGGGGGGCGCCGGCTCCTCGGTGGGGGGTGTCGCGCGCCGTTCGGCGGCCTCCGCGAGCGCCCGGTGGCGGCGGTCCAGGGCGTCCCGTTCCGCCCCGGTCAGCAGCTGGACCGCGCTGAGCGGTGTGTCCTCGCCCCGCGCGGCGAAGGCCCCGAGCGAGCGCCGGAAGAGATCGAGGAGCAGGGTGGCCGTTTCCTCGTCGTAGAGATCGGTCGCGTACTGGAGTCCCAGGGTCAGCCCGCCGGGTTCGCCCGCCGGGGCTTGGGTCTCCAGGCAGGAGAAGCTCAGATCGAACTTGGCGGTGGCGAGGTCGGCGTCGTCGAGTCCGGCCGGCAGGTCGCCGAGGGCGAGTTGCTTCTCGTGGCGGGTCCCGGTGCTGACCATGACCTGGAAGAAGGAGTGACGGCCCAGGGAGCGTTCGGGGTTGAGGTCCTCCACCAGCAGGTCGAACGGCAGGTCCTCATGGGCGAACGCGGCGAGGTCGCCGTCCCGGACCCGGTCCAGCAGCTCGGCGAGGGTCGGGTCACCGGAGAGATCGGTGCGCAGGGCGAGGGTGTTCACGAAGAAGCCGACCAGCTCGTGCAGATCCTCCTCGGGCCGTCCCGCCACCGGTGTGCCGACGACCTGGTCCGTGCCCGCGCCGGCCGCCCGCAGCGCGAGCGACAGCGCCGCACGGACGACCATGAAGAAGGTGGCGCGCCGTGCCCGGCCCACGCCGAGGAGAGCCCGGTGGGTGGCCGCGTCCAGCTCCGCCGTCACGACCGCGCCCCGGTGGGCGGGCTCGGCGGGCCGGGGCCGGTCGGCGGGCAGCCGGGTTTCGGCCGGGATGCCGTCCAGCGCCTTCCGCCAGTGGGCGAGTTGTTCGTGTGCGGTGCTGTCGGGATCCTCGGGGTCGCCGAGCATGTCCCGCTGCCAGAGGGCGTAGTCCGCGTACTGGACGGGCAGCGCCTCCCACTCCGGTGCGCCGCCTCCGGCGCGGGAGCGGTAGGCCGCGTCCAGGTCGCGTAGCAGGACGCCGACCGACCAGCCGTCGGTGGCGATGTGGTGGACGGCCAGGACCAGCACCGCCGTCCCGTCGTCCACCGTGAACAGCCGCACCCGCAAAGGCAGTTCACTGGTGATGTCCAGCGGCAGGCGGGCGAAGGCGGTCACCCTCTCGTCCACGTCCCCCGCCCCGCACGCCACCACCTCGAACGACACCCGGGCACCGTCGACGACCCGCTGGTACGGCTCACCGTCCCGCGCGGGGTACACCGTGCGCAGCACCTCGTGCCGTTCCACCACGTCCCGCACCGCCGCCTCCAGGGCCACGGCGTCCGGCAGAGCGTCCAGACGCAGGACCAGCGGAGCGTTGTAGGCCGAGGAGGAACCCTCCAGCCGGTTCAGGAACCACAGCCGACGCTGGGCATAGGACAGGGGGATCACGGTTGCTGCTCCTCGGGGGTTGCGGTGGCGAGTGGGTGGGCGGCCGGTGCGGTCGGCGGTCAGGCATCCCGCGCGGCCGTCAGCTCCTCGATACGGGCGGCGAGGTCACGCAGCCGCGGGTTGGCGTAGACGGCCTTGACCGGCAGCGTCACCGAGAGTTCGGCGCGGACCCGGGAGGCCAGCTTGATGGCGAGCAGGGAGTGGCCGCCGAGCTTGAAGAAGTTGTCCTCGGGACCGATGGACGCGGCACCCAGGACCTGCTTCCAGACGCGGGCGATCAGCTCCTCCGCCGGGCCGTTCAGCCCGTCCGCGCCCGCCTCTGCCGGGCCCTGTTCCTCCGGGGCCGCGACCAGCGCGGACAGCGCGGACCGGTCCAGCTTGCCGCTCGGCGTGGTCGCGAACCGGTCCACCGCGACGAAGGCGGACGGCACCATGTACGCGGGCAGGGCGGCAGACAGCGCGGGGCGCAGGGCGTCGGCGTCGCCGCCCCGGTGGTAGGCGATGAGGCAGGCGCTGCCCGAGGCGTCCTCGCCGAGGATCACAGCCGCCTCGTGGACGCCGCCGATCCGGGTCAGGGCGGCCTCGATCTCCGGGAGTTCGATGCGGTGGCCGCGCAGTTTCACCTGGCCGTCGGCGCGGCCGAGGTAGGCGAGGCGGCCCCCGGACAGGAGCCGGCAGCGGTCGCCGGTGCGGTACATACGCCCGCCCGCGACGCCGGAGGCCGGGTCCGACGGGTCGGCGACGAAGCGTTCCGCGGTGAGGGCGGGGCGGCGTCGGTAGCCGCGGCCGACGCGCGGGCCCGCGAGGTAGAGCTCTCCGGTCTCCCCCGGTGCGACCGGGGCCAGGTGCTCGTCCAGGAGGAGCGCCCGCAGTCCGGGCAGGGCGGTGCCGATGTGGGGTGTGCCCGGCGCGTCGATCCAGGCCGAGGTGGCGTCGACGGTGCACTCGGTGGGGCCGTAGACGTTGAGTGCCCGCAGCAGTCCGGAGCTGTGGGCGGCGGCGAGGCGGTCCCACAGGGAGGGGCTGATCGCCTCGCCGCCGACGAGGAGCGTCAGCGGGCGGGGGCCGCCGTCGGGGGTGAGCAGGTCGAGCAGCGGATCGGCGTGTGAGGGCGTGATGTCGAGGTCGGTCAGGGCGTGCGCGTCGATGCACGCGGCGAGCAGGGCGGGGTCGCGGCGGGTCTCCTCGTCGATCATGACAAGGGTGTCGCCCCGGGAGAGCCGGACCCACTGCTGGACGGAGGCGTCGAAGGAGGGCGAAGCGTTCCAGCCGACCCGGCGGGCCTCGCCGGTGGCCGCGCCGGCCGACTCCAGCTCCCGCAGAAGGAGGGAGGCGGCGCCCCGGCCGATCTCGACACCCTTGGGACGTCCGGTGGAGCCGGAGGTGTAGATGACGTAGGCGAGGGTGCCTGCGGTCACGGCGACCGGCGCGAAGGGGGGCGTCTTTGGTGCGGGGGCGGTGAGTTCGGCGACGGTGACGGTCCGTGCGCCGCCGGCCCGGGCCGCGGCGGCCTCGGTGTCGCCCGCGACGACGACCAGGTCGGCGCCGGAGTCCTCGAAGAGGTAGTGGCGGCGCTCGGCGGGCAGGGCCGGGTCGACGGGGAGGTAGGCGGCACCGGCGGCGAGGGTGCCGACCAGGGCGGTGACCAGGGCGGCCCCGCGCGGAAGGCAGAGCGCCACGACGCTCTCCGGGCCCGCGCCGAGGGCGGCGAGCCGGGCGGCGACGGTAGCGGCCTCGGCGCGCAGTTCGCCGAAGGTGAGGGACCGGTCACCGGCGACGACCGCACCGCGGTCGCCGGGGACGAGCGCGAGCCGGGCCATCAGGTCGGCCGCGCCGGTACCGGCGGCGCAGGAACCGCAGGCGCAGACGGCGGGGTGGGTCGCCGTGGTGGCGGTGGCGCGGCAGTCGGCGGCCTGGGCGGCGGAGCGCTCGGGGAGGACGGCGGTCATGTCGGGGCTCACATTCCGTACGGAGAGGCGGACGGGGCGGTGGTCGGGGAGCAGTCGGACAGCGGCACCGGCTCACCCATCGCGACGAGGATCTTGCGGTCCCCGGTGAAGGACTCGCGGCCGTGGGCACAGAGGATGTTGTCGACGAGCATCAGGTCGCCGTTCTGCCAGCTCTCCCGGACGGTGACGGCCTGATAGGCCGCGTTGATCGCGTCCACCTCGGAGTCGGTGAGGGGGGTGCCGTCGCCGAGCCGGGTGTCGAACGGGAGGCCGTCCGCGCCGAAGGTCTCGGTCAGCACCTCGCGCACGTCCTCGTCCAGGCTGCGGGCGTTCCAGAAGGCGAAGTGGTTGAACCAGACCTGCTCGCCGGTCACCGGGTGGGTGATGATCGCGGAGCGGAGCTGACGGGTCCGCAGGGTGTCCTCGTCCAGCCACTCGTAGCCGATGGCGTGCTCGTCGCAGTACGCCTCGGCGCCCGCCGGCTCCTCCGAGGAGAAGGCCTTGCGCCAGGGCATGCCCGCCAGGTCGGAGTAGTTGCGGATCAGCAGCCAGCCCGCCTCGGCGAACCGGGCGACCAGCTCCGGCGGGAGGAGGGCGAGCGCCTTGCGCATGTCGCCGATGGTGGTGGCGCCGCCGGTCTCGGAGGCGGTGACGCAGCCGAAGAGGAGGACGCCGGGGAAGTCGAGGGTGTAGCTGTTCTCGTTGTGCAGGCGGATCGGCTGCGCGGCAGGCAGGTCGGTGGAGGAGAAGACGCCCTCGCCGAAGTCGGTGCGCGGGGTGGCCTTCTCCTTGTATCCGGCACGCTGGGCGATGAGCGCGTCCCGCGCCTCGGCGAAGTCCGCCGCGTCGGTCACCGGCAGCCCGCGCAGCATCAGCGCTCCGGAGCGGTGCAGTTCGGCCTGGATCGCGGACCGCTGCGCGGTCAGCCAGGCGGTGGCCTCGGTCAGGGTCGCGAAGTGGGGCACCTGCACGAGGGCCGGCTTCCCGGGCTCCCGTGCGACGGTGAAACCGGCGGTGGACGGGTTCGGCGCGAAGGTGGTCATGGCGGGGTTCCTTGTCTTCTGGGGAGCCGGGGTGCGGGTGGAGTGGTGGCGGGACCGCCGGGCGGGCCCGCCGGGCGCAACCGGTCGTGACGGGACCTCAGGCGCTGGCGGCCGCGGTGCCGTGCAGGGCTTCGAGGACCGGGTTCAGCCGGGCGAAGAAGCCGGGGAGGTCCTGCTGGAAGTAGAAGTGGTCGCCGGGCAGCACCTCGGGCTCGATCTCGTGCCCGGCCACCCCGGACCAGCCGGCGAGCATGCCGACCGGCACGATGGGGTCGGCGTCACCGCCGAAGACCGCGACCGGGCAGTCCAGCCGCACGCCCGGGGCGGTGCAGCGGTAGACGTCGTCGATGGCGAAGTCGGCCCTGATGGACGGCAGGACGATCTCGCGCAGCTCCGGGTCGTCGAGGATGCCGTCGTCGGTGCCGCCGCGCGCCTTGATGGCGGCCACCAGCTCGTCGTCGTCCATCCGCTCCGGGTGCACGGGGCACTGGTTGGGCAGGACGGGCGCCCGGCAGGCGGAGGCGATCAGTCCGCGCGGGGTGCGGCCCGCGGCCTGGAGGGCGCGCGTCACCTCGAAGGCCACCAGGGAGCCCATGCTGTGGCCGAGGACGACCAGGGCGCCGGTGTCGGCGGGGAGGGCCTCGACCACCGGCAGGGCCAGGTCGTCGACGGAGCCGGGCAGGTCCTCGCAGTAGCGGGCGCCCCGGCCCGGGTACTGGCCGATCAGCAGCCGCACATCGGCCGGCAGGTGCTCGCGCCAGACGCTGTACGCGTGGGCGTTGCCGCCGGCGTGCGGGAGCACGAGCAGCGACAGGCGGTGCGGCGCGTTTCCGGGGAGGTCCCAGACGACGTCCTCGGGGGCGGGGCCGGTCTCGGGGCTCGGGGAGGTGGTGGTGTCGTTGCTGCTCATGAGCTGATCCGATCTGTCTCGGTGCGGCGGCGGAGGGCGGGTCGCGCCTTCCGTGCCGGAGTGGTCCTGAGGGTGTCGATGTGCGCCGCGAGCCGGGCCGCGGTGGGGTGCTGGAAGACGTCCCGCACGGTGAGGCGGACGTCGAGGGCGCCGGCGATGTGGTTCGTGAGGCGGGCTCCGAGGAGGGAGTGGCCGCCGAGGGTGAAGAAGTCGTCGTCGATGGTGAGGGTGTCGGTGGAGGTGTCGAGGGTGCGGGCGAAGAGGGCGACCAGGGTCTCTTCGAGGGGTGTGCGCGGGGCGCGTCCGCCGGTGGTGAGGGGCGCGGGGGCGGGCAGGGCGCGTTTGTCGACCTTGCCGTTGGGGGTGAGGGGCAGCCGCTCCAGGACGGTCAGATGGGTGGGCACCAGGTGTTCGGGCAGCCGGTCCGCCACGTACCCGCGGATCTCGTCCGGTGCGGTGTCCCGCGCGGTGACGAGGTAGGCGGCGAGCCGGTCCCGGTGGACGGTGACCACGGCCTGGGTGACCTCGGGGTGGGTAAGCAGTGCGGCCTCGGTCTCGCCTGGTTCGACCCGGAAGCCACGGATCTTGATCTGGTCGTCGGCCCGGCCCTCGTAGACGAGACGGCCGTGGGCGTCGAAACGGGCCAGGTCACCGGTGCGGTAGAGCCGGGAGCCCGGGCCTCCGAAGGGGTTCGGGACGAAACGTGCGGCGGTCAGGTCGGGCCGGCCGAGATAGCCGTGGGCCAGCCCCTCCCCCGCGAGATACAACTCGCCGGTGACCCCGGGCGGGCAGAGGTTGAGATGTGCGTCGAGCACATAGGCGCCCTTGTTGGTCAGCGGTACGCCGATCGGGACGAGGGTGTGAGGTGCGTCGCCGGGTTCGATGGTGTGGGTGGTGGTGAAGCCCATGGACTCGGCGGGGCCGTAGCCGTTGGCGATCACGATGCCGGGCTTCAGTCGGTGGAGTTTGTGGACGTGGGCGGGGGACGCGGCCTCGCCGCCGGTGAACGCCACGGTGACCGAGTCGAAGGCCTCGGGGTGCTCGTCCACCAGGAAGTTGAACAGGCTCGCCGACAGCTGGAGCATCGTCACCCGGTGCCGGCGGGACAACTCGCTGATCAGGGCGGGTTCCGGACGCTGCCCCGGCTGGAGGACCGTCGTCCCGCCGTGGAGGAGGGCTCCCCAGAACTCCAGGCTGAACGCGTCCCACGACACCGGCGAGCACTGGAGGAACACCTCCTCCGGGCCGAAGGAACCGTACGACTGGCCGCTGACCGTCGAGACCAGGTTCCGGTGCGAGGAGAGAATCCCCTTCGGCCGCCCGGTCGACCCGGAGGTGAACATCAGGCAGGCCGGGTCCTCGGGGCCGACGGGGACGCCGAGGTCGTCGGTGCTCTCGGAGGTGAGGGTGTCGCGTGTGCCGGTGTGGACGGCCCACGGTCCGTCGAGGCGCTGCGCGAGGGCCGGTCGGGTGACGAGGTGGCGGATCCCCGCGTCCTCGGCTGCGGAACGCAGGCGCTCGTCGGGGAAGTCCGGGTCCAGCAGGGTGTAGCCGGCGCCCGTCTTCACCACCGCGAGGAGGGCGACGGCGAAGTCCGCGCCGCGTTCCAGCAGGACCCCCGCCATATCCCCGCGCCCGAGGCCGTGGGACCGCAGGCGGTGGGCCAAGCGGTTGGCGCAGGCGTTGAGTTCTCTGTACGTGAGTGTCCGGGCCCCGTCGACGATGGCGGTCCGCTCCGGGGTTCGGGCGACCTGTTCCTCGAACCGTTCGACCAGCGTCCCGTCACCCGTCTCGGCGACGGACCCCGCCCACGGCCCGGTCAGCAGCGCACGCTCCTCACCCGAAAGGGTCTCCAGACGGGAAAGCCGCACCCCGGGGTCGGCCAGCACCTGGGACAGCACCCGGCCGAGCAAGCTGCCCATGCGCCGCACGGTCCCGGCGTCGAAGAGATCGGCGGCGAAGAGGATCGCGCCGTGCAGGCGGCGGCTGTCGTCGGATCGGAGCAGGAATTCGAGGTCGAACTTGGCCGCGCCGTTCGCCGTGCCGGAGACCGTGGCCGTGCCGCCACCTGCCAGGTCGAGTGCGGGGCGGCTGCCCACTTCGAGGCCGAGGCAGATCTGGAACAGGGGGTGCCGGGCCAGACTCCGGGAGGGGTTGACCGCCTCCAGGACCAGATCGAACGGGGCCTCCTGGTGCGCGAACGCGTCCAGATCGGCCATGCGGACTCGCCCCAGCAGTTCACGGAAGGTCGGATCGCCGGCGCTGCTCGTGCGCAGGACGACGGTGTTGACGAAGAAGCCGACCAGCTCGCTCAGCGCTTCGTCGCCACGGCCCGCCACCGGGGAACCGATCGCCAGGTCCTCTCCCGCGCCGAGCCGGCTCAGCGCAGCGACCAGGGCCGCGTGCACCACCATGAACGGGGTGACCCCTTCGGCGCGGGCCAGAGCAGCGACGCGCTCGAAGGCGGCGTGACCGAGGTCGAGTTCAACCTGTCCGCCACGGTGGGAGGCCGTCGCCGGACGGGGCCGGTCCAGCGTCAGGCCGTGCTCCTCCGGGAGCGCGCTCAGCGCCTCGCGCCAGAAGCCCAGCTCCCGGTTGAGCACGCCCCCGGCGTCGTCCGGGGCGCCGAGAATCCTCCGCTGCCACACCGCGTAGTCCACGTAACTCACCTCCAACGGCTCCAGAGCACTGCTCTCCGCACCGGCCGCGCGCGCCGCGTACGCACGCTCCAGGTCCTCGAAGAACACTCCGTTGGACACGCCGTCCGTCGCGATGTGATGCAGCACCAGCGAAAGAACCGATGAGCCGTCACCGCGGTCGAAGAGCACCGCTCTCAGGGGGATCTCCGACGCCAGGTCGAAGGCCTGCCCGGCGGCCCGGGCGAGGAGGGCGTCCAGTTCGGCCGCTCCGGCCCGGCGACGCCCCACCGAGACCCGGGCTCGGTCCGCGGGAAGCACTCGCTGGCGTGGCTCGCCGTCCACCACCTCGAACACCGTCCGCAGCGGAGCATGCCGCTCCACCACATCGCAGAGCGCCAGCTCCAACGCGTCGACATCGAGCGCCCCGCCGTCCAGGTGCACCGCCATCGGCACGTTGTAGGCAGCGCTCCCGCCGTCCAGTTGAGCCAGCAGCCACAACCGCCGCTGCGCGTGCGACACCGGGGGCAACGCGTCCCCGCCGTCGAGGGTGCCCTCGCCGGGGACGAGCGGCGGGAGGGCCGTGGTGCCGGCCTCGGCGGCGATCAGCTCCGCCAGACCGGCCACCGTCGGCCGGCCGAACACATCCCGGATCGTCAGGCGGGCGCCCAGCGCCTCGGCGATACGGTTCGTCAGCCGGGCCGCGAGCAGCGAATGGCCGCCCAGGGCGAAGAAGCCGTCGTCGATGGTGAGCGTGTCGGTGGAGGTGTCGAGGGTGCGGGCGAAGAGGGCGAGCAGGGTCTCTTCGAGGGGTGTGCGCGGGGCGCGTCCGCCGCTGGTGAGGGGCGCGGGAGCGGGCAGGGCGCGTTTGTCGACCTTGCCGTTGGGGGTGAGGGGCAGCCGCTCCAGCACGGTGACATGCGTGGGGACGAGGTGTTCCGGCAGGCGATCGGCGATATGCCGGCGGATTCCGGCGGCGTCGGTCTCCCCTGCCACGACCACATACGCGGCCAGCTGCTGCTGATACGCGGTGACCACGGCCTGGGTGACCTCGGGGTGGGTGAGCAGTGCGGCCTCGGTCTCGCCTGGTTCGACCCGGAAGCCACGGATCTTGATCTGGTCGTCGGCCCGGCCCTCGTAGACGAGACGGCCGTGGGCGTCGAAACGGGCCAGGTCACCGGTGCGGTAGAGCCGGGAGCCCGGGCCACCGAAGGGGTTCGGGACGAAACGGGTGGCGGTCAGGTCGGGCCGGCCGAGATAGCCGTGGGCCAGCCCCTCCCCCGCGAGATACAACTCGCCGGTGACCCCGGGCGGGCAGAGGTTGAGGTGTGCGTCGAGCACATAGGCGCCCTTGTTGGTCACGGGCGTCCCCACAGGGATCACCATGTGGGGCTCCGCCCCCTGCGGCACCGGATGGGTGGTGGTGAAGCCCATGGACTCGGCGGGGCCGTAGCCGTTGGCGATCACGATGCCGGGCTTCAGTCGGTGGAGTTTGTGGACGTGGGCGGGGGACGCGGCCTCGCCGCCGGTGAACGCCACGGTGACCGAGTCGAAGGCCTCGGGGTGCTCGTCCACCAGGAAGTTGAACAGGCTCGCCGACAGCTGGAGCATCGTCACCCGGTGCCGGCGGGACAACTCACTGATCAGGGCGGGTTCCGGACGCTGCCCCGGCTGAAGGACGGTCGTCCCGCCGTGGAGGAGAGCTCCCCAGAACTCCAGGCTGAACGCGTCCCAGGACACCGGCGAGCACTGGAGGAACACCTCCTCCGGGCCGAAGGAACCGTACGACTGGCCGCTGACCGTGGACACCAGGTTCCGGTGCGAGGAGAGAATCCCCTTCGGCCGCCCGGTCGACCCGGAGGTGAACATCAGGCAGGCGACGTCGTCCCCGGTGACCTCCGTGGCCAGGTTGTCGGACGGCAGGCCGGTGAGGTCGTGGGGATCGGCCGGGACCGTGGTCCACGCCCCGTCGAGCCGTGCCGCGAGGTCCGGCTCGGTGACCAGGACGCCGATCCCCGCGTCCTCGGCTGCGGAACGCAGGCGCTCGTCGGGGAAGTCCGGGTCCAGCAGGGTGTAGCCGGCGCCCGTCTTCACCACCGCGAGGAGAGCGACGGCGAAGTCCGCACCGCGTTCCAGCAGGACCCCCGCCATGTCACCGCGCCCGAGGCCGTGGGACCGCAGGCGGTGGGCCAACCGGTTCGCCGAGGCGTTGAGTTCGGCGTACGTCAGCTCCCGGGCCCCGTCGACGATCGCCTTCCGCTCCGGATACCGGACGACCGCCTCCTCGAACCGCCCCACCAGCGTCCCGTCACCCGTCTCGGCGACGGACCCCGCCCACGGCCCGGTCAGCAGTGCACGCTCCTCACCCGAAAGGGTCTCCAGACGGGAGAGCCGCACCCCGGGGTCGGCCAGCACCTGGGACAACACCCGGCCGAGCAAGCTGCCCATGCGCCGCACGGTCCCGGCGTCGAAGAGATCGGCGGCGAAGAGGACGATGGCCCGCAGCGCGCGGTCGTCCTCCGAGCGGACGAAGAACTCCAGGTCGAACTTGGCCGATCCGCCGGCCGTCTTCTCCACCCGGCCGGTCCCGGCGCCGGGGAGGGTGAGGTGTGCTCCGGACTCGTCGGTCTCCAGGGTGAGGCAGATCTGGAAGAGCGGATGCCGGGCCAGGGTCCGGGACGGGTTGACCGCCTCCAGGACCAGATCGAACGGGGCCTCCTGGTGCGCGAACGCGTCCAGATCCGCCGCACGCACCCGCCCCAGCAGTTCACGGAAGGTCGGGTCACCCGCACTGCTCGTACGCAGCACCAGCGTGTTGACGAAGAAGCCGACCAGCTCACTCAGTGCCTCGTCACCGCGCCCCGCCACCGGCGACCCGATCGCCAGGTCCTCTCCCGCGCCGAGCCGGCTCAGCGCAGCGACCAGGGCCGCGTGCACCACCATGAACGGGGTGACGCCCTCCGCTCGTGCGACCTCCCTCACCTGGGTGAACAGGGCGTCGCCCAGGTCGATCTCCACCTGTCCACCACGGTGCGAGGCCGTCGCCGGACGGGGACGGTCCAGCGTCAGGCCGTGCTCCTCCGGAAGGTCCTTCAGCGTCTCGCGCCAGAAGCCCAGCTCCCGGTTGAGCACGCCCCCGGCGTCGTCCGGGGCGCCCAGCACTCGCCGTTGCCAGGCCGCGTAATCCGCGTACCGCACCCGCAGCGGGTCGAGAGCACTGCTCTCTCCACCGGCGACGCGGGCCGCGTACGCACGCTCCAGGTCCTCGAAGAACACCCCGTTGGACACGCCGTCCGTCGCGATGTGATGCAGCACCAGCGAAAGAACCGATGAACCGTCCCCGAGGTCGAAGACGCAGGCCCGCAACGGGATCTCCGACCCCAGGTCGAAGACCCGCCCGGCCGCCTCGGCCAGCAGCGCGTCCAGCTCGGCGGGCTCGACCCGCCGGTGCTCGACGGACACCTTGGCCCGCTCCACGGACAGCACCCGCTGCCACGGCTCGCCGTCCACCACCTCGAACACCGTCCGCAGCGGAGCATGCCGCTCCACCACATCGCAGAGCGCCGACTCCAACGCGTCCACGTCGAGCACCCCGCGGCTCCAACGCACCACCATGGGCACGTTGTACGCGGCGCTCCCGCCGTCGAACTGCGCCAGCAGCCACAACCGCCGCTGCGCGAACGACACCGGGGCGAGCCCGTCGTCGCCGTCGAGGCCGCCCTCGCCCGGGACGAGCGCCGGCAGTGCGGCGCTACCACCCTGCGCGGCGATCAGCTCCGCCAGACCGGCCACCGTCGGCTGCCCGAACACATCCCGGACGGTCAGCCTCACGCCCAGCGCCTGGGCGACGCGGTTCGTCAGCCGGGCCGCGAGCAGCGAATGGCCGCCCAGGGCGAAGAAGCTGTCGTCGATGCCGACCGGGTGGCTCGTCTCCAGCACCGCGGTGAAGAGGGCGGCGAGGGTCTTCTCGGTCCGGTTGCGCGGCGCACGGGTCGGTTCCTGCACGGCCACCGGCTCCGGCAGCGCCCGCTTGTCGATCTTCCCGTTGGGGGTGACGGGCAGCCGGTCGAGCACGGTCAGGTAGGTGGGGACCAGGTGTTCCGGCAGGCGGCCGGCGACATGCCGCCGGATCTCGGCGGGCTCGGCCTCCCCCGCCGCGACCACGTACGCGGCCAGCCGCTGCTGATGCACGGTCACCACGGCCCGGGTGACTCCGGGGTGGGTCAGCAGCGCGGCCTCGGTCTCGCCGGGCTCGATGCGGAACCCGCGGATCTTGATCTGGTCGTCCGCCCGGCCCTCGTACACCAGCCGGCCGTGCGCGTCGAAACGGGCCAGGTCACCCGTGCGGTACAGCCGCCCGCCCGCCGGACCGAACGGATCCGGGACGAAGCGGGACGCCGTCAGGTCGGGCCGGCCGAGGTAGCCGTGGGCCAGGCCCTCGCCGCCCACGTACAGCTCGCCCGTCACACCCGGCGGGCAGAGCCGAAGACGCCCGTCGAGCACGTAGGCGGGCTTGTTGACCAGAGGCGTCCCGACGGGGACCGGGGCGGACGGCCCCGCCTCCTCCCCCACTGTGTGGGTGGTCGCGAAGATCATGACCTCGGCCGGACCGTAGCCGTTGAGTACCGTGATGCCGGGCTTCAGCCGGCGAAGCCGGTGGACGTGCGCGGGGGAGGCGGCCTCGCCGACGGTGAACGCCGTGGTGACCGTCTCGAAGGCCTCGGGGTGCTCGTCGGTGAGGTAGTTGAAGAGGGTGGCGGAGAGCAGGAGCGTGGTGACGCCGTGCCGGCGGGCCAGGTCGGCGACCAGGGCCGGTTCGGGCTTCTGGCCGGGCTGGAGGACCGAGGTGCCGCCGTGCAGGAGGGCTCCCCACAGCTCCAGGCTGAACGCGTCCCAGGAGACCGGGGAGCACTGGAGCCAGACCTGCCCGGGGCCGGTGGGCAGGTAGGGCTGGCCGATCAGGGTGGCGACCAGGTTGCGGTGGGAGGACAGGATGGCCTTCGGGCGTCCCGTCGAGCCCGAGGTGAACATCAGGCAGGCCGGGTCCTCGGGGCTCACGGGCACTCCGGGGTTCTCGCCGCTCCCGGCCCCGAACCCGCTCCCGGACCCGGGCACGTCCGGGTCCGCGTCGTGCACCGTCCAGGGCCCGTCGGCGCGTTCCGCGAGGCCGGGGCGGGTGACGAGGTGGGTGATGCCGGCGTCGGTGGCCGCCGAGCGGAGGCGTTCCCCGGGGAAGTCGGGGTCGAGCAGGACGTGCGCGGCTCCGGTCTTGAGGACGGCGAGGAGGGCGGTGACGAAGGGGATGCCGCGTTCCAGGAGGACGCCCGCCAGGTCGCCCCGTCCGAGCCCCCGGGATGCGAGGCGGTGGGCCAGGCGGTTGGCGGTGGTGTTGAGTTCGGCGTAGGAGAGGTGCCCGTCGGCGTCGACGAGTGCGACGGCGTCCGGGGAGAGCTCGGCCTGCTGTTCGAAGCGTGCGACGAGGGTGGTGTCCACCGGGTCGGTGAGGGGTCCGGCCCAGGGGCCGGTCAGGGTGGTGTGCTCGGCCTCCGTGAGCACGTGCAGGTCACCGACCGCGCGTCCCGTCGGGTCGGTCTCCGCGCCGAGGACGGTGGTGAAGAAGGCGGCGAACCGGTCCTGGTGGGCGGCGACGGCGGCCGGGTCGACGCCCTCGACCGGGGTGTCGAAGTCGATGCGCAGCCCGCGTGCGGCGCCGAGGTCGAGGACGGCGACGGCGAGGTCGTCGACGGGGCCGTTGCTGATGTTGTGGTTGACGGTGGGGTGCCCGCAGACGGTGAGTTCGCCGTGGAAGCCCATGATGTTGAGGACGGGGGTGGCCGGTCCCCGGGAGCCGGAGCCGTCCAGGGCACCGGCGTCCCGGCACAGGTCCTCGTAGCGGGTGGACTGGTGGCGCAGCCCGTGCTTCACCTCGGCCGCCACGGTCCGCACCAGGTCGCGGAGGGGTGCCCCGGGGTCCACGCGGAGCCGCAGGGGGACGACATTGGACATCATGCCGGGGGTGCTGCGGGCAAGGCGGGTGGTGCGGCCGGTGACGGGCAGGGCGATGACGAGTTCGTCCCGTGCGGTGACGCGGTGGAGGTAGGCGGTGAAGAGGGCGACCAGCAGAACGGACCAGGAGACGCGCTCGCCACGGGCGACGGTGCGCAGCCGGTCGGCGTCCTCGGCGGTGATGTGCACGCTGCGGCGGGCGAAGGCGAGGCCGCCGCGGGAGGGGGTGGCCCGGCCGGTGCCCCGGACGAGTCCGGCGGGTCCGTCGGGGGCGCCGGCGAGGTGGTCCCGCCAGGCGGCGCGGGTGGCGGCGGCCTCCTCGGAAGCCCGGTACGCGGCGTCCTCGGCGAGGAGTTCGGGGAGGCCGCCGAACGGTGAGTCGCCCCAGGGTTCCCCGGCCACGGCCCGCTCGTACAGTTCGACGAGCCGGGCGAGGGCCATGGACACGCCGACGCCGTCGACGACCAGGTGGTGGAAGCCGTAGAAGTAGAAGTGCCTCTTCTCGTCCAGTCTGATCAGTGCGCAGCGGACCGGCGGGGCCCCGCCCGCGAGGTCGAAGGGCGCGGTGATCAGGGCGTCGATGAGCCGCCAGGCCGCGGCCTCGGGGTCGTCCGTGCCGCTGACGTCGGTGAACGGGAGCCGTCGGTCGCCCGCGTCGGGGTCGATCACCTGGCGGATCTGCTCGCCGTCGTCCTCGAAGCGGCTGATGCGGAGGAAGTCGGCCTCCTCGACGAGCCGGCGCCAGGCGGCGTCCATCAGCTCCGGGTCTACCGGGCCGTTGATCTCGCGGCACTCGGCGACGTTGTACTTGACGCCGGTGGGGTCGAGGGTGTGGGCCGTCCAGATGTCCCGCTGGGCCACCGAGAGCGGCAGCCGGACCGGGGCCGGTGCGGGGACGACGGGCGGGCCGAACGGCATGGGGGCTCCTGGGGAAGTCACGGCTGGGGCGGGCGATGGCCTGCGGGCGGCACGGGCGGGGCGGCGGCGCAGTGCCATACAACCCGTGGGCGGCTGCCGGGAGCGGCAGTTGATCCGGCGGTACGCCAGCGGATCGGAAGTGCTGCGGCAGTCAGGCGGCAGCCGTTCCGGCAGGCACCGGGGCGGTGGCGGCCAGGGCGCGGACCACGCAGAGCACACGGAAGGCCGAGCGGCCGCCGTCCGTGCTGGGGCGCACCACACCGCTGATCAGCAGGTCGCGGATGACGCGGCCGCAGTGCGGCAGGGGCCGGCCGGTGAGGCGCAGGACGTCCTCCAGGACGAACTCGCCCGCGCCGTCGGCGCAGAGGCCGGTGATCAGGTCCCGGTGGCCGGGGGGCAGGGCCCCGAGCGTGCGGGCGACGCGGTCCTGGAGGCGGGGGCCGGAGCGGCCGTCGGCGAGGTGGTCGAGGAGGGCGGCGGGATCGGATTCGACGATGCCGCGGAGAGTGGGCAGGTCGCAGACGGTGAGCCAGGACGCGGCGGCGGCGAGGGCGAGCGGGTGGCCGTCCAGGCGGTGGCAGACCTCGGCGACATGGGCGAGGTCCTGCTCGTCGGGGACGAGGTCGGGGCGGACGCGGCGCAGCCGGCCGAGGAAGAGCCGGACGGCGGGCGCGTCGGGGCGGACGCCGCCCCGGGCCGGGTCGGGGGCCTCCAGCGGGGAGAGGAGGAAGAGCCGTTCGCCGGGGGCGTTCCAGGGTTCGTCGGCGGTGACCAGGAGGCGCAGGCCGGGGACGTCCCGCAGCAGCCGGGTGAGGCGGTGGGCGTCGAGGGTCGCGGGCTCCGCGCCGTCGAGCACGAGCAGGGCGCCGCGGTCGCCGAGCGCGAGGGCGAGGGCGGGGGGCAGGTCGTCGGGGTGGCCGTCGCCGCGCAGGTGGGCGGCGCAGTCGGCGGTGAGGGTGGCGAGCGGGTCGTCGTCGGCGGGGAGGCAGTCGGCGACGGCGCCGGGGGCGGTGTGCCAGAGGACGGGGAGGCCGGTCCCGTGCAGCCGGGCCGCGACCTCCAGGGCGAGCCGGGTCTTGCCGACGCCGCTCAACCCGACGACGGTGACGAGGCGTTCGGCCCCGGTCCGCAGTTCCTCGGTGACGACGGCGGCCTCCGCCCGGCGCTCGATCAGAGGGTGGAGGGGGACGGGCGGTGCGGAGCGCTCCAAGGGGAGGTGGTGGCGGGCCCCGGCGCCCGGGTGCCCCCGTCTGACCGCGTCTTCGAGGGCGGTCCGGGCTCTCGGCCCGAGGCGCAGCCCGTCGGCGATGAGGCGGATGGTGTCGGTGCGCGGGCGCTGGGCCTTCCCCTTCTCCAGGTCGCGTATGGCGCGGACGCTGATGGTGGAGAGGTCCGCGAGTTCGCGCTGGGTGAGGCCGATACGGAGCCGGTGGCCGCGGATGAGGGTGCCGAGGGCGGCGATCGCCGTGGTGCCGCCCTCCGGGGAGAGACCGGTCGTCATGAAGAGCTCCCGCTGGTCGAGTGGGGGCGAGTGCCACACGCGGGCCCGGGTCGGGCGCCGGTCCGGGCTGGTGTCTCGCCGTCTGCTGTCCCCCATCGTCGGGACGCGCCTATCGGAGGGGCATCCCGTCGTTAACCGGGGACATCAGGGGCGAATGTGGCGTCTGTGACGGCGGTTGAGCTGCGGTGACGGAACCGTGATAGCGGGCCGGCGACCGGCCGGAGAAAGGACCGTCCGGTGATAGCGGGGGGATAGGGCAGCGAGCGGTCCCGTGAATCCGGCCGTTCCTAGCGTGGTGGTCACAAGGAAACGCCGCCGCGAAAACCTCAGGGAGAGCCCGATGCAGAAGACCGCCGCCACCCGCAACGTCCTCCGCGCCACCGTCGCCTCCGCGCTGATCGTCCTGGTGACGGGTGCGGGGCTGGGCGCGGCTCAGGCGGACGAGACCGCCCCTGCCGCGCCCCCGGCGGCGACCGCGGCCACCGCCACCGCCTCCGCCGACGGCTCGGGTTCGGGTTCCGGTTCGGCCGAGGGTTCCGGTTCGGGCTCGGGTTCCACCGGCGGCGCGGGTTCCACGGGCGGCGCGACCACCGCCAACAACCCCTGGGACTGACCCGGCCGCCCCGGGCCGGCCGGCGCCTCACTGCAACAGCGCCCGGACTCCGCCCCTCCGCCGGGCAGACGGGGTCAGCAGGCCCCGAGGAGCCGTTCCGCCTCCGCCAGCTCCCGCACCATCCGCCGCTCACGGAAGACCTCCACCGCCGGCGTCAGCAGTTCCCGGGAACGCCCCGGTTCCTGCGCCGACAGCCTGGCCAGGTCCAGGCGGGCCAGTGCGCCACCGCTAAAATCCATGATCCTCTCCCGTGCGGCCACGGCACGGTCGTAGAAGTCCCTGGCCCGGTCCGGGCGGCCCATCAGGGTGAACGCCCGCCCCAGATCGCGCAGCAGGTGCCCCTCACCGATCACGTCGCCGGACTCCCGGCAGAGTTCCAGCACCTCGGCGAAGGTGAGCACGGCCAGATCGTTGCGGCCCTGCTCCAGCAGCAACTGCCCGACGCGCCGCAGGGTGCGGGCCCGGCCGCCGGTGTATCCGATCTCCTCGTAGACGGCGAGCGCCTCGTCGAGCTGCTTCTGTGCCATGTCGGTCTCGCCCTGGCGCATCCGGATGTGGGCGCTCTGGGTCAGCACGATGGCCCGGCCCACGACGTCGCCGGCCCGGTCGAAGTCGGCGAGGGACCGGCCGTACAGCTCCAGCGCGGTGGTGTCGTCGCCGCCGGTGCGGGCGATGAGCGCCAGGTCCCGGCGGCAGAGGGCCTCGCCCGTGGGCTCGTCGAGGGCCTGGAAGACGTCGAGGGCGGAGGTGAGGGACTGGCGTGCGGTGTCGAACTGGTTGCGGCTCATATAGAGGGAGCCGAGGGAGGCCCGGATCGCGGCGGTGCCCCGCAGGTTGCCGGCCTTGCGGACGGCGGCCAGCGCGCTGAGGTGGGTCCGCTCCCACAGGTCGTAGTGGCCGCGCACCTCGAACAGGGTGACCAGGGAGGTGGCGAGGTCCCAGCTGAGGTCGTGCAGTCCTTCCTCGGCGGCCTGTTCGACCATGCCGCAGAGCGCGGCCTGTTCCGCGTCGAGCCAGGCCAGCGGTTCGGCCAGCGCCTCGTCGGTGTAGGCGGCGGGCGGCTCCCAGCGGGCGGCCTCGCCGTGCAGGACGGTGAAGTCGCCGCCGTACACCTTCCGGTGGGCCTGTTGGGCGAGGTGCATCCAGCCGCCGGCCATCCGGGCGAAGGCGGCCCGCCGCTCCTCGGGCGGGTGCTGGACGGCGAGTTGTTCGCGGGCGTAGACGCGGATGATCTCGTGGAAGCGGTACCGGAAGCCGCCGGTGGGCTCGACCCCGGCGACATCCAGCATCTGGACGTCGACGAGGGGTTCCATGAGGTCGGAGGGGAAGGGGCGGTGGTCGTCGAGGAGGGCGCCGGGGAGCCAGCTCGGCAGGGTGGGGGCGCGGGCGATGCTGAGCAGCCTCAGCAGTCCGCGGTCCTGCGGGGCGAGTCCTTCGTAGGTCAGGGCGAGGCTGGCGCGCATGGTCATCTCGCCGTGCGCGAGTTCGTCGAGCCGGTGCCGTTCGCTGGCGAGGCGCTGCACCATGGAGGCCAGCGGCCAGTGGGGCCGGGCGGCGAGGCGGGCAGCGACGATCCGCAGGGCGAGCGGCAGGCGTCCGACGCTGCGGACCAGGGCCTCCGCGGCGACCGCCTCGTGGGCCACGCGTTCCCGGCCGACGATCCGGGCGAGCAGTTCCAGAGCCCGGTCCTCGTCGAGGACGTCGAGTTCCACGCGGTGGGCACCGGGGAGCGCGGTGAGGCGGGCGCGGCTGGTGACGAGGACGGCGCAGCCGCGGCTGCCGGGGAGCAGCGGCAGGACCTGTCCCTCGGCCGCCGCGTCGTCGAGGACGACGAGGACGCGGCGGGAGGCGAGCCGGGTGCGGTACATCTCGGCGCGTTCGTCGAGGGATTCGGGGATGAGCTGGCCGGGGATGCCGAGGGCGCGCAGGAATCTGCCGAGGACCTCGACCGGGGTGGCGGGGGTGCCGCTGGTGCCGCGCAGGTCGCAGTAGAGCTGTCCGTCGGGGAAGCCGGCCTCGGCGAGGGCGTGGGCGACATGGACGGCCAGGGTCGACTTGCCGGTGCCGGGCTTGCCGGTGATGGCGGCGAGTCCGACGGTGCCGCGGCGGCCCGGTCCGCCGGTGAGGGCTTCCTCCAGGGCGGCGCGCTGGGCGGGGTCGGCGACGAAGTCGGCCGCCTCGGCCGGGAGTTGATGGGGGACGGCGTCGGCGTGGTGGTCGCCGGGCGGCGGCGCGGCGGACGGGAGGGCGCCCTCACCCTCTGTGACCGGCGCCCCGGGTCCCGCGTCCGGCTGAACCGTTTCCTCAGACAGACTCCCGGCGGGTGCGCGGCGCGGAGCGCCGACGGTGGCCGGCCCGGATCCGTTCCCGGACGACCGGAAGCCGTTGCCGAACGGCTGGAAATCGCCCGTCGCTACGGACTCTCGGGACCGTGCGACCTCGCGCGCCGATGGCGGGAACTCGCTCACCGGCGGCGGCAGTTCACCGGCCAGGATCGCGGACTCCAGGTCCCTCAGCTCCCTGCCGGGCTCCAGGCCGAGTTCCTCCGCGAGGTAGCGCCGGGCGGTGCGGAACGCCTCCAGGGCCTCGGCCTGCCGGCCCGACCAGTACAGGGCCTGGATCAGCAGGCCGTGCAGCTTCTCGCGCAGCGGGTGCTCATGGGTGAGCCGCTGGAGCTCCCCCACCAGCCGGTCGTGGCGGCCGAGTTCGAGTTCGAGCCGGATGCGGAGTTCGAGGGCGGCCAGGCGCTCCTCGTTGAACTGGCACGCCTTGTTCGCGAGCGGGCCGCTGTCCAGCCCGGAGAGGCAGTCGCCCTGCCACAGGGTCACGGCGGTCCGCAGCAGTCGCACGGCCTCGTCCGCCTCACCGCGTTCGCGCAGGCCACGGGCGCGCAGCACCAGGGTGGTGAAGAGCGCCGCGTCCACGTTCCCGGCGTCGGTGTGCAGGACGTACCCCGGCGGGCGGGTGCTGATGGAGGCCTCACCGGCCGCCGCGGCGAGCAGCTTGCGCAGCCGCGAGACGCAGATCTGCACCTGGGTGCGGGCGGTCTCCGGCGGGTTGTCCTCCCAGATGAGGTCCACCAGGTGGTTGGTGCTGACCACCCGATTGCTCTCCAGCAGCAGCGCCGCGAGGATCACCTCCTGACGCCCGGGAGGCACGCGCAGGGGCCCGTCGGTCCCCTGTACCTGCAACGGTCCCAGCACCCGGAAGGTGAGCGGCGACATGTCCGGGAGGCGGTCTCTCTCCCCGATGCCGTCAGCCAAGGAATCCCCCATGCAACGAATGAGCCGACAGGCCGTGGTTCGCGCCGGCAGGCCGGAATGTCAGGATCGAGTGAGGACAGTCTCCACATCTCTCCCCACCCTGTCCATGGCGTGAAGATCCCGGTCCGGGCGGGATAGGACGGCGATAACGGGGAGTTGGGGCCGGGCAGCAGAATCGCTCACCGAACGTGAAAGGAGGCGCGACAGTTGAACAGCCATGACGACGTGCGCGACGACGCGACGGCCGGCCCGTGGGGCCCGGTCGACCTGGTCACCGCCGCGGGCATCGACCATGTCCGCCTGGTCTACGACTACCTCGACGCCGGTGACCTGGACTCGTGCGCGTCCCTGCTGCACGACCGGGTGGTGTTCGAACTGCCGGGCATGGAACCGGTCCAGGGCCGCACCGCCGCCCTGGCGGCCCACCGCCGCCACGCCGACCCGACGGCCCGCCACAAGATCGACCGGGTCATCGCCCAGGACCGCAGCGTGGTCGCGGCCGGCCGCCGGGTCCTCCCGGACGCGGCGGCCGGCCGCGAGCAGCGCTTCGTCGACTTCTTCAGCATCGCGGACGACGGGATGGTGCGGGGCTGCACGCGCTACTACCACCTGGCGCCGGGGGACGCGGGGCCCTGACCGCGCCGGCGGTGGCCCCGGCCCGGCGGGCGGCGGACCGGGCGCGCGGGCCCGGGTTCCCGGTGTCTTCGCGGGACATCGACGCCCGCTGCCGCCGACGCGGACGAGCCGCCCTCCACCGTGGCGCCGCAGGGTGGCGGACCCGGACACGCGCACGCGGCTGTGCGATCGTTGCGGCTCCGGAGGGAGCGCGGCACGGACCCCGGTCGTTGGACCTTCGACCGGGGCGTTCCGCAGACGCGCATCGCGACGCCCGTGCGACAAGGAGGACGGATTGAGCGCCGCCGAAGCAAGACGGCAGCAGGTGGACGAGGCCGGTGTCCTCAACGCGAAGAGGACGCTGGTCCAGCTCCTCGGCCGGGCCGGGTTCCCGGCCGGCGAGGCGGAGGAGCTGATCGGGCTGGTGGAGGCGGGCGCCCTCGCCCTCGCGCACAAGGAGATCCGCGACGTCCCGCGGAGCGCCCCCGGTGACAAGGGGGAGCTCTACGCGTCGGGCTGGCTGGACGGCGCGCTCGCCGTCACCGGCGAACTCGACGAGCTCGCCGAGCGCGTCCTGAGCCGGGCCCTCGGCGCGGACGCCACGGGCGCCGGATCGGACGGGCGCCGCCCGGTCGGGAAGATGGAGCTGGAGCGGGCGAAGGTCGCGGTCATGTCGCTGTATCTGTCCTTCACCGGCGTCTCCGACCTGGATCCGGAGGAGTCCGACCGGGTCCTCACCGCCGTCCTCGCCACCATGCCCCCGAGGGAGCGGGCCGGGTACGCGGGACGGCTGACGGAGTTCACCGCCTCCCACCGCGCACACCTGGAGCACTTGTACGCGCGGTACGGGCCCGGCAGCCGGATCGC
This sequence comes from Streptomyces sp. CNT372, assembly GCF_000377145.1. Taxonomy (NCBI): domain Bacteria; kingdom Bacillati; phylum Actinomycetota; class Actinomycetes; order Kitasatosporales; family Streptomycetaceae; genus Streptomyces; species Streptomyces sp. CNT372. Next base: position 100,597 of record NZ_KB897785.1, on the reverse strand, counting down.
CATCCACGGGCGGTACTCCCTGCTGCACTCCCCCACCAGCATGGCCGTGCTGGAGCGGCTCTCGGCGGCCCCGGCGGCCCTGCGCGAGGAGTGGGACGCGGCGGAGCTGCCGCCGGTGTGGCTGGAGGGGCTGACGACTGCCTGGAGCACGCCCGTGTGAGCTGCCGTCACCCGTCACCCGTCACCCGTCACCCGTCACCCGAGCGTCCGGGCCGGTGCGGGCGTGCGGGTCCGCGTGCACGGGCCGTGCGAGACTCGCCGGGTGATCATCGAACGCGCGTACGCCCACCCGCCGGCCGGCCGCGAGGACGAGTGGCCCTGGTCCCTCGCCTGCGTCCGCAGCCTGGCCGGGCGGGGGCTGCGCTTCAGCGCGCCGGTGACCTTCGTCGTCGGCGAGAACGGCTCGGGCAAGTCCACCCTGGTGGAGGCGCTCGCAGAGGGCTTCGGCCTGGACCCGTACGGCGGCTCCCACGAGTGGCGCTACGCCGGCCATCGCGAGAAGTCCGTGCGGGGCGAGCACATCCGGTTCGACGCCGCGCCCGGCGGCCGGCGCATGCTGACGAACTGGTCCAGCCGGACGGGCTTCTTCCTGCGCGCCGAGACGGCGGTGGACGCGCTCGACCGCGAGGGCCTGCGCCCGCACGCGGTGAGTCACGGCGAGGGGTTTCTCGGCGCCTTCCGGGACAAGTTCCTGCGGCGCGGGCTCTATGTGCTGGACGAGCCCGAGGCGGCCCTGTCGTTCACGTCCTGCCTGGAACTCCTCGGTCATCTGCGGCGGCTGGCGGACGACGGCGCGCAGATCGTGTGCGCCACGCACTCCCCGCTGCTCACCGCCCTTCCCGGCGCGGACATCCTCGAAGTCGACGCCACGGGCGTACACCGCTCCTCCTGGCAGGACCTCGCGCTGGTCGACCACTGGCGCCACTATCTGTCCGATCCGCACGCGTATCTGCGCCACGTCCTGGACTGACCACCCGGCGGCGGCGTGGGCGGGCGCCGTGAACCCGTGCGTCACACCCGTCACCCCGCTTTCGGGCACCGGCGTTTCGGCCAATCGCCGTCGCCCCACCGACTGCCCCGGCCGCGGGGACCGGGAGCCGGAGCCTTGCCGCACCAGGGATCGAGCGCGTCCGGAACCGAGCGCGTTCGATTCGCTCGCCGTCTCGTTGAGCCGTGCACCGCCGAGCCACCCAGGCCCTGGGTGCGGTGAACGAGCCGAGGAGCGACGCAGGTGACCGTGACCGACACCCCCACCACCGGAACCGACACCCCTCCCCCACCCCCCGCGACCCTCGCCTTCCAGGGCGAGCACGGCAAGAACCCGCTGGGAGCAGGGCACCTACGGCGACCTGGTGAACGCCGGCGGGGCCCTCGCCGACCTGCTGCGGCTGTCGCAGGAGCGCTGAGGCAGCCGCCGGCGGGCGTGTTGTCGCACGCGAGTGATACGTATAACCTTCCCCGAACCGCATCGCACACCCTGTACATCCGCACACCCGCACCCCGCGCACCCGTGCCCCTGTACACCGCACCACCGAGGAAGACACCCGCATGACCGCCACCACCCTCGCGCCCGCCCTCGGCGCCGACACCGTCCGCCGGCTCCCCAAGGCCGTCCTCCACGACCACCTCGACGGCGGTCTGCGCCCCGGGACCCTGGTCGAGCTGGCCGCCGCCGTGGGCCACACCCTGCCCACCACCGACCCGCAGGCGCTCGCCGACTGGTACGTGGAGGCCGCCAACTCCGGCGACCTGGTCCGCTACATCGCCACCTTCGAGCACACCCTCGCGGTGATGCAGCACCGCGAGGGCCTGCTGCGCACCGCCGAGGAGTACGTGCTCGACCTGGCCGAGGACGGCGTCGTCTACGGCGAGGTGCGGTACGCGCCCGAGCTGATGGTGAACGGCGGCCTCACCCTCCCCCAGGTCGTCGAGACCGTGCAGGAGGGTCTGGCTGCGGGCATGGCCAAGGCCGCGGCGGCCGGCACCCCGGTCCGGGTCGGCACCCTGCTGTGCGGGATGCGCATGTTCGACCGCACCCGGGAGATCGCCGATCTCGCGGTGGCGTTCCGGGACGCGGGCGTCGTCGGCTTCGACATCGCCGGCGCGGAGGACGGCTTCCCGCCCGCCGACCACCTCGACGCCTTCCGTCATCTGCGGTCCCAGAACGTACCGTTCACCATCCACGCCGGTGAGGCGCACGGGCTGCCCAGCATCGAGCAGGCTCTCCAGGAGTGCGGCGCCCAGCGCATCGGCCACGGCGTCCGGATCACCGACGACATCGTCGACGGGCGGCCCGGCCGGCTCGCCGCGTGGATACGCGACCGCCGGATCGCGCTGGAGATGTGCCCCACCTCCAACCTCCAGACCGGGGCGGCGACCTCGATCGCCGAGCACCCGATCACCGAACTGCGCCGCCTCGGCTTCCGCGTCACCGTGAACACCGACAACCGGCTGGTGTCGGGGACGACGATGACCCGCGAGATGTCCCTCCTGGTCACGGAGGCCGGCTGGGGGCTCGACGACCTGCGGGACGTCACGGTCGACGCGCTGAAGAGCGCGTTCATCCCGTTCGAGGAGCGCAACGCGCTGATCGACGAGGTGGTCCTGCCGGGGTACGCGGCCGCCGCCCTGCTCTGACCGACGCGCCTGGCCCCGTCCGGCCCGCCCGGTCCGGGACGGCGCGGGGCGGCCCGGGCGGGCGGGCGCGGCCCGGGGCGGCCCGAGCCGTCCACGCCGTCGGCGTCGCCGTCACCGTCCGGGGAACGAAGATCCGGGCGCGACGGATGCGTTCCGCGACCCGTGAGGGATGGGCGGCCCGGTCCGGGGCAGACGGCGGTCACCGAGGCCCACGAAAGGACCAGTCGCCATGCTGCTCGCCCACCCCGCCGTCCTGCGCAAGCTCGTCGACGAGTACGAGACCCTGCGCGTGCTGAACGGAGCCGAGGGCACCGCCGAGGTGCGCACCCGCATGGAGGACCTCGCGTACACCCTCTGCGTCTCCACCGGGACCCGGGACGTGGACGCGGCCCTGATCGCGGCCCGCTACCGGCTGCCCGGGGCGCGGCCGCTGGACGACTCGCTGCTGCTGGACGACCCGGTGGAGCCGGCGCCCGCGGTGGAGCGGGCGGGCTGAGACCCGGCCGCCGCCTCCCGCACCCGCCGGCGGCACCCATGAGGCCCGGTGACCGGAACAACGCGTTCCGGTCACCGGGCCTCATGCGCGTCCGGGCCACGGAGCCGCCCCTGCCGTCAGGTGAGTAAGCCCCGCCGGGCCGGTCAGGCGGTCGCGCAGGACGGGCAGAGCCCCCGGTAGACCACCTCCGCGCCGGAGAGGGCGAACCCGAAGCGCTCCCCGGGCGGCAGGTCGGCCAGCGGGTCGCCGGTCGGGTGCACGTCGCGGATGGCGCCGCAGCCCGAGCAGACCAGGTGCTGGTGAGGGCGATGGGCGTTGGGGTCGTAGCGCTTGGCACGGCCGTCCGTGGAGACCTCCACCACCTCGCCCAGGGCGACCAGTTCGCCCAGGGTGTTGTAGACCGTCGCCCGGGAGATCTCCGGCAGGCGCTCCGCGGCGCGGGCGTGCACCTCGTCGGCCGTCAGGTGCACATGGTCGCCGTCGAGGACCTCCGCGACGACGCGCCGCTGGGAGGTCACCCGCCAGCCACGCCCGCGCAGCCGTCGCAGCAGGTCGCTCATATCGGATTCACCTGTTCGGGGTCGGCGGGAGGTCCGCGGTTCACCGGGCATCTGTCCGGATCACGATGGCGTACTGATCCCGAGGGGATATGGATTCGGCGAGCTTCTTGACCTGGACTCTGTCCATCGTAGGATCGGTTCCGGCGACCGCCAAGGGAGCACGCCAAGGAAGTCGGGACGCTCGGGCACGACCGGGGACGGGGCATTCGTTCCCCGGTCGAGGGACCGGTGCCGGCCCGTCTCGGCCGCTCCACCGTCCGCACTACCTGGGCGCCCACCATCCGCCCAGTCCGGAAGGATTCCCATGTCCGAGAACCCCGACGCAATCGTCACCGACCCGAAGACGGAGAAGACGGAGGGGACCGGCGGCTGCCCCGTCGCCCACGGGCGTGCCCCGCACCCGACGCAGGGCGGCGGAAACCGCCAGTGGTGGTCGGAGCGGCTGAACCTGAAGATCCTCGCGAAGAACCCCGCCGTGGCCAACCCGCTCGGTGAGGACTTCGACTACGCCGAGGCGTTCCGGGGCCTCGATCTTCCGGCCGTGAAGCGGGACATCGCGGAGGTGCTGACCACCTCGCAGGACTGGTGGCCGGCCGATTTCGGCCACTACGGCCCGTTCATCATCCGGATGGCCTGGCACAGCGCGGGCACCTACCGCATCAGCGACGGCCGCGGCGGCGCCGGAGCCGGCCAGCAGCGCTTCGCGCCGCTGAACAGCTGGCCGGACAACGGCAACCTGGACAAGGCCCGCCGTCTGCTGTGGCCGGTCAAGAAGAAGTACGGCCAGGCGATCTCCTGGGCCGACCTGATGATCCTCGCGGGCAATGTGGCCCTGGAGTCCATGGGCTTCGAGACCTTCGGCTTCGCCGGCGGCCGCGAGGACGTGTGGGAGGCAGAAGAGGACGTGTACTGGGGCCCGGAGACCACCTGGCTCGGCGACGAGCGCTACACCGGCGACCGTGAGCTGGAGAACCCGCTCGGCGCGGTCCAGATGGGCCTCATCTACGTCAACCCGGAGGGCCCCAACGGCAACCCGGACCCGATCGCGGCGGCCCGCGACATCCGGGAGACCTTCCGCCGGATGGCGATGAACGACGAGGAGACGGTGGCCCTGATCGCGGGCGGCCACACCTTCGGCAAGACGCACGGCGCGGGCCCGGCGGACGCGGTCGGTCCGGACCCGGAGGCCGCCCCGATCGAGGAGCAGGGCTTCGGCTGGCGCAACAGCCACGGCACGGGCAAGGGCGGTGACACCATCACCAGCGGTCTGGAGGGAATCTGGACCAACACCCCGACCGCCTGGGACAACACCTTCTTCGACATCCTCTTCGGCTACGAGTGGGAGCTGTTCAAGAGCCCCGCCGGCGCCCACCAGTGGCGGCCGAAGGACGGCGCGGGCGCGGGCACCGTCCCGGACGCCCACGACCCGTCGAAGACGCACGCCCCGACCATGCTCACCACGGACCTGTCGCTGCGCTTCGACCCGGCGTACGAGCAGATCTCGCGGCGCTTCCACGAGAACCCGGCCGAGTTCGCGGACGCCTTCGCCCGGGCCTGGTTCAAGCTGACCCACCGCGACATGGGCCCGGTCGTGCGCTACCTCGGCCCGGAGGTCCCGCAGGAGACCCTGCTGTGGCAGGACCCGCTGCCCGAGGCCGGCCACGAGCTGATCGACGCGGCGGACGCGGCGGCACTGAAGGCCGAGGTTCTCGCCTCGGACCTGACGGTCGCCCAGCTGGTGTCCACGGCGTGGGCGTCCGCCTCCTCCTTCCGGGGCAGCGACAAGCGCGGTGGCGCCAACGGCGCCCGTATCCGCCTGCAGCCGCAGAGCGGCTGGGAGGTCAACGAGCCGGACCGGCTCGCGACCGTGCTGCGGACGCTGGAGGGCATCCAGGAGCGGTTCAATGCGGCACAGACCGGCGGCAAGCGGGTCTCCCTGGCCGACCTGATCGTGCTCGCGGGCGCGGCGGGCGTGGAGCAGGCCGCCAAGGACGGCGGGGTCGAGGTCGAGGTCCCGTTCACGCCGGGCCGGGTCGACGCCTCGCAGGAGCAGACGGACGTGGAGTCCTTCGCCGCCCTGGAGCCGGCGGCCGACGGGTTCCGCAACTACCTGGGCAAGGGCAGCCGGCTGCCGGCCGAGTACCTGCTGATCGACCGGGCGAACCTGCTCACCCTGAGCGCCCCGGAGCTGACGGTCCTCGTCGGCGGTCTGCGGGTGCTGGGCGCCACCTTCCAGGAGTCGTCGCTGGGCGTCCTGACGAAGAACCCGGGGACGCTGACCAACGACTTCTTCGTGAACCTGCTCGACCTGGGCACCACCTGGGCGCCGGTGGCGGGCGACTCCAACCTCTTCGAGGCGCGCGACGAGGCCACCGGCGAGGTGACCTGGACGGGTACCCGGGTCGACCTGGTCTTCGGCTCGAACTCGGAGCTGCGGGCCCTCGCGGAGGTGTACGCGAGCGACGACGCCAAGAAGAAGTTCGTGCACGACTTCGTGGCGGCGTGGGGCAAGGTCATGGAGCTGGACCGCTTCGACCTGGTCTGACGCGGACCTGGCCCCAAGGGGATCCGGTCCGACGCGGACCTGCCCCGAGGCGGATCCTGTCCGAGACGTCCGGCACTCTCGCGGCGCCCTCGGCCTCGCCCTTCACGGGGCCGGGCCGGGGGCGCCGTCGGCGTTCCGGGGCTCAGGGCAGTGGGGGGCGGCCGGGCCGCACGGGGCTTGCCGGGGCATGCGAGCGCGCCGGTCGACCCGTCGCGGGTGTGCGCGGGCGCGGGCCGGGCAGGCGCTTGTACAGGGCTCCCGTCGCTCCCCCCTTGCGGCGGGAGCCCGCCGACGTCCTGGCGCGGGGGCCGCGCGGGCGGGCCGCGCGGCTCAGGCCGGTGCAGCAAGACGGGCGAGGAGTCCGGCGGGCCGGTGGCTTCGGCGGTACTCCTCGCGGCGGGCGGCGTGCACACTGCGGCGGGCGAGGCACAGGGCTCCCGCTGCGACATGGCAGGTCGGGCAGCCGACCGAGAAGGGCCCGTGGCGGAACCGGCGGTGCGTCTCGTACGCGGCGTCGAGGGCGGCGTCCAGCGTCGTGTGCGCGGTCGGGCCGGCGGCCGGGATCGGGGGGCGGGGACGGGCCGGGGGCATGAAGCCTCCTCGTTGGTGCTCGACAAGGGCGCGGGGCCCCGGCCGGCGGTACTCGGACGGGACGCTGCCCTCCCCTGTGCCCGCGTTCCGGCTGGTCATGGGTGCGGGAACGGGACAGACTCGGCCGGATCCCGTCAGTCCGTGCTCTCCGCGCCGTCCATGGCGTCCCCGTCGTCCGCGCGGTCCCCGGGGAACCGGGGCGACGGGGCTCTGTCGGTCCGGGCGAGTTCGGCGGTGAACTGGGCGCCGGCGAGCAGGGCGAGGTTGGACAGCCACAGCCAGATCAGGAAGACGACGATCCCGGCGAGGGACCCGTAGAGCCTGCTGTAGGTCGACAGGACCGTGGTGTACAAGGCGAATCCGGCCGAGACCGCCAGCCACAGGACCGAGGCGAGGACTCCCCCGGGCAAGCTGTGCCGGCGGCGCCGGGCCGCCGGCGGCCCGGTGTGGAAGACGATCACGACCAGTACGGACACCAGGCAGAGGAGCAGGGGCCAGCGCAGCACGCTCCAGGCGACCGCCACCGTGGCGTCCAGGGACAGCATCCGGCCCGCGGCCTCCGCGATGGGGCCGCTGACCAGCAGGACCAGGGCGCTCACCACCAGCAGCCCGAGCAGCGCGAGCGCCGTGAGCACGATGCGCGGCGCGGTCCGCAGGGGCGAACGCCGGTCACTGGTGCGATGCATCCGGTGCAGCGCCCGCCGGAAGACCGCCAGATAGCTGCACGCGGACCACACCGCGCTGGCCGCGCCCGCGATCATCACCGTCCAGGCCGCGGAGTCACCGCTGCCCATCCGGACCAGGGCCTCGTGGAGTTCCCCGCCCGCGGCGCCGGGCGCCCAGGTGCTCACGTGGCTGATGAACGCCTCGGCGGTGCCGGGGCTGAAGAAGCCGAACGCGACGACGGTGACCACCAGGGCGGGCAGCACGGCCAGAATCGCGTAGTAGGTGAGGGCGGCCGCGTAGTCCGAGATGTCGTCGTTCCACATCGATACCGGCGTGCGACGCAGCGCCGGGTACGCCCTGCCCCGAAGCCGCAGGCGGGCCCGGGTGAACCGGCCGTCGTCGCCGGAGCCGGTGACTTGCGAGCCGGGGGCTTCGGTGCCGAGGCCGGGGCCGGTGGTGGGCGGGGGCCGGACGGCGGCGTCGGCGGCGTGCGGTTCAGCTGACATCGGCGGTTCCGGCTGTTCGGGGACGGGCAACTCCGGTGCGCCCGACGCGAGTGGCCCCGAAGGCCCGGGCACCGAGGCGGACGCGTGTGCGCAGCGTATACGGGCCGACGGACGCGTCCGTCTCCGTGAGGGAGGCGGCAAGCGGTGCGACGACCTCCTCCGGCGGTGTACCTGGTTCGAGGGGGACCCGCAGGCGTACGCCGAGGCGACCGCCGCGGTCGACCCACCCGCCGGTCGTCCAACCCGCCGCACCCAGGGCCGCGACCAGCAGGAACGCCCCGAAGCCCGCGAACCAGCCCGCGAACGCGAGCGCCATGCCCACGAGCATCCCTGTCGTCGCGCTGTTCACCGTGCCTGTTTCTCCTTCCGCGCCGTCTGGTCGGCGCTCCCTGACGCTCGTTCCCCGCTCCGCCCCCGGGCAGACGCGCCTGCCCCAGGCGCAGGGCGGTCACTCGACGCGGGGGCCGCCCGGAACGGCGTCGTCCTCGTCGCCGAGTGCATCACGGGGTGGGGCGGGCCCTTGGGTGAGCCGTGTCTCACCCAAGGCCACCACCTTGCCTATGCAACTCGTTGCATAGGAGCATCGTGGGCATGGCGCTCGACCACGCGATCCTCGTCTCCCTGCTGGAGCGGCCTGGCTCCGGCTATGAGCTGGCCCGGCGTTTCGAGCGGTCCATCGGGTACTTCTGGACCGCTACGCACCAGCAGATCTACCGGGTCCTCAAGCGCATGGAGGCCGACGGCCTGCTCGATCTGCGCGAGGTGTCCCAGCAGGGGCGGCCGGACAAGAAGGAGTACTCCGTTTCCCAAGCCGGCCACGCGGCGCTCTCCCGCTGGCTGCACGAGCCGATCGAGCCCGAGAGCCTGCGCCACGACCTTGCCGTCAAGATCCGCGGCGCAGCTTTCGACGATCCCGCCGCGCTCATCGGCGAGGTGGAGCGCCACCACCATGTGCACAGTGACCGCCTCGCGCACTATCTCGCCGGTGAGCAGCGGGACTTCACCGGCCCGGACGCGCCCGCGCCGGATCCCGGGCGCGAGCTCCAGCACGTCGTGCTGCGCGGCGGCATCGCGTACGAGCGCATGACCATCGCCTGGCTCGACGACGTCCTCGCCACCCTGCACCGCCTCGGCGCGGCGGCAGACCCGCCCGCCTGAACCCGGCCGGGCCCCGTCCGTCCCGTCCCGGTGCGCCCTCGCTCCGGGAACCCCGGCTGCCTCGACAGGCCGTCAGAACCACAGACCTTCGTCACCACAGGTCCTCAGAAGCACACACCCTCAGCCCCGATTCACGGAAGGCGGTCCTCCTCATGGCCGACCAGCTCCTGTTCAACCCGCGCACCTATGACCCGGCGCACTTCGATGCGGAGACCCGCAGGCTGCTGCGGGCGACCGTCGACTGGTTCGAAGAGCGCGGCAAGAGGCGGCTGATCGAGGACTACCGCACCCGCGCCTGGCTGGGTGACTTCCTCGGCTTCGCCGCCAAGGAGGGTCTGTTCGCGGCCTTCCTCACGCCGCAGTCGGTGGGCGCCGGGGAGAACCGCCGCTGGGACACCGCCCGGATCGCCGCGCTCAACGAGATCCTCGGCTTCTACGGCCTGGACTACTGGTACGCGTGGCAGGTGACCATCCTCGGCCTCGGCCCGGTGTGGCAGAGCGAGAACCCGGCTGCCCGCGCCCGTGCCGCCGAACTCCTGGAACAGGGTGAGGTGTTCGCCTTCGGCCTCTCCGAGCGTGCGCACGGCGCGGACATCTACTCCACGGACATGCTGCTGGAGCCGGACGGCGAGGGCGGGTTCCGGGCCACCGGCTCCAAGTACTACATCGGCAACGGCAACGCGGCGGGCCTGGTCTCCGTCTTCGGCCGGCGTACCGATGTCGAGGGCCCGGACGGTTACGTCTTCTTCGCCGCGGACAGCCGCCACGAGGCGTACCACCTGGTGCAGAACGTGGTCGACTCCTCCAAGTACGTCAGCGAGTTCCGTCTCGACGGCTACCCGGTCGGGCCCGAGGACGTGCTGCACACCGGCCGGGCCGCCTTCGACGCGGCGCTGAACACCGTCAACGTCGGCAAGTTCAACCTGTGCACCGCGTCCATCGGCATCTGCGAGCACGCGATGTACGAGGCCGTCACCCACGCCCGCAACCGGGTCCTCTACGGGCGCCCGGTCACCGCCTTCCCGCACGTCCGCCGGGAGCTGGCCGACGCGTATGTGCGGCTGGTGGGGATGAAGCTCTTCAGCGACCGGGCGGTCGACTACTTCCGTTCGGCCGGTCCCGGGGACCGCCGCTATCTGCTGTTCAACCCGATGACCAAGATGAAGGTGACCACCGAGGGCGAGAAGGTCATCGACCTGATGTGGGACGTCATCGCGGCCAAGGGGTTCGAGAAGGACACCTACTTCGCCCAGGCCGCCGTCGAGATCCGCGGGCTGCCGAAGCTGGAGGGCACGGTCCATGTCAATCTCGCCCTGATCCTGAAGTTCATGCGCAACCATCTGCTGGACCCGGTCGACTACCCGGCCGTGCCGGCCCGGCTGGACGCGGCGGACGACGCCTTCCTGTTCCGCCAGGGCCCGGCGCGGGGTCTTGGCTCGGTGCGCTTCCACGACTGGCGTCCCGCCTTCGACGCCTACGCCGAGGTGCCCAATGTGGCCCGGTTCCGGGGACAGGCCGACGCGCTCTGCGAGTTCGTCGCCACGGTCGCCCCGGACGAGACGCAGAGCCGGGACCTGGACTTCCTGCTCTCGGTCGGCCAGCTCTTCGCACTCGTCGTCCACGGCCAGCTGATCCTGGAGCAGGCGCGAACAGGGGACGTGGACGCGGATGTGCTCGACGAGCTGTTCTCCGTCCTGGTGCGGGACTTCTCCGCGCACGCGGTCGAGCTGCACGGCAAGGACTCGGCCACCGAGGCGCAGCAGAACTGGGCGCTGGGCGCGGTCCGGCGGCCGGTGGTGGACGAGGCCCGCTCGGCGCGCGTCTGGGAGCGGGTCGAGGCGCTGTCGGGGGCGTACGAGATGGCTCCGTAGGCCGACGAGGCAGGACCGGTCGGCAGCACCGGGGGGCCGTCACCGTTCGGATGCCCGGCCGAAGACCGATGGCCCTGTCCGGCGGCGAGGCGTACCCCCCGCGGCCCGCACCCCGCCGCACCCCGCTGCGGTTCGGTCATCGTTCGATCAACATCGGTCATTACTGAGCAGAGTCCGCCGGGGCCCTCTCCGGCGGCCTACGGTGCGATCACCGAATGTGCCGGGGGCAACCCCGGCCCACCGCACGCGAGATTGGGGAGAGACCGTGGCGAGTGTGGAAGTGTCGCTCAAGGAGATGATGGCCGGGGTCGAGGGGGCGCTGGGGGCCGCTGTCGTCGACTACACCAGCGGGATGGCGCTGGGAACCCTCGGCGGGAGCAAGGATCTCGACCTGACGGTGGCGGCGGCCGGGAACACGGACGTGATCCGCGCCAAGGTCCGCACCATGGAGCAACTGGGCCTGAAGAGCGGGATCGAGGACATCCTGATCACTCTGGCCAGCCAGTACCACTTGATCCGGCCGGTGTCCGGGCGCTCCGGGAACGGACTGTTCCTCTACCTGGTACTGGACAAGCAGCGCTCCAACCTGGCAATGGCCCGTCATCAGCTCCGCCGAGTCGAGGAACAGCTGGAGGTCTGACCCTCGGCAGTCGCCGGCCCTCTTTCGCGCCCACGATGTGAAGACTTCTTCAAGTCCCCACATCAGCATGAACCCAACTCATGGATGGGCGCCGTCCGGCTCACGGAGGATCGGCGAGGGACGAAGGCGCGGCGGCACTCCGGGGTGCCGCCGCGGCCAGGACGACAACCCCGACGCGTCAGGGAGCGAACGCGCATGCAAGTACCCCTCTACCAGGCCAAGGCGGAGTTCTTCCGCATGCTCGGGCACCCGGTGCGCATCAGGGTCCTCGAACTGCTCCAGCACGGACCGGTCCCCGTACGGGACCTGCTCGCCGACATAGAGATCGAACCGTCCAGCCTCTCCCAGCAGCTCGCCGTGCTGCGCCGCTCCGGGATCGTGGTGTCGATACGGGAGGGCTCGACCGTGAGTTACGCCCTCGCCGGCGGCGATGTCGCCGAACTCCTGCGCGCGGCCCGCCGTATCCTCACCGAGCTGCTGGCGGGCCGGAACGAACTCCTCGCGGAACTGCGCGAGTCGGACGAGCCGGCCCCGACGGCCGCCGGCGGACGGCTCTAGCCAGGACGGCCCGGTGCCACCGGCAGGGGGCGGGACCACCGACGGGGGCCGGGCCACCAACAGGCCCGGCGCCACCGACAGGGCGGGGGGCCGGGGACGGCCGAGCGCCACCGGCCGCCGCCCGAAGCAGGGGCAGAGCACCCGGTTTCGTACCGGGCGGGAAGGGGAAGCGTCCCCGCGCGGTGCCGGGGCCCCGGCACCGGACCCTGCGACCGTGCCCCGGGAGGCCACCGTGCAGGAACCGGCGTCCGCCGCCGAGTTGTTCGACGCGCTCGGGAAGGAGTACGAGGCCGCCTTCGCCGGGGCCGAGGGGCAGCGGCGGAGTGTGGAGTGGCTGATCGACCAGGTGCCCGACGGCGGGCGGGTGCTGGACGTCGGCTCGGGCACCGGCCGCCCCGCCGCCGCCGCGCTCGCCGCCGCCGGGCTGCGGGTGACCGGCATGGACGTCTCGCCTGTCATGGTCGAACTGGCCGCGCGACAGGTCCCCGAGGCGCGGTTCGTCCGGGCGGACATCCGCGCCGAGGTACCCGAGCCGGGGCAGTACGAAGGGGCGTGCGCCTACTTCTCCCTGCTCCAGATGTCCCGCGAGGAGCAGCGGGCCGTCGTCGCGCGGATCGCCGGGTCCCTGGTGCCCGGCGGGGTCTGCGCGCTGGGCACGGTCCCGCTGGACCTCGACGGTGTGGTGGGCACCTGGATGGGGCACACCGTCCGCCTCACCAGCTTCCCGCCGGACGGCTTCGTGCGGCTCGCGCAGGACGCGGGGCTCGACGTCGTGGAGGTGAACGAGGAGGTCTTCACCCCCGCGACGGAGCCGGCCCGCGTCGAGCCGCAGCTCTATGTGCACTGCCGGCGCCCCGGGTGAGGCCCGCCGGCGCGTACCCCGGCCTTCTGCGCCCACACCCATCTGTTCCCCGGTGCCCGGCCGCGCCTGCGGGAGCTGGGCTACCCGGCGGCCTTCGCCGCCGCGCCCCGGCCCGTCGGCGTGACACTGGAGTTCGCCGACGGAGTCGTCGCCGACGCCGAACTCCTGGTCGCGGGCCCGGGGGACGCGGTCCTCGCGGTGTCCGCGTACACCACGGCGGCCGGTACGCCGATCGCCGAACGCACTTGGCTGGTGCAGGAGTTGCGGACAGGCAGTGACGCGGAGAGCGGTGAGGTGGAACTCGTGCTCGGCGGCCGGGCCGTCTGAGCCCACGGCAGGCGGCCGCCCGCCCCGGGGCGTCGGTGCGCTCCCGGGGCGGGCGGGGACGGACATGGGCCGGCGGCGCCGGCGGGAGGCCGGGCCGCCGTCCGGTGGGGTCAGCCGGCCAGGCGGGAGGCGATGTCCGCGAGGTGGCGGCCCTGGTAGCGGGCGGCCTCCAGGGTCGGCTCGTCCGGCGCCTCGCCGCCGCCGCTCGGCCAGCTGGTGCCGTAGGGGTTGCCGCCGGCCGCGAAGAGCACCGGGTCGGTGTAACCGGGCGGGACGATGATGCAGCCCCAGTGGTAGAAGACGTTGTTCAGGGAGAGCAGGGTCGACTCCTGGCCGCCGTGCCGGTTCATGGCCGAGGTGAAGCTGGTGACGGGCTTGTTGTGGAAGACCCCCGCCTGCCACAGGCCGCCCGTCTGGTCGATGAACTGCTTGAGCTGCGCGGTCACATTGCCGAAGCGGGTGGGCGTGCCGAAGGCGTACGCGGTCGCCCACTCCAGGTCCTCCAGGGTCGCCTCGGCGACCTCGTTCTTCGCCGCGTCGACATGGGCCCGCCAGGCGGGGTTGGCGTCGATCGCCGAGTCCGGCGCGAGTTCGGCGACGCGCCGCAGGCGGACCTCCGCCCCGCGGCTCTCCGCGCCCTCGGCCACCGCCTGGGCCAGGCTGTGCACGTTGCCGGTCGCGCTGTAGTAGATGACGGCCACTCGGACACCCATGGGACGGGCCCTTTCCTCGGTTCTTGTGTGCGGTCGCGCGGTCACGTCGTCGCGCGGACCGTGCCCCTTCGACTGTCCCCCGGGACGGGCTCCGACACCTGTGCCGACCGCGCCGCCCGGCACAAGCTTCGCCTCAATGCAGCAAGGCGGGGGTGAGTCCCGCCCACGGGTTGGGCAGGTCGCCGGTGACCGGGCCGGTGACGGCGGCGCCCCGGCTCAGGGCGGTCCGCACCGCGAGCGGCACCAGGGCGTGCGGGACCCCGTAGACCAGGTGGCAGAAGCGCTCGGGCGGACGGCGGACGGTCCACTCGGGGCGGGTGAACGCGGAGACATAGGTGCTCCAGTGGCCCTCGAAGGTGACCACGAGGTCGGCTGTGCGCGTATAGCCGGGAGCCGGGTGGACGCCCGGGTTGAGGACGACGGGCGAGGCGCCGAGCCGGCGGACGGCGCGCACCAGGCGCCGGCAGGCCGGAAGTTCGGCGGCGCCGGGCGTCACCCGGTCGAGGAAGCAGCCGTCGGCCGCGTACCAGTCGCGGTGGCGGGCCACGTCGGCGACCACCTCCGCGTCCGGCCGCCGTCCATAGGCGCTGTCGACATAGCCGAGGACCCGCGCGCCACCGGCCCGCAGGGCGGCGGCGGCCGCGACGTATGCGGGATCTGGGGCGGTACCCGGCCCGTCGGCAGGGTTGACGACGACCGCCCAGGTGTCCCGGGCCGCGGTGATCAGCCGGTGCCAGGAACGGGGGTCCTCCGCCGGGTGCACATACAGGGGGACGAGGAGGCTCACCGCCCGCCGCCGTCCGCACCGGCCCGCCCCGCCGCACCGGGCCCGTCCGCGTCGCCTCGCCCCGCCGCACCGGACGGGCGGGCGCCCGCGACCACGCCCCGGTCCGGGTCCGCCGCCTCCGCCCACAGCGCCGCGGCGGACTCCGCCAGGGTGTGCTCCGGACGCCAGCCGAGGGCCCGGTCCGCGGCGGTGATGTCGGAGCACTGCCACGCCACCCCGCCCGAACGGGCCGAGCCCCCGGACGCCTCCGCGACCCGTCCCGGGAAGCCGGCTACCCGGGTCAGGGCGGTGACCAGTTCGCGGACCGGTACGGCCGCTCCCCCGCCGACGTTGAGGACGGGCGGCAGCGGGCCGGGCACGGTGGCGGCGAGGACGGCGGCCCGGGCCACATCGCGCGCGTCCACGAAATCCCGGTGCGGGGAGAGGTCCCCGAGCCGGATCACGGCGGCCGGGTCCGGCCCGGCCTCGCGCAGCAGTCGCGCGACGCGGCCGGGCAGCCCGGCGGCGGGCGCGCCCGGCCCGACCGGGTTCCCCACCCGCAGGACCACCGCGTCCAGGCCGGCGGCCGTGACCGCGACGGTGCCCGCGAGTTTGGTGGCGCCGTACGGGGTGACGGGCGCGGCCGGGGCCGTCTCCGGCGTGCGGACGCCCGCCGGCCCCGGCCCGTACTCGGCCGCCGACCCCAGGTGCACCAGGCGCGCCCCGGGGGCGGCCCGCCGGAGCGCGGCGCAGAGCAGGGCGGGGCCGCGGGCGTTCACCTCGGCCAGGGTGACCGGGTCGCCGCCGACCGCGCCCGCGCAGTTGACGACCGCGTCGGGCGCGGCCTCGGCGAGGGCCCTGGCGAGGCCGTCTGCGGAGTCGGCCGCCAGGTCGGCGGGGACGTCGGCGCCGGGCGCCCGCCCGCCGGTGAGGACGGCGGTTCCGGGGGTGCGGCGCAGCAGCCGGTCGACCTGGCGGCCGAGGTATCCGGTGGGGCCGAGGACGAGGATGCGCATGGCGGCGGTCAGGCTCCCTTGAGCAGCAGGGACTTGCGGCTGGTGAACTCGGCGTTGGCCCGGTCGTAGTCGTCGGGGCGGCCGATGTCGAGCCAGTAACCGTCGAACTCGTAGGCGTGCGGCGGGTTCTGGGCGGCGAGCAGGTCCAGGACGAGTTCGTCGAAGCCGAGGGGCAGTCCGGAGGTGTAGGTGTCGAGGGTGGCCCGGGAGAGGCCGTAGACGCCCATGGAGACGCGGTAGTCCAGGCTGGGCTTCTCCGTGAAGCCGACGATACGGCTGTCGGCGGTGGTGAGGACGCCGAAGTCGATGCGGACCCGGCGGTCGTAGGTGGCGATGGTGAGCGGCGCGCCGGAGGCGGTGTGCCGGTGGAGGAGGTCGGCGTAGTCGAGGTCGGTGAGGATGTCGCCGTTCATGACGAGGAAGGTCTCGGGCAGCCGCTCACGCAGGGTGAGCAGGGGGCCCATGGTGCCGAGGGGGCTCTCCTCGGTGGCGTAGTCGACGGCCATGCCCCACTGGGAGCCGTCGCCGACATAGGCGCGGATGATCTCGCCGAGGTGGCCGATGGCGAGGGTGCAGCTGCGGAATCCCGCGGTGGCGAGCTGGCGCAGCACGATCTCCAGGATGGCGTGCTGGTCGCCGATCGGCACCAGGGGCTTGGGCAGGGCGGTGGTGTAGGGCCGCAGCCGGACACCCTTGCCTCCCGCGAGGATCACTGCGTGCACGGGCTTGCTCCTTCGTGGTGGTGACGGTGGGTTGTTCGGGACGGTCGGTCGGGACGGTCGGTCGGTCGGGACGGTGAACCGCGCGGGACGGTGGCGGCAGGCGAGAGGACGACGCGTCAGATGTTGTAGATGCCGGTCTTGTAGCGGGCCAGGTTGGCCGGGTCGCGGAAGAACGCGGCGGTGGCGGCGAGGCCCTCCTCCAGGTCGTGGGCGGGCGCCCAGCCGGTGGCCCCGCGCAGCCGGGTGGCGTCGGCGACCAGGCGCATCACCTCGGAGTCGGCGGGCCGTACGCGCTCCTCGTCGGTGCGTACGTCGACGGGGGCGTCCATGACCTTGCCGATCAGGGCCACCAGCTCGCCGACGGAGATCTCCCCGCCGGTGCCCGCGTTGAAGGTCCGGCCGACGACCCGGTCCGCGTCGGCGGTGCCGACGGCGAGGAAGGCGCGGGCGATGTCGGCGGCGTAGGTGAAGTCGCGGGTGGGGCGCAGGTCACCGAGGGTGATGGTGCGTTCCCCTGCGGCGATCTGGCCGATGACGGTGGGGATCACGGCCCGCATCGACTGGCGCGGCCCGTAGGTGTTGAACGGGCGCAGGGTGACCACGGGCGTGCCGAAGCTGGCGTGGTAGCTGTCGGCCAGCCGGTCGCCGCCGGCCTTGGAGGCGGCGTACGGGGACTGGGTGTTGATCGGGTGGTCCTCGGTGATGGGGACGGTCCGCGCGGTGCCGTAGGTCTCGCTGGTGGAGGTGTGCACCAGGCGCGGGGTGCCGAGGGCGCGGACGGCCTCCAGGACGTTGAGGGTGCCGGTCACATTGGTGTCCACGTAGCTGTGCGGTGCCCGGTAGGAGTACGGGATCGCGATGAGGGCGGCCAGGTGGTAGACGCAGTCGGCGCCCTCGGCGAGGGCGCGGACCGAGCCGGGGTCGCGGACGTCGCCGAGGACGATCTCGACCTCGGCGAGGACGTCGGCGGGCAGGGTCTCCAGCCAGCCGTACGAGGAGAAGGAGTTGTACTGCGCCATGGCGCGGACGCGGTGTCCGGAGGCGACGAGGGCCTCGGTGAGGTGGGAGCCGATGAAGCCTTCGGCTCCGGTGACGGCGGCGAGCGGTGCGGAGGTCAACTCGGGTTCCTTCCGTGGACGTCGGCAGATGCGGGAACGTGCGGGGGTGGCGGCGGTCCCGGGCGCGGGCGGCCGGCCCCGGCGGGCGGCTCAGGTGTGCGCGGCGGGCCGGCCGAGGCGGTGGAGCACCCATCCGCCGAGGACGAGAGCCCCGGCCGCGCAGCACAGGGGCCCCAGCAGGGGGTGGGGCGGCGGGTGCGCCAGGGCGGGGACGCCCGCCGCACCCGCCGCCGCCGTACACACCAGGGCGGGCGGCCAGGCGACGCCGAACGCCTGGAGCAGCAGGGCGGTCCAGAGCAGCGCCGCGAGCGCCGGCAGTGCGGCGGGGTCGGAGCCGGTGAGCAGCGCGCCGGGCAGCAGGGGCAGCAGATAGGCGAGCAGGCAGCCGAGCAGGACGGCCGCCGAGCGGAGCCGGAACGCGGCCGGGGTGGCCGTCGCCCGGAGTGCCGCGACGGAGAGGCCGCGGTACCGGTAGAGCAGCCACTCGGCGGGCCCCATGCTCACGGTCAGCACGATCACGGCGAGCGGCTCGCTCCGCCCCTGGGCCAGCACCAGCGTTCCGGCGGCCAGTCCGAACAGGGCGTACGGCAGGGAGGCGGCGAGCCGGGGGCGGGGTACGGGCGGCGCGGGCGCGCCGGCGAAGGCCCGTGCCAGGACGTGGCCGGCGGCAGCGGCCGTGCAGGCCACCGTCAGGACCGGCAGCGCGAGCCGGACGGCCGGGCCGGGGTCGCTCCACGGCAGGACGGCGGCGCCCGCGATCACCGGAGCGAGGGCGGCGAGCAGCAGCCGTTCGCGGGCGAGGACCAGCAGTACGCCCGCGCCGGCCAGGTATGCCGACTGTCCGGCCACCAGCAGGACCGCGGGGCCGGACCCGGACCCGGGGCGGGTGCCGGCGAGGGCGACGGCGGTACCGGCGGCCGTCGCCAGGACCGCACCGAGCAGCGCGCCGGTGAGCAGGGTGCGCGCGGCTTCCCGGCGGCCGGTCGCCAGACGCAGATGCGCGCGGTGGCCGAGTCCCTGCCCCCAGGCCCAGGACAGGAGTCCGGCGGTGATCAGTGCCGGCACGGCGCCGGACGCCCGCCAGAGCGGCGCGGTCAGCAGGTGCGCGAGGCCGGGCAGGGCGAACAGGGCTCCGCGCAGGGCGCAGCGCAGATGGTCCGGCCGCCAGGGGTCGGGGGCCGGCGGCGGTTCGGGAAAGGTTCTGGGCACCCGCTGGTACAGGGCGGAGGCGAGGGCGAACAGGTCGGCCCTGCCGTAGCGTTCGCGGATCACCTCGGCCGTCAGGCCCTCGGACTCCAGCAGGGCGGCGATCTCGTAGGGGTGGACGGCGGGGCCGACGCGGTCGGTGAGTTCGGCGGCGAGCCGGTCCACCTCGTCCTCGTGCCGGGCACGGTGGCCCGGCAGGGCGAGGGTGAGGGTCCGCTCACCGCCGGAGCTCCGCTCACCGGCGAGCCGCAGCGTGAGGGTGTCCTCCCCGCCCGCCCCGGGCGGCTCCAGTGCCAGCGGCCCGCTCATCCGGCGGCCTCCACGGGGACGGCGGCCGCCGGCACCCCGGCCCGCGCCCCGGCCGCGGCCGCCGGGACCACCAGCGACACGGCCGGGACGGGCACCGTGGCCGGCCCGGGCCCGCCACGTGCCGCGAGGTCCGCGTAGATCGCGCGGAAGGCGTCGACGGTCTGACGGAGGGTGAACTGCTCGATCACCCGCAGCCGGGCCGCCTCCCCCATCCGCCGCCGGCGCTCCGGGTCCCCGAGCAGGTCGAGCGCCGCCGCGGCCATGGCCGCCGGGTCGCGGGGCGGGACGACGAGACCGGTGTCGCCGACCGCCTCGCGCACCCCGCCGACGTCGGTGGAGACCGTGGCCCGGCCGCAGGACATGGCCTCGATCAGAGTGAACGGGAAGCCCTCGCTGATGCTGGAGAGCATCACGACCGACCCGGCCGCGTAGGCGTCGGTGATGTCGTCGACGCGGCCCTCGAACACCACCGCGTCCGCCTGCCCGAGGTCGGCCGCGAGGGCCTCGCAGCGTTCCCGGTACGCCTCGCCGCCCCGCGGTGTGCCGCCGAACAGCCGCAGCCGGGCGGCCGGTTGCTCCTCGCGCACCAGGGCGAAGGCGCGGATCAGCGTCTCCAGGTCCTTGATCGGGTCGACCCGGCCGGCCCAGCTGAGCACGGGCCCGTCCGGTTCGGGCCCGGCGGGCGGGAAGGCGGCGGGGTCGACGCCGTTGTAGACGGTCCGGATGAGCCGGGGGTCGGCGCCGCCCTGCTCCTCCCAGAGCCGGTTGTAGCGGTTGCCGGGGGTGATCAGGGCGGCCCGGCGGTACGTTTCCTCGGCGAGCAGCCGGAAGAAGCCGAGCACCAGGGCCTTCACCGGCCAGCGGTAGGGCGCGGTGCGGTAGCCGAGGTAGCGCTCGCGGAGGTAGACACCGTGCTCGGTGAGGAGCAGCGGGACGCCGTGCCGTTCGCGTCCGGCGAGGCCGGGAAGGACGGCGACGCCGCCGCTGACCGCGTGCGCCACACCGTCCTCGGGCACGTCGGCGGTGAGCGGGCGCAGCGCGTGCTCCAGGAGGGTGGTGGCGGTGACGGCGTCGTGCAGGCTGGGCCGTGCCTCGCGCACCATCAGGCCGGGCCGGTTCCACACGGAGGTGAGCACGCCGATGGCGCGGTCGCCGCGGAGGAAGGGGCCGAGGTGTCCGTCGGCCGCCGCGTCGGCGAGGGCGTAGAGGGCGGGGGCGAACCCGTCCTCGGCACACGGGTCGAGGAGGGCGGTGACGAACCGCTCGTAGGCGGCGGCCAGTCGGCGGGCGCGGCGGCCCGCCGGGGCGCGTCCGGCGGGGGCCGGGCCCCACATCGGCACCGAGCGGACGCGGGCGACCTGCGGGGGCAGATCCCAGACGACCGGTTCGCCGCCGGTGCCGGTGACGGCGAGGACGTCGAAGCGGACGTCGGGCATACCGGTGACGAGCTGGTCGCACCAGACGCTCACACCGCCGTGGCTGTGCGGGTAGGTGCCTTCGGTCAGCAGGGTGACGCGCGGCGCGCCGGGAAGAGCGGGCATGGAGATGCTCCACCGTCGAGGACCGGTCGGTCCAGGGCTGGTCGGGGTCCGGTTCCGCGGGCCGCGGGCGTCGGGATGACGCCCGCGGCGGGCGGCGCGGTCAGCTCCCGGGAGCGGGGACCGGCGGCCGGACGGCCTCGGCGGCGGTGGTGGCGGTGGACCGGGGAAGCAGGGTGACCCCGGCGGGTACGGGCGTGTCCGGCGCGGGGGCGCCGACGGTGGGCGGGGCGGTGGTCTCGGTCGGCGCGGCCGGGGCGGTGGCCCCGGGGACGGTGCTCCCGGGGACGGTCAGGGTGAGCGTCCCGTCCGGTCCGGCGGCCCAGCCGGAGACCGCTCCGGCGTACGGCGTCCCGAAGGCTGACCCGCCGGCGGTGGCGTCGTTCGTCCCGGCGGGCACGGTCGCGGGGATCGCGACGCCCTCGGGGGCGTGCACGGTGACGGTGTCGCCGGTGCGGTGGGCGGTGACCTCGCCGTCGGCCAGGGCGGTGCGCCAGGCGGCGCGGCGCTGCTGCTCGGTGCCGATGTCCTTCATCCGCAGGTTGACGATCGGGGTGCTGTCGGCGAACAGCCCCGCATAGCTGCCGAGGACGCCGTCGAGGACCGGGTAGGCGATGCGTTCCTCGGCCAGGTTCGACTGGTGGATGAAGTGCGGCCGCGGGTCGTTGGCGAGGACATGGCCGAGGGCGATCCGGGTCTCCAGGGGCACGATGTGGCCGGTGAAGCCGGTGGCCGGGTCGAGGGGCTCCGGGAGGCAGGTGGTGGTGGCGGGGTTGTCCTCGCAGATGCCGCTGCCGCCCTGGGCGCGGCCGGTGTAGATCCAGTTGTACTCGTCGACCTGCTCGGCGGCGCGGCCCGCGTTGTAGAAGATGTTCATGGGGTGGCGGGCGAGGGTGAGCGCGGGGCCGACGCGGCGCAGTTGCGGGTCGCGGGAGTTGTCCGAGGCGAGCCAGGCGATGCCGTTGTCGCCGAGGGCGGGGGCCAGGTTCGGGTTGTCCTGGGGCTGCTGCGGGGTGACCCTGAGGCCGGAGTGCTCACCGGTGACGAGTTCCCCGTTCTCCAGGGGCAGTCCGGCGGCGGTGCCCCAGACGCGGTTGGTCGCGATCTCGTCGGAGATCTCCTCGCGGCTCACCCAGGCGGTGCCGCCGCCCGGCGCCGTCGCGCAGCGCCAGGGGACGACGGAGACGTCCTGGACGCAGCCGAGGAAGGCGTGCGTGTAGGTGTGGTTGATCCAGCGGAAGCGGTGCCGTTCGGCGAGGAAGCGGTCGGCGAGGGGGTCCTCGCCGTCGTGCTCCTCGCGGTGGTCGGCGCTGCCCGCGCCGTTGTAGGCGAGGTCGAGGGTGAAGTCCCGGTCGTCCTGCCAGGCGGTGGCGTGGTCCACGTCGGCGGCCGTCATCCGGATCGGGTCGGGCTCGACGTCGCCGTCGGTGCAGTCCACGTCGCCGGGGGTGCAGTTGAGTTCGCTGTTCCAGCGGTCGTCGGCGGCGAACACGTCGTCCACGTGGACGGCGAAGTAGTTGCGGGAGGCCCCCAGGTGGACGCCGCCGGTCATCCACTCCACGATGCCGCGGGCGAGGAGCCGGAACTGCTGCTGATGCTGGTTGTAGACGAAGGTGACGACGAGTTCGCGGCGGCCGTCGTGCCGGTACTCGCCCACCAGGGAGCCGCGCCCGGCCCGGCCGGGGATCGGCGCGTCCACGTACGGGGTGAAGTCGGCGCCGGCGACCGGGGTGGAGAGGAAGGCGTAACTCTCCCCCACCGCGGGGTCGTTGTCCTCGAAGGGCACGGCGCCGTCGAGGTAGCCGAAGGCCCCGGCCCGGCCCGCCGGGGTGACCCGGGCCTCGACCCCGTCGACACTGCCCGCGTACCCGGCCAGGACCGCGTACTCCAGGCCGGCCTCGGGGCGGGCGTAGGTGTAGGCGTCGACCTGCGGGATGCCGTAGGTGCGCTCGTACGCGGCCAGCGCCGTCATCTCGCCGGAGCCGGCGGAGAACGGGTTGTCGTTCGGCAGGACCACGGCCTGGAACTTCGCGCGCGGCCGTCCGTCCACGGTGTCCGCGAGGAAGTCCTCGTCGATGACCGGGCGGCCGGGCTCCCGCAGGTCGACCTCGGTGTACGGGGTGCCCCCGGCCGTGAGTTCGGCGGCGATGGCCTCCGTCGCCGGGCCGCCGTCGGTGACCATGAGCACCCGCAGGTCGATACGGGGTTCCGGCGCGTCGGCGTGGGCCCCTTGCAGGGGCACGCACAGGGTGGCCAGCAGCGCGCCGGCCGTGCACAGGGTGGTGCGAATGCTCCGCTTCATGCGGTCGAGTCCCTCCCCAGGGCGGGATGAGGCAGCCCTCGGCGGAGCCGACGTCACCCCCGTGCGGACGCCGCCGCCCCCCTCAGGCAACCGGTCGCGCCGCATCCGTCCCGACACATGGTGCGGCGTGTGTGGACCTTTTGTGTTCCTCCTGCGAAACCTGGCGGAAAACGTCAGGTGACGAAGAGTCAGAGACACTGCACTTGGCGGGTGTTGGACGCAGGAACGTTTCGAGCGCCGACACGGTTCCGAGCTGGCGTTACACCCGCCCGGCGGGTGCGCACGGAGCGGCCGGGACACATGAAGGCACCATTGGTAGAGACCAGGGAGATCATCCCGCCGACTGAGCGTTTCCGGTCACGGAAGCGCCCGCCGCGCCCCGTCGGACGGGTCACGGCGGGCGCTCGAACAGGGCCGTCAGGCCGTCAGGCCGTCAGGCACAGGGCCTTCGGGCACACAGCCCCTCAGGAACACAGACCCTCAGGAACACAGGACGCGGATCTCGGGGGTGTGGAGCGGGCCGCCGGAGGTGGCCGTCCCGTCGCTGAACTCGGCGTAGAAGTACGAGTAGAAGCCGATGTTGCCGTTGCAGCCGGAGTCCGGGGCGACCTGGAGCCTCAGGGTCACGGTCCGGCTCTGGCCGGGCGGGACGGTGGTGCCGTAGTTGGCCCCGAGATTCGCGGGACCGGTGCCGGCGCAGTCGACGTCGCCCGCGGCGGTGGCCCGCGTACAGCCGGTGAAGGCGTACCTCAGGTCCGGGCGCTGGGTGGTCAGCCAGGTGGGGTCGATCGTCTGGTACACGAACCACACGTCGTGGGTGTGGTGGTTGGTGAGCGTCATGGTGACGTCGACCGCGCCGCCCGGCACGGTGGTGGCCGCGCCGGTGGAGAAGGTCAGCTCGGCGGGCCCGGGCGGAGCCGCGTGCGCCGTGGGGGCGAGGCCGAGGACGGCGAGGAGGAGAGCGAGGACGGAAGCGAGGCCGAAGCGCCTCAACGGAGTGCGTCGCATGGGCGGAACGCTACGAGAGGCGACGCCGGGACGTGCCCGCCCCGGGCGGGGACGCGGCGGAGTCGACCGGAAGTGTGCGGCGCGTGAAGGCACGGTGAGGCGATCTTCACCGGCCGGGTGGGCGCGCCGTTCCCGCACGGCAGCGGGGCGGGGGCGCGGGCGGGACCGGTCGGCGCCGGGGCGTGCGCCCCGGGCGGACCGCCGCGCTCGCCGATGGCGCATACCGGGCCACGCGCGGGCCGCCCGGCGGCGGCTTACGGCGGCGCGCCCGGTCCGGCCGCCGGGGGCGGTTCGCGGGCCGGTTCGCGGGGCCGGGCAGGCCGGACGGCACCGGGCAGAAGGCCGACGCGGAGATCGCCGCCGAGATCCGCGAGGACGTGCTGCCGGGCCTGCCCGGGCCCGGCAGCACGTGTCGGTGTCCGTCGCCGAGGGCGCCGACACCGTGACGGGCGCGCTGCGCGACCGGGAGCCGGTCCCCCTGCCGGCCCGCGCGGCAGGGGCCGTGGAGGGCTTCGTCGACGTCCGCGTGGGCCTGTCCGCGCCCGTACCCACGGGTGCGACCGCCGGGCCCCCGGCCGGCCCGGCCCACGGGTGCGATCGCCGGGCCCCCGGCCGGCCCGGCCCACGGTCAGGGCCAGGCCCACGGTCAGGGCCAGGCCCACGGTCAGGGCCGAGCCCGGCGCACGCGGTGACCCGGCGCACGCCGTGGCCGGCCGGCGGGCGGAGAGGGCCGTTCGGCCCACCCCCGCTGACCGTTCGGCCACTGCCCCGCCCCGTCCTGTGGGCAGAGGCTGGAGGCACGTGGAAAGGAGGCCGTGATGGACACCAGTCCCCTCGACGTCGGCACCGCGGAGGCATTCGTCGCCGCCGCCGTGACCGCGCCCTCCATGCACAACGCGCAGCCGTGGACCTTCCGGTTCCGTCCCGGCGACGGGGTGCTCCAGCTGCGCCGGGAGCCCTCGCGGTCGATGCCCGCCACGGATCTGGGCGACCGGGCCCAGCACCTGGGCTGCGGGGCCGCCCTGTTCAATCTGCGGGTGGCCGCGGCCCGGCACGGCTGGCTGCCGCGCATCATTCTGCTGCCCTCGCCCCACGAGCCCGAGCTGCTCGCCGAGGTCTCCTTCCGCCGGTCGGACGCCGACCCCGAGGGCCTGGCGGAGCTGTACAAGGCGCTCCGCCGGCGGCGCACCAGCCGTGAGCCCTTCACCGGCGAGCCGGTGCCCCCGGAACTGCGGGACGCGCTGAGCGGCGCGGCGGTGGCGGAGGGCTGCCGGCTGACCTTCCTCTCGGACTGGCAGGTGGATTCCGTCCTCGAACTCACCGAGGACGCCGCGTACCAGGAGGCCACCACCGAGGAGATCCGGGCCGAGACCGAGCGCTGGGTCCACACCGGCGCCCCCGGAAAACCGGCCGGCGGCGCCCCGGCCGCGTCGGGCATCCCGGCCGCGTCGCTCGGGCCCCGGCGCTACGACGGACGCGCGCCGGTCCGCGACTTCGGGCCCGCGAACACGGCGGCCGGGCGGCCTTCGGCCGTCTTCGAGAGCCGGCCGTGCCTCGCCGTGCTGGGGAGCCGGAACGACGCTCCCCCGGACTGGCTGGTCGCGGGCCAGGCCATGGAACGGGTACTGCTGCGGGCGACCGTGGACGGACTGTCGACGGCGCTCAGCTCCCAGGCCCTCGAACGGCCCGAGTTCCGCTGGGCGGTACGCGACCCGTTCGCGGTCGGCCACCCCCAGATGATCCTGCGGCTCGGCTACGGACCGCCCGTCCCCGCCACACCCCGCCGGCCGGTGGCCGAGGTCCTGGAGATCGTCAACCGCGCGTGACGCGAGGCGCGAGGCGCGCGCGCAGGGCCGCGAGGGGCGGGCCTGCACGGTACGGCGGGTCAGGGGCACCTCGGGGTACTTCTCCCGCCAGGGGCGCAGCACGGCCGCGTCAGCGGTCTGCTCGTCGGCGAGCAGCCGGGTCTCCGGCAGCGCCGCCCAGGCGCGTGCGCAGCCGTACAGCGGCGGGGGCCGCCAGGCACACGGCACCTCCAAGGCGCCGCGCGCGCCGCCGCCTCGAAGACGAAGCCGGCCAGCTCGTCGTCGGCGGGGTCGAGGCCGAGGCCCAGCGACACGGTCTCTCCCAGGGGTCCCGCGCCTGACGCGCCTCCCGTGGTCGGGGCGGTCCCGGTGCCGGAGGTACGTCCGGCCGGGCGGTCCGCCTCCTGGCCGCCGTCACCGGCCGTGGGCGGCCGCCGGGAGGGGCGGTCCACCGCTGCCCGGGCCGGTGCGGCCCGGGTGGGACAGGGCCGTTCGGCCCCTGGCGAAGGGTCCCGCCCGCGGAGATGATCGAATCACCGTGCGGGCCAGGCCCCGGAAACAGCCGCCCGTGCCCAGCCGCGATGCCCAGGAGCAGCAGTCATGAACGAGGTACCGGCCTTCTCCGCCGAACGGCCCATCCGGGTCTTCCTGCTGGACGACCACGAGGTGGTGCGGCGCGGCATCGGCGATCTGCTGGAGGACGAGCCGGACATCGAGGTGGCGGGCGAGGCGGGCAGCGCCGCCGAGGCCCTGTCGCGGGGCCCGGCGCTGCGTCCGGACGTCGCCGTGCTGGACGTCCGGCTCCCGGACGGCGACGGGGTCACGGTCTGCCGCGAGCTGCGCGACCGGATGCCGCACCTGGCCTGTCTGATGCTGACGTCCTTCGACGACGAGGAAGCCCTCCTGGACGCGATCATGGCGGGTGCGGCGGGCTATGTGCTGAAGCAGATCAAGGGCACCGACCTGGTGGCCGCGGTGCGGACGGTGGCCACGGGCCAGTCGATGCTGGACCCGGTGACGACGGCCCGGCTGATGGGTTCGCTGCGCGGCCCCGGGACGGCCCCGGCGCCGCAGGACGAGCGGCTGGCGGCGCTGTCGGAGCGGGAGCGGGCGGTGCTCGACCTGGTGGGCGAGGGGCTGACCAACAGCCAGATCGGCAAGCGGCTGTACCTGTCCGAGAAGACGGTCAAGAACCACATCTCCCGGCTGCTGTCGAAGCTGGGCGTCGAGCGCCGGGTGCAGGCCGCGGTGATCGCGGCGCAGGCGCACGAGCACGAGAACGCGCCCGCGCGGGAGGACCGGCGGTACGGCCACGGCTGACGGCCCGGCTCACCGGCCGGCCGGTGAGCCGGGCCGAGCCGTGCGCCAAGCCGTGCGCCGGGCCGGACAGTGCCACCCGAGCCGGGGGGCGGGCGCCCCGGGCCGGGCGCGGGCCTCCGGGCCCGGGCCCCGCCCGCGTGCCGGGGCCTCGCGTCGTGTGTCAGGCGGCGACGACCGCGTCGTGGGGCGGCTCGCCGAGGACGACCTTGAGCGCCCCGGTGTCCGCCGCCTTGGCGAACACCTCGTACGCCTCCTCCATCCGGTCCAGCGGGAACCGGTGGGTGACCAGCCGGGACGAGGGCAGGCGTCCGGCCGCCAGCATGTCGAGCAGCAGCGGGGTGCTGAAGGTGTCCACGAGTCCGGTGGTGATGGTGACGTCCCTGATCCACAGGTCCTCCAGGTGGAGGACGGCGGGCTTGCCGTGCACCCCCACGTTCGCGACCCGGCCGCCGGGGCGGACCACGCGGGTGCACAGCTCGAAGGTCTCCGGCACGCCGACGGCCTCCACGGCCACGTCGGCGCCCAGGCCGCCGGTGAGGTCCTCGACGAGTTTCGCGGGTTCCTCGGCGGCGTTGACCGTGGCGTCCGCGCCGAGTTCCCGGGCGGCGGCGAGGCGGGTGTCCGCGAGGTCGACCGCGATGATCCGTCCCGGGGTGAAGAAGCGGGCGGTGGCGATCGCCGCGAGGCCCACGGGCCCCGCGCCGACGACGACCACCGTGTCCCCGGGGGCGACCTGCCCGGCGAGCACGCCCACCTCGTAGGCGGTCGGGAAGATGTCGGCCAGCAGGACGGCGGCCTCGCTGCGGACGGCGCTCGGCAGCGGATGCAGCGACAGGTCCGCGAACGGGACGCGCATGTACTCGGCCTGGGTCCCGTCGACGAGGTGGCCGAGGATCCAGCCACCTCCGCCACGGCACTGCCCGTAGCGGTTCTCGCGGCAGAAGCGGCACCTGCCGCACGCGCTGATGCAGGACACCAGCACCCGGTCGCCGGGGCGCACGGTGCGTACGCCGGAGCCGGCGTCGACGACCGTGCCCACGGCCTCGTGCCCGAGGACGCGCCCGGAGGCCACCTCGGGCACATCGCCCTTGACGATGTGCAGGTCGGTACCGCAGATGGTCACGGTGTCGACGCGGACCACCGCGTCCGCCGGGTCCTCGATCGCGGGGTCGGGCACGTCCTGCCAGGAGGTCTTCCCCGGTCCGTGGAATACGAGTGCCTTCATGGCGCGGGCTCCGTTCCGTGTGCGGGGGCCGGGCCCCGCAGGCCACGGGGCCCGCTTCCAGTCTCGCCCCGCGCCGCCTCCGCCGCTCGGGCCGGCCGGACCCGCGCCCCGGGGCCGACCGGCCCGGCCCCCGCCGGTCCGGCCGGCCCCGGCCCGGCGGGGGCGGGCGCCGCCGGGCCGTGAGCCCGTGCCCCGCCCGGCGGGACACGCGGCACGCCGAAGGGCGCCCGGCCGCGCTCGTGCGGCCGGGCGCCCTTCGGACGGCGCGGGGTGGTGTCCGGGCGGATCAGGCCACGGGGGCCGGGTACGTGGGGTACTCCACGCCGGAGACGTGCTGGACGACCCGGATGACCTGGCACGAGTAGCCGAACTCGTTGTCGTACCAGAGGTAGAGGATCGCGTTGTCGCCGTCGACCTTGGTCGCGCCGGCGTCCACGATCGAGGCGTGGCGGGAGCCGATGAAGTCGCTGGAGACCGCGTCGGGGGCGCTGGTGAAGTCGATCTGGCGCTTGAGCGGGGAGGTCAGGGACACGCCGCGCAGGTACTCCAGGACCTCGTCGCGGGTGGTCTCGCGGCCCAGCCGGAGGCTGAGGATGGCGATCGAGACGTCCGGCACGGGGACGCGGATGGAGCTTCCGGTGATCGGCGCCTTCAGCTCGGGGAGGGCCTTGGCGACGGCGGAGGCGGCGCCGGTCTCGGTGATGACCATGTTCAGCGGCGCGGAACGGCCGCGGCGGTCGGCCTTGTGGTAGTTGTCCAGCAGGTTCTGGTCGTTGGTGAACGAGTGGACGGTCTCGACGTGGCCGCGCAGCACCCCGTACTCGTCGTCCATCGCCTTCAGCGGCGGCACGATCGCGTTGGTGGTGCAGGAGGCGCAGGACAGGATCTGCTCGTCCGGCTTGATGTCGTCGTGGTTGACGCCGTGGACGATGTTCGGCACGTCGCCCTTGCCGGGCGCAGTCAGGACGACCTTGTCGATGCCGGGGCGCAGGTGGCCCGAGAGGCCCTCGCGGTCGCGCCACTTGCCGGTGTTGTCGATGAGGATGGCGTTCTTGATGCCGTACGCCGTGTAGTCGACCTCGGACGGGTCGCCGGCGTAGATGACCTTGATCTCGTTGCCGTTGGCGATGATCGTGCTGTTGGCCTCGTCGACGGTGATCGTGCCCTGGAACTGGCCGTGGATCGAGTCGCGGCGCAGCAGGGAGGCTCGCTTGACGATGTCCTGCTCGCCGCCGCGGCGGACCACGATGGCGCGCAGGCGCAGGCCGTTTCCGGAGCCGGCCTTCTCGATGAGCAGGCGGGCGACGAGGCGGCCGATGCGGCCGAAGCCATAGAGGACGACGTCGCGCGGCTCACGCCGGTCGATCTTGTTGGCGCCGGTGGCCCCGGCGACGGCGTCGGCGGTGAACTCCTGGACGGACAGGCCCCGGTCGTCGGCCTTGTACGTCGCGGCGAGCATGCCGATGTCGATCTGGGAGGGCCCGAGGTCGAGCGTGGTGAGGGCCTCCAGGAACGGGAGGGTCTCGGTGACCGAGAGCTCCTCACCGGCCATCTGCCGGGCGAACCGGTGTGTCTTGAGAATGCTGATGACCGACTTGTTCACCAGGGAGCGGCTGTGCAGGAGGACGGTGACGTCCCGCTCCCGCTGCAGCTTCCCGATGATCGGAATCATCGACTCCGCGATTTCCTCGCGGTTCTTCCAGTTCGTGAACGAGTCCTCGTTGACAGTCACAGGTTTCTCTTTCGAGCTAGACGGCGCTCATATGCTAACCCGACAGGCGTTCGGTCCTTCACGGGGTCCCCCTGAGCGGTCCCCAGCAGCCCGCTCAGCGAACGACCGGCCCTCCCTCCGACGCACAACCGGCCCTTCCCGCAAGCGAGTTGACGCTGCGGGGCGGGCCGGGACGGGACGTGGCGGCGGTGCCGGCCGCCGGAGAGCGGGCCCAGCGGTCAGCCGAAGGGCGGGCCCGTCGGTCAGCCGAGGGCTGCGAGGAGTTCCCGCTCCCGCCCGGCGGCGAGCCCGGCACGGCGCTCGCGCTCCAGGCCCTCCGCCCGCTCCCAGTCCAGGGTGTCGGCGAGCATCGCGGTCCGGGGCCGGTGGGTCAGCCCCGCCGCCCGCGCCGCCGCCCCGGTGCGGGCCATGAAGCCCTCCCAGCCCGGTTCGACGTGCCACATGGCCAGGGACCCGGGTCCCATGAACTCGCCCACACCCCGCTCCTTGAGCCAGGCGGACGAGGCGGTGACCAGCGGGCCGGTGTGCCCGCCGGCCGCCCGGGAGAGCTCGATCCACTCCCCGAGCGGGACCACGGGTCCCACCGCGTCACAGGTCCCGGTGGCGCCGGCCTCCGCCGAGCGGACCAGCCATACGGCGAGGTCGCGCACGTCCACCGCCTGGGTGGGCTGCTCGGGCTCGTCGGGCACGAGCATCGGCCCCCGCGGGTCGCGTGCGGCGCGGGCGGCCCAGTAGCCGGTGCGACCGGTGTGGTCGCCGGGGCCCCCGATCAGACCGGCGCGGGCGACGAGGAGACGGTCCCCGACCGCGGCCCGCGCCGCCTCCTCGCAGGCCGCCTTGGCCTCCCCGTACAGCGAGCGGCCGACCTCGTCGAGCGCCGTGGGCGGCAGCAGCGGGGTCGACTCGTCCGCTCCGACGACGGCGTGCGAGGCGTAGGCGCTCACCGAGGACACATAGGTCCAGTGCCGGGCGGAGGGGCCGAGGGCGGCGAGCGCCCCCCGGACGAAGCCCGGCTGCCAGGACACCTCCACGACCGAGTCCCACGTGCGGCCGGCGAGGGGCGCGTACACGTCCGGGTTCCGCCGGTCCCCGGAGACGAACTCGGCGCCCTCGGCGGTGCCGCCGCTCTCCCCGCGCGCCAGACAGGTCACGGTGTGCCCGCGTCCGATCGCCTGTCGTGTCACCTCACGGCCCAGCCAGGCCGTCCCACCCAGTACCAGGATCTCCATGCCCGCCAGCCAAGCACGGCGCGGGGCACGGGTCGGCGGGGTTCGCCGACGGCGGAGCCGCGGCGCGGCCCGACGGCCGCGCATTGCCGACCTCCCCCGCCCCTGTCAGCGTGGACGGTGGGACCGTGCACCGCGCCCGAGGAGGAACGATGGTCGACGCAGCAGCAGGCACCCCGGGAACCAGCCGGATCGTGGTCGGCGTCGACGGCTCCGACCACGCGCGCGCCGCCGTGCGGTGGGGGGCGGCGGAGGCCGCCCTGCGCGAGGTCCCCCTGCACCTGGTGCACGCCACCGACACCGACCGGGAGACCCTCTTCACCTCCGCCGAGACGGCCCGGCGGGTCCGCGAGGCGGGTCACGACCTGCTGGAGCGCACCCGGGAGCTGGCAGCCGGACGCCACCCGGGGCTGACCGTGACGACGGAGCTGACCCACGACGAGCCCGCCGACGCCCTGCGCGCCCTCGCCCGGCCCGGTACGACCCTGGTCGTCGGGCACCGCGGACTCGGCGGGTTCGGCTCCCTGATGCTCGGCTCCGTCGGCCTGTCCGTCGCCACCCGCAGCCCGGCGGCCGTGGTCGTGGTGCGGGGCGACACGGACGCGCCGCCGCGGAACGTGGTCGCCGCCGGTGTCCGCGGCGAGGACGACAGCCCCTGGCTGGCGCGCGCCGCCGAGGAGGCCGCGCTCCGGGGCGCCAGACTGCGCCTGGTGTGCGTGTGGAACGTTTTGACCCAGGTCGGCGACATGGTCAGCATGATGGACGGCCTGGACGAGACCGCCCTGCGGCACAGCGAACAGGCGGACGCCCTGGCCGAGGGGGTGCGCCGGGCGTTCCCGGGGCTGGACGTCGAGGTCCGGTCCGAGGCCGCCCGTTCGACGGCGGGCCTCCTGGTCGACGCCACGGCGGAGGCGGACCTGATGGTCCTGGGCGACCGGCGGACCCGGCGGGCCCTGGGTTCGTCACTGGGCCGGGTGACGCACACGGTGCTGCACCACGCGGCCTGCCCGGTGCTGGTCGCGCCCCGCCCGGAGTGAGCGGGCCGCGCCCGGAGTGAGCGCGCGTCCTGGAACGCGCCGGGACCGGACACCCCCCGGCGTCAGAGCAGCAGGCGCGCCGAGCCCTCCACCAGCTCCCGCAGCACCCGGACGTACTTCTCGTCGCCGCCCAGTGCGCCGAGGATCTCCAGCGCCTCGTCCCGGTGGGCGGCGAGGTCGGCGGCGTAGCGGTCCAGGGTGCCGGGGGCGAGGAGCAGCCCGAGCAGTCCGGCGCGCGCGGCCTCCGACTCCCGCGCCGCGCGGTGCAGTTCACCGATCCGGGCGGCCCGGGCGGGCGACGCGGCGTCCAGGGCGCGGGCCAGCAGCCAGGTCACCGTGCCGTTGGCGAGGTCCTCGTGCCGGCCGGAGCGGATGTCCTCCTGGTCGTTGAAGAGCTGCCACAGGACGCCGAACACGGCGCCCAGCTCCCGCCACCGGCCCACCCGTCCCTCGTCCGCTCCCGCGAGCAGCGCGGCCGTCGCCATGATCATGGCGAAGGGTGCGCCGGACTTCCCGCGGTACACCTCGGCGACGGCGGCACACGGCGCCGGGGCCGCGTCCCCGCGCAGATCGGCGAGCTGCCCGCCGGCCGCCTTGGCGGCGCAGGCCAGCACCTCGTCCGCCAGCGCGCCGCGCAGGGACTCGGCGACGGGGAGCGACCGGACGATCCGCAGCGGCAGCACATGGCCGGTGACCACCGCCGCGAGCAGGGCCTCGTCCGCGCCGAGGGCGCCGGACTCCACGACGGAGGAGTTGCCGTCGGCCATGTCGTCCAGACAGCAGGCGGAGGTCCACCACAGGTCGTGCAGCGCGGCCAGCGGGACGGCGGGGGCGGCGGTGCCGGTCTCCGCGCCGTGCACGAGGAGCGGCAGGACGGAGAGCGGGTGGGCGAAGGTCTGGTGGCGGAGCAGCCCCTCGGCCGCGGTCCGCAACGGGCCACCGGACGGCCCGAGGGTCGCGAGCGCCGCCTGCGTCTCCCTCTCGACGGCCGCCGCGAACTTCTCGTGAAGATCCAGGTACGTCACAGCGTCCACCCCTCGTCTCGCGCCCCCGTGCGGTGCGGCCGGTCGTCTCGGGACAGCCGCCGGTCTGCGGGACGCTACCCCGGGGCAGGGCGTGGGCGGACGTGCATTCGCGGCCATTCGCCCCATGGCCGGATCAGGCCAGGGGGCGCCGGCGGTCTGCTTGCGCGGGTTGGCCGGGAAGGCACCGGCCCCGTGCCACCCCGCGTCCGGTCCGACCTGAAAGGGCCCCGGCGGCGGCTCCGGACCGGACCCCGGGCGGTGCTTGTCGGCTCGCAGCGCGCCGGCTACGCCCAGCAGCAGTGGTGACCGTGCCGGAGGTCACCCTGGTCGTGAAGACGGCCCCGCCCGGCGGCGCGGCGGGAGCCGTCCGGCGGGGCCCGGTGGGTGGCCCGGGGCGTGAGCCCCCGGGCGGGCCCGGCGCGGGCCGCGGGCATCGGGCGCCGGGCGGGGTCGGCGCGCCCGGGGGCGTCAGGTTCCCGGCGGACCGGGCACCTCCCGGGTGTTGAGCTCCGTGCGGGGCCCGGCCCGGCCCGGGGGCGTCAGGCGCCGAGCGGATCCAGACCGCCGCGGGTGCCTGGCTCCGTACGGGGTCCGGCGCACCGCTCCATGCGGGCGTCTCAGCCCGCGCTGCGGCCGGCGGGCGCGGCCCGCGGGCGTCAGGCGCCGGGCGGGGCCGGCGCACCCGGGGGCGTCAGGTTCCCGGCGGGCCGGGCGCACCTCGGGTGCCGAGCTCCGTGCGGGGCCCGGCGCGCCGGGCTCCGTTCGGGCGTGTCAGCCCGCGCGGCGGCCGCCGCCCTTGCCCCGGCCCGTGCCGGGACGCCCGCCGCGGCCCGGCTGGGCGCCGCCGCGCTTGCCGGGCGCGGGCTTGCGGCCGCCGCCGCGGGCCGCGCCGCCCTTGGCGCCGGAGGCCGCCCGGCCCCCCGCCTTCGCCCCGCCGGACCGCCGGCCCGAGCCGGCCGATCCGCCACTCCCGCCCTTCCCCTGCGTCTCGGGCAGGGGACGGCCCCGGGTGCTGTTGACCGTCCGGCCGCGCACGATCCCGATGAACTGCTCCACCAGGTCCGTCGTCGCCTCCTCCGGCCAGGACAGCGCCACGCTCGACTGCGGCACGTCCGTGACCGGCCGGTAGGTCAGATCACGGCGGTGGTGCAGCCGGGCAAGCGACTGGGGGACGAGGAGGACGCCCACGCCCGCCGCGACCAGCTCGATCGCGTCCGCCGTCGTCGCGGGACGCTCGATCGCGGGGCGGCCCGGGGGCTGCTCCCAGCCGAGGGTGTCGTCGAGGGGGTGGAAGACGATCTCGTCCGCGAGGTCCTCGGCGGTCACCTCGTCGACGGCCGCCACGGCGTGGTCCTTGGGGACGACGACGACCGTGGTCTCCGTGTAGAGGGGGATGGCGCTGAAGTACGTCCGGTCGACCGGGAGCCGCACCAGGCCGGCGTCGGCCGCACCCTCGCGCAGCACCTCCGCCACACGCGCCGCGGGCACGTCGACGAGGGTGAGCGGGATGTCCGGGAGCCGCTCGTTCCAGATCCGCACCCACTTGGCGGGGGTCGCTCCGGGGACGTACGCGAGCCGGAACGACGGGGAGTTGTCCGAGCCTGTCACCGGGCCAGGCTACCGGCCGTGGTCGGCGGGGGCACACACGCTCGATACGCTGGTCACCATGACGTCGCACCAGAACACCCAGACCATGAAGCCCGCGACCGCGGCGAAGAAGCTGGGTGTGTACCTCAAGGCCACCCCCGCCGCGTTCCGTGAGGGCTCCGTCTCGCGCTCCGAATTCAACGCCCTCCAGGCCGACCCGCCGGAGTGGCTGCGGGAGCTGCGGCGCGAGGGCCCCCACCCGCGTCCGGTGGTCGCGGCCAGGCTGGGCGTCTCCATCGCCGGTCTCGCGCGCGGCGGGGTCACCGAGGCACTGACCACCGAGCAGATCGAGGCGATCAAGCGCGAGGAGCCCGAGTGGCTGCACAGGGAGCGCGAGACCCAGGCCGGGGTCCGCAAGGAGGCGGCCCGGCTGAAGGCGCGGGACGCGGAGCGCGCGGCGGCGGACCGCGCCTGAGCCGGGGCCCGGGCCGGCCGGCCGGGCCGCCTCCCCTGCGGACCCCGGCGCAACGGTGTCGCAACCTCCGGCCGGGTTGACTGGCCGCATGACCGAGATCCCGCGCGTGCAGCTGACGGAGGCCGCCGCCGGTCTGCTGCGGCTGCTGCGGTCCGCCCACGGGCCGCTGATGTTCCATCAGTCCGGCGGCTGCTGCGACGGCAGCGCGCCCATGTGCTACCCGGCCGGCGAGTTCCGCACCGGGGCCTCGGACGTGCTGCTGGCCGAGCTGGGTGTGGAAGGCGTGCCGGAGCCGGTGGCGTTCTGGATCTCCCGTGACCAGTACGCGCGCTGGAGCCACACCCGGCTGGTCGTGGACGTGGTCGAGGGTCGGGGCAGCGGCTTCTCGCTGGAGGCACCGGAGGGCGTCCGCTTTCTGATCCGGTCGTCCGTGATCTGACGGGCCCGGGCGGCGGACGGCGGGACTCGGCGGTCAGGGCTGGAGGCTGCCGACCACCGAGGCGGTCGAGGCGATCCCCTCGTGGATGGTCGGGGCCATGCTGGTGCCGGCCAGGAAGAAGCCGAGCAGGGCGCAGACGAGCGCGTGGGAGAACTTGAGCCCTCCGCTGCGCAGGAAGATCACCGCGAGCACCGTCAGCAGCAGCAGTACCGAGATCGTGATGGCCATCGTGAGCCTCCTCCGCCCCGCCTCCGGGGCCGCGCCCGCCGGTCGGGGCCCCGCACCGGTCGTCCGTACCGCACCGGATACGCGGCATTGCGCCGGATGTGCGGCATTCGGCGGCCAGTCTGGCGCAGCCGGGGGCCCGTCCGGGCGACTGGCGTGTCCGCCGTCCGGGTGAGAGACGGCCGAGGGCGGGTGAACCCAGAGCTCCTGGCGTGGCCGCCCGGGTGACCGCACGGACCTGGGTGACCGGACGGACCGGGTGACCGGCACTCGGCCCCGGCTTCAGGCCGCGGCGAGGTCCGCCCAGTCGGCCGTCCGGTCGCACCAGCGCTCCAGCAGGACGCGGTCGTGCCCCACGGCGAGCAGCCCGGCGCCCGTTGCGCGCCGGTACTCCTCCACGGCGGCGACCAGGGCCGCCGTGGTGGACGCGTCCAGCATCGCGGTCATCTCGTCGCACACCAGCCAGCGCGGCTCCAGCACCAGGGCCCTGGCCAGGCAGGCTCGCTGGAGCTGGCCGTCGCTGACCTCGTGGGGGCGGCGGCGCAGCAGCTCCGGGGTGAGGCCCACGGTCTCGGCGAGCGGGGCGGCGCGTTCCGCCACCTCGGCCCGGCGGCCGGTCGCGCGCAGGGGTTCGGCGATGAGGTCGCGCAGGGTGAGCCGGGGGTCGGCGGCGAGCCTCGGCTGCTGGAAGACCACGCCGATCGCGGTGCGCTGGGAGCGGGGCGCGCGGTGCCGCCAGCCGCGCACGGTCTCACCGTCGACGGTGACCCGCCCGGCGTCGGGCCGGTGCAGCAGGGCGGCGACCCGGGCGAGGGTGGACTTGCCGCAGCCGCTCGGGCCGAGCAGGCCGACGGACTCGCCGGGCGCGAGGCACAAGGAGACCTCGCGGACGACGGGCTTGCGTCGGTCGTACCCGGCGGTGATCCGGTCCAGCTCAAACACGCGGGCTCTCCTCGGTCGTTCGGTCGCCGTCCACCCGGCCCGTCCCGGGACGCGGCCCGCCCGGACCTGCGGCCGCCCGGGCGGTCTCGCCCTCGCCGGACGCGCGGGAGGCGTCCCCCGCCCCCGGTTCGCGGACACCGTCCACGACGGCTGGGTCCGCCGCGTGCTCCTTCCGGTCCCGGGCAGCAGCCCCGTCGTGGGGGTGGTGGCACGCGACCCCGTCGCCGAGCGCCGGCACGGCCTCGCACCGGGCGTCCGCCCGGGCGCAGCGCGGGGCGAAGGCGCAGCCCGGGGGCAGGTCGCCCAGTTCCGGGGGCAGGCCGGGGATGGGGGTGAACTCCCGCTCGGGCAGGGCCGCGAGGAGTCCCCGGGCGTACGGGTGCCGGGGGCCCGGTTCACCGAAGAAGGCGTCGGCCGGGGCGAGTTCGACGATGCGGCCCGCGTACATCACGGCGACCCGGTCCGCGGTGCGGTGCGCCGCGGCGAGGTCGTGGGTGATGAGGAGGAGGGCGCGGCCCCGGTCGGCGTGCCGGCGGAGTTCATCGGCGGTGTGCTCGACCAGGTCGCGGTCGAGTCCGGTGGTGGGCTCGTCGGCGACGAGCAGGGGCGCGTCGCCGACGAGGGCGAGGGCGGTGGCGGCGCGCTGGGCGAGGCCGCCGGAGAGTTCGTGCGGGTAGCGGTCGAGGTGCCCGGCGGGGAACGCGGCCCGGTCCGCGGCCTCGGCGGCGGCCTTGCGGGCCGCGGGTCCGCGCAGTCCGGTGAGGGCGCGGACGGTCTCGGCGAGCTGGTCCCCGACGGTGCGCACGGGGGTGAGGTGCGCGGCGGGGCTCTGCGGGACGAGACCGACGCGGCGGCCCCGGACGCTCCGGGCGAGGGTGCGTTCACCGGCGGCGAGCAGGTCGGTGCCGACGACGACGGCGCTGCCGCCGGTCTGCGCGTTGCCGGGCAGCAGCCCGAGGAGGGCGGAGGCGAGGACGGACTTGCCGCAGCCGCTCTCGCCGACGAGGGCCAGGCACTCCCCCGCGGCCAGGTCGAAGGTCGCCCCGGTGACGGCGGCGACATGGCGTCCGCCGCGCATCCGGAAGCGGACGGACAGGTCCCGGACGGCGAGCACGGGTTCGCCGGAGACAGCCGGAGCCGCCGCGGTGCCCGGCGCCGTCGCCTTGAGCGTGGTGGGCGGGGTGGGCGGGGTGGGCGGGGTGGTCGCCGGGGTCACAGCATCAGCTCCGATCGGCGGCGCGGGTTGATGCGCTCGCGCCAGGCGCCGGCGAGACCGGCGACGGCGAGCGTGGGGATGATCAGGAAGAGGCCGGGGAAGAGGGTGGGCCACCAGTCCCCGGCGAGCAGGGAGCCGCGCGCGCTCTGCACCAGGTTGCCGAGGCTGGCCTGGTGCGTGGGGAGTCCGAGGCCGAGGAAGGAGAGCGCGGACTCGTGCCACATGGCGTGCGGCACCATCAGCACGGCGGCGAGCCCGGCCTGGGGAAGCACCCCGGGCAGCAGGTGCCGCAGCAGCACCCGCCGCCGGCTCGCGCCGCCGCTGACGGCCGCGTCGATATGGGGCCGGGCGCGCAGCGAGAGCACTTCCGCGCGCACGATACGGGCGGTGGAGAGCCAGTGGGTGAGGGCGACGGACACGATCACGGGCCACACCCCGGGGCGGAACATGGCGACGACGAAGATGCCCAGCAGCAGGTGCGGCACGGAGGAGAAGGTGTCGACGAGCCGCATCAGCACCCGGTCGGTCCAGCCGCCGAAGGCGGCGGCGAGCGCGCCGATCGTGGTGCCGATGACGGTGGCCACCAGCGCGGCGACCAGGCCGACGAGCAGCGAGACGCGCAGCCCGTAGACGCAGCGCAGCAGCAGGTCGCGGCCCACGTCGTCGGTGCCGAAGGGGTGGGCGGCGGACGGGGGCATCAGCTTCATCGACAGGTCGACGGCCTGCTGGTCGAGCTGGACCACCGGCGGGACGACGAGGACGGCGAGGGCCACGGCCGCCGTGATCACGGCGGAGACGGTGACCCGCACGGTACGCGTGGAGCGCCGGGTGCGGCCCCGGCTGCGCCACTCGCCGGGAGCGGCGGGCCCCTCGGCCGCGGGGGGCGTCTTGCTCAGCAGGTCAGCCATCGAAGCCCACCCGGGGGTCGGCGAGCCCGTAGAGGAGGTCGGAGAGGAGGTTGCCGGCGAGGACGGCGGCGGTCGCCAGCACGGTGAGCGCGGCGAGCAGCGGGAAGTCGACGGCGGTGGCGGCCTGGACGGTGGCGGCGGCGATGCCGGGCCAGCTGAAGACGGTCTCCACGAGCAGGGCTCCGGTGATGAGTTCGGGGACGCGGGAGCCGATCAGGGTGAGCATCGGCAGCATCCCGGAGCGGAGGGCGTGGCCGGTGAGCACGGTGCGTTCGGCCAGGCCGCGGGCGCGGGCGCCGCGGACGGCGTCCTCGTCGAGCGCGTCGCCGACGCCTTGGCGGACGTAGAGGAAGAACCAGGGCATCTGGCTGATGCCGAGGACGGTCGCCGGGAGGACGAGGTGGCGGGCGACCTGGTCGAAGGTGACCGTGTCGCTGGCGGTGTCGGTGAGCCCGCCGGCGGGCAGTACGCCCAGTTCCAGGGCGAAGAACCAGATGGCGAGGAGTCCGAGCCAGAAGGAGGGCGCGGCCTCCAGGGTGTACGCGGCGGAGCTGACGCAGCGGTCGACCGGGCCGCCGCGGCGGCGGGCCGCGAGCACGCCGAGCGCGGTGCCCAGCAGCACGGCGAGGGCGAAGGCGGTGGCCGCGAGCAGGACGGACCAGCCGACGCGGCCGGCGATGACGTCGGCGACGGGCATCCGCATCACGCTGGAGTCGCCGAGGTCGCCGCCGAGGGCGGCGGTGATCCACTCCCCCCAGCGGGTGACCAGCGGCTGGTCGACGCCGAGGTTGGCGCGGATCTGGTCCAGGTTCTCCTGCGAGGCGGTGAGTCCGGCGGTGCCGGTGTACGCCTTGACCGGGTCGAAGGGGGAGGCGGCGGCGACCGCGAAGACGCCGAAGGTCACGGTGAGGAGGACGGGGACGGCGAACAGGGCCCGCCGTCCCGTCATCCGTGCCAGCGCCCCCCAGGGGAGGCGGCGCTTCACTTCTTCGCGTCCCGGGAGCCGGAGCCGTCCTCGGAGGCGGAGCCGCCCTCGGCACCGGCCCTGTCGCCGCCCTTGGGGGTCCACTTCTCGACGTTCCACCAGGGGCCGGAGGCGAGGCCGTGGTCGTGCGGCTCGATCTGGGTGCTCAGGCCGTCCCACTTGTCGGCGAGGACGTAGACATGGTCGATGTGGGTGAGGAAGGTGTAGCCCGGGTTCTTCACCAGTTCGCGCTGGACGGTGTCGTAGGCCTTCTTGCGCTCGGCCTTGTCGCCGGCTTTGCGGCCCTCGTCCAGGGCCTTGTCGACGGCCGGGTTGTCGTACCAGGCCATGTTGTTGAAGCCGTCGCCCGCGAGGTCGGAGCGGAGCAGCAGGTACTGGTCGAAGTCGGGGTCGCCCGGGGAGCCGCCGCCGGCGAGGACGGCGTCGTGCTTCATCCGTGGCTCGATGACCTCCCAGGTGCCGGCCTGGGTCTTGATCTCGATGCCGGCCTTGCGGGCGTCGGAGGCGTAGGCGAGGGCGTGGTCCTGGCGGAGCTTGTCGCCGCTGACGTACCAGAGCGGGAAGGCTGCGCGGACACCGTCCTTGACGCGGACGCCGTCCTTGCCTGGCTTCCAGCCGGCCTCGTCGAGGATCTTCTTGGCGGCGCGCAGGTCGTGGGTGCGCTCCGTGCCCTCGGTGAACCACTCGCTGTCGGTGGGGACGGGCCCGTAGGCGGGCTTTCCGGCGCCGTTGAGGATGCTGTCGACCATGGCCTGCCGGTCGACGGCGGTGTCCAGGGCGCGGCGGATCGCGGTGTCGCCGGTGACCTTGTTGCCGGTGGGCAGGGTGACGGTGCGGTAGTCGTAGCTGGTGGCCTCGTGGGTCCGGGTGCCGCTGTCCTCGCCGAAGCCCTCGGCGAGGTTGGGCGGGAGGATGGCGCCGTCCAGGTCGCCGGCGCGCAGCCGGGTGGCGCGCACGTCGTCGTCCTTGATGATCGCCATGGTGAACCTCTTCACCTTCGGCTCGCCGCCCCAGTAGCCGGGGTTGGCCTTGAAGCTGATCTTCTCGCCCTTGGACCAGTGGGTGAGGACGTAGGGCCCGGTGCCGATCGGCTTGGTGGTGAACGGGCCCGTGTTGACGTCCTGCTCGCCCGCGATGTGCTCGGGGGCGATGGGCAGCACGGTGCGCTGGGCGAAGGGCGCGTAGGGGTACTTGAGGGTGAAGACGACGGTGTCCTCGCCGGTGGCGCGGACGTCCTTGACGGCGTCCAGCTCGGTGCGGGAGGCGTTGTTGGTCTTCTCGTCGAGGATGGTGCGGTAGGTGAAGACGACGTCGTCGGCGGTGAACGGCTCGCCGTCGCTGAACGTCACGCCCTGGCGGAGCTTGTAGGTGTAGGTGAGGCCGTCGTCGCTGACCTCGGGCAGTTCGGCGGCGAGGGCCGGGCGGAGCTTCATCTCGCCGTCGAAGGCGAGGAGCCCGTCGAAGATCTTGCTGTTGCCGTCCTTGCCGTAGCCGAGGAGCGGGCTGAGGCTGTCGGGTTCGTAGGCGATGCCGACGACGGCGGACTCGCCGCCGCCCGCTCCGTCGGTGCCGCCGTCCTGCGGGTTGGAGCAGGCCGCCGCGCCGATGGCGAGCGCGGCGGCCATGGCCGCTCCGGAAGCGCGCCGTATGGATCGGCCCGTCATGTCGCACCCCTGTGGAAGATCGTCCGTTGTTGCAAAACCCTGGCAATTAAACAGCAGGTAAAGGGTGGGACGGAACAGGGGGTGTTACCCGGGGGGGCGGGTGCGGACCGGGGCCCTCAGGGGGCGGGCAGTCCGGTGAGGGCGGCCACCGTCTCCTTGTGCCGGCCGGGTGCGCCGAAGGCGGTCGCGTCGGCCTTGGCGCGCTTGAGGTAGAGGTGCGCGGGGTGCTCCCAGGTCATGCCGATCCCGCCGTGCAGCTGGACGCACTCCTCGGCGGCGCGCACGGCGGCGCCGGAGCAGTAGGTCTGGGCGACGGCCGTCAGCAGGGCGGTGTCCTCGCTGCCGGTGGCGAGCGCGTCGGCCGCGGCGCGGGCGGCGGCCCGGGCGGAGACGACCTCCAGCCAGGTCCCCGCCATCCGGTGCTTGAGTGCCTGGAAGGAGCCGACGGGCCGGTTGAACTGGTGGCGTTCGCGGGTGTGCCGGACGGTCTCCTCCAGGCACCACTCCGCGATCCCGAGCTGCTCGGAGGCGAGCAGGGCGGCACCCGTGAGCAGCCCCCGCCCCACCGCCCGTTCGCTCTCCGCCGCCCCGGCGAGCGGGGTCCCGGCTCCGGCGGGGACGGTGACGGCGGCGAGCGGCCGGGTCAGGTCGAGGGCGACCAGGGGTTCGACGAGGGCGTCCTGCGCCTCCACCGCCCGCAGTCCGTCCGGCCCGGGGACGAGGAGGACGTCGGCGGACGCCCCGTCCGCGACCGGGGTGATCCGGTCCGTGGCGCCGGGCAGCGGGTCGCCGGGGGCGAGGGAGAGGGGCACGGCGAGGGCGGCGGTGCGGCGGCCCTCGGCGAGGTCGCGCAGCAGGGCCTCGGTCGCCGCGCCGGGAGGGAGGGCGAGCAGGACGGAGGTGGCCACCACGGAGCTGGTGAGATACGGCACGGGCGCGACCGCGCGGCCGAGTTCCTCCAGGACGACGGCGGCCTCGCGGTGGCCCGCGCCCGCGCCGCCGAGCTTCTCCGGTACCAGGAGTCCGGCCGCGCCGACCTCGGCGGCGAGGGCCCGCCAGAGGGCGGGGTCGGCGGGGGCGCCGCTCTCGGCCCCGGGGGCGGCGAGGGCGGCGGCCGGGTCGGCACGGGCGGTGAGCAGGGCGCGGACGGCGGCCCTGAGGTCGGTCTCGTCCTCGGAGTAGAGCAGGTCCGTCATCGGGCGAGGTCCTTCCAGGGGATGTCCTTGTCGTCGCGGGGCTCGGCGGGCAGGCCGAGGACGCGTTCGGCGACGATGTTCAGCAGCACCTCGCTGGTGCCGCCCTCGATGGAGTTGCCTTTCGAGCGCAGGTAGCGGTAGCCGGCGCCGCGTCCGGTGAAGTCGACGCGTTCGGGGCGGCGCATGGTCCAGTCGTCGTACAGCAGCCCGTCCGCGCCGAGGAGTTCGACCTCCAGGCCGCTGATCTCCTGGTTGAGCCGGGCGAAGGCGAGCTTCATGGCGCTGCCCTCGGGGCCGGGCTGTCCGGCGACGAGCTGCTGGCGCAGGCGCTCCCCGGCGAGGCGGGCGACCTCGGACTCGACCCACAGGTCCAGCAGACGCTGGTGGAGGTCGTGGGTGCGCACTTCGGGGCGTTCGCGCCAGGTGCGGGAGACGGGGCCGATCATGCCGCCCTCGCGGGGCAGGCGCTGGCCGCCGATGGAGACGCGCTCGTTCATCAGGGTGGTCCGGGCGACCTTCCAGCCCTCGCCGACACCGCCGAGCCGGTGGGCGTCGGGGATGCGGACGCCGGTGAGGAAGACCTCGTTGAACTCGGCCTCGCCGGTGAGCTGGCGCAGCGGCCGGACCTCCACGCCGGGGTCGGTCATGTCGCAGACGAAGTAGCTGATGCCCTGGTGCTTGGGCAGGTCGGGGTCGGTGCGGGCGATGAGGATGGCCCAGCGGGCGAGGTGGGCGCTGGAGGTCCACACCTTCTGGCCGTCGACCACCCAGTGGTCGCCGTCGCGGACGGCGCGGGTGCCGAGGGCGGCGAGGTCGGATCCGGCGCCGGGTTCGGAGAAGAGCTGGCACCACACCTCCTCACCGGTCCACAGCGGGCGCAGGAAGCGCCGCTTCAGCTCCTCGGAGCCGTAGGCGAGGAGGGTCGGCGCGGCCATGCCGAGACCGATACCGATGCGGCCCGGGTCGTTGCCGGGCGCTCCGGCGGCGGCGAGTTCGGCGTCGACGACGGCCTGGAGGGAGCGCGGGGCGCCGAGGCCGCCGAGCCCTTCGGGGTAGTGCACCCAGGCGAGTCCGGCGTCGAAGCGGGCGCGCAGGAAGTTTTCGCGCGGGGTGCCGGCGGGCGGGTGGGCGTCGAGCAACGCGCTTACGCGGTCGCGGAGTTCAACGGCGTCGGTCATCGGGCCGCTCCGTCCGTGCCGCCGGGGAGGACGACGAGGCGACCGGTGGTGGTGCCGTCGGCGACACGCTGCACGGCACCGGCCGCGCCGGCCAGCGGCACCCGCTCGCTCACCAGGGGGCGGACGAGGCCCTTGGCGGCGTACTCGGTCAGCACCCGGTGGCACTCGGCGATGGAGGCGGGGTCCTTCCGCGCGTAGAGGCCCCAGTGCAGGCCGAGGATGGCGTAGTTCTTGACCAGGGCGTGGTTGAGGGCGGGGGCCGGGATGTCGCCGCTGGCGAAGCCGACCACCACGATCCGGCCCTCGAAGGCGACGCACTTGGCGGACTGGGCGTACGCGGGGCCGCCGACCGGGTCGTAGACCACATCGGCTCCGCGTCCGCCGGTGGCCTCCTTCACGGCGGCGACCACGTCCTGTTCGCGGCGGTCGATCACCAGGTCGCAGCCGAGGGCGCGGGCGACGGCGGCCTTCTCCGGGCCGCCGACGACGCCGATCACGGTAGCGCCGGCCGCCTTGCCGAGCTGGACGGCGGCGC
The DNA here is from genome assembly GCF_000377145.1 of Streptomyces sp. CNT372. Classification (NCBI taxonomy): domain Bacteria; kingdom Bacillati; phylum Actinomycetota; class Actinomycetes; order Kitasatosporales; family Streptomycetaceae; genus Streptomyces; species Streptomyces sp. CNT372. The sequence continues at coordinate 55,762 of NZ_KB897785.1, read as the reverse complement.
TGCCGACACCGCCGGCCGCCGCGTGCACGAGCAGGGTCTCGCCCTCCTTGAGGGCGGCCCTGCGGTGCAGTCCGAACCAGCCGGTCTGGTAGCCGATGTGCAGGGCGGCGGCCTCGGCGTCGTCCAGGGCGTCGGGCGCGGGCAGCAGGGCGGCCGCGTCGGCGGGGGCGTACTCGGCGAGGCCGCCGTACGGGAGGGCGGGGTTGGCGATGACCCGGCGGCCGTCCTCGGTCTCGCCGCAGATCTCGACGCCCGGGGTGAACGGCAGCGGCGGGCGGACCTGGTACTGGCCCCGGCAGAGCAGGGCGTCGGGGAAGTTGACGTTGGCCGCGAGGACCCGCAGCAGCACCTGCCCCTCGCCGGGCACCGGCCGGTCCACCTCGTCGAGCTGCATCACCTCGCCGGGCTCGCCGTTGCGGTGCACTCGCCATGCCTGCATCTCGGGGCCTCCCACCAGCCGTAGGGCAGTACGTGCGGATCACGGGCGGCACACCACCCGCCCGATGCATACTAAGCGGTCGCTTGCCGCCTCGGGAAGCCCCGTGCCCGCACTCCCACCCGGTCCTGCCCCGGTCCTGCCCCGGCCCCGGCTCAGTCCCGCCGGGGCCGCGCGCGGACGTGCATCCGCTCCCCCTGCGGGCCGAACAGGCTCAGGAACTCCACCGGCGCCTCGTCCGCCGTGCCGAACCAGTGCGGCACCCGGGTGTCGAACTCGGCCGCCTCCCCCGCCGTCAGCACCACGTCGTGGTCGCCAAGCAGGAGGCGCAGCCGCCCCGAGAGCACGTACAGCCACTCGTAGCCCTCGTGGACACGCTGCTCGACCGGCTCCCGGGAGGGCTGGTAGACGCCCTTGAACGCCTGAAGGCCACCCGGCCGGTTGGTCAGCGGGTACATCGTGCGGTGCCCCCGGACCACGGGCTTCGCCCGTACCCGGGGGTCGCCGACGGGCGGGGCCCCCACGAGTTCGTCCAGCGGCACCTGGTGGGCGCGGGCGATCGGCAGCAGGAGTTCCAGGGTGGGGCGGCGCCGGCCGGACTCCAGCCGGGAGAGGGTGCTCACGGAGATGCCCGTGGCCTCCGAGAGCGCCCCCAGGGTCGCGCCGCGCTCGCGGCGGATGCGGCGCAGCCGGGGGCCGACCTCGTTCAGCACCGCGTCCAGGGGTTCGCCGCCCGGGGCGCCGTTCTCGTCGCTCATGCGTCCGTCAGCACGGGAAGAGTTCGAAGGTGACGGCCGGGCGGCCGCCGAAGCGCGGCGCGGCGGCCTCGGCCGCCGACACCAGGAAGCCCCGGCAGTACTCCTCGGGGTCCTGCTCGGTCAACCCCTCGATGTAGCCGCGGTGTTCGAGCAGGGAGAGGACGGAGCGCTCCAGCCCGGGGCGCGCGTCGACGGCGTGCGTGGGGCTCTGCGAACCGGCGACGGCCACCCAGCGCACCCCGCCCCAGGGTTCGAGGCCCTGCTCCACCAGCTCGGGGAAGATCCAGCGGTTCCCGGCGTCGGCCGCCGCGTCCAGGGTGGCGCGGCCGACCGCGCGGTGGTCGGGGGTGTTCCAGGCGACTCCGCCCCAGGTGTCCCGGTGGTTGAGGGTGATCACCAGCTCGGGGCGGTGGCGGCGGATCGCGGCCGCGATGTCCCGCCGCAGGCCGGTGCCGTACTCCACGACGCCGTCCCGGTGGTCCAGGAACTCCACGGCCGAGACGCCGACCACGGCCGCGCTCGCGCGCTGCTCCCGCTCGCGCAGGGGCGCGGCCTCCTCGGGCGGCACCGAGTCGATGCCCGCCTCGCCCCGGGTGGCGAGCAGATAGACCACGTCCTTGCCCTGGTCGGTCCATCCGGCGACGGCGGCGGCGCAGCCGTACTCCAGGTCGTCGGGGTGGGCGACCACGGCCAGCGCCCGCTGCCAGTCGCCGGGCATCTCCGAAAGCTGCTGCGAAACGTCATCGGTCATACCCGGCACCCTACGGCCCGCCCGCCCGGCGGCGGCCGATCCGCTACCGGACCCCGGCGCGTCCGCGCACGAACCCGATCCGGTGTCAGACCTCGCCGCGCGCCAGGCCGATGAGCCGGTCCAGGACCCGGGTGCCGCTCGCACGCACGCCGTCGTGCTCGTACTCGTCGGTCACCCAGGTCCGCAGCCCGCCGACGGCACGGGCGGTGGCCAGGGAGTGGGCCGTGTCCACGTACATGTCGTCGTGGTAGACGGCGGCGGCGACCGGGACGGTGTTCGCCGCGAGCCGCGCGGTGTCGTAGAGGACGGGCCAGTCGGTGCGGGCCGCCAGGAGCCCGGCCGTCTCGCGCAGGGGGCGCAGGGCCGGGTCGGTGGTGAAGTGCCAGGGGTGGATGGTCTCCCCGGTGAACAGCAGCGGCCCCTCCCCCGCGAGCGCGCCGGCCGCGTCGAATCCGGGGAACTCGGCGCGCACCCGTTCGGCGGCCCAGTCGGTGGGGCGCCCGCCCTGGGCGTAGATCGCCTCGTGGAGGACCGCGTACAGGGGGTTGGCGGCGAAGGAGAGGACCGGCCGGACGCCCGCGAGGAAGGCGTCGGACAGCTCGTGCCCGGCCGGGGTGCGCACGAAGGCGTTCTCCAGGAGGTAGTGCAGCTGGTGACTGCCGTCCCCGGAGCCGAGGAGGATGCCGAGGGACTGGAAGACCTCGGGGGTGAGCAGGTGTCCGCCCGGCAGTTCGGCCGGGTGCTCCGCCAGGTGCGCGGCGATCCGGCGGGCGCGTTCCACGTCCTGGGGGTAACGGGCGTAGTGCGCCTCGTTCTTGCGCCGGATACGAGGATAGGCGGCCCGGTAGACGTCGTCGGCGTGGACGTCCAGGCCGGGCAGCCCGCCGGTGATCAGGACGGTGTCGAGGCCCTCGGGCGCGGTGGACAGGTAGTGGGTGGCGCAGAAGCCGCCGAAGCTCTGCCCGAGCACGGTCCAGGGCGCCCCGCCGGTGAGCTGCCGGCGGACCGTCTCGCAGTCGCGGACGATGGCGTCGGCGCGGAAGTGGGCGAGGTACGCGGCCTGTTCGGCGGGCCCGCCGCGCAGCGGGAGGGTCTGCCGGTTGGCCGGGGTGGACCGGCCGGTGCCGCGCTGGTCGATCAGGAGGACCCGGTACTCCTGGACCGCCCGCGCGAGCCACGCCTGCGCGCCGGTGAAGCGCCGGACGGCGTTGCCGGGGCCGCCCTCCAGATAGACCAGCCACGGCAGCCGGTCCCCGCCGGGCCGGGCGGCGGCGACCTCGCGGGCGTAGAGCTCGATCCTCTCGCCGGAGGGGTTGTCGTGGTCGAGGGGGACGGCGAAGTGGTGGTCGGTGAGGACGACTCCCGGCTGCCGGTAGCTGGCCAAGGCTGCTGCTCCTGTGTGTGCGTGCCCCAGGGCGTGCCGCGCCCTCGTCCGCCCCAGTCGATCACAGGTGGGGGCGGACGAGGACACGGCGGGGGCGGCCCGGCAGGGGGCGACGCTCCGGGCGGGTCAGCCGGTGGGGAAGTCGTCCGGGGTGCGGATCCGGTCGCGGACCCAGATACCGGCGGGCTTCAGCGAGGAGGTCCCGGCCCAGGGGCCGCCCCGGTTGCAGGTCCCGGAGTGGAAGACGGCTCCGGAGCGGTGGTCGTCGGAGAAGTTCCAGTTGACCCAGCTGATCTTCTTGTTCGCCATCAGGTCGAGGTAGCGCTGCGCCATGGCGAAGTCGTCGGCGTCCTCGCCCGCGTAGTTCTGGGTGCCGAACTCGGTGACGAACACGGGGAGCCGGTCGGCGGCCCGGGAGAGGGTGGCCAGGTACGCCTCGCGGTGGGAGGCGGCGTAGAAGTGGAAGGTGTACATGAGGTTGGCCGCGTTGACGGGGTTGTCCACCACCTCGGACTCGTCCGCCCCCTCGGAGACGCCGAAGGACGACCAGGCGCGGGTGCCGACCAGGACCGGGGTCTCGGGGTCGTGGCTCCGGACGACCGGGATCAGCTGCTCCGCGTAGCTCTTGATGCGCGACCAGCTCACGCCGCTGGGCTCGTTGGCGATCTCGTAGAGGAGGTTGGTCTTGGCGTTGTGCCGCCGGGCGATCTCGGAGAAGAAGGTTCTGGCGCGTTCGAGGTTGTGGTGCGGGTCGCCGGGACTGAGCATGTGCCAGTCGACGATCACGTACATGCCGCGCGCGGTGGCCTGTTCGATGAGGGAGTGGGCGAGGTCGGTGTAGCGGCGGGGGTCGGTCTCGTAGCCGCCCTCCTGCACATAGGTGGAGACGCGCAGGACGTCGGCGCGCCAGTCGTGCGCGAGGGCGTCGAGAGAGCCGCCGGTGAGGCACTGGCCGTACCACTGGGTGCCGTGGCTGCTCATGCCCCGCAGCTGGATCGGCTTGCCGTACCGGTTGCAGAGCTTGGTGCCGCAGACCCGCAGCCGGCCGTTGACCGCGGCCGGGCTGCCGGCGGGGGCGGCGGTGGACCCGGGCGCGGCGGCGGGGACCGCGGTCCGGGCGGCGGGTGCGGTGCCGTGCGTCGCAGGAGCGGCGGGCGCGGTGGTCGGGGCGAGGGCCAGGGCGGCGCCGAGGGCGCCGGTCGCGGCGAGGGGGAGGAACCGTGCCGGTCTCATGGGGGGTCTCCGTTGGCTGGGCGGACGGGCCGGGCGGTACCGGTGCGCCGGGGTGCACCGGGCGGAGTTCGATTGGAAGGAACCTTTCCTAACGGAGGAGATAGCAGGGTCCGCCGAGGCTCGGCAAGAGTCCGGACGGACCCCGTCCGCTCCGCCCGCGCCGAGCGGGGAAGCCCGCCCGGAGCCCTGGCCCGGACAGTCCGGGCCCGTGTGCGCCGGCCACCGGGCCCTCGTGGGGAGTGTCCGGAACGTCGCGCCGTCGCCCGGACGCCGCGAACCGGGCCAGACGTTCCGGACATGACCTAGCGTTGGCCCATGATCCGGTTCGAGCAGGTCGCGAAGGTCTATCCGGACGGCACGACGGCCGTCGACGGGCTGTCGTTCGAGGTGGCCGAGGGCGAACTCGTCACCCTCGTGGGCCCGTCCGGCTGCGGGAAGACGACCACGATGATGATGGTCAACCGGCTCATCGAGCCCACCTCCGGCCGGATCCTCGTCGGCGGCGAGGACATCCGGAGCGTGGACCCGGTGAGGCTGCGCCGCCGGATCGGCTACGTCATCCAGCAGGCCGGGCTGTTCCCGCACCGGACCGTGCTCGACAACACGGCGACCGTCCCGGTACTGACGGGCTGGAAGAAGTCCCGGGCCCGCGCCCGCGCCGCCGAACTCCTCGACCTGGTGGGCCTCGACCCCTCCGTCTACGGCGGCCGCTACCCTGCGCAGCTCTCCGGCGGGCAGCGCCAGCGGGTCGGCGTCGCCCGCGCGCTGGCGGCCGATCCGCCGGTGCTGCTGATGGACGAACCCTTCGGCGCCGTGGACCCGGTGGTGCGCGAGCGGCTCCAGAACGAGTTCCTGAACCTCCAGGCCGCCGTGCGCAAGACCGTACTGATGGTCACCCACGACATCGAGGAGGCGGTCCGGATGGGCGACCGGATCGCGGTGTACGGGCAGGGCCGGATCGAGCAGTTCGACACGCCCGGCGCGGTGCTGGGCGCCCCGGCGACCCCGTATGTGGCCCGCTTCGTCGGCACGGACCGGGGGCTGAAGCGGCTGTCGGTGACCGCGATCGAGGCGGACGACCTGGAGCAGCAGCCGACCGCGCGGGTCGACGAGCCGGCGGCGCAGGCGGCGGCCCGGCTGCGGGCGGACGAGGCCCGCTGGGCGGTGGTCCTGGACCGGGCGGGCGCCCTGCACGGCTGGGTGGCCACCGAGGCCCTGTCGCTCGCGGGCGGGCGGGGGACGGTCGGGGACCTGGCCCGGCGGATGGACGCGTGGGTGCCGGTCGGCGCGCCCCTGAAGCAGGCGTTCAGCGAGATGCTCCAGCACGACGCCGGGTGGGTGGCGGTCCTGGACGGCGGCCGCTTCCTCGGGGTGCTGACCCCGGCGAAGCTGCACGAGGCCCTGCGCCGCTCGGTGGACGCGGACGCGCAGGGGGTGGCGCGGGACGAGGTGGAGTTCGACTCGGTGGCGGACGCCTGAGCGGGGCACCCGCTCGGGGCCCGCGGACCCGGGGCGGGTACTCGCCCGGGCGGACGGGGGGCGGACGGCCGCCTTGCCGCGCGGGATGCACGGTGGTCCCGGGGCCGGCGCCCGGGAGGGGTGTCCCGGTGACCGGCGGCCGGGGCTTCGAGGAGGGTCAGGGCCTCAGCAGGCCCTCGGACTCCAGATAGGCCCGGGCCACGTCCTCCGGGAGGCGGCGCCAGCTGTCGACCTGCTGGTTGAGCCGCGCCAGGTCGCCCGTGGTCAGGACATCGTTCAGCCGGTCCAGGGCCCCGGTGACCCCCTTGCCCCCCGCGCGGGCGCGGTTGACGACCGGCACGATGTAGTCCGCGTTCTGGAGGTGCTTGTCGTCGGCGAGGAGGACCAGGCCGAATTCGTCCAGGGTGGCGTCGGTGGTCGTGGTGAGGACCATCTGGTCGCGCCCGCTCCGGACGGCCTGCTTGGCCTGGGTGGTGCCCACGCCCTTGGGGTCCACGGCGGTGATGTCGATGCCGTACACCTTCCGCAGGCCGGGGGCGCAGTAGGGGCGGCTGACGCACTCGTCGCCGGCCGCCAGCCGGACCGGGATCTTCGCGCGGCCGAGGTCGCTGAGGGTGCGCAGGCGGTGTTCGGCGGCGAACTCCACGGTGACGGCGAAGGCGTTCTGGTCGACGGCGCGGCCGGGCGCGAGTACGTCGAGCCCGCGCGGGGTGGCGAGCCGGCGGAGCGCGGTCATGGTGGCGTCGAGGTCGGGCGATCCGGCGGGCGGGGCGTCGGGGCCGTTCTCCTTGGCGTTGAGCCAGTCGGCGAAGGTGGCCGCGTACTCGGGGACGACGTCGATCTGACCGTTCTCCAGGGCCGGTTCGTACAGCTCGCGGTTGGTGACGGAGAGGATCTCGGTGTCGTAACCGGCCTCCTCCAGCAGAAGGGCGTACATCCGGGCGAGGAGGTCGGACTCGGTGAAGCCGGCCGATCCGACGGTGAGGCTGCGGCTCTCACCGGGCGGAGCGGTGATTTCGCCCTGGTCCTCCAGGGAGGGGCCGGTCGCGCAGGCGGCGGTGAGTGCGAGGAGGAGTGCGGCGAGCACCGTCCGCAGGGCGACGGAGGGCGGTGCGGTCATACGGCGCCGCTCCCCCGCGCCCAGGCAGGGGCGAGCCGCTGCGCGAGTTCGAACAGCCCCTCCACGAGGAGGGCGAACACGGCGACGAGGACGGCCCCCGCGACCACCTGCGGCGTCGAGGCGAGGTTGAACCCGGCGGTGATGATCCGGCCCAGCCCCCCGCCGCCGGCCAGGGCCGCGATGGTGGCGGTGGCGACGAGCTGCACGGCGGCGATACGCAGCCCGGTGGTGATCAGCGGCAGAGCGAGCGGCACCTCGACGCGCACCATGGTCTGCGCGCCGGTCATGCCCATCCCCCGGGCCGCCCGCACCACGTCCGGGTCGACGCCGCGCATGCCGACATAGGCGTTGGTGAGGAGCGGCGGGACGGCGAAGAGGACCAGGGCGATGACGGTGGGCCAGGTCCCCCAGCCGCCGATCGGGCTGAGCAGCAGCAGGACGAGGACGGCGAAGGTGGGGACGGCGCGGCCCACGTTGGAGAGGTTGACGGCGAGTGCGCCGCCCTTGCCGAGGTGGCCGAGGACGAGGGCGACGGGGAGGGCGATCAGGCAGCTGATGCCGAGGCAGACGCCGGTGAGATAGAGGTGCTCGATGAGGCGCTGGGTGATGCCGCCGTCCCCGGACCAGTTCGAGCCGGTGGTGAGCCACTCCCACGCGGCGGAGAGGGTGTTCACGCGGCCCCCTTCCGTGTCCAGGGGGTGAGCAGCCGCTGCACCAGCAGCAGGACCAGGTCGGCGGCGACCGCGATGACCACGCACAGCACGGAGGCGGTGAGCACCTGGGCCTTGAAGTAGGTGTTCATCCCGGACCAGATGAGGTTCCCGAGGCCGCCGTGGCCGACGATCGCGCCGATGGTGACCAGGGAGACGGCCGAGACGGTGGCGATGCGCAGTCCGGCCATGGCGGCGGGGAGGGCGAGGGGCAGTTCGACGGTGCAGAGCAGCCGGACGGGCCCGTAGCCCATGCCGCGGGCGGCCTGCCGGGTCTCCTCGGGCACGGCGCGCAGCCCGGCGAGGATGTTGCGGACGAGGAGGGTGAGCGAGTAGAGGACCAGTCCCGCGACGACCAGGGTGGCGGAGAGTCCGTAGACCGGCAGCAGCAGGGAGAACATCGCCAGGGACGGGATGGTGTAGAGGATCGTCGTCAGGGCGAGGACGGGGGCCGCGGCCCAGCCCCAGCGGCGGGCGGCGACGGCGAGGGGTACGGCGAGGACGAGCCCGATGAGGACGGAGAGGAAGGTCAGCTCCAGGTGCTGGAGCACGGCGTCGACGAGGATCTCGCCGCGGGTGGAGAGGTAGTCGCCGCAGATCCACTCGTTGCGGGCGAGGCAGTCGTCGGGTGGCGCCGTCATCTGTCCATTGCAGCGCGGGCGGAGGACCGCCGCGCGGTCTGGTGCGCTGTCCGGGAGCGGCGGGCGCGCTCGCCGTCAGCGGGGGAATGCGCGGACGCCGGGCGGCCGGACCGTGTGGTGACGGTCCGGACTCCCGGCGTCCGTTGGCTTCTGCAATGCGATGGACGGAGGCCGAATCCGTGAATTCGGCGTCGTCGGTCAGTAGGGACCGTTGACGTTGTCGATCGAACCGTAGCGGTCGGCGGCGTAGTTGCAGGCGGCCGTGATGTTGGCGACGGGGTCGTAGCTGTCCGTCGAGGTACCCGGGACGTGGTACGCCTGGAAGGTCGGGTCGATCACCTGGAGAAGGCCCTTGGAGGGCGTCCCCTTGGCGGCGTTGGAGTCCCAGTTGTTGATCGCCAGCGGGTTTCCGGAAGACTCCCGCATGATGTTGCGGTAGATGCCGTCGTAGCTGCCCGGAATTCCGTGCTGGGCCATGATGTCCAGCGATTCCTTGATCCAGCCGTCGAGGTCGTCGGAGTACGCCTTCGGGGCGGCCTCCGCCTTCTGGGCGACCGGGGTGGCGCGCTTCTCGGAGCGGTCGGCGCGCTCGGCGGGGGCCTTGGCCTTGGTGGCGGCCTTGCCGCCGACGGTCAGCTCCAGGCCGGGGTGGATCAGGGACGGGTTGGCGCCGACGGCCCGGCGGTTGTCCTGGTAGAGCTTCTGCCAGCCGCCTTCCAGGGAGTGCGCGGCGGCGATCGCGGAGAGCGAGTCGCCGGCGACCACGGAGTAGGTGGTGGGCGCCTTCTTCGCGGGGGCGGCGGCCGCGACGGCCTTCGCGACGGCCGGGAGCTCGGCGGCGGGGGCGGCGTTGGCGGTGGCGGCACCGAGGACCGGGAGGGCGAGGGCGGCGGCGCCGGTGCCGGCGGCGACGAGGCGGCGGGCCAGGCGGTTGGTACCGGGGCGGCGGTGCTTGCCGTGTGCAGGCATGAAGAATTCCTCTCCGTCGCCTGCGAGGTGAGCTGTCGGGTTCGGGCTGGAGATGCCCGGCCGCGCTGGGCGCGGCTTCACCCCGAGCCGTCCGGTTGTTCCGTGTGGATTCCGGTCCGGCGACTTACCTGGTTCCCCCGCTCCTGCCGTTACGGGTGATGTGGTCGGGTATCCGGACAGCGGCAGGATTCGGCGTTCCATCCGGAATGCCGTGACCGTAGGCGAGAGGCGCACCGGGGAACAAGCCTGGAATTCACAACCGCAATGTACGCGATCTTAAAGGGCGGGTAAATGATGTTGCGCCCTTCCCGACGGACCGTCAGTTCGCTTGCACGGAAAGCCCTCTGAGGGCGCCCGGGAAGCGCCGGCGGACCGGGCGCGTGACCGATGTCACGGAACGGATCACAAAGAACGCCAGATACGCCATTGCGGATACAAACGGACATTGCGCCGCATGAATACACAGGGCCCCCCTCTCGAAAGAGGGGGTGATTTACTCAATGATGCCCGTTTTGCGAGCTATGCGTTTCCAGGTGCCCCGCGGACCAGAATGCGCCGCCCGGTGACCCGCTCCGGCGCGACGGCGATCCACAGCTCCCTGTCGCCGCCCGCCCACGGAGCGCTGTAAGCGAGTTCGTCGAGGCGGCGGACCGCGTCTTCCTCCGCCACCGTCCGCGCGTCCCCCACCAGCAGCACACTCCAGCCCTGGCTGAACGCCTCGTCGATATGGTCGACCTCGAAGGCGACCTCGCCGCCGGCGGCCCGGCCGGGCAGGGCCCCGGGGGAGGTGCGGAAGGCGACCTCGCCCTCCGAGACCAGGTAGTTCACCGGCAGGATCGCGGGCCCGTCCGGGGTGGTCACGGCGACCCGCCCGACGCCGTGGGTCCCGAGGAGGTCCCAGCACTCCGGCGCGGCCAGCTCCACCAGCTCCGGGTGGTAGCCCGCCCGCCCCAGCCCCTCCGGCAGGTCGGCGCCGCTGCCGGTGAGCGCGGTGACCGTCGTCTCCAGGGCGTCCGCGAGCCGCAGCAGGAACCCCATGCCCGGGGCCGCGGGGTTCTCCTCCAGGTACTGGATGTAGCCGGGGGCCGATCCGGCCCGGGTGGCGACCTCCTCGCGGGAGAGCCCCAGCTCCCGCCGCCGCACTCCGACTCGGCGGCCGATGTCCCCGCCGAGTCGTCCCCGGCCTGCTCCGGATGGCTCCGTGTGCGGTTGTCCCGGCATGGTCGGGCACCTTCTTCTGTCGGTCGGCTTCTTCTGTCGGTCGGTCCGGGTGGGCCGGTCGCCCGGCGCGGACACGGCGCGTACGCCGTCCCGCGCCCACGGTAGTCAGCGGGGGCCGGGCCCGCACGGCGGCGACGCGCGGTCGGCACCCGGCGGCGGAGTCCCGGACAGACTCGGAAATACTGTCCCCAACAGGACCGCACACATGTGGAGGTACCGCGCATGACTCCTCGCACTGACCCGCGCACAGGCCCTGGGGCCGGTGCGGGATGAGACGCCGCTCGGTGGCCGACCTGATGACCCCGCAGGCGGTGGTCGCCCAGCCCGGCACGGCCTTCAAGGAGATCGCCCGGCTGCTCGACGAGTACGGGATCACCGCCGTGCCCGTGGTCGACGAGGAGGGCCGGCCCCTGGGGGTCGTCTCGGAGGCGGACCTGCTGCGCCGGCACACCGGCGGCACCGCCTCCGACACCGCCGAAGGGCTGATGACCAGCCCGGCGGTGGTGGCCCGGCCCGACTGGAGCGCGGTGGCGGCCGCCCGGGTGATGGAGGAGCGGCACATCAAGCGACTGCCCGTGGTGGACGGCACGGGGCGGCTCGTCGGGGTGGTGAGCCGCAGCGATCTGCTCCAGCTCTTCCTGCGCCGGGACCGGTCGATCCAGGAGGAGATCGTCGAGGACGTGCTCTCGGGCACCCTCGGGGTCTCCCCCGCCGCGGTCTCGGTGCAGGTCGACGACGGCCGGGTGACCCTCAGCGGCACCCTGGAGCAGCGCTCCCTGGTCCGGATCGTCGTCCGCCTGTGCCAGAGCGTCGACGGCGTGGTGGACGTGGTCGACCGGCTCGACTGGGAGGACGACGACGTGGCGGGACCGGTGGCCTGACCGCCCCGGTGCCGGGGCGGAGGCGGGGCCGCTCGTGGCGGGACCGGGCCGGGGCGGGGCGGTACCGGACCGGGGCGGGGCGGTACCGGACCGGGGCGGGTATCAGGCGTCGGGCGGGTGTCAGGCGTCGGGCGGGTGTCAGGCGTCGGGCGGGTGTCAGGCGTCGGATAGGTCCAGGGTGCAGGAGGTGCCCGGGGCGACGGTCACCGTGCGGTCGCCGAGCCGTACGTCGATGGGCAGGCCGTCCGGGGTGGCCGGGAGGGCGATCGTCAGCTCCCCCGGCCGCATCCGCACCCCGACGCCCCAGTGGCCGTGGTAGCGCACGCTGAACCCGTACTCCGCGAGCTGCGGGGAGGGCACCGGGTCGAACCACAGGGCGCCGGAGCGGGTCTCCATGCCGGTCAGCCCCCGCTGGACCAGGTCCAGGGTGCCCGCCATCGCGCCCAGGTGGACCCCCTCCTCCGTGGTGCCGCCCTGGAGGTCCGCGATGTCTCCCTCCAGCGCCTCCCGGCAGAAGTCCCACGCCTCCTCGCGCCGGACCCGGGCGAGCACCCAGCCGTGGACCAGCCCGCTGAGCGTGGAGCCGTGGCTCGTGCGGCGCAGGTAGTAGTCGACCGTGCGGTGCCAGGTGCGGTCGTCCAGCTCGTAGCCGAGCCGGGTGAACAGGGCGCGCAGCTCCGCCGGGGCGAACAGGTAGCCGAGCATCAGCACATCGGCCTGCTTCGACGCCTGGTAGCGGTTGACGGTGTCGCCCTCCGCCTCCAGCACCCGGTCCAGGCGGCGGATGTCGCCGTGCCGGGCCCGCAGCCCCGCCCAGTCCAGCTGGGCCAGCTCCCCGTAGCCGTGGAACTGGCTGATGACACCGTCGTGGAAGGGGACGTACAGCTTCCGTGACACCTCCTCCCAGTGCTCCAGCTCGGTGGTGGTGAGACCGTGCCGCTCGAACAGCTCCACGCGTCGGGGCTCGGGCAGTTCCCGGGCCAGCTCCAGGGCCCGGGCGAGCACCCAGGCGGCGGTGACGTTGGTGTACGCGTTGTCGTCGAGCCCCGGCCGTTCCGCGTCCGGATAGGCGTCGTGGTACTCGTCGGGGCCGACGACCCCGCGGATGCGGTAGCGGCCGAGGCCGGGGTCCCAGTCCGCGAAGTCCGCCCAGAAGCGGGCGATCCCGGTGAGCATCGCCGCGCCCTTGGTGTGCAGGAACTCGGCGTCGCCGCTCGCCTCACAGTACTGCCAGACGTTGTACGCGACGGCCGAGCCGACGTGGTGCTGGAGGCGGGAGTGGTCGGGCAGCCAGCGGCCGGAGCGGGGGTTGAGATGGAGCTGCTGGGTCTCCTCCCGGCCGTCGCTGCCGCTCTGCCACGGGTACATGGCCCCCTGGTAGCCGGCGTCGCGGGCGAGGACGCGGGCGGCCTCCAGGCGGCGGTGACGGTAGGTGAGCAGGGCGCGGGAGACCTCGGGGAAGCGCAGGTTGAGGTAGGGCAGGACGAACAGCTCGTCCCAGAAGACGTGTCCGCGGTACGCCTCGCCGTGCAGGCCCCGGGCCGGGACGCCGACGTCGAGGTCGGCCGTGTGCGGGGAGAGGGTCTGCAGGACATGGAAGAGGTGCAGCCGCAGGATCCGGCCGGCCTCACCGCGCACGTCCAGGTCGCCGCGCCGCCACAGGGCCCGCCAGGCCGTGCGGTGGGACTCCAGGAGGGTCTCGAAGTCCGGGGCCCGGCGCACCCGTCCGGTCGCCGCGTGGAGCGGATCGCTGATCGCGGGGTCGCGCGAGGTGTGCAGGGCCACGATCTTGTCGACGGTGCGGGGTCGGCCGTGGGTGAGGGTGAGCCGCAGCAGTTGCACCGCCCGCATGGGCTCGTGGGCGGTGCGGGGCAGTTCGTGGGCGGCGGGCGCGTCGGCGCCGGTGCGGGCGGCGAGGCCGATGCGGATGTCGGAGGTGACCGTCCGGCAGCGCAGCCAGACCACCTCCGGGTCTCCGTCGCCCGCGTTGACGTGCACCAGGTGGCGGCCGTCGAGATCGCGGTAGCGGGCGACGCCGCTGTTGGTGACGGTGCCGTCGAGAGCCGCCTCCACCTCGATGTCGCCGGACCAGCCCTCGGCGGTGAACTCGGTGCGCAGGGCGGCCAGATGAGGGTCGCGCATGTGGACCAGGCGGAGCTGGCGGACCGTCAGGGTGCGTCCGTCCGGGGCTGCGTAGCGCATGGTGCGTTCCAGGGTGCCGCAGCGGAGGTCGAGTTGCTGGCGGTACTCGCGCAGCCCGTCGCCGTCCGGCGCGAACCAGGGCTCGTCGCCCTCCTCGCTGTGCGGCCGGAAGCGCAACGGGAGCCAGTCGGGGAGGTTGACCATGTCCTCGTTCTCGACCTGGCGGCCGGCGACGTCCGAGGTGAGGCGGTTGTAGCAGCCGGCCGCGTAGGTACCGGGGTAGTGGTACTCGCCGGCGGCGCACTCGGGGGCCGCGCCCCGGGTCGCGAAGTAGCCGTTCCCCAGGGTGCACAGGGCTTCGCGCAGCCGCTCGCTGCCGGGGTCGTAGCCCTCGTAGGCCCAGATCCAGTCCTCGTCGTTCATGACGCGCCCCCGGTCGCCCCGGTGGTCGTCGCGCAGAGCACACCGGTGGTTGTCGTGCAGGGCGCGCCGGTGGTTGTCGTGCAGGGTGCGCCCGCGCTGCCGGTGCCCGGCGGGTCGTCGTGGCCGCCCTCGGGGAGGGTGGGCCCCCGGGAGACGGGGAAGGCGTCGGCGCCGTCGGCACGAGGGCGGCCGCCGGCATGGCGCGGACGGTCCGCGACGGCGGCGCGGTGGCGCCGGCCGGCGGGGGTGCTCGCTGCGGCCATCCCGGTCCCTCCTCTCCGACCCGGGCCGTGTCTCCGCCCGCGCCGGGCGTCACGCGGGCCCTCCGATCAGGATGGCGTCGCGACGCCGGGCCCGCCTGCGGAGCGGGACGGGCCCGGGACGGCGGGCGGCCGGGGGCGCGAAGGGGGACCCTGGAGGCGTGAGGGTGTGAGGAGGGCGTGCCATGGTCCGCCAGGTGACCGCGGGGATCGACAGCTCGGAGGAGAGCGTCGCGGCGGGGCACTGGGCCGCGCGTGAGGCGGTGCTCCGCGGTGCGCGGCTGCTGCTGGTGCACGTCGAGGAGTGGCCGTTGCCGCTCGCCGTCGCCGCGCCGACGATCGTCCGGGACGACCACCGGCACTGGGCGGACCGGATGCTGGAGGAGGTCGCCGGGGAGCTGCGCCGCGCCCACCCGGATGCCGACCTGGCGACCCGGCGGCTCTCCGGGCGGGCCGCCGCCGCGCTGCCGGTGGAGGCCGCCGACGCGGAGCTGCTGGTGCTGGGGTCGCGAGGACTGGGCACGGTGGCCGGGGCGCTGATGGGGTCCGTCGGCATGGGCGTGATCGCGGCGACGACCACGCCCGTGGTGCTCGTCCGGGCCGGGGGTCGCGAGGCGGCGGGCGGTGTGGTGGTCGGCGTGGACCCGCACGACGACCCCGGCCAGGTCCTGGACTTCGGCTTCGCCGCCGCCCTGCGGGGCGGGCGGGCGCTGCACGCGGTGCACGCGGCACGGATCGCGCGCTTCCACGCGCACTCGCCGGCGCACCGGGCGGCCGCCGAGCGCCGTGCGGCGGAGGAACTGGCCGGGGTGCTGGACCCCTGGCGCCGCGGCTACCCGACGGTCCCGGTCGTGGAGCGCGCGGTCGAGGGCTCCCCCGGCCAGGCCCTGGTGGAGGAGGCGGCGGACGCGTCACTCGTGGTGGTCGGCCGCCGCGTCCGCCGGGCCCCGGTCGTCCCCCACATCGGCCCCGTGACCCACGCGGCCATCCACCACTGCGCGGCGCCGGTGGCCGTGGTGGCCCACGGCTGAGAGCGGGGCCGCGCTGGGCGCGCCGGGCGGCGCGGGTCGCCGCCGCGCGGCCCGGGGGCGTGCCGGGCCGCGGACTCCGGCGCGCCGGGGTGGGCGGCTCCGCGCGGACCCGGGGGCGCGGCCCACCCCGGGCCGCGCGCTCGGCGCCGGTGCGGGACGCGTCCCGGGACGGTCCCGGCGGCCGGAGGTTCCCGCTCCGCGGTGCCGGCGGCCCGGGACGGTGCAGGGCCCGGACTCCGGGCCGCACGGCGCGCGCCGGGAGCCGGGGTGCCCGGGGCGGGCTACGGCGCGGAGTAGGGACGGCCGTAGTCCGGCGCGGACGCGGTGCCCTCGCGCACCAGCCGCCCGGGTCGGGGTCCGCGAGCAGGTCGGGGTCCGCGAGCGCGGATCACGGCCGCGGCCCTGCGGCGGTGCCGTGCCCCGCGCCGCGGAGTCCGCGCCGGTCGGGACGCGGCCTGGGACGGTCCCGGGTCCGGTTCCGCGCCGCCGACGCCCTCGGACGGTGCCACTGGCGCAGCGGGAGCAGGCCAAAGCGGATGAGCTTGCCGAGCAGGGCTGGCCCGGGCAACGGAATCCGGACTGCGTCGCGCCGAGGCGCCAGGAGCCGGTGCGCCCAGGGCGGCCGGGCTACGGCGCGGAGTAGGGACGGCCGTAGTCCGGCGCGGACGCCGTGCCCGCTCCCACCGCCTCCAGGTCGCGGTCGGCCGCACGCATCAGCTGGCGCACCACGCTGTGCATGGCGCGTGCGGCGGCGAGTTCCTCGCCGATTTCGGGGACGTCGACGTCCTGGGGGCTGCAATGGGCCGTGCCGTAACCCGTGATCGTGCCGTTGCCCGTGGCCAGTCTCGCGCGGGCCCGCGTGGTGCCGTCGTCCTCGACGAGGACGACGTCGACCTTCCACTCCAGCGTTCTCACCATGGCGCACTCCCCGCCGGTCGGAACTCCTGCCGTCTGTTCTCCAGGATCCGCCCGTGCTCGCCTTCGGGCGAAACGGAGGGCCGGGGGCGGGCGGAGGGTGACCGGGGGGCGCACGCCCGTACCCGCCGTGCGAGGCGAGACGGAGGGACCGGGGGCGGGCGGAAGGTGTCCCGGGGGCGGCAGGAGAATGGCCGGCATGACCAGCTCCCTGCTCCGCCCCCGCGGGCGTGCCCGCACCGCTGCCGACCGGCCGCGGGACGCCTTTGGCGGCACCGTCCCGACGCCGATACTCGACTGGGAGCACCCGCGCGTGGGCCGCCTCGCCCGTGCGGCCGGGGCGACCCGCACCCCGGACGGCGGGACGGGTGACGGCGGCGACGGCGACGGCGGAGCGGCCCTGGCCACCCGGCAGCTGGAGATGCTGCGGCGCGCGCACCGGCTGATCACGGCGGCGGTGCGCCCGGTGTACTCCGTGCGCGACGACCGGCCCGTCTCCGAGGTGCTCCGCCGGGGCCGGGGCTCGTGCAGTCAGCGGCTGGCCGTGCTGGAGTGCGTCGCCCGCGCGGGCGGTGTGCCGACCCGGGTGCGGGGGCTCGTGGTGGACGGCGCCCTCTGGTACCCGCGGTTCCCGAGGCTGCGCAGGATCGTGCCGGATCAGGTGCTGCTGGCCTGGCCCGAGTTCCGCCCGGGCGGGGCGGACGGCGCCTGGCTGCCGGTGTCCGAACTCTTCGGCGATCTGGGCGAGTTGAGCGCCCGGCCGGGCGGCGGGTTCACCAACGCGGGCGCGGAGACGCTGTTCGAGGCGCTGTCGCGGACCGCGGTCGACTGGGACGGGACGACCGTGTGCCCGGCGGACGGCGCCTCCTGCGATCTGTCCGGGAGCGTCCTCGCCGACCTCGGGCGCTTCGACTCCCGGGACGAGCTGTTCGCCGCGCACGGGCAGACGCTGTGCGCGGCGGCCAGGCTGGTCGCCGACCCTGTGCTGGGCCGGCGGTCCGCGGGCGCCCGCTGAGCCGTGCGCGCCCGGGCAGGGGCGGGCGGCTCAGGCCGCCCGCTCCCGCGCGACGACGGGGAGAGGGTGGGCCTGGTGCGCCCCGCTGGCCAGCATCCGCACCTCGCCCTGGTCGCTGATCTCGGCGCGGACGATGCCGGTCTCGTCCTCGTAGACCGGGCAGCCGCCGGCGCCGGCCCGTTCGGTCCGGTGCACCACGACGACGTCGTCGGCGACCGCCGGGGCCTGGAAGACGAGCTCGTACGTTTCGGGAAAGTCCATGAGAGCCACCACCACCTCTTCCATCGTGGCCCTCCGGCCGGCTCCCCGCCTGTCCAGGGCCCGGGCCGCCCGCCACCGGGCGGCCCGGGAACGGGGCCCGGCCAGGTCAGACGCCGAACTCCGACGGGTTCAGGCCCAGCGCCGCGCACGCCTCGCGGATGATCTGCTCCTCCGCGGGGGCCACCCAGCCGTCGGCCCCGGCGACGACGATGCCCGTCTGGATCACCGCGCGGGCCTCCGCCTGCTTCTTCGACGCCTTGGCGACCTCCTTCAGGGCCTCGGCCTTGCCGTGCGCGAAGTTCGCAGCGAGCTGGTCGACGTGCTTGTTGAACCGCTCCCGCAACTGGCCCGCGGGGAAGTTCTGCAGGACGTCGTTGTTGAGGATGAGCTGCTCGACGTGCTGGCGCTCGGCCGGGTCGACATGGCCGTCCGCCGCGGCGACCAGGGCGCACATGGCCATGCTGGCGTCCCGGAAGGCGCCGCTCTTGAGCTCGGCCTTCAGCGAGGTCAGCTGGGTCTTCAGGGCGCTGACGAGCTGCGCCTTCGACCCGCCGGAGCCGGAGCCCGACCCGCCGCCGGGCCGCGCCTGCCCGGACCCGCGTGCCCCCTGGGCCTGCTGCTGGAGCCCCTTGGCCTGGTCCTTGATCCGATCCCACATCGCCACTGCTGCCACCTCGGCTTCGCCCTACGTCCGTCCTCCACCACGCCCCGTCGCGCGGCACCCTGCCAACGTGCCGGGGCACCGGCGAAGTTCCGCCACCGCGCCGGGTCCTTCGAACGAGTGAACGCGCGGGCGGGGCCCGCGCCGGGGGATCATGGGTGCGGTTCACCGCAACCCGGCAGAGCAACGACAGCCACGAGCAACGACAGTCACAGGCAACGACACTGAGGAGTGGACGGATGGCGAACGAGCGCGCGGGCCGGCCGGCCGGGCCGGACGATCTCGTCGACGTGGCCCGCCTGGTCACCGCGTACTACGCCCTGCACCCCGATCCGGCCGATCCCGGCCAGCGGGTGGCCTTCGGCACCTCGGGCCACCGCGGCTCGTCCCTCGCCGCGGCGTTCAACGAGGACCACATCGCGGCCACCAGCCAGGCGATCTGCGAGTACCGGGAGGCCCGGGGCACCACCGGTCCGCTGTTCCTCGGCGCGGACACGCACGCCCTGTCCGAGCCGGCGCGGGTCACGGCGGCGGAGGTGTTCGCGGCGAACGGCGTGACGCTCCTGGTCGACACGGCCGACGGCTACACGCCCACCCCCGCCGTCTCGCACGCGATCCTGGCCCACAACCGCGCGGGCTCCGGCGGGCGCGCGGACGGCGTGGTGGTCACGCCCTCGCACAACCCCCCGGCCGACGGCGGGTTCAAGTACAACCCGCCGAGCGGCGGCCCCGCCGGATCGGAGGCGACCGGCTGGATCCAGGACCGGGCGAACGAGATCATCGCCGGCGGGCTGAAGGACGTCCGCCGGGTGCCGTACGCGCGGGCGCTGGCCGCGGCCACGACCCACCGGTACGACTTCCTCACGCGCTATGTGGACGATCTGCCGTCCGCGCTCGACCTGGACGCGGTGCGCGCGGCCGGGGTGCGCATCGGCGCCGACCCGCTCGGCGGGGCATCGGTCGCCTACTGGGAGCGGATCGCGGAGCGCCACGGCCTCGATCTGACCGTGGTCAACCCGCTCACCGACCCGGCCTGGCGCTTCATGACGCTGGACTGGGACGGGAAGATCCGCATGGACTGCTCCTCGCCGTACGCGATGGCCTCCCTGATCGAGGGGCGGGACCGGTTCGCGATCACCACGGGCAACGACGCGGACGCCGACCGGCACGGCATCGTGACGCCGGACGGCGGGCTGATGAACCCCAACCACTACCTGGCCGCCGCGATCGGCTACCTCTTCCGGCACCGCGAGCACTGGCCCGCGGCTGCGGGGGTCGGCAAGACGCTGGTCTCCTCGTCGATGATCGACCGGGTGGCGGCGGACCTGGGGCGCGAACTGGTGGAGGTGCCGGTCGGGTTCAAGTGGTTCGTGGACGGTCTGGCCGGCGGGACGATCGGTTTCGGCGGTGAGGAGTCCGCCGGCGCGTCCTTCCTGCGCCGGGACGGCTCGGTGTGGACGACGGACAAGGACGGCATCCTGCTGGCTCTGCTGGCCTCGGAGATCCTGGCCGTGACGGGGCGGACGCCGAGCGAGCACTACGCGGAGCTGACCGGGCGGTTCGGCGAGCCCGCGTACGCCCGCGTCGACGCGCCGGCGACGCGTGAGGAGAAGGCGGTGCTGGCGCGCCTCTCCCCCGCCCGGGTGAGCGCGGACACGCTGGCCGGGGAGCCGGTCACGGCGGTGCTGAGCGAGGCGCCGGGCAACGGGGCGGCCATCGGCGGGATCAAGGTCACCACGGAGAACGCGTGGTTCGCCGCGCGCCCCTCGGGCACCGAGGACGTGTACAAGGTGTACGCGGAGTCCTTCCGCGGGCCGGACCACCTGGCGCTGGTGCAGGAGGAGGCGCGGGCGGTGGTGTCCGCCGCGCTCGGGGCCGCGTAAGGCGGCGCGGCGCCGCGCCGGTGCGGGGCCCGGGGGCGCCCGAGAGCCCGGGGGGCGGCGGCGCACCCTGGCGCGGGAGGGCAGGCAGGCACGGTACCGGCAAGGCCGGCCGGCACGGGGTGCGGACGCGGGCCCGCGAGGGCGGACGCGGGACCGCCCTCGCGGCCCGGGCGGGCGGAGACGTGACCGCCCGGGCACCGGGCCGGGCGGGCCGGTCAGGGCTGGCTGATGTGGTACGCCTTGCGCAGGGTCTCGTGGACCGTCCACGTGGTGCGGTCGCCCTCGCGCAGCACGCAGGCGTCCCCCGGCCCGACCTCCAGGACCGGCCCGCCCTCGACCTCGATCGTGGCGCGGCCGCTGACGACGACGAAGAGTTCGTCCGACTCGGTGTCGGTGACCACGCCCGGGGTGATCTGCCAGATCCCGCGCACCTGCCGCCCGTCGGCGGACTCCCACAGGACCTTCCCCGAGACCTCGGGCGTGCCGGAGACGATCTGGCCGGGGTCGAGCGGGTCCGGCGCCAGGTCTGCGTCGGAGATGTGGACGGCGAAGCTGGTGAGGTCGGTCATGGCGGCGACGCTAGGCGGCCGGGGGTGTGCCGCGCCATGACCGGAGTGTCGCGCGGTGCGGCGCGCGGCACGACGCTCCGTCGCGGTGATCGGCGCCTCCGGGCAGGCCACGGCGGGGAACGCGGTGGCGGACACCCTGGCGCCAAGGTCTGAACGGTGGTTCACTCTTTGGTATGGCCTATCGGAAGACGCCCGCCGTGCAGGGCCGGCTCGACGCGGCGCGCGAGCACCTGGTCGAACGGGCGACCGCCGTCGTCGCCGACGTGGGGTGGGCGAACGCCTCGGTGACGACGGTCGCCGCCGCGGCCGGGATGTCGGTCGGCTCCGTGTACCAGCACTTCGCGTCCAAGGGGGCTCTGGCCGTGGAGGTCTTCCGGCGCGCCTCGGGCCGGGAGGCCGGGGTCGTCGGCGAGGTCCTGGCGCACGGCACCGGCGATCCCGTCAGGCGGCTGGCCCTCGGCGTCAGCGTGTTCGCCCGCCGGGCGCTGGAGAACCGGGGGCTGGCGTACGCGCTGCTGGCCGCCCCGGCGGAACCGGCGGTCGGGCGGGAGCGGCTGGAGTTCCGGCGCCGCTACCGGGCCCTGTTCGCCGCCGTGGTGCGCGAGGGCGTCACCGCCGGGCTGCTCCCGGCCCAGGACGCGGATGTGACCGCCGCCGCGCTCACCGGCGCCATCGGCGAGGTGCTCGTCGACCCCCTCGCGGACCACGGCGAGGGGTCCTCGGACCGGCTGGTCGCCGAACTGGTCGCCATGTCCCTACGCTGCGCGGGCGCCCCGCCCGTGGCCGCCTCCCCCGATCCGGAAGGACCGTCATGACCGCGACCGCGGACACCCCGCACGCCGCCCCGCACAGCGAACCGGCCGCCCGCACGCACGAGGTCACCAACCAGCCGCCACCGCTGACCGGCCACGACGTCGCCGACGACCCGGTGCTGCTGGAAGGCGTCCGGCGGGAGGGCGCCGCGTGGGCCGAGGAGGACCTGCACCGGATCGGGCGGCTCGCCGGGTCGGAGCAGGTGCAGCGCTGGGGCGAGGAGGCGAACGCGTACGAGCCGGTCCTGCGCACCCACGACCGCTACGGCCACCGGATCGACGAGGTGGACTTCCACCCCGCCTACCACTCCCTGATGAAGGTCGCGGTCGGCGAGGGCCTGGCCGGGGCTCCCTGGGCGGACGAGCGGCCCGGGGCCCATGTGGCGCGCGCCGCCGGGTTCATGGTGTGGAGCTCGGCCGAGGCCGGCCACGGCTGCCCCGTCTCCATGACGTACGCCGTGGTCCCCGCACTGCGCTCGGCGCCGGGACTGGCGGAGCGGTACGAGCCGCTGCTGACCAGCCGGGTGTACGACCCCGGGCTGCGCGACCCCGCCGGGAAGCGGGGACTGCTGGCCGGGATGGGCATGACCGAGAAGCAGGGCGGCACGGATGTCCGGGCGAACACCACCTCCGCGGTGGAGCGGCCCGACGGCACCTGGCGGCTGCGCGGCCACAAGTGGTTCACCAGCGCGCCGATGAACGATCTCTTCCTGGTGCTGGCGCAGGCGCCCGGCGGTCTCTCCTGCTTCCTGGTGCCGCGGGTGCTGCCCGGCGGCGAGCGGAACACCTTCCGCATCCAGCGCCTCAAGGACAAGCTGGGCAACCGCAGCAACGCCAGCAGCGAGCCCGAGTTCGACGACACCGTGGCCTGGCTGGTGGGCGCCGAGGGCCAGGGCGTGCGGACCATCATCGACATGGTCACCATGACCCGGCTGGACTGCGTCCTCGGTTCGGCGGCCGGCACCCGGACCGCGCTGGCGCAGGCGGCCCACCATGTGCGCCACCGCAGTGTGTTCGGCGCCAGGCTGATCGACCAGCCGCTGATGCGGAACGTGGTCGCGGACCTGGGCGTCGAGTCCGAGGCGGCGACCGCGCTGGCCCTGCGGCTCGCCGGGGCGGTCGACCGGGCGCAGCGGGGCGACGCACGGGAGAAGGCGTTTCTGCGGCTGGCGACCGCGGTCGGCAAGTACTGGGTGTGCAAGCGGCAGCCGGCCGCGGTGGCCGAGGCTCTGGAGTGCCTGGGCGGCAACGGCTACGACGAGGCGTCCGGGATGCCGCGGCTGTACCGGGAGGCGCCGCTGAACGGGATCTGGGAGGGCTCCGGCAACGTCAACGCCCTCGATGTGCTGCGCGCCCTGTCCCGGGAGCCCGCCTCGCTGGACGCCTTCCGGGCCGAGGTGGAGGCGGCGGCCGGCGCGGACGCGCGGCTGGACGGGGCGTGGCGGGCGCTGCGCGAGGAGCTGGCCCGGCCCGAGGACGCGCAACTGCGGGCGCGGCGGCTGGTCGAGCGGATGGCGCTGGTCCTCCAGGGGTCCCTGCTGGTGCGGCACGCCCCGGCCGCCGTGGCGGACGCGTTCTGCGCGACGCGCCTGGCGGGCGAGGGCGGGGTGGCCTTCGGGACGCTGCCGCCGGGCGCGGACCTCGCCGGGATCCTGGAGCGGGTCCCGGGCGGGGGCCGCTGACACCGTCGTCATCGGGTCCGCGCACTCGGGCGCGGGCCCGGTAAGGGGCCCGGGCCCGGAGACGGCGCGGGCCCGGTAACGGCGACGCGGGCCTGGTCGGCCCGGGCCCGGTGGCGGAGGGTCAGACCTGGACGCCGGGGCGGCCGTCCTCGACGACCACGCTCGCCCGGGTGCTCACCGGCGCGCCGGGGCGGGTGACATAGGGGACCACCCGGAAGTCGCTGCGCCAGCGCTCCCGGTCGACATGGACGCGGACGTAGCCGCGCTGGGCGTTGAAGAACTTCATGTGCGGGTTGGCGGCCAGGAACTTGGTGCCGTCCGCGTTCATGTCGGCGCCGTCGCCGCCGCTGCTGATGGAGGTGCCGACGAACTCGCTGCCCACGGTGCGCGATCCGGGGTCGGCGTAGTCGCGCTTGAGGTCCCAGGCGTAGTTCTGGTGGCGGTCGCCGGTGATGACCACCAGGTTGCGCACCCCGGTCGCGTCCGCCTCGGCGAGGAGACGGTTGCGTTCGGCGACATAGCCGTCCCAGGGGTCGGTCCACACCGTGGCGCCGGGGCCCGGGTCGTGGTCGGTCTGGCCCATCGGAGCCTGGTTGCCGAGGATGCGCCAGCGGGCGGGGGAACGGCGGAAGCCCTTGAGGACCCAGTCGCGCTGCCTGGCGCCCAGGAGGGTGCGGGCGGGGTCGAATCGGTCCGCGCAGTCGCCGGTGAGGGTGTCGCCGCAGGCCTGGTCGTCGCGGTACTGGCGGGTGTCGAGCATGGTGAAGTCGGCGAGGTTGCCGTAGGGCAGACGGCGGTACATCTGCACGTCGGGGCCGTTGGGGAGCTGGGGGCGGCGCAGCGGCGCGTGCTCGTACAGGGCCTGGAAGGCGGCGGCGCGGCGGGCGCGGAAGGGGCCCGGGTCCTGGCCCTTCTCCGGGATGTCGTCGGCCCAGTTGTTCTCCACCTCGTGGTCGTCGAAGGTCATGATCCACGGGAAGTTGGCGTGCGCGGCGCGGAGCGGGGCCTCGGACTTGTAGAGGCCGTACTGGAGGCGGTAGCGGGCGAGGTCGACGGTCTCGGTGTGGAACTTCGGGTCGGTGGTGACGCCGCGCTTGTTGGTCTTGACGCCGTACTCGTAGAGGTAGTCGCCGAGGTGGACGACCAGGTCGAGGTCCTCGTCGGCCATGTGGTCGTAGGCGGTGAAGTAGCCGTCCTGCCAGGCCTGGCAGGAGGCGAAGGCGAAGCGCAGGTCGCGGGTGTTGGTCCAGGGCGCGGGGGTGGTGCGGGTGCGTCCGGTGGGCGAGACGTGACCGCCGGCGCGGAAGCGGTACCAGTAGACCCGGTCGGACTGGAGGCCGTGGATCTCGGGGTGGACGGAGTGGGCGAGTTCGGGGGTGGCGGTCACCGTGCCCCGGCGCACCGGGCGGGTGAAGCGCTCGTCGGCGGCGACCTCGTACTCGACCCGGACGGGTGCGGCGGGCATTCCGCCGTGGCCGTCGGCGGCGAAGGGGTCGGGGGCGAGGCGGGTCCACAGGACCACGCCGTCCCAGCGGGGGTCGCCGGAGGCCACCCCGAGGGTGAAGGGGTCGGACGGGAGTCTGGGGGCGGCGTGGGCGGCGCCGGAGCTCCACTCGCCGGTCCCCAGCATGAGCGCACTGACACCGGCGCCGGCGAAGCCGATCGCCTTCCGCCGGGTAACGGGACGTACGGCCACGGGGTCCTCCTTGGCTCTGGTTGGGTGAACCGCCAGAACCTTCGCGAGGGTTGGTGACCCGCGGCCTCCCGGAACGCGTCCGGGTACCGAGCAATTCGTGAACACGACAACGACATACACAGCCGGGCGGGGTGTTCCGTCGGTGGTGGCCCGCGGTTCACCTCAATGCCTTCGCCAGATAGCCCGTCAGAAAGCCGGTCCGGGCCGTGCGGACGGGCGGGCGCCCGGACGGGGCGCCCCGGTCGGTGCCGGCAGCCGCCCCGTCCGGGCGCGTGGTGGCGCGGTGTGGCTCAGTGACGCGGTCAGGGTGCGAGGGCGATGTCGAAGACGTGGATGTTGCCGCCTGCGGGCAGGACGACGAAGTCGGCCTGCTTCGCCGGGTCCAGGGCCACGGAGTGCGCGAAGACGCGGTAGGCGATGCCCGCGTTCCCGTATCCGTCCGGCCGGTTGCGGCCGTCGGTGGAGGCGACGAGGGTCGCGCCGTGGGCGTCGGCCGGGTCGAAGGACCAGTTCGGGAAGCCGATGGCGCCCTTGGTGGAGGTGCCGTCCTCGTAGTACACGGTGGCGGTGCCCGTGGCGCCGCTGGTCACCCCGGACCCGAGGAACACCAGCCGGCTGCCCTTGCCGCGCAGGGTGATCGCCTGCCCGGCGCCGGTGACGTTGTCCGGGGTGCCGGCCGGGACGTCGGGCCAGGTCAGCCGGGCGCCCAGGGCTTCGACCGGCGCGCCGGGGGTGAGGCCGGCGGCGGCGAGTTTCTGGGCGGAGAAGCTGTTGCCCTCGCCGTCGAAGTCTCCGGGCGCGGTGTCCGATTCATCGGTCACGGCGACGCCGTTGAACGCGGCGCGCAGGTTCGCGAGCGGTTCGCCGGTGCGCTGGGTGCGGGTGGCCGTGGCCCGTCCCTCGCCGTCGCCGCCCCGGTAGGAGGCGGTGGCGGTGAAGGTCCGGACGGTGAACCCGGGCCGAAGGCCGGGCACCTGGATCCGGAAGACGGTCTGCGCGCTCCGGCCCGGGGCGAGGGTGCCGTCCACCCGGCGTTCGGCGGGCTGCACCGCCCAGCCGACCGGTCCGGCGAAGGACACGCGCAGGGAGCGCATCCGGTCCGGGCCGGTGTTGCGGACGGTCACCTTCACCTCGGAGACCGCGGGTCCGTCGAGGTCGACGGGGGCGATGTCGACCACGGTGCGCTCGGCCCGGGCTGCGGGCACGGTGGGCCCGGCGGCTGCGGTGGGCGCGCCCGCCGGGGCGGGGTGGTGCGGGGTCGCGGCGGCCGCCGCCTGGGCGGGGAGCAGCAGCGCCGCGCCGGCGGCCGTGGCTCTGAGCGCGGTGATCAGCCGGTGGTGTCTCACGGTCGGTCTCCTCGACGTCGCTGGTGCGGGCGGTTCGGGCGCGGTGCGGACGGTCAGGAGACCGGGGGCATCTCGGTCTCGCGGGAGTCCAGTCCGGTGCGCAGGTTGACCCAGGCGCCCCGGGTGAAGTCGGGGATCTCCACCGGCCGGCCGCCCGCCGCCAGGGAGCGGACGCTCAGCGGGACGGGCGAGCACCAGGCGGCGGAGTCGTAGACGTCGATGTCCGGCACCAGTCCGGCGCGCATCAGCTGGACGGTGCGCCACTGGAGGACGTAGTCCATGCCGCCGTGGCCGCCGTTGTTGGCGGCGTCGTCGCCGATCTTCGTCCAGAGCCAGTGGTCGAACTCCTTGCGGTAGGCGTCGAAGTCCCGCCAGGAGTGGCCGCCGTGGTCCGGTTCGACGTAGATCCGGCCGCCGGTCTTCGAGGTGCCCGCGTAGTCCTCGAAGATGCCCCGGCTGCCGGCCAGGCTGTTGATGCGGCTGTAGGGGCGGGGCGAGCTGACGTCGTGCTCGGCGCGGATGACCCGGCCCCTCGCCGTGTCGATCATGCAGGTGATCAGGTCGCCGTTGACGTAGGTCTCCTTCCACGAGGGGTGCGACCGGGGCACGAAGCGCTCGCGGTAGTCGGCGAGGCCCTTCGGTTCGGTGGCGGTGGCCCGGAGCACGGTCATCCGGTCGCCGCGGTTGATGTCCATGGCGGCGGCGACCGGCGCGAGGCCGTGCATCGGATAGAAGGAGGCGGTGCTGCGGGCGTGCCAGCGCCGGCGCCAGGCGTCGGTGTAGTACGTGTCGGAGAAGAGGAGTTCGCGCAGGTCGTGCAGGTAGCCGCCGTGGCCGTTGGTGACCTCGCCGAACAGGCCTTCGTGGGCCATCTTCAGCATGGCCAGCTCATTGCGGCCGTAGTTGCAGTTCTCCGCCAGCATCAGATGGCGGCGGGTGCGCTCGGAGGTGTCGACGAGGTCCCACAGCTCGTGCAGTTCGGTGGCGATGGGGAGTTCGACGACGGCGTGCTTGCCGGCGAGCAGCGCGGCGCGGCCCTGCTCGTGGTGGAACTCCCAGGGCGTGGCGATGTAGACGAGGTCGATGTCGTCGCGCCGGAGCATCCGCTCGAAGGCGCGCTCCGAGCCGCCGTACTCGGCCGGGCGGGGCCTGCCCTTGGCGACCAGGCGGTCGGCGGTGCGCCTGGCCCGGTCGGCCCGGACGTCGCACACGGCGGTCACCGTGCAGCCGGGCACGACGGACCAGCCCTCGGTCATCCCCGAACCGCGGTTGCCCAGACCGATCACGCCGACCCGGACCGTGCGGTGGGGTGCGTAGGCCACGCCGATCATGGACTTCTGGCCGGGCCTGCGGCGGGGTGTGGCCGCGGGCGCGGCGGCGGACGCGGCGGCCGCGGTGCCCGCGCCGGCGGCCCCGGCCGCGAGCGCGCCGGTGCCGGCGAGGGCGCCTCCCAGGAGCAACCGGCGTGAGACAGCGGGGATTTCGGGCACGGGGGCATCGCTCCTCGGTCCGTGGACGGCAGGTGGCGGGGAAGACTCTGGCGGCGGGGACACCTCATGTCAATAGATGTTCATTAGAGGGCTATTTCAATCAGCTTCACGCACGGTTTCGCGCCAGGGCGCGCCCGGGGAACGCCGTTCCGGGGGCGGGGGAACGCCGTGCCCGACCCCGGGCAACGACCTTTCGGGCCGCGGGAACGCCGAGGGGCCCGGCCCGCAGGAGTGCTGCGGGCCGGGCCCTCGGAGGTGTACGGCGGATCAGGTCCGCGCATCTGCGCAACGGCGCCGGGCGGAGTGTTCGTCAGGAACCGGTCACCGCGCGGATCTGCTCGGTGAGGGTGTCCGTGCTCTGGAAGCTGAGACCGGCGAGGGCGACGTGCTTCCAGCGGACCGCGCCCTCCCCGTCGAGGACGAAGACCGAGCGCCGCAGCCCCAGCCCGGGCACGGCGATCCCGTACGCGCGGGCCACCTCCCGGTCGGTGTCGGCGAGCAGCGGGAAGCGCAGGTCGTACTGCTCGGCGAAGCCCTCGTGGCTGTCCAGGCCCTGCGGGCTGATGCCCCACACGGTCGCGCCGAGGTCCCGGAAGCGGTCCAGGTCCGAGGTGTACGAGCAGAGCTGCTTGGTGCACACCGCGGTGTTGTCCCCGGGGTAGAACACCAGGACCAGCGGGTTGCCGCGGTGTGCGGAGAGCGTGTAGTCGCCGCGCTCCGGCCCGGAGGCGGTGCGCACGGTGCCGGGGACGGTGAAGTCCGGTGCGGGGCTGCCGACGTCAGGGGTACGGGCCATGGGGATCCCTCTCTCGGGGCGGGACGGGGCGCGGGGGTGGCCCGGTCGCAGGACGCAGTCTGCCAACCCCCGCGCCGCCCGCCGGAAGCGGATCAGCGCCCGGGGGCCAGCTCCCACATCCGGTGGTCCCAGCCGATGTCGGTGACGGTGCGGACGGTGAGCCCGGCGCGTTCGGCCAGGGTCGTGATCTGCTCGGCGTCCCGGACTCCGGAGCCGAAGGCGCACTTCAGCCGGAGGTGGTGGAGCAGGGCGTCCACGTCGTCCTCGTCCGCCGCGGTGACCATCTCGACCAGGAGCAGCATCCCGCCGCCGGCCAGGGCGCCGCCCGCCTCGGCCAGGGCCTGGACGGCGTCCTCGTCGGGGAGCCACTCCAGGTGGCGGGAGAGGAGCAGGGTCCCCGGGCTCCGGGGCAACGCGCCCGTGGTGGGGACGAGTTCCACGTTCGGCAGGACATCGGCGTCCAGGATCTGCTCCTCGACCGCGCGCAGCGCGGAGGGCAGCGCGGCGATCCGGACGCGGAGCGCGGGGTGCGCCTTGACCAGGGCGTTGACGACGGTGGCGGCTCCGTGGCCGGCGGCGGTCAGCTCGGTGACGGCGGACCAGTCGCGGGAGCGCAGCACACCGGGGGCGATCCAGCGGGCCTCCTCCTCGATCGCGGTCCGTGCGGAGCCGGCGAGCCGGGGGTCCTCGGCGACCGCCTCGGCGAGGGGCTTGCCGGTGAGGGTGCGGTAGCCGGGGCCGCCGGTGAGCAGGGTGTCCAGCAGGCCGGAGAGGGAGGCGTCCATGGCGGCCTCGATGCCGCCGAGGTGGTACTCGTCGGAGGAGTGGTCGTCCTCGACGAGTTCCTCGCTGACCGGGGTGAGGCGGTAGCCGTCCTGGTCGTGTCCGAGGACGTCCAGGGAGACCAGATAGGTGAGCAGGGCGCCGAGTCCGGCCTCGTCGGCGCCGGAACGGCGGGCGAGTTCGGGCAGGGTGCGGACCCCGCCGTCGACCAGGTCGATCACGCCCAGGGTGACGGCGGCACGGATGGCGAAGCCGGGGGCGAGGTCGGTGAGCCGGTGGAGGCGCTCGTGGGCGTCGTCCTCGTCGTGGGTCTCCTCGGCCCCGGCGGCGGGGACGCCCGGGGCGGGCGGTCCGGTGCGGCGCCAGTAGCCGGTGATGTGCGTGTGGTCGCGCGGGACCTGGCGCTCGGCGACCAGGTGGCGGCGGATGCCCTTGAGGGCGACGGCCTCGCCGGCCACCCAGGCGAAGACCGTGCCGGGCAGCCACTCCATGCCGCGGACCGCCTGCTCCAGCAGGTCGGTGGTGCCGGCGGGCGCGCCGTCGCGGGAGAGCCAGGTGATGTCGGCGTCGGCGCGGGTGGGCAGTTCCTGGCGGTGGCTGTCCTCGCCGACCTCGATGAACACCTTGGCCCGGGTGCCCTCGGGCATCTCGGCGAGCCAGCGGCCGATGGCGGGCAGGGCGGTCTCGTCGCCGGCGACGAGGATCCAGTCGGCACCCTCGGGGTGGCTGTGGGACATCTTGGGGCCGGCGATCCAGGCGCTCTCACCGGGCTTGACGCGTTCGGCCCAGGTGGAGGCGACGCCGCCCTCGTGGCGGACGAAGTCGAAGACGATCTCGCCGGCGGCGGGGTCGTGGCGGACCGGGGTGTAGTCCTTGGCGACCGGGCGGCCGTCGGCGGGCCAGTCGAGGCTGCTGACGTTCTGCCGGGGCAGGACCAGGCGCCCGGACTCGTCGGTGAAGAAGAACTTCACATGGTCGTCGAAGCCCTCCGTGCGGAGCGCCGGCAGGTCCAGGCCGTCCCGGGTGAAGGCGTGCAACTGCTCCCCGCCGAGGGTCAGACGGCGCATCCCCGGGGTGATGTTCTCGGCGCGCAGCACCGTCAGTTCCCTGATCACGATGGGGAAGGTGACGACCGAACGGGGGCTGCGGGTGGACATGCTGGGGCTCCTTCGTGCAACGGGGCGCCCCCGCGGGTGCGGGGGCACGTCGGCGGACCGCCGGGCGTCGGTGCCCGGCGGCCCGTCCGGGGTGTTACGTGCCGGCTACGGCGTCGGCGAGGATCGGGGTCAGCTTCTCGACGACCCACGGGGAGCTGAGGGCGTCCGGGTAGGCGACGGCGGAGGAGAGGGTGTTCTCCGAGGGCACGACCGCGTAGTGCTTCTTCTTCACCACGTCGAGGGACTGGAAGAGCTTGTTCTTCTCCAGCTCGTCGACCGAGAGCAGGCCGTTGTCACCGAACGGGTAGGTCATGAGGAGGACGTCGGCCTCCAGCTCGTCCAGGTTCTCCAGGCTCACCGCGTTCTTCTCGGCGGTGTAGCCCTTGGCCTTGTCCGTCTTGCGGAAGCCGAGCTGCTCGAAGACGCCCGGGTCCTGGTCCGCGTGGGACATGAAGGTGATCTGCTCGGGGTGGACCACCGCGTAGGTGTAGGTCTTGCCCTTGAACTCGGGGTGCGCGGCGGCCGCGTCCTTCGTCGCCTTGTCGTTGGCGGCGATGACCTTCTCGGCCTCGGCGGTCATGCCGAGGGCCTTGGCGGCGGTGGTGAGCCGCTCCTGCCAGGTGAGGGTGTCGGCGTGCTTCTTGTCGGCGTAGGTGACGACCGGCGCGATGGGCTTCAGCTTCGCGTAGTCGGTGTCCATCGACCAGGTGTTCATGCCGAGGATGATGTCCGGGGCCTCGGCGGCGATGGCCTCGTAGTCGGTGCCGTCGGTGTCGTCGTAGGTCTTGAGCTTCTTGCCGCCGAGCTTGTCGATGGCGCGCTGCTTGTACTCGGGCACCGGGCCACCGTCCTCGGCGTCCGGGGTGATGACGGGCACCAGGCCGAGGGCGAGGGCGATGCTGGTGTCGCCGTCGGAGACGGTGGCGACCTTGACGGGCTTCTTCTCGACCTCGGTCTCGCCCCACGCGTTGGTGAGCGAGACGGGGAAGGCCCCGGAGCCGGCCGCGGGCTTCGACTTCGTCTCGGCGTCGCCTTCGTCGGCCCCGGAGCAGCCGGTGACGAGGGCGAGGGCCGCGGTGGCGGCGAGGAGCACCCGGGCGGCGCCGCGGCGGCCGGCCGGTCTTGCGAGGCGGTTCATGGTTACTTCTCCTGCGTGAGGTGACGGCGGCCCAGAGGGAAGATCTGCGGCCTGTCGGTACGGGGATGGGTGACGACGACGCAGTCCAGTCCGAAGACCTCGGACACGGTGCGGGCGTCGAGCACTTCCTCGGGCGGGCCCTGGCGCACGATGCGGCCGTCGCGCATGGCGACGATCGTGTGGGCGTACAGGGCCGCCTGGTTGAGGTCGTGGGAGACGAGGACGATCGTCTTGCCGGTCCGCTCGTTGAGGTCGGCCAGCAGGTCCATCACCTCGATCTGGTGCGCGATGTCCAGATAGGTGGTGGGCTCGTCGAGGAGGAGGGTCGGGGTGTCCTGGGCGAGGGCGAGGGCGATCCACACGCGCTGGCGCTGGCCGCCGGAGAGTTCGTCCACCGGACGGTCGGTCAGTTCGGCGGTGCCGGTGGCCATCAGGGCCTCGGCGATCACCCGCTCGTCGGCCTCGGTGCGGCGCTGCCCGAACTGGCGGTGCGGGTGGCGGCCGCGCCAGACGAGGTCGCCGACGGTGATGGACTCGGGGGCGACGGGGGTCTGCGGCAGGATGCCGAGGCGTCGGGCGACGTCCCGGGTGCGCATGGCGTGGATGTCGGCGCCGTCGAGGAGGACCGAGCCGCCGGCGATGGGCAGCAGCCGGGCGACCGACTTCAGCAGGGTGGATTTGCCGCAGGCGTTGGGGCCGACGAGGGCGGTGATCCGGCCGGTGGCGATGCTGAGCGAGAGGTCGTCGATGACACGGGCGTCGCCGTAGCCGGCGCTGATACCGCGGGCCTGGAGCCCCTGTCCGGGGGTCGCGGTGGTGGTGGCGGTGGTCGGGTTCACGTGACGGCTCCCTGCCTGCGCCGAAGGATCAGCCAGACGAAGTACGGCGCGCCGAGCAGCGCGGTGAGGACCCCGGTGGGCACCGGGCTGATCAGAGGGGCGTTCTGGGCGAGGACGTCGGCGCCGACGACGATGACGGAGCCGATCAGCGGGGCGAGGGCGATGGCCCGGTCGCCGCCGACCAGCCGGGCGGCGATGGGACCGCTGACCAGGGACACGAAGCCGATGGGGCCGACCACGCTGGTGGCGAGGGCCGCGGCGGCGGCGCCGACGAGCAGGGCGGTGACACGGGCCGGGGTGACCCGGGTGCCGAGCCCGGTGGCGAGCTGGTCGCCGAGGGAGAGCCCGGTGAGCGGCCGGTGGAGCAGGGCGGCGCCCGTGAGGCAGACGGCGAGTCCGGCGGCGAGGGTGGTGACGCCGTCCCAGTCGGCGCCCGCGGTGCTGCCGATGAGCCAGCGCATCGCGATGGCGATGCTGTTCTCGTCGGCCACCGTGAACAGGTAGTTGGTGTACGCGGTGCACACCGCGCTGAGGCCGATGCCGACGAGGACGAGCCGGTAGGTGTCCACGCCCCGGTGCCAGCTCAGCGCGTGGACGGCGGCGAGGAGGACGAAGGAGCCGGCGACGGCGGCGACGGGCGCGCCGAGGGCGAACACGCCGGGCGCGAAGAGCAGCACGGTGGTGGCGCCCGCGCCCGCGCCGGCGGAGATGCCGACGATGTCGGGGGTGGCCAGCGGGTTGCGGATCAGGCGCTGGTAGAGGGCGCCCGCGAGGCCGAACAGCGCGCCGGACAGGAGGGCGGCCATCGCCCGGGGCATCCGGATCTGGAAGATCATGTAGTCGGCGAGTCCGTCGCGCAGTCCGAACGCGGCGGGCAGCACGTCGGCCGGGTCCACCTTGCCGACGCCGCCGAGGAGGAGGGCGGCCGCCGTCAGAGCGAGCAGCAGCACGGTGCACACCGCGGCGACGACGGCGGTCCTGCGGTTGTGGGACCGGCGGCCGGCGCGCAGGCGGGCGACGACGGCCTCGGCGGCGGGCGGCGCCGGGGCGGTCGGGGTCTTGGGGAGCACGGTCGTCATCACACACGCACCAGGTTCCGGCGGCGGGCGAGCCAGACGAAGAAGGGGGTGCCGACGGCGGCGGTCATCACGCCCACCTGGATCTCCCCGTGGTCGACGATCAGGCGTCCGGCGGTGTCGGCGGCGGTGAGCAGGACCGCGCCGAGGGCCATGGAGAGCGGCAGCGACCAGCGGTGGTCCGGTCCGACGAGCATCCGCGCGATGTGCGGGCCGACCAGTCCGACGAAGGCGACCGGTCCGGCCGCCGCCGTGGCGGCGGCGCAGAGCAGGACGGCGACGGCGGCGGCTGCGAGCCGGGCCCGTTCGACCCGGACGCCCAGGCCGCGGGCGGTCTCGTCGCCGAGGCTGAGGATGTTGAGGGTGCGGCCGAGCGGGAGGGCGAGGAGCAGTCCGGCGACGGCGAACGGCAGGACCTCGTCCAGGATCGAGGCGCGGCCGGTGAGCTGGCCTACGGACCAGAAGCGCAGGTGGGCGAAGACCGCCTGGTCGCGCACGACCATCAGCGTGATCAGGGAGGACATCACGGCGGCGAGGGCGACGCCCGCGAGGACGAGTCCGATGGTGGAACTGCCCGCGTTGGTGCGGGTGCCGATCAGATAGACCAGCGCGGAGGTGACGGCGGAGCCGATCAGCGCCATCCAGAAGTAGCCCTGGAGGCCGGTGACGCCGAGGTAGAGGATGCCGAGGACGACGAACATCGAGGCGCCCTGCTGGACTCCGAGGATGCCGGGCTCGGCGAGCGGGTTCATGGTGAGCGCCTGCATGATCAGGCCGGAGGCCCCGAGGGCGGCTCCGACCAGCAGTCCCAGCAGGCTCCTGGGTATCCGCTCGGTCCACATGACGTGCGAGTTGTACGCCTCGCCGCCCGGGTTCAGCAGGATGCGGACGATCTCCAGCGGGGAGATGTCGCGGGATCCCAGCCCGATGCTCGCGACCAGGGTCGCGGCCACCGCGACGGCGGCCAGCACCAGGAAGACGGCGCCGCGCGAGAAGCTGGTCCGGGCCGGTGGTGAAGTCGACGTCACCGGCGGGGACGTTGTTGTCATGGGGTGTTCGGCTCCTCACGGGTGGTTCGCGAGGTTAGGTTACCCTTACCTTACTTCCGGCCGATCCAAGTCGGAGGCGCAGGCATCACATTCAGGGGCCGGCGACCCGGCCCAGGCGACTCACAGGGGGCCGTCATGGCGGAAGGCACGCCGGGGACGCGGGACCAGGCGTCCGCCCGGGGGGTCCGGATCACGGAGGTGGACGACGGCTTCATCGCGGCCGAGGGGCACCCCACGCACGTCCACACCTTCCATCAGTTCCACTTCGTGCCGCTGGGGCGGATCACGGTCACCGCGCTGGGGACCGATCACCTGCTCTCTCCGGCGGTGGCGCTCTGGATGCCGGCGGGGGTGCCGCACAGCGCGCGTTTCGAGCCCGACTCCCTGGTGCTCACCGAGGGGTTCGACGCGGACGAGCACACCCTGCCCTACACGGCGCCCGCCGCGGTCAACGTGACCGAGGCGCAGCGCAGGCTGCTGCTGGCCCGGATGCGCAGTTCGCGCCGGGAGCACGACGAGGCGGCGGTGTTCGCGGCGCTGACCGGCGGGCCGGAGGAGTGCCTGCCGCTGCCCGAGCCGACCAGCACGGCCGCCCTCGCGGTGGCGCGGGAACTGCGCACCCGGCCGGCGGACCCGCGCACGGCGGCGGAGTGGGCGACCGGGCTGCACACGAGCTCCACCAGCCTGCGCCGGGCGTTCCGGACGGAGACGGGCCTGCCGTTCTCGGAGTGGCGCACCCGGCTGCGCCTCAACCACTCACTGGACCTGCTGGCGCGGGGCTATCTGGTGGGTTCGGTGGCGGCCCGGGTGGGTTTCACGAGCACCAACGGCTACATCCTGGCGTTCCGCAAGCACTTCGGGAGGACGCCGGGGGCGCATGTGAAGGCGTGGTCGGAGCAGTGGGCCCCGCAGGAAGGCCACCCCGGGGACCACCCGAACGGATGTTAGGTTAGGTTAGCCTTATCTAAGTCGCACGGTGGTGTGCGCCCGGCACCGGCCGGGCCCTCCCGTGCGTGCCGTCCGTGCCGTCCGTGTGCTGTCCGGTTCTCCGCCGGCGCCGGTGTCAGCGAGGAGCCGTCCCGTGGATCTGCGCGCCGCCACCCCCTATCCGCTGCCCGGGGACGACCGGCTGCCGCCCTCGGCGGCACCGTGGAACTGGGAGCCCGACCGGGCCGCCCTGGTGGGCCTGGACATGCAGGTCCACTTCCTCGGGCGGTTCCCTCCGGGCGAGCCGCCGACCGGTCAACTCCTGGAGAACATCGGCGTGTTGCGCAAGCGGGCGGTCGGGCTCGGCATGCCCGTGGTGTTCTGCGCCGAGGCGCCGGTACGGCACCCGGAGCGGCGAGGGCTGCTCGCCGAGGTGTGGGGCGCGGGGATCAGCGATCCGGCGGACGCCGAGATCGTCGGTCCGCTCGCCCCGCGCACCGGGGAGCTCCTCGTCGAGCACACCCGGCCCAACGCCTTCCTCGGCAGCCGCCTGGAGCGGGTCCTGCGGGGCGCGGGACGCGACCAGATCGTGTTGTGCGGGCTGTTCGCCCGGCTCGGTGTGCTGCTCACCGCGGCCGACGCCTTCATGCACGGCATCCAGCCGTTCGTGGTGGGCGACGCCGTCGCTGATCTGTCGGCGGAGGACCACCTCGCGGCGCTGCGCTGGGCCGCGGCCCACGGGGCCGTCGTGACGAGCACGGCGCGTGCGCTTCCGGCACGCACGCCGGAAGAGGGTGCGGTCGGCACCGGGGGTCCACCGGGCTGAACTCCGGGCAGCCGACGGCCCGTCGGACCTGGGCCCGGTCGCGTCGTGCGGCCGGCCTGCCCGGGCGGGGCGCGGGCGGCGGCACGGGGGCCGCCGCGCCGCGGGCGTGCCCACGGTCGCGGCGCGGGAGGGGAGCGCCGAGCCCCCGGGCGCGCCGGGCAACGGGGTTGGCGGGGGCCGCCGTTGACGGCGGCGGGTGCGCCGGCCTGCGGGCCGGGGCCAGGGCGGGCACGCCGACGGGCGGGTACCGGCCCGCCCGGGGGCGACGCCACGGCCGCGCCCGGGCCGGGACGCGGCGCGCCGAACAGGGGCGGCCCGCCCGGGCCGTGACGCGCCGTACGACAGCCACGCGGCCGGCGCCGCGCCGCGCCGGGCCCGGGCCGGGGCGGGGCCGTCGGGCCCACGACAAGGACGACGACCGCCGGGCCCGGGCCGCAATGCCCACGACCGAGACAGGACCAGGACCAGGACGACCGCCCCGGGCCCGGCCGACGGGCCCACGACCGGGACCCGAGACCCGGACCAGGACCACAACGACCGCCCCGCTCGGGGCTCCACGACCAGGACGACGACCGCAGCGCCTCCACGTGCCGTACGACCACGACCGCCCCGCGCCGCACGACCGCGGCCGGGGCGCCGACCGCATGCCACCACGACCACGACCGCCCCGCGCACCCGCCCGGCGCACCCAGCACCCGGCGCAACCGCCCGCCCGACGCAACCAGCACCCGGCGCAACCACCGCCCGGCGCACCCGCCCGGCGCGACCAGCACCCGGCGCGGGCCGCGCCACGCGGCGCGCCCCGGCCCAGAACGCCTGCCCACGACCGCTCGCCCGCGCCCCGCGCGGACCCCGCGACTCCCGGAAGGAGACCACGAGGTGGACGACCACGTGCCCCACGAGGTGAAGGGACGGACCCGCCCATGACGTACACGGCAGCCGTGGCGGGCGCCAGCGGCTACGCCGGAGGGGAGATCCTCCGGCTGCTCGCCGCGCACCCCGGTGTGACCGTGGGCGCCCTCACCGCCCACAGCAGCGCGGGCCGCCCCCTCGGCGAAGCGCAGCCGCATCTCGCCTCCCTCGCGGACCGGGTGACCGTGCCGACCACGCCCGAGGCCCTCGCCGGGCACGACGTGGTCTTCCTGGCACTCCCCCACGGCGAGTCCGCCGCCCTGGCGGAGCGGCTCGGCCCGGAGACCCTGGTGGTGGACTGCGGCGCCGACTTCCGGCTCCGGGACGCGTCCGCCTGGGAACTCTTCTACGACACCCCGCACGCGGGCAGCTGGCCGTACGGCCTCCCCGAACTCCCCGGCGCCCGGGAGGGGTTGCGCACCGCGCGCCGGATCGCCGTGCCCGGCTGCTATCCGACGGCCGTCACCCTCGCCCTGTTCCCCGCCTACGCGGCCGGGCTGCTGGAGCCGGAGGCCGTGGTGGTCGCGGCGAGCGGGACCTCCGGCGCCGGCCGGGCGCTCAAGCCGCATCTGCTGGGGTCGGAGGTGATGGGCTCGGTCACGCCGTACGGCGTCGGCGGCGGGCACCGGCACACCCCGGAGCTGGTCCAGAACCTGTCCGCGGTGGCGCGGGAGCCGGTGGGCGTCTCCTTCACGCCCGTCCTCGTCCCCATGGCGCGCGGCATCCTGGCGACCTGCTCGGCCCGGGTGCGGCCCGGGACCGGCGCGGCCGAGATCCGGGCCGCGTACGAGAAGTTCCTCGGCGCGGAGCCCTTCGTGCGGCTGCTGCCCGAGGGGCGCCAGCCGTCGACCGCCGCCGTCCTCGGCTCCAACAGCGCGCGGGTGCAGGCCGTCCTGGACCCGGCGGCGGGCCGGCTCACCGCCGTCGCCGCGATCGACAACCTCGTGAAAGGCACCGCGGGCGGCGCGGTGCAGTGCATGAACCTCGCCCTGGGTCTGCCCGAGACCCAGGGACTTCCCCTGGACGGAGTGGCCCCGTGACCGTGACCGCAGCCCGAGGATTCTCCGCGAGCGGTGTCGCCGCGGGCCTCAAGACCTCCGGCGCGCCGGACTTGGCCCTGGTCGTCAACCACGGCCCCTCGTACGCGGCGGCCGGCGTGTTCACGGCCAACCGGGTGCAGGCCGCGCCCGTGCGCTGGTCCCGCCGGGTGCTGGAGGACGGCCGGCTCACCGCTGTGGTCCTCAACTCCGGTGGCGCCAACGCCTGCACGGGCACGGCCGGGGCCGAGGACACCCGGATGACGGCCGAGCGGGCGGCCTCCGTGCTCGACGTCGAGGCGGAGGACGTCGCCGTCTGCTCCACCGGCCTGATCGGCGTCCGGCTGCCCATGGACGCCCTGCTGCCGGGTGTCGACGCGGCCGCCGCCGCGCTGTCACCGGACGGCGGCGAGGCGGCGGCGGTCGCGATCAGGACCACCGACACCGTCCACAAGACCGCCGTGGCGCACGGCGACGACGGCTGGTGCGTCGGCGGCATGGCCAAGGGCGCGGGCATGCTCGCCCCGGGCCTCGCCACCATGCTGGTGGTGCTGACCACGGACGCCGAGCTGCCCCCGGCCGCGCTGGACGGCGCGCTGCGGGAGGCGACCCGGACCACCTTCGACCGGCTCGACTCGGACGGCTGCATGTCGACCAACGACACCGTCCTGCTGCTCGCCTCCGGCGCGTCCGGAACCGCCCCGTCCGCCGGGGAGTTCACCTACGCGGTGCGCGCCGTGTGCGCGGATCTCGCCCGTCAGCTCCTCGCGGACGCCGAGGGCGCGTCGAAGGAGATCACCATCGAGGTCGTCGGCGCGGCGAGCGAGGAGGACGCGGTGACCGTGGGCCGCTCGGTGGCCCGCAGCAACCTCCTCAAGTGCGCCCTGCACGGGGAGGACCCCAACTGGGGCCGGGTGCTGTCCGCCGTCGGCACCACCGACGCGGTCTTCGAGCCGGACCGGATCGACGTGGCCGTCACCGGGGTGTGGGTCTGCCGGGGCGGCGCGGCGGGCGAGCCGCGGGAGAAGGCCGACCTGAGCGGGCGTGAGATCACGATCACGGTCGACCTGGGCGCGGGCGCCGCCTCCGCCACGGTGTGGACCAACGACCTCACGGCCGCGTACGTCCACGAGAACAGCGCGTACAGCTCATGAGCGCGCACCAGGAACCCGCGCACCAGGAGCCCGCGCGGCCGGGCGCCGCGCCCGTGCCCCGCGACGCGGCCAAACCCGCCTCGCCCCCGCCCCGCCGCCGTCCGGCGGACCGGCCGCCCCGGGCCCGTACCGTCATCGAGGCGCTGCCGTGGCTGGAGCGGTTCCACGGGAAGACCGTGGTGGTCAAGTTCGGCGGCAACGCGATGGTGGACGAGGAGCTGAAGCGGGCCTTCGCCCAGGACGTGGTCTCGCTGAAGTACGCCGGGCTGCGGCCCGTGGTGGTGCACGGCGGCGGGCCGCAGATCAGCTCCGTGCTCGGCAGGCTGGACCTGGAGGTGCGGTTCGCCGCCGGGATGCGGGTGACGACGCCCGAGGTGATGGACGTCGTCCGGATGGTCCTGGCGGGCCGTGTGCAGCGGGAGATCGTCGGACTGCTGGGCTCCCACGGCCCGTTCGCGGTCGGTCTCACCGGCGAGGACGCGCATCTGCTGACCGCGGTGCGCCGCCCCGCGTGGGTGGACGGTGAGCCGGTGGACATCGGCCTCGTGGGGGAGGTCGTCCGGGTCGACCCGGAGATCCTGCTGGCGCTGATGGACCGGGGCCGTATCCCCGTCGTCTCGCCCGTCGGCCGGGGCGCCGACGGCCAGATCTACAACATCAACGCGGACCTCGCGGCGGCCGCGGTCGCCGAGGCGCTGGGCGCGGAGAAGCTGGTGATGCTCACCGACGTGGCCGGCCTGTACGCCAACTGGCCCGAGAGCACGGAGGTCGTCTCCCGGCTGACCGCCGGGGAGCTGGAGGAGCTGCTGCCCCGGCTCGCGAGCGGGATGGCGCCCAAGATGGAGGGCTGTCTGCGGGCCGTCCGCGGCGGCGTGGGCGCGGCCCATGTCATCGACGGACGGGTACCGCACTCGCTGCTCCTGGAGGTCTTCACCGACGACGACACCGGCACGACCGTGGTCCCCGACCCCCCGGGCGGCCGGGTGCGGGCGGGGACGCACAGGACGGAGACACCACGATGACCGCATCCGGCACGACCGCGTCCGGCCCCACCTCCGGCATCGCCCCGGGCGCGCGCACCGGCCCGCCGGGCGCCTCCTCCCCGCCGGGCACCGCCGCCGGCACCGCCCCGGCCGCGCCCGGTCTGCGGGAGCGCTGGCAGTCCGTCATGGCCGACACCTACGGCACTCCCCCGCTGGCGCTGGAACGCGGCGCCGGCAGCACCGTGTGGGACACCGCGGGCCGCGCCTATCTGGACTTCGTCGGCGGGATCGCCGTGAACGCCCTCGGGCACGGCCATCCGGCCGTGGTCGAGGCGGTGACACGGCAGGTCGGGCGGCTGGCCCACGTGTCCAACCTGTTCGCCGCCGAGCCGCCCGTGGCCCTGGCCGAGCGGCTGCTCGCCCTGGACGGGCGGGCCGGGCGGGTGTTCTTCGCCAACTCCGGCGCGGAGACCATGGAGGCGGCGTTCAAGATCGCCCGCCGTACCGGCCGCCCCCGGATCGTGGCGGCCGAAGGAGGCTTCCACGGGCGGACCATGGGCGCGCTGGCGCTGACGGGCCAGCCTGCGAAACGCGAACCGTTCCTGCCGCTGCCGGGCGAGGTGGTGCATGTGCCGTTCGGCGACGCCTGCGCCCTGCGGGCCGCGGTCGACGAACGGACCGCCGCCGTCGTCCTGGAGCCCGTGCAGGGCGAGGGCGGAGTGGTCCCCGCGCCGCCCGGCTATCTGCGGGCCGCCCGGGAGGCGACCCGTGCGGCGGGTGCCCTGCTGGTGCTGGACGAGATCCAGACGGGCGTCGGGCGCACCGGGCACTGGTTCGCGCACCAGGCGGAACCGGGCACCGATCCCGATGTGGTGACCCTGGCGAAGGGCCTGGGCGGGGGCCTGCCGATCGGCGCCGTCCTCACCTTCGGCGCGGCGGCGGGCCTGCTGACGCCCGGTCAGCACGGTTCCACCTTCGGCGGCAACCCGGTCGCCTGCGCGGCCGGTCTCGCCGTCGTCGACACGATCGAGGCGGAGGGGCTGCTCACGCGGGTGCGCCGGGTGGGCGGGCTGCTGCGCGCGGGCGTCGAGGCACTGGACCACCCGCTGGTCGCCAAGGTGCGCGGAGCCGGGCTGCTGCTCGGCGTGGTGCTCACCGAACCGGTGGCGGCCCGCGTCCAATCGGCGGCGGCCGGGGCCGGGTTCCTGGTGAATGCGATCGGGCCGTCGGTGATCCGGCTGGCACCCGCGCTCACCCTCACGGAGGACGAGGCGGCGGCGCTGGTCGCCGCCCTGCCATCAATCCTTGCCTGAATCACGGCAGTTGGGCCCACCGGCGAGGGGGCCGGCGGGCCCGCGGACGGCCGGGGCCGACTTGACACCGCTCCACTCCACAAGGCAACTTAGGCAAGCCTTACCTAATTAGTTGCGTCTTGTGCGGTCCGGCACCCGGTGCCCCGACCGTCCCGGCACCGGCCCGACCACCGGCACCGAGCACCGACCACCGGCACCGAGCAGGACCGAGCAAAGGATGAGCATGTCTGCAGGGCACGCAGGCGCGAGAGCGCAGCAGGGCGACACCGCCACGGAGGACCTGGTCGGCATAGGCTTCGGCCCCGCCAACCTCGCGCTCGCCATCGCGATCGAGGAGCACAACGCCCGGTCCGGGCCGGGCGGCGCGCTGCGGACCGCGTTCCTGGAGCGCCAGCCCGACTTCGGGTGGCACCAGGGGATGCTGCTCAGCGGCGCGACCATGCAGGTGTCGTTCCTCAAGGACCTCGCCACCATGCGGGACCCGGGCAGCCGCTTCACCTTCCTGCACTATCTGCACGAGCAGGGCAGACTCGCCGACTTCATCAACCAGAAGTCCTTCTTCCCCACCCGGATCGAGTTCCACGACTACTTCCGCTGGTGCGCGGCGATGCTGGCGGACCGGGTGCGCTACGGGCACGAGGCGTACGCGGTGCGGGCCGTGGCCGGACAGGAGGGCGCGGAGAAGCTCGACGTCCTGACCCGCCCGGCCGGAGCCGGCCCCGCCGACGGCCACGGTGCTCACGCCGACGGCTCCGACGCCTCCGGCGCGGAGACCCTGCGCACCCGAAATGTCGTCCTCGGCACCGGGCTGCGGCCCCGCCTCCCCGAGGGCGTCACGGCCGGTCCGCACGTCTGGCACAACCGGGACCTCCTCTTCCGGGCCGCCGCCGTGACCGACCGGCCGCACCGCCGCTTCGCGGTCGTCGGCGCGGGCCAGTCGGCCGCCGAGACCGCCGACTACCTCTACCGGGAGTTCCCGGACGCCGAGGTCTGCGCCGTCTTCAGCCGCTACGGCTACAGCCCCGCCGACGACAGCCCCTTCGCCAACCGGATCTTCGACCCGGACGCCGTGGACGCCTTCTACGACGCCCCCGACGAGGTCAAGCAGACCCTCCTCGGCTACCACGCCAACACCAACTACTCGGTGGTCGACGGCGAGTTGATCGAGCAGCTGTACCGCGCGGTGTACCAGGAGAAGGTGGCCGGCACCGAGCGGCTGCGCATCCTCAACGCCACCTCCCTCGCCGGGGTCGAGGACCTGCCCGACGGCGTGCGGGTGGCCGTCCGCTCGCTGACCACCGGCGAGCGGTACACCCTCGACTGCGACGCCGTGGTGATGGCCACCGGCTACCGCCCCACCGACCCGCGCGAGGTGCTGGGCCCGCTGGCCGAGGAGTGCCTGACGGACGGCCGGGGCCGGCTGCGGATCGGCCGCGACCACCGGGTGGCGACCACCTCCCGCGTCCGGGCCGGCATCTACGTCCAGGGCGCGGCGGCCGAGCACACCCACGGCATCACCGCCTCGCTGCTCTCCACCCTGGCCGTGCGCTCGGGCGAGATCTGCGACTCGCTGCTGCTGGGCGAGGCGGAGCGGCAGGTGCTGACCGCCCGCTCCGTGACCGCGCCGGCCGGGGCCGACGGCGTCGCCGCCCGCACCGCCCGAGCCCGCGCCGCGCGATGAGACCGTCCACCGAGGACTCCGGCGGGCGGACGCGCCCGGCCCCGCCCGCGGCCAAGGCCGCGACCGGATCCGCGGGCGCCGCCGGACCCGTCACCGAACCCGGGCCCGTCGATGGAAACCCGGCCGGGACCACCCCCGGGACGAGCGCCACGGAACTGACGGCCGCCCAGCGCGAAGTGCTCGCCGCCCAGCGGGCGGACCCCGCCAACACCACCTTCAACGTGGGCCAGTACGTGGACCTGCGGGGCCCGCTGGACACGGACCTCCTCCAGGAGGCGGTCCGGCGGACCCTCGCCGAGGCGCCGGGCCTGCACCTGCGGCTGCGCGAGGAGGAGGGCCGGCTCAGGCAGGAGCCGGTCCCCTTCGACGCCCCGGCGTGGCGGCTGCCCCGGCTCGACACCTCGGGGGCCGCCGATCCGGTGGCCGCCGCCGTCGGCCTGGTCCGCGACCAGCTCGCCCTGCCGCCGCGCCTGGACGCCCTGTTCACGGACGGCGGCGGGCCCGCCGGGTCCGCCGGCACCTCCCTGTCGGGGGCGGTCCTGGTGCGCGTGGGCCCCCAGCGGCATCTGCTGTTCCAGTACTTCCACCATCTGGCCGTGG
The DNA here is from genome assembly GCF_000377145.1 of Streptomyces sp. CNT372. Lineage (NCBI taxonomy): Bacteria > Bacillati > Actinomycetota > Actinomycetes > Kitasatosporales > Streptomycetaceae > Streptomyces > Streptomyces sp. CNT372. The sequence goes on along the minus strand of NZ_KB897785.1, from coordinate 11,722 downwards.
ACGGCTACGGCGTCTCCCTGCTGACCCGGCGGATCGCGGAGCTGTACACCGCACTCGCACACGGCACGCGCCCGCGCCCCTCGCCGTTCGCGCCGGTGGCGGTGCTGCTGGCCGCCGAGCGCGCCTACGAGGGCTCGGCCCGGCAGGAGGCGGACCGCGCGCACTGGGCGGCCCGTTTCGCGGACCGGCCCGCGCCGACCGGCTTCACCGGCCGCCGGGCGCCCGCCTCCGACCGGGTGCTGCGGGAGACCGTCACCCTGGACCGGACGGCCACCGCGCACCTGGAGGCGGCCGCCCGCGGCGCGCGCGCCACCTGGGCCGAGGCGGTCACGGCGGCCCTGGTCGCCCTGCTGCACCGGGAGACCGGCACCGGCGACGCGGTGCTGCGGATGTACGCGACCGCGCGCACCGCGCCCGGCACGCTGCGCGTCCCCGGGATGGCGGTGAACGTCCTCCCGGTGCGCGTCCCGGTCGGCGGCGCCTCCTGCTTCGCGGACCTGCTGCGCCTGACCGCCGGGGAGTTCCGCGACGTCCGGGCGCACCAGCAGTACCGGGGCGAGGGCGCGGAGCGCCCGCCCGGACTGCGCCCGGCGGGCGGACCGCTGCTGAACCTGCGGCCGTTCGACACCGAACTCGACTTCGCCGGTGTGCCCGGGCACGTCCTCACCCTGGCCTCCGGGCCGGTGGAGGACCTGTCGCTCTCCGTCGTCCGCCCTGCGGACGGCACCCTGCGGCTCGATCTCGACGCCAACGGCACGCTGTACGACCCCGCCACGCTGCGGAACCTGGCCGGGCGCTACGACCGTCTGCTGCGGCTTCTCTCCGCCGCCCCGGAGCGCGCGCTCTCCGCGCTCGACTACCCCTCCTGACCCTCCGCCACCGCACCGGTTCCCCCGGTGCGCCGATTCCCCTACGCAAGGAGCACGACATGAGCGCCACCAACCCGTTCGAGGACGAGGACGCCCGCTACCTGGTCCTCGTCAACGCCGAGAACCAGCACTCGCTGTGGCCCGCCTTCGCCGAGGTGCCCGCCGGCTGGACGAGGGTCCACGGCGAGGACTCCAAGGAGGGCTGCGCCGCGTACGTCGAGGAGCACTGGACCGATATGCGGCCGGCGTCGCTCGCCGCCCGGTCCTGAGACGCGTGCGCCGGGCCGGGGGCGGAGACCCCGGCCCGGCGCGCACCGTGCCGTCAGCCGTCCCCGGACAGGCGGCGGGAGAGGATCCGGGAACCGCGCCGGGGGTCGAGCGCGGCCAGCCAGGCGGCGGGGGCGCCCTGCCCGTCGCCCGGTACGAAGCCGTGGCGCAGGAACAGTTCACCGCCGCCCGCGGTGGCCGTGAACACGGCGCAGACCCGGGCCCGGGCGGCGTCGGCCAGCAGGGCGCGCAGCAGGGCGGTGCCGATGCCGCGGCCCTGGCTGCGGGGCGCCACGCAGACGTTGTAGACCACGGCCACGGGACCCTGCCCGGTGCCATGGGCCGCGCCGGCCGGCCGCGCGTACGTCCGCAGCGCGGCGCAGCCCTGGAGCCCGCCCGCGGGGTCCTCGGCGACCAGGAAGTCTCCGGCGGCCCGGACGTAGGCGTCCGCCGGGCGCTCGCGCAGGGCCCCGCCCGGCACGAAGAGGCGGGAGAGCCGGTGGAGTGCCGCGCCGTCCCCCGGGCCGGCGGGTCGGACCACCGGTACCGGCGCGGCCGCGGGGCCCGGTCGGGACATGGCCGTGGTCAATGGCTTCTCGCTCTCGTGGAGTTGAGGGCCGGCGGCGCCCGTCACGGGCGCGGGATCCGGCTTGACTTCGCACAACAATAGATAGTTAGGTAAGGCTTACCTAATCGATGCAATCGCACAGTGAACGGGGAGAGGACACCACGATGGCCGACACGGCCGCGCAGCAGCCCTTCGCACTCGAACGGCTCGTATCGGACGTCGCCGAGGTCCTGTACCTCGACACCGACGAGGTGGAGGTCGACGAGAGCCTGCTCGACCAGGGCCTCGACTCCATCCGCCTCATGACCCTGGTCGAGAAGTGGCGGGCCGACGGTGCGGAGATCGCCTTCGTCGACCTCGCCGAGCGCCCGACCCTCACCGAATGGGCGGCCCTGCTGAACCCGGCAGGAGCCTCCCGTGCGGATGCGTGACCTGCTCATCGACATCGAACCCCTGCGCACCAGCAGGGAGTTCCGGGCGATCTTCATCGCCCGGGTGGTGTCCCTGTTCGGGCTCGGCATGGCGATGGTGGCGCTCAACCTCCAGGTCTACGAGCTGGCGGGCAGCGTCCAGATCGCCGTCGTCAACACGATCATGGGCATCACGGTCCTGCTGGGCTCCCTGTGGGGCGGCTGGATGGCGGACCGGACCGACCGCCGCAACCTGATCGTCTGCGCCCGCGCCGCCGCGGCCCTCGCCTTCGCCGGGCTCGCCGCCAACTCCTTCGTGGACGAGCCCCGGATGTGGGCGATCTACCTCTGCGCCGCCTGGGACGGCCTCGCCACCGGTGTCAGCGTCACCGCCCTGATGGCGGTGGCCCCCACCCTGGTCCGGCCCGACCAGCTGCCCGCCGCCGGGGCCCTGATCTCCCTCACGGGCGAGATCGGCTCGATCGCCGCGCCGTTCCTCGGCGGTGTTCTGCTCGCCCTGAGCGGCCCCGGGCCGGTGTTCGCGCTCGCCGCCTTCACCACCGCGGTCACCACCCTCCTCATCTCCCGGATCCGCTCCCTGCCACCCGTGCGGGACGAGGACGAGGACGAGGAGGACTCCGGCTCGCCGCTGGTCGCCTTCAGGTTCGCGCTGCGCAACCGGGTCGTCGGCGGTCTGCTGCTGATGGGCTGTGTCGTCGCGGTGTTCAACCTGCCGATGGTCCTCATCCCCGAGATGGTCGACAAGGTCTTCGAGGGCGGCGAGATGACCGCCGGACTGCTCTACACGGCGCCCGCGATCGGCGCGGTCCTCGTCTCCGCCACCAGCGGCTGGATCAACCGGGCCGCCAAGCCCGGACTGCTGCTCCTCACGGCCGGCTTCGGCGGCGGCCTGGCGACCGTCGCCCTCGGCCTCAGCGGCCATGTGGTGGTCGCCTTCGCGGCCCTCGCGATCGCCGGCGCGGCCGGCACGGTCTACGAGATCCTCGAATACGCCCTCGTCCAGCACAACACCCCCGACCGGCTGCGCGGCCGCATGGTCAGCGTCCTCACCACCCAGGGGACCACCGGCGGCATGGCCGGCGACATGGAGGCCGCCGCCGTCGCCCGCTGGTTCAGCCCGGCCGCCGCGGCCGTCCTCAACGGCGCGGTCGTCGCCGTGGCCGCCGTCCTGGTCGCCGTCCTGGTGCCCGGTCTGCGCAACGCCGTCCTGCCGCGGGACGCGGACGAGGACACGGCGGAAGAGGACCACACGCCCGGCGGGCCCGGCCCGCGCAAGGCACCGGTCTCCGGCGCCGGCCCCGGTTCCCCCGGCGGCCCGCCCGCCGCCGTCACGGCCGGCCCGGCCGCCGGCTGATCCTCCCCGCGCCCCCTCGGCGCGGCTCGCGGCCGACCACCGGCAGCCGCGCCCCACCGCCTCTCCCCCGCGGCCGGTCCGACCCGATCCGGCGCAAGCCCACACTGGAGCAACATCCCATGACCGATCGTGCTGTGCGGCGTCTCCCCCTGACCGGGGCCCAGACCGGTGTCTGGTACGGCCAGCGGCTGACGCCCGACTCCCCGGTCTACAACGTCGGCCAGTACGTCGCGATCGACGCGGCCGTGGACCCCGTGCTCTTCGAGGCGGCCGTGCGCCGCACGGTCGGCGAGTGCGAGGCGCTCACCGTCACCTTCGCGGAGGACGCGGACGGCGAGCCGTGGCAGACACCCGCCGAGGGCCCCTGGACCGGCCCGGTCCTGGAGGTCGTGGACCACACGGCCGCGGACGGCCCCGAGGCGGCCGCCCTCGCGCGGATGCGCGCCGACATGGACCGGGCCACCGACCCGGCCCGGGACCCGCTCTTCGCGTTCGCCATCCACCGGGTGGGCCCGGAGCGGGTGCTCTGGTACCAGCGGGCCCACCACATCGCGCTGGACGCGTACGGCTTCTCCCTCGTCTCGCGCCGGGTCGCCGAGGTGTACACGACCCTCACGCGCGGCGAGGAGCCCGGGAACTCGCCGTTCGGGCCGCTCTCGGCCGTCGTCGACGAGGAGCGCGACTACCGGGGCTCCGAGCGGTGGACGGCGGACCGGGACCACTGGCTGGGCCTGCTCGCGGACCGGCCGGAGCCGGAGCCGCTGGCCGGGGCGTCGTTCCCCGCCTCGCCCGCCTTCCTGCGGGAGGGCGTCACCCTGTCGCGGGAGACCACGGACGGGCTGCTTGCCGTCGCCCGTGCCGCGCGCGCCAGTTGGGCCGACGCGGTCACCGCCGCGTTCGCCGCCTTCCTGCACCGCTCGACCGGCGGGCGGGACGTGCTGCTGTCGCTGCCCGCGATGGCGCGCCTCGGCTCGGCGTCCCTGCGGGTGCCCGCGATGGTGGTCAACGTGCTGCCGCTGCGGGTCGGGGTGCGCCCCGACGCGACCCTGGCGAAGCTGACCTCGGACGTGGCCGGCCGGATCCGCGACCTGAGACGCCACCAGCGCTACCGCGCCGAGGACATCCGGCGCGACCTGGGCCTCGTCGGCCGCGAACAGGGCCTGCTGGGCCCCATGGTGAACGTCAAGGCCTTCGACAACGCCCTCGACTTCGCGGGCACCCCCGGCACGGTGCACAATGTGGCCGCCGGCCCGGTCGACGACATCACCCTCGGCCTCTACCACGACGCGCGGGACGGCCGGATCCGCTTCGAGTTCGACGGCAACCCGCGCGCCTACGACAGCGGCGAACTCGCCGCACGCTGCGCCGAGTTCGCCCGCTTCCTCGACGGCGCGGCCGCCGCCGGGCCGCAGGCCCCCGTCGCCCGGCCCGACCTGCTGGACGCGGACGCCCTGCGCGCCCTCACCGGCGGGGGCGACGACACCGCCCGTACCGTGCCCGCCGGTTCCGTCGTCGACGCCTTCGCGGACGCGGTCCGCGCGCACGGCGGGCTGCCCGCCGTCGTCGCCGGCGGCGCCGGCGGCGCCGGAGCGACCTACGCGGAGCTGGACGCGCGCGCCAACCGGCTGGCGCGGCTGCTGGTGCGCCGCGGGGTGGGCCCCGAGACCTTCGCCGGGATCGCCCTGCCGCGCTCCGCGGACCTGCTGGTCGCCCTGCTGGCCGTACTGAAGGCGGGCGGCGCCTATCTGCCGCTGGACCTCGACTACCCCGCCGACCGGCTGGAGTTCATGGTCCGCGACGCCCGCCCGGTGTGCACCCTGACCACCCTCGCCGCCGCGCCCGCCGCCCCCGACGTGCCCGGAACCGAGACCCTGGTCCTGGACGCCCCGGACACCCTCGCGGAGCTGGCGGACCTGCCGTCCGGCCCGCTGGAGGCCGCCGAGCTGCGCGCCGAACCGCACGGCGACCACCCCGCCTACGTCATCCACACCTCGGGCTCCACCGGCCGTCCCAAGGGCGTCGTCGTCCCGCACGCCGCGCTCGCCAACTTCCTGCGGATGCAGGCCCACGAGCTGGCCCTGGCGCCCGGGGACACCCTGGTCCCCGTCACCACGGTCTCCTTCGACATCGCCGCCCTGGAGCTGTACGTCCCGCTGATCAGCGGCGCGACCGTGGTCCTCGCCGACCGCGACACCGTGCGCGACCCGGCCGCGCTCGCCGCCCTCGTGGCGGCCCACCGGCCGGCCGTGATGCAGGCCACGCCCTCCCTGTGGCACGCCCTGCTGGAGGACGGCGGCGTCCCCGGCGTCCTGCGCGGCACCCGGGTGCTGGTCGGCGGCGAGGCGCTGCCCGCCGCCCTGGCCGAACGCCTCACCCGCGCCGCGGCCTCGGTCACCAACGTATACGGCCCGACCGAGGTCACCGTCTGGGCCACCTCCGTCGTGCTGCCCCCGGACCACACCGGCACCCCGGACATCGGCACCCCGTTCTGGAACACCCGCGCCCACGTCCTCGACAGCGCGCTGCGCCCCTCCCCCGCCGGACGCCCCGGCGAGCTGTACCTGGCGGGCGCCCAGCTCGCCCGCGGCTACCTGGGCCGTCGGGCGCTCACGGCGGAACGCTTCGTCGCCGACCCCTACGGCCCGCCCGGCACCCGGATGTACCGCACCGGCGACCTGGTGCGCCGCCGGCCGGACGGCCGGATCGACTACCTGGGCCGCACCGACGACCAGGTGAAGGTGCGCGGCTTCCGGATCGAACCGGGCGAGATCGAGAGCGTGCTGACCGCCCTGGAGGGCGTCGCCCGCGCCGTGGTCACCGTCCGCGAGGACGTGCCCGGCTCGCAGCACCTGGTCGGCTATGTGACGGCCACGGCCGGCGCGGCCATCGACCCCCTCGCGCTGCGCGCCGCAGCGGGTGAGCGGCTGCCGGAGTACATGGTGCCGTCGGCGGTCGTGGTCCTGGACGCCTTCCCGCTGACCGCCAACGGCAAGATCGACCGGCGGGCGCTGCCCGCGCCGGACCTGTCCGGACTGACCACGGCGGGCGGCCGCGCGCCGCGCGACGAGCGCGAGGAGATCCTGACCGGCATCCTCGCCGATGTCCTCGGGCTCGCCTCCGTCGGCCCCGACGACGACTTCTTCGCCCTCGGCGGGCACTCCCTCCAGGCGGCCCGGGTCGTCGCCCGGGTGCGCGCGGCCCTCGGTGCCGAGTGCGGCATCCGGGACGTGTTCGAGGCGCGGACGGCGGCGGCCCTCGCGGACCGGCTGGCCGGGCGCACCGCCGCGGGCCGTCCGGCGCTGACCCCGGCCGCGGTGCGCCCTGAGCGGCTGCCGCTCTCGTACGCGCAGCAGCGCCTGTGGTTCCTGCACCAGATGGAGGGCCCGAGCGCGACCTACAACATCCCCTTCGTCGCCCGCTTCGACGCGGCCCTGGACACCGGGGCGCTGGACGCGGCCCTGGGGGATGTCGTCGCACGGCACGAGGCCCTGCGCACGGTCTTCGGTGAGCAGGCGGGCGAACCGTTCCAGCGGGTGCTGACGCCCGGGGAGGCCCGGCCGCTGGTGCGGCCGCGGATCGTGGAGGCGGCGCGGGAGCGGTTCGACGCGGAGGCGGAGGCCGCCCTCGGGCACCTCTTCGACCTGGCGGCCGAGCCGCCGGTCCGGGTGACCGTGCTGCGGGACACGGACAGCGGGGCGCACGCCCTGGTGGTGCTGCTGCACCACATCGCGAGCGACGAGTGGTCCATGGGCCCGTTCCTGCGCGATCTGGAGCTGGCGTACGCGGCCCGGCGCGCGGGCGCGGAGCCGGAGTTCGCCCCGCTGCCGGTGCAGTACGCCGACTTCGCGCTCTGGCAGCGGGAGCTGCTGGGCGAGGTGCGGGACGCGCAGTCCACGGCCGGGCGGCAGACCGCGCACTGGCGTGAGGTCCTGGCCGGGCTGCCGGCGGAGCCGGCACTGCCCGCCGACCGGCCGCGCCCGGCGCAGGCCACCCACGCGGGCGGCATGGTGCACCGGGAGGTGCCCGCCGAACTGGCCGCCGGGGTGCGGAAGCTGGCCCGGGAGAGCGGCACCAGCGTCTTCATGGTGGTGCACGCGGCCGTCGCCGCGCTCCTGCACCGGCTCGGCGCGGGCGAGGACCTGCCGCTGGGCACGCCCGTCGCGGGCCGCGGGGACACCGCGCTCGACGACCTGGTGGGCTTCTTCGTCAACACTCTGGTGCTGCGCACCGATCTGTCGGGCGACCCGGCCTTCACCGAGCTGCTGCACCGGGTCCGGGCCACCGACCTGGCCGCCCTGGACCACGCCGATCTGCCGTTCGACGCGGTGGTGGAGGCGGTCAACCCCGAGCGGGCCCTCTCCCGGCACCCCCTGTTCCAGACGATGGTCGCCCACAGCACGGTCACCCAGGACGTGCGGCGCCTCTTCGGCCTGGACGCCGCGGTGGACCGCACCGACCCGGGCGTCACCAAGTTCGACCTGGACATCACCTTCTCCGACACCGCCGACGCCGACCGGCTGGACCTGGAGGTGTTCTACGCCTCCGACCTGTTCGACCGGGAGACGGCCGCGGCCCTCGCCGACCGGCTGCTGCGGCTGCTGGCGCAGGCGGTCGCGGAACCGGAGCGCCGGCTCTCGGAGTTCGGCCTGCTGGACGAGGCCGAGCGGGCCCTGCTGGAGCGGTGGAACGCCACCGACCGGCCGGTGCCGGCCGGGACCGTCGACGCCCTGCTGGCCGGGCGCGCCGCCCGGGACCCGGAGGCGACCGCCGTCGTCCTCGGCGCCGAGCGGCTGACCTTCGCCGAACTGGACGCCCGGGTGGACGCCCTGGCCCGGGTGCTGGCGGCGGACGGCGTCGGCCCGGACACGGTGGTGGCGCTGGCCCTGCCCCGGTCGGTGGACTCGGTGACGGCCGCGTTCGCGGTCCTGCGGGCCGGGGGCGCGTATCTGCCGCTGGACCTGGAGCACCCTTCCGAGCGCCTGGAGTTCATGCTCCGCGACGCGGCCCCGGTCTGCGTGGTGACGGCCGCGGCGACCGCGGCGGCGGTCCCCGAACTGCCGGGCGCGGCACGGCTGGTGCTGGACGACCCGGCGACCGCCGCCCGGATCGCCGCGGCCGGTCCCCTGCCCGCGCCCGCCCCGGCCTCCCCCGCCGACCTGGCCTATGTCATCTACACCTCCGGCTCCACCGGCCGGCCCAAGGGCGTGGGACTGCACCACGCCGGACTGACCCACCTGTTCCGGGACCACGAGCGGGAGCTGTACACGCCGGTCGCCGAACGCCTGGGCCGCCGGGTGCGGGCCCTGCACACCGCGTCGTTCGCCTTCGACTCCTCCTGGGAGCAGCTGCTGTGGCTGGTCGCCGGGCACGAGCTGCACCTGCTGGACGAGTACGCCCGCCGGGACGCGGACGCCGTGGTCGCGTACGTGCGCGAGCACCGGATCGACACCCTGGACGTGACCCCCTCGTACGGGCGCCAGCTCCTGGACGCCGGACTGCTGGCGGGCGCGTGGAAGCCGCCGCTGTTCCTGCTGGGCGGCGAGGCGGTGCCCGACGCGCTCTGGGCGGAGCTGCGCGCGGTCCGCGGGGTGGAGACCGTCAACTACTACGGGCCGACCGAGTTCACGGTCGACGCCCTGGTCGCCCGGGTGACCGACTGCGCGACCCCGGTCGTCGGCCGGCCGCTGGACAACACCCGCGCCCATGTCCTGGACGCCGCTCTGCGCCCGGTCCCGCCGGGTGTCCCGGGTGAGCTGTACCTCGCGGGCGAGCAGAACGCGCGCGGCTACCTGGGCCGGGCCGCGCTGACGGCGGAACGCTTCGTCGCGGACCCGTACGGCCCGCCCGGCACCCGGATGTACCGCACCGGCGACCTCGCCCGGTGGCGGGCGGACGGGCTGCTGGAGTTCCTGGGGCGGACGGACGACCAGGTCAAGATCCGGGGCTTCCGGGTGGAACTCGGTGAGATCGAGCGGGCGCTGACGGCCCGTGCGGACATCTCCTCGGCGGCGGTGGTCGTCCGCGAGGACGTACCGGGTGTGCCGCGTCTGGTCGCCTACGCGACAGCGGTGACCGGGGGCGCCTCCGCGGGGACAGGGGACGCCACGGCGGGTGCGGTCGCCGACGAGGCCGGGCTGCGGCGGGCGCTGGCCGCCGAGCTGCCCGCGTACATGGTCCCGGCGGCCGTCGTGCTGCTCGACGTCCTGCCGACGAACGTCAACGGCAAGCTGGACCGGGCCGCACTGCCCGCGCCCGCCCTCACCACCGTGCTCGCGGCCCCCTCGCGGGCGCCGCGCGGAGCGGCCGAGGAGCGGCTCGCGGAGGTCTTCGGCGAGGTGCTGGGCCTGGAGCGGGTCGGGGCCGAGGACGACTTCTTCGCCCTCGGCGGCCACTCCCTGCTGGCCACCCGCGTGGTGGCCCGGGTGCGCGCCGACGGCGGGGCCTGCTCGGTCCGGGACGTGTTCGAGGCCCGGACGGTCGCCGCGCTCGCGGCCCGGCTCGCCGAGCGCACGGCCGCCGAGCGGCCGGTCCTGGCACGGGCCGCGGAGCGTCCGGAGCGGCTGCCGCTCTCGTACGCCCAGCAGCGCCTGTGGTTCCTGCACCGGATGGAGGGCCCGAGCGCCACCTACACCCTGCCGAGCGCCCTGCGGCTGCGGGGGGCGGTGGACGCGGAGGCGCTGCGTGCGGCCGTCGCGGACGTGGTGGCACGGCACGAGGTGCTGCGCACGGTGTTCGCGGAGGCGGACGGCGAGCCCTATCAGCGGGTCCTGGACCCGGCCGCCGTCACCGTGCCGTTCACCGCGCGCCGGGTCGCGGACGGGGAGGATCTGGAGCGGGCGGTGGAGTCGGCGGCGGGCGGGGTGTTCGACCTGGCGGCCGAACCGCCGCTGCGGGTCACCCTGCTGAGCGCGGCGGACGACGACCACGCCCTGGTCCTCGTCCTGCACCACATCGCGACGGACGAGTGGTCGACCGGGCCGCTCCTGGCCGACCTGGACACCGCCTACCGGGCCCGGGCCGCCGGGCACGAGCCGCAGTTCGCCGAACTGCCCGTGCAGTACGCGGACTTCGCCCTCTGGCAGCGGGAACTGCTGGGGGACCGGGCGGACGCGGACTCCCTCGCCGCGCGCCAGGCCGCGCACTGGCGCGAAGCCCTCGCGGGTCTGCCCGATGAGATCGCCCTCCCCACCGACAAGCCCCGCCCCGCCGTGCCGACGCACACGGGCGACACCGTGGTGGCCGAGCTGCCCGCGGAGCTGGTGGCGGGTCTGGACCGGCTGGTGGCGGAGTCCGGCGCGACGATGTTCATGACGGTGCACGCGGCCGTCGCCGCCCTGCTCCACCGGCTGGGCGCCGGGGACGACATCCCCCTCGGCAGCCCGGTCGCCGGGCGCGGGGACACCGCCCTCGACGACCTGGTGGGCTTCTTCGTCAACACCCTGGTGCTGCGCACCGATCTCTCCGGCGACCCGAGCTTCACCGAACTGCTGGGCCGGGTGCGCGCCGGGGACCTCGCCGCGCTGGACAACGCGGAGCTGCCGTTCGACGCGGTCGTGGAGGCGGTCAACCCGGAGCGGACCCTCTCCCGGCACCCCCTGTTCCAGACGATGGTCGCCTACGAGGGCGGCGGTCCGGACCTGAGCACGCTGTTCGGGGCGAGGGCGGAGGAGGCGGCGGCGGTCCCGGGGGCCGCCAAGTTCGACCTGGAGATCCTGTTCCGCCGCGCTCCGGGCCCGCACCCGGGCATGACCTGCGGGGTGCGGTACGCGACGGATCTGTTCGAGCGGGCGGGCGCGGAGCGCCTGACGGCCCGTCTGGTCCGGCTGCTGGAACGGGTGGTGGAGCGGCCCGACGCGCCGCTGTCGTCGGTGGACCTGCTGGACGAGGCCGAGCGGGAGGCGGTGCTGCGGGGCTGGAACGACACCGCGCACCCGCTCGACGGCCCGGCCACCCTCGCCGACCTGGTCGCGGAGGGAGCCCGGTGCGCCGGCGTCCCGGACGCACCGGCCCTGGTCTTCGAGGGCGCGGAACTGTCACGTGCCGCGTTCGAGGACCGCGTCAACCGCCTCGCCCGGCTCCTCGCCGACCGGGGCGTGGGACCGGAGGCCGTCGTCGCCGTCGCCCTCCCGCGCTCGTTCGACCTGCTCATCGCCCTGCACGCCGTGGTCCGCGCGGGCGGCGCCTACCTCCCCCTCGACCTCACCCTCCCCGCCGACCGCATCGCCTCCATGAC